>NZ_MSSW01000107.1 GCF_002150685.1 Algoriphagus antarcticus
CACCGACAAACTCCTTACCCTCATAACTCACCGTCTGAATGCTACCCGCATTGATATACATGCTGAAGTCATATTCTACCGGAGCCGGCTCAAATACCTCGATCTGTATCGTAGCCACATCACTCAAGCCTTCTGCATCCGTCACCGTCAAGCTCACACTATAAGTACCAGCTGTAGTAAACGTATGCGTAGGATTCGCTTCCGTTGAGCTAGTTCCGTCACCGAAATCCCATCCGTAACTAGTTATTGCCTTGTCATCCGTTGAACTTGAACTGTTAAAGCTCACAGTTGTCTCGGTAGTAATTCCAGTTTCTGGACTTTGAGTGAATGCGGCAACTGGTGCCTCATTCTCTACTACTACATCGATGACCTTATCGATAGCCAAGCCGGAGATTGATGCTCGGTTTGCACTTGGTGGCATGCTGATATTCATTACCCCGTCTAGTACAACCACCTCTGTAAAGGTCAGCTTGATCGGATTTCCTCCTGACTCTGAGAACAGATCAAGATTATCTTTCACAAGATTACCCTCAATCAGGATATCAAACACCCGCTTGCCTATTGCGTTGACCTGACCCGCCACTTTACCGAAGTACATTTCATTGTGATACGTACTCACAGTATAGGTACCGTTTGGTACAGGAATGCTGTAGTTCAAGATCGTAAGATCGGCCTGAGAACCACGCTCTGTCTGGTACAATGGCAAGTTGCTTGCATTTGTATTGGTATAAGTATGCGTGCTGTTATAGAGGGTTGGCGTTGCCAAATCTCCTACAAACAGCTTACCGTCAAACGCTACATTTGCTGCGCTACCTGTATTCAGATATAAGCTGAATCCGTTGTCAGTTGGCTCTTCAGCTACAGTAATCAATACTGTCGCGGAATTTGTCAACCCTTGCCCGTCAGCCACTGTCAATGTAGCTGTGTACTCTCCTACTTCAGCATAAACATGCGTAGGATTCTGCTCATTAGACGCTGCTGATCCGTCACCGAAGTTCCAAGTGTAAGTCGCTATCAATTGGTCATCTGTAGAACCTACTCCACTAAACACAACCTCAAGCGGAGCAAATCCGCTTTCAGGAGTAGCCGTGGCCACTGCTACAGGAGCTTGGTTACCTACTGTCACGAGTATAGCCACTGTAGCTGAATTAGTCAGACCTTCTTCATCTGTCACAGTAAGTGTGGCAGTAAACTCTCCTACTTCAGCATAAACATGTGTAGGATTCTGCTCATTAGACGCTACTGATCCATCACCAAAGTTCCAAGTGTAAGTCGCTATCGATTCGTCATCTGTAGAACCTACTCCACTAAACACAACCTCAAGCGGAGCAAATCCGCTTTCAGGAGTAGCCGTGGCCACTGCTACAGGAGCTTGGTTAGTATTCACGAATCCAATGATCTCAATAGCAGACACTTTCGGTTCATTCACACCACCCACAGCAGCAAGTGCTGAGAAGTTTAGATTCATCACGCCGTCAGTTACGGTTACCTCAAATGTTCTGACAATCACTGTTTGAGGACCTGCCTGTGCATTCATGTCGAAGTTATCCAGGATCAAAACACCTTCGGCGTTCACGTCGAAGATTCGTTTGCCATTTCCACCTGCACCACCGCCGGCAGCACCATGATAGATCTCTGCAAAGTGAAGATTCAAGGTATATGTTCCGTTAGGCACAGGTATCTGGTAACTGAATGTCGGAGGATTAGCACTTCGCTCAGTTTTGTACAAGGCTGGCACTAGTGCTGCATTGTTAGCATATACTTTTCCACCAACGAATGAGTTATCAGCTGCGAACACTTTTCCTTCATGAGTCAATTCAGGTCCACCTGCGTTGATTCTCAATTCAAAATTAGGCTCTGGTGCCGGTTCATTTACCGTAATACTCAAGTTTGCTACATCTGTCAATCCAGCAGCATCTGTTACCGTCAAGGTCACAGGATAAACCCCTACTTCATTAAAGGTTACTGTAGGGTCAGCCAGAGTTGAGGTTTCCTCATTTCCGAAGTTCCACAAGTAGCTCACTATTGCAAGATCATCTGTACTCTCGCTTCCCAGGAAGCTGACAGTCAATGGTGCATCTCCTTCAAGAACGTCTGCAGCTGCTATTGCTGTTGGACCTACATTTCCAGTCACCGTAATAGTGATAGAAGTCTGATCGGTCAAGCTATTCGCATCGGTGACGGTCAAGGTGACAGTGTATTCACCAGCTTCGGTATAAGTGTAAGAAGCTGTTGCCGTATTAGCTGTGGCGTCGTTTGTTCCAAAATCCCACAAGTAATCTGTAATCGCAACATCGGAGTCGGAAGTACTTCCGTCAAAAGACACCGTTATTGGAGCTTGTCCGCCCACAATATCAGACGTTGCTCTGGCCAAAGGACCCACAGGATTCAATGCTGTAATCATTAAGGTATCACTGTCAGTCAAACCATTGATATCGGTTACTGTCAAGATTACCTCGTATTCACCTTCAGAAGCGAAGATATGTTCAGCATTTGCGGTAGTAGCGGTTGCTCCAGTTTCGAAGAACCACTCATAGCTCGCTAGTTCAGCCTCATCTGTGGAATTCTCTCCAGTAAATGAAACTGTCAGCGGCGCTCTGCCTTCTGAGACATTTGCTTCGGCGATAGCTACAGGAGCTTTATCCACTAGTATAGTAAGTGGAGAACCTGCAATCAATCCGTTATAATCAGTAGCAATTACATTCACAGCATAGCTACTTTCTGCATTTGCTGGAGCTGTACCAGTAATCTGACCGTTTTCAGAGATAGTCAACCAAGAAGGAACTGCATCACCTGAAACCATTTGCAAGCTGAAGAACAACTTGTTACCCGGGTAGCCTTTATCATAGAATCCAGCTAGATCGGTGGTAAACTGTACTCCCTCTATTATGCTCAGATTCTCAAGCGCTTCAGCAGTAGGTACTGCCTCAGGTCGAATATTGATAAAATAGAAGGTGTTGTCATTCCAATCACAATTTGCTGATCCAGCACCACATCCACCCTGGACGAAGTCCTGAAGCGCGATGTACTCATTCGGAATCACTTTGCCATCTCGATCTATTGCCTTATATATTCTCAAACCAGCTAGGTTTGGACTACCCGCATTGATATTATTTCCTCCTGCGGAAGAATAACCAGCGATTGCAATTCGGAATGGACCAGCTATAGTATTTGCAAAATCCGCGTTGATAATAGTGCTTTCAATTCCTCCACTCTTAGGAAGCAGCGTCTGATACCAGTTTGGTCCGTGAGAGAAGTTCATACCACCTACTACTGCATTTCCTTGGGCAAGTGGCTGCACTAGTTGTGCTCCATTAGACCCAGGTCCTCCATGTAGTGCAGATAGTTGCAAGCCTCTTACCGGCTGAGAAGGATTTGCTTGTACAAAGTTGGCAGAAAGGATCAAGTCACCCTCGTAACCTGCATCCACGTTTGCAGGAATTGGAGCATTAGAACTTGGTCTCACGATGAAGTTTCCTGTATTATTTCCAGCATCATTAATTGAGCTTCTCATGGAAGTGGTAAACCCAAACGAATCGAATACTTCCTGTGCATCAATCTCATCACCACCTTCAGGTTGAGGAGCAAATCCACCATGAAGCGTAGCCACAGCTTCAATACCATTATCAGCATTGGATGAAATGGTTATTGTACGCTTGATAATCGCATTGTTTCCTCCAGCTGGATTCGATATAAAGTTGATATTGATATCTCTTGAGCCACCCGCAGGTATTGTCAAAGGCAATCCAGTAGGCAATATTCCTGATGGAAGAACAGTAAAGGTGTAATCATTGGCTGTAGAGAGATTAATCTCATCAATAACCAAATCTCCGGTACCAGTATTCTTCAGCTTCATCACATTTGCATCATGGGTTACTGCTTCACCTGGCGTTCTGAATCTATAGAATGTATAGTAGTCATTGGCTGGGAATGCACGCTGAGTGCCAGGAATTTTGGTCATATTTTCAATTTCCAACAATGCTCCTGACAAAGCTTCAACTGCAAAGGTGTAGGTCTCCGTGGTAACGTTTCCGTTTCCGTCTTCTATCTCTACCAGTAAAGTATAATTTCCCGGAGCTGTTATACTCACAGGTGCTGTATAGGCCTGTAGTGCAGATCCATTCAGGCTATATTCTGTACGTACTATTCCTTCCGCAGATTCACTTCTATCTACTGCTACAATAGTAGCTGTCACTCCTCCTCTATACACTCCGGATGTTGACTCAAGACCTTCTAAGGAAGTAGTCAATAATGGAGCTTGAGCTGACACCACGAATGGTGCTATTCTGATATAGTTAGGCTTCGCGTTGACACCACCGGATGCTAGAGAAAGTCTCATAATTCCGTTGGTGACTTCCACCGTTGCAGTTGCTTCCTGATTAGTACCCGGAAGTGGGTTCACACCCTGATTGTAGTCAATCACAGTTACACCATTCACATTAAGTTTATGGTAGCTATCTGCAAAGTCACCATCACCCACACTGATATTTATTGTGTAGGAGCCATTTGGCAGCTCTATTAACCAATCCCTTAGCGGGAAGCTAGCGGCAGTTCTATGACCCATGATTGTGAATGTCTTCAACAACGCATCATCATTAATACCTGTATTTCTGTTTCTGCCATTCGCAGCTGCAGAAGCAGGAGTAGTTGTACCTGGAGTAACCCATCCAAACGTGAAACCACCTCTCTGACCAAATGCTGCACCAAAATCATCCGTCCATCCACTTGGCGAGGCGATTGCAACATAAGGTGCAGTATTGCTCTGGAAGTTGAATTGGTAAGTGTACACTGGTTCAGCAGTGATAGTCACTTGGACATTCAACTCTTCCGCTGGGTAGCCCGGAGCTGTCGCAGTTACTTTACCTTGATAGGTGCCAAATGACAGGCCAGCTTTATCGATGATCAGATCAAACGGAACTCCGATTGTAATATTTGCAGGAAGATTAATCCAAGGAGCATTAGCCACCAAGGTAACCTCAGCTCCTGTCAATGGACCTGTGGCATCCAGTGTCACCTGCTGCGCAACTGTGTTTCCATCCAATGCTGAGGTATTGATATTCAGCGAAGTTGGGTTAAAGTTCATGGTCAATAATCCTTCCTCGTAAGGAATAACGTTATCGATCACAAACATATAATCTTGGTAATCTCCATTAGATGCATCCTCAAATGCTACCAAGAAGCTGTTTTCTATCAGATTACCAGCTCTATCTCTCATCGGATAGGTTCTTGCCCTTCTTGCCACTCCACCTGTATTGATACCGTCTTCAGTATAGTTGGTTCTGTTAAACGTGTTAGAATCCACATATAGTCCGAATATCGCACCGGATGGGTCGAAGAAGTTATTGCCAGAGGCAATTTCCGGATAAAGCGTTTGAGCATTCTCCAAGTCTTCTGCAAGTGCCCCAACTTCATTCAAGTTGATGACACCATTTGTATTAGTGTACCAACCGAACGGTAATAACTCTGCCGGAGAATATCTGCCCACAGGAGTAATGTTAATATTACCTGGGCCAGCTTTCACCCACTGTTGTACCAGTTCCTCTTCACCTTTCAGATCAGTTCCGATACCTACAGCTAATTGAGTCCAACCTACATTGATTCCAAAACCAAGCGTGTTCACCACTGCTTGTAATGGAGGCTCGTTGCCACCCTCAAGACCATTCTTTTTCAGCGCATGAAGTCCGATTACAAACTCCGGTTGAATCTCAGAATTGGTAGTCAACACCAAATTTGCAGTATGATAGCCGAGGTTTGAACTATTCAATGCAGGAGCGAATGTCACTGTATAAACTAAGGACTGACCTGGAGTTAATGTTGTGGATCCAGCTGGACTAACCTCATTGAATTGGTCTAATATATCTCCTTCAATTGATGCTGAAGAAATCGTAATTGACTCAGTTCCATTATTAGTCACCTCTACTGTTCTGGTATCAGTCTGATTACCATAGGTAGTTCCTCCCACAGTTTTTTGCTGTACCTCAATCTCGAATAGCAATTCCTCAGGATTTGATTCGAGTTCTGGCTTCAAAGTCGCCGGAACAGATGCTCTCAATAGCGTCAATCTTACATTGTTACCTGCGCCTCTGTCGTATTCAGAGATGTAGATATTTCCCGTTTTAGGATCTTCTACCAAATCCAAAGGATCATCAAATCCACCCATACCCGGAATAGAGGTATATGCTTCAGCAATGTCACCATTAGATGCAGGATCCATGACGATAATATCATCCTGACCACTAAATCTCACGACCATTAATAGGCCCTGAAGTTTTCCACCAAACGCATCTGATTTGTACTCAATCACACCGTTTGGTGACTTGTTGAATCCAAAGTCGTATGCCGGTTGACGGTAATTAGGATCTGGTCCGAGATTTCTTGGATATTTATTTACATCCACTCTTGGGGAATCCGTTTGTCCTGGCACATTGCTATATGGCAAACCACCATGGTTAAGAATAAACTCACCGCGGTATGGATTTGGATGCCCGTGATAGGAACCACCTCTGGTTTTGAATAGCCAGTCTTTCTGTGTCTCTCCACCGAGAAGTGAAGGTGTTGCAGGAATCGTAGTCAATCCGTCAATTCTTCTTGCCAAAGGATAATCCGTTGTGGCAGGAGAATTTGGAGAATTGTTGTTATTGCCGGCGGTACCGTTTGTCGGTACATAAAGCCAGCCATTTGAGTGCCATACCAGGTCATAAGCATTCCTTATACCTGAGGCAAATATTGTCAAAGGCGAAGAAGCACTATATGGATTGTAAGTACCATTGCTCATACTCAACCCTGAGGTAGGGGCAGCATTGATTACACTGATATCATCCGTAGTGAATGCACTCAATGGTAAACTTGAAGGAAGTTTAGCCAGATCTATTTTCAAGATAGCAGCAGAAAGAAGTCTCTCAGGACGGTTGTTCCAGCTTGGATCAGGATTTCCCCCTGCGGAATTACTTCCCTGAGTGATAAACATCAAACCTGCTGGATCGAAGGTCAAACTATTGGTCAAGTGATCTTTTGAAGATCTAGGCAAGTGGATAATCAAATCCTCTACAGTCGCCAAATTTGGACCAGATAGCTTAGTCAATTTACCATCCCACTCAGGACCGGCAGATTCTGAAGCCACACTATGTGTAATGTATGCTACCAGATTCTCAGCAGTCGCATTTGGATCAAAGGCAAAACCAATAATCAAACGATCATTACCGGCAGGAGTACCTGTCACTGGATGATTAGAACCATTCAGTACTGGACTTAGAATTTGCAAGTTCTCTAATGTACCATCAGCTGCCATATCCCAACGGAAGATCTTTCCATCGCTTTGGAAATCTCCAATCGTACTTCCATACAATTTGCCATCAGGACCTACTGCAAGGCTAGAGAATCTTTCATTGATCGTACCCTCTCCTAGCGCAGATCCTCCTGCAACTTTAGTAAAGGATACTCCGGTCAGATCTCGAACTGGGGTTTCACCTTCGTTCAGATCTCCTGTGGTGAATCTTGATTCAAAAGAAACGAAAGTCAGGAGATCATTTAAGTCTCCGGTTCTGTTCGCTTGTACGCCGCTGATCTGGAATATATACTGAGTGTTTTCCTTCAAAGAAGCTATAGGAGTCACAGTAATCGCATCTCCCCCACCTGTATCATTTGGATTGATAGGCAGGTCGATGTTACCGCTGGTAGTTACTTCAAACAGCTTAACCTTACCATCAATACTAGCCAAATTCAGTTCATAGCCGGCTGGAGTATCAATAGCCACATTAATCTGGAATCCTTCGATAGCTACACCTGTGGCATTGTTTGCAGGATTTACTCCTGTAAAGAATGGAAGATCTACTGCACCTGATTGTGATATTTCAAGTGAATGAATCTTTGTATTAAATCCACCTGCAGCATCTATTGTCAATCTACCATCAGTAACAGTCACGGTGGCTGTTCCAGAAGTGACTCTGGTCAATTGACCGGCAGTACCAGTAGGCACGAATGCATTCACTGCATTCACACCTTCTATGTTTATAGTGTGCGATGGAACCGTTGCTGGATTTCCATCCACAGACAGATCGCCTACCCCGATAGTCACTGCGTATGTGCCATTTGGTACAACTACCTCCCATATGCCTTCTGTAGTATTTCCATTTACTGTACCTCCTGGAGCTACACCATTGGCATATTGCATGTGGATGATCGTATTTTGTATAAAATCTGCTCCTGCAATAGCTCTATTTCGGGTATTCCCAGTCAGATCCAATGGAGTAACTCCATTGGTAGTCAACCAGCCATAAGTAAATCCATTTCCTCGATCTCCGAATCCAGTTCCCAAATCTCTCTCATATCCTACTGGAGCCGCATCGGCTGCAGTTGAGAAATTGATTTTCAGTGGTCCGAATGTTGGAGTCACTGGATTATTATCCGGTACAATAGAGAAGTCAGCAAAAGCATAAGCTACAGTTGGCGCAGTCAATTCTCTGCGCTTGGTTGCAAATACACCTGCAAAACTTTGGTTAGAGTATGCACTGTTTCCAGTAATGTAGGAAGCTGGAAGTGGTAATGTGCCAAGCTCTATTTCTGCACCAGTGTTGATGGTATAGAACGCTTGTAGCAAGCTATTATCCAAATCAACATATAATCTTAACTTGACTACACTTGAATTAATATTTGCAATGGCAGCGGTAATTACCTGATCAGAATTAGCAGAGACCCCAAGTACTTCACGTCTCAATTCTACTCTACCACCATTATCAACTATTAGTTTAACGAAGTTGTCCTCATTGAGACCAAACCATAATCCGCCTTGCTCAGAATTGTTTACTGCATCTGAATATTGCTCTGCAAGCGTAGTGTTGATGCTAAAGTTTCCATAGGCATCGGCATCAAACCCAGCTCCAAGCGTATTGAGTTGAGAATTGGTGTCAGAACTTGTAGTATTGTTAGCAAACGCAATTCCGTTATTGGCATTGATCACCAAGTTTCCATTAAAGAAACTCAATCGAGAAGGCTCAAAACCTGGAACATTTGCGTTGAAGACCGGTCCATCAATCGCTATCCTAGCCGATGGATTATCTACCATAGTGAATCCTGTATTTGCCAATCCACCTTCAGAACCTGTAAAGTTCAGTGTAAATGGAAGTGTAACATCGATATCCTGACAATCGAGCGTACTTATAGGAGAACAACCTTCTTCAGGAGTTACATCTGAGAATGGCATAACATTTCTTACAATGACTACAATGTCCTGATAGTCAAATCCGGAAATATGCTCCTCAGTAGCTACGATGTATGCATTGTCTTCACCTGGCAGAGCATATACTCTTACATGGTGAGGGATTGCTCCTGTGAACGTATTCAAGACATCTTCACTGAACAATTGTCTATTCTGGAAGAATGGCCATCTACTCACAAATCCAAAGCTTGCATTTGCAGGATCCAGTTCAAGGACTCCCGTAACTATTGGATTTAAGCTTTGTCCATTGGATAAAGGATCATTGGTAACTGTGAATATTTCCTGAACACTTGCAGCATTACCACTCAAATACCAACCAAATGCAACAACTGGGTTAGAACCTGTTGGTCCATATACACTCAGTAACTCAACAGACACTGGGCCATCGGAAGCTCTTTGGAATTTCTGAATAGCCAGTTCTCCACCAATCAACGCATTGTAGTTAGTAGAGGCACCAGTTGTAATTATATTATTGGAAGGGTCTGAATCGCCTACATTGATCGCTCCTTGTCCTAGATGAGTATCCAAGATCCACTGGAGTGATGGCTCATTAGCTCCTCCAAGTCCCTGCTTGCCCAGACCACTCAATCCGATTGAAATTGGTTGGGCATTGTTTCCTGTGATTGTTAACGTTGCAAACTTAGGCCCGTTAGAAGCAGGATCGAAAGTCACTTGGAATGAACCGGTATTTTGAGCATTCAAAGTTGATGGCATTCCTGTGACTGTAAATTGTGCAGCATCACCACCTGTCACTGTAAACGCTATGTTATTTAAGACCGCATTTCCTAAGTTAGAAAGTAGAATCTCTTCGACATAGACTACATTTCCAGCAGCAATCGCATCGCCCACAACTTGTTCTGTGTTCGCAGATATTACTGGCTTAGGGGAAGCTTGATTGCTTGGTCTTAGCAGGACAATTTCATTTCTGGCATAATCGGCAACGTAGATATTTCCGGTAGAGACATCTTCTACCAAATCAAGCGGATCCCCAAATCCTGTGAAACCAGGAATTCCTTCTTTGAAAGTTTGGATATCACCATTTGGTCCGTCCGGTACCAATGCGATAATATCAGATGAGCCACTGTATCTCACCACAAGGATAGCTCCCCTTAAGTTTCCGTTTTCAGCATTACTCTGGTATTCGATTACTCCGTTTGGCGACTTGTTTAATTCGAAGTCAAACGCTGCGCCTCGGTAGTTGATATCCGGAACAACTCCGTTATAAGCATTTGTGCTGTTATTCACATCTACATCACCTCTATTGAGGACAAACTCACCTCTCAATGGATTTGGATGTCCATAATATCCGATTGGCTCGCTAGGATTTACTCTGAATAGCCAATCTCGCTGCGTGTTATTATTAATTGATGCAGGGATCGCAGGATAATTTGTCGGATCGCCAGATGTATTATAGAAGGTACCGTTTGGTCTTCTCATTCCATCAATAGAAGCCGGAGCATTACTTCCTCCTGCTGTACCATTCGCTGGTATGTAAAGCTGACCATTGCTATGCCATACCAAGTCGTATGCATTTCTGACACCTGAAGCAAATAGAGTCAGTGGTGCATTGACATAGTATGGATTGTAAAGTCCGTCAAGCGTTGGTGAATTCACATTTGCAGCAATAATTGCCTGGATATTGTCCGTTGTACGAACATTCAAAGGCAAACTGGCTGGAAGCTTCGCAAGATCAAGTCTTAAAGTAGCTCCAGAAAGCATTCGCTCCTCTTTTTGCCATGCATTATCAAAGGCTCCGGCAGCACTGTTACTACCCTGATTGAAATACAATACAGTAGGCTCAAAAGATCTGAATGCCAAACTATTAGTCAAGTGATCTCGCTTGGATCTCGGAAGATCAGTGACCAACAATTGCTCAGTGGCTAATTGAGGTCCTGTTAATTTGGATATTTTACCATCCCAATCCGGACCATTACTCAAGCCTCCACTGACATGTGAGATATAAGCAATCAAGTTACCCGAAGTAGCTGCTGGATCGAAAACAAATCCGATAGCTGTTCTGCTGCCATACCCTGATTTCCAAGCTGTAAGAACTTCTTCATTTGCTAAAGTACCATCAGCATTCATTGTCCATCTATGGATATCGCCTCCGATTTCAAGCGCATACAGAAGTCCATCAGGCCCAACCTCCAAGGAAGTATATTTTCCTCCGGCTTTGACTTGACCTACTTTAGTGAACGATACATTGTCCAAATCAGTAGTTGGCCCAACTACTCCACCATCATCTGTGGTGAAGGTAGAGGTAAATACTTCCAGCATTGCACCGGAAACGTCTTGGACGCCATCAATGGTAAATACATAAGTAGTATTTGCTTCAAGCGGTTGGTTTGGTGTCAAGTTAATAGCATCTCCTCCACCTGTTCCATTTACACCTGCTGTTACTGGTGTAGAAGAACCTTGCTTCGTCAATTTGACAGTTGAAGCATTGATTGTACTGTTATTAAGTCCTCCAGCATTTGGGAGGAAAAGATTATTTGCAGACACACTGGTGGCTACAGGCACATTTGTGGCTCCGTTGGCAGGATTTACACCCAATACTCTTGGTATTTGAGGCTCTACTGTACCACCGGAAGAGATTTCTACATATCTAATTTTGGTATTAAACCCATTTCCAGGATCCAAGGTCAATTTTCCATCAGTGACGATAACAGTCACTGTTCCTGTAGTTCCTCTTGTAGCCGAACCAACTATTCCAGTTGCTTCATATCGATCAATAACTGCAGTTCCTTCAACTTCAATGGTATGGAAAGGAGTGTCCGCAGCAGATCCATCTACATTTGGATCTCCCACAGCAACCAACACAGTATAGGTGCCATTTGGAACTTCAATTTCCCACTTGGCATCTGGCAAATAACCATTTGCAGCATTGGTGGAAACATTTCCGTATTGCATGTGGATTAGCGTATTATCTAAGGTTGAAACTCCAGCAACAGCTCGGTTTCTACCATTTTTAGTTAAATCTGCAGGATTTGAAGAAGTCGCATCTAGCCAACCATAAGAATACCCATTCCCTCTATTAGCATAAGAATCTCCACTATCCCTTATGTATCCAGCAGGCGCCGGAGTAATTGGATCAGAGAAATTAACCTTCAAGTCTGTAGTTGGAGTGCCAGGGTCAGTTAATGTCAAATTAATTGTAATCTGAGCATTCTCATATCCTTGAGTATCTGGTTCGTCGGTTGCGAAAACTGTCGTAGAATAAGTTCCTGCAGCACTATTTGTATTCACTCCAAACTCAAGATTCCCAACAGTTGGGTCAGTAGGAAGAATCAACCATACTCCTGAATCAGGATCATCTGAAAGCCCTACTGTAGGCGTTCCTTCACTTGCAATCAGATCTACAAACTGAGCTGATATGGCAGAACCCACCTCTCCTGTGAAATTCAATTCAGACTGGCTGAATTGTAAAGTTTTTGGAACAACTATTTCTTCTTCGTTAACTGAGAAGTAATCGAATGTAGCATCGAAGACGGAACCGTTTCGATAGGTCGCAAAAACACCTGCAAAAGTATTTCCTGATAGATCGCCAGAAGTCAATCCATCAAGATAAACTTGAGGTAGTGACAACTGGGAAAGTGAGGAATTGGTTAGTTGTATAAATTCACCAGTTCCAATTGAATAGAAAGATCTGATCGTCATTCCTACAGGATCTACCTCCATTCTCAACGTAATGTCCCTAGTAGTTCCAGTTCCGATATTAATTTGTATCTGATCAAGATTGGAAGCTACAGCCGCAGTAGACGATAAACCTGCAACTTCTTTTCTAAGCTCAATCTGGTTTCCATTGTTGTAGTTGAGTTTGACAAAATTGTCCTCATCCAAACCAAACCAAATTCCTGCTTGGGCAGCATTGCCGCCACTGTTTAGAGCTAGTAATTTTGTTTCGATAGTTAGTTTGCCTGTGATATTGTTCAACCCTACGCCCAATGAATTAACCTGAGTGTTATTATTAGAGCTTGCAGGTGGTGCTAAGAAAGCAATTCCATGAGTCGCTGTTACGACAAGATTACCTCCGGATATTGTCAATTTACTTGGCTCGAAGCCGTTAACTTCTGGATAAGTAATTGGCAGATCGTTAGTAAGTCTAGCTGCAGAATGAGGTACTGCAACTGTAAATCCTGTTGCCACTCCGTTTTTATCTACTAAACCGGTTCCATTTCCATCAAATGTCAAATTGATTGGAGAAGATTTTACGATTTGATCGCACGGCAATAAGCTGTAAGGTGAACATGGTAGAACAGGCGCTTGACCTGAAGTAACGGTCACTACCCAATCCTGGGTAGATCCATCTTCGGCAGTCACTGTGTAAGTCACTGGACTAGTGAAGTCAGCTGCAACTCCAGATACTGGACTAGAAGTAGCTCCTTCAGAAAGAGTAAAGGTTGGTGCCAATCCAGTTACATCCGTTCCAAAAGGAACTTCAACCCCAACTGTAAAGGCTCCTGTATCAATTACCGGAGCACCTAAAGCTCCAGCGAAATTAAAGGTTAAAATAGTCTTCTCTGTACTAGCCGTCTCTTCAGCTATTGTTACTGTCACTACCCAATCCTGAGTAGATCCATCTTCGGCAGTCACTGTGTAAGTCACTGGACTAGTAAAGTTAGCAGCTACTCCTGAAGCAGGGCTAGCCGTTGCTCCTTCAGAAAGTGTAAAGGTTGGTGCCAATCCAGTTATATCCATTCCAGAAGGAACTTCAACCCCAACTGTAAAGGCTCCTGCATCAATTATTGCCAGATTAGCTCCCGTAATTCCATAAGTTAAAATAGCTTTCTCTGTACTAGCAGGTTCAATTACCTCTAGATTAGCTGCTAAAGAAGCTGGCTTAAAGCCTGTAGCCGTAGCAATAATTTTATTTGTCCGTGTAGTTCCTACAGTGAAACCTGTAGCCGAATTAGCAAAGACTATGGAACCTAATGAACCTGAAGCTGGTAGGGCCAGCCAATCATTAAAATCTGTATCATTTTTATCTACTCCATTGATGACATCGTCGATCACCAAACCAATATCTCCAGCACCAGCTCCTTGAAGCGTAGCTGTGAAAGAAGAAGTTTGATTAGGAGAAAGTGTTGTATCAATTGTCAAAGGATCAAATACCAATTCTCCGCTTACCGGAGTTCCGATGCTTGGAAGGATAGTGATGTAATTGATTTTTGAATTGTATCCACCCTCACCGGTTATGGTCAAAAGTCCATCGTTCACTTGTACTACGATAGTTCCATTTCTATTCTCTGATGGAGTAGGAACGAATGCAGGAACAACTGTAAATCCTTCAACTGTCGCACTATGCCGGCTATCGACATCGTTTCCTTGATCACCAAGCGATAGGGTCACTTCGTAAATACCATTCGGTATTTCGATTTCCCAGACTAGCTCATTAGCTCTAGGCTGATTAGGCCAACCACTAGTTCCGTTGTTATTTCTAATATTATCTCCCTGGAAGTGTACAAGTGTTCCTTCCAGTTTTTCAATATCTGAAGCAGAACCATATCCTCCTGCCAATCTATTCCTTCCAACACCATTATTGTTTCCGGTAGCTAAATGTGAAGCATCAAAAGGATTATTACTTGACCTAAGTTTCCATCCGTAAGCATAAGTATCGCCACCTACAGCAAGTGTTTTGGTTCCGAATGCCTGGCCAAAGTCAATTTCGTATCCTGTAGGAGGAATTGTAACATTATCCTGGAAATTAATTCGGGCCTCATAAGGTGTAATTACTTCGTCCGCCACAGTTAAAGTGACTTCCCAATCCTGAGTAGATCCATCTTCGGCAGTCACTGAGTAAGTCACTGGACTTGTAAAGTTAGCAGCTACTCCTGAAGCTGGGCTAGCCGTTGCTCCTTCAGAAAGTGTAAAGATTGGCGCCAATCCAGTTATATCCGTTCCAAAAGGAACTTCAACCCCAACTGTAAAGGCTCCTGCATCAATTATTGCCGGATTAGCTCCCGTAATTTCATAAGTTAAAATAGCCTTCTCTGTGCTGAGTGGCTCCGCACCAAAAGTTAATGTCACTACCCAATCCTGAGTAGATCCATCTTCGGCAGTCACTGA
>NZ_MSSW01000108.1 GCF_002150685.1 Algoriphagus antarcticus
CCGTTATAGCCAATGGTAAAAAACGACCGTGCAAGCGACAAACGACCGACCTAAAATTTAAACAAAAGCACAAAGACAAACCATTTTGACAGGTGACCAACATACAAACCATATTTCAATCGGACAAAGACTAAGCCGACACGCTTTGCCAAGGCTTCAGTATTTTTTATTTTCCCCACCGCACATTTTTTTTTATTCAATTTTAGCCAGCCGCACATTTGGCACATTTGGTTTTGCCCGACACACAAGCCGACCCTTCGCAAAATCAAAAGAGCCAAATTTACCCACCCACAGAAAGAAATTTTTAGAGCGACATACTTTGGCGTTTCATACTTCTACTTTTGTTGTAGAAATTAAAAATCAAAGAAGGATGGAAAACAATATCGTGAACTTTAACCAACACGCAACCACGACACTTGGAATGGAAAAAACTTCTTCCAAAATTAGCTTGGGACAAGTGTTTGCTGACAGAGGCGGCTATATTAACGAGTTGAATTTATTTCTTGCTCACTTCAATTCAATTCCGAATTTAATCAGCGAAAAAAATATTGATTGCAAGAGAGCCAACAAATGGTTCAGTGAAACCTATAAGAGTGAAATCAAGCATCACTATTTCATAAAACGCCATTTCAACGGAAGCAAGCAAGCAGAACTTGATGACATCTTTTACATTTTATTTGACGATTTAATTGTTGACTTTGACACCAACTGTTCTTCCGCAAGGTTTCTTTTCAGTAAGACCGAAACATCCAAAATTGAAAAAGTAATTTCTGAAATAAGAAAATTCAAAGAACGAAGCGTAAGAAATAAACCTCTTATTTCTCTGCTGGTTAATACTCCTCATGGCATTGCAACAAAATCTCTGGATATTACAAAACCAAAATTGAACATTGAGGATAATTACAATGACGATTTTAAAAACATTCATCAAACAATATACAAGAGGCTCTCAAAGCAAAACGATAAAGGGTTAGTGTTGCTACACGGTAAACCTGGAACGGGTAAAACCTCTTACATCCGTTATCTGATTTCTTCAATAAAGAAAGACGTAATATTTTTACCTCCAAACATGGCAACGGCAATTACAAACCCTGATTTGATTTCTGTTTTGATTGATAACCCCAATTCGATTTTTGTAATCGAAGACGCAGAAAACATTGTAGTTGACAGAGAAAAAGACGGCAGTTCACCAGTTTCGGCATTATTGAATATTTCTGACGGATTACTCGCAGACTGTTTGAATGTTCAAATAATTTGTTCCTTCAATACGGACATTTCGAAAATTGATAGTGCCTTAATGAGAAAAGGACGACTGATTGCAAAGTATGAATTTAAAGAATTGGAAATTGAAAAAGCTCAACAGCTTTCAAATAAATTGGGCTTTGATACAAGTATCAACAAGCCAATGGCATTAACATCAATTTACAACCAAGACGAAAAAGATTTTCAACAATCAAGAAAAACCAATCCAATAGGATTTCAAGCAATAAACAATAACAGGTTAGCCGAAAACTGAATAGAGTAGGCATTAAAATAAAAAGACAAAAAAATGATTTCAGATGTAAGAGAAAAAGGAAGCCTCATTGAAGTTTATGATGCAAACAGCAAAAGAATTTCATACATGAGTGCAGGAAGCAAAGAACTTGTTGGAGTAGCAAGTAATTTCTTTGTAATTATCAACGGTTCATTAATTGAAGTGTATGACGAAAAATGCAAACGTATTTCATATATGAGCCAAGGAAGTAAAATTGTAAGAGGCGCAGCAGGCAATACGTTTACAGTTAAAAACGGTAGCCTTATTGAAACCTATGATGAAAAATGTAAAAGAATAAGCTACAAAAGTGCATAGTTCATATACAGCAATAGATTTTGAAACAGCACACGGCAAACGTTGGAGCATTTGTCAAGTTGGTTTGGTTCGTGTTGAAAATGGAATCACAAAAGACAAGATTTCTGTTTTGGTGCAACCACCAAATAATTTTTACTGGGATAGATTCATTGACATCCACGGCATCACTCCAGAACAGACAGTAAATGCACCAACTTTTGATATGGTTTGTCAACAATTAGAACCGTTTATTAAACATCAAAACCTTGTCGCACACAATGGCTTCTCTTTTGACTTTCATTGCCTCAAGCAAACTTTGGAATATTATGATATTGCACCAGTAGAGTTTACAGGACATTGCACATACAGAATTTTTGGCGACAACTTAGCTTCACTTTGCAAACATTATAAAATTCCGTTGAACCATCACGAAGCATTGAGTGATGCAATGGCTTGTTCAAACCTTTATCAAATACATTTAAGAAATGAGCATTGAAAATAAAACAATAGAAAAACCTTTGTCATTTGGCTTGTCCAAAATTGCTTCTTGGCAATTAGATTTTGACAACTCAAATGTTGAACTACCTGCATTGCAAAGAAGTTTTGTTTGGAAAGTAAATCAAGTTGAATCTTTGTGGGATTCAATTTTACGTGGTTTTCCAATTGGGTCTCTTCTTCTTTCTAAAAGTGAGGACGAAAAATATTTTTTACTTGACGGACAACAGAGAGCTACATCAATAACTTTTGGGTTTTACGACCCTTGGAATATTGATGAATCTGAAAAAGGAAAATTTTGGTCATTAAAAAATGTTCCGACAATTTGGATTGACATTGCACCAAAAGAAAAAACGGCTACACAAAAATTTGTTTTTAGAGTTGTTACACAATCTCATCCTTGGGGATATCAGCGTATTAATCACAATTCAATTTTAAGTGTTGCAGACAGAAGAAATGCTTTAAACATATTCAGAGAGAACCCTGAAAATAAAAAAGGCGGCTACATTCAAATTTCTCCACTTAATACATTTCCATACGATGCAGATTTGCCAATTCCATTTTCGTTTTTAGTAAAATCAATTTTGGACAACGACAAAAGCTGGAAAGCAAATTTGGTTGCAATGTGTAAAGAGAAATTGCCAACTGAATACATTAAGACAAAACACAACCACTTCAATGAGAAAAGTTATTTAGACCAATTGCAAGAAGTCATTGATAGCGCAGATTTTTTAAACAATATTTTTTGTGCCGTCAAGAATTTAGTGCAAGTAGAAATTCCAACAATCGTAGTAAAGAAGGAGATTTTGAAAGCCGAAGACGAACAGACAGGAGAAGACCCGACTTTATTTGTTCGTTTAAATTCCTCTGGAACAAGAATAGCAGGCGAGGAACTAATTTACTCTATTTACAAAGCATCATTCCCTGAAGCAAAACAATTAGTTGAAAATATTGGAGCAAGTTTTATTGCACCTTCCCAAGTGATTTCATTAGTTTCAAGATTGGCACTTTCAGAAATAAATGAAGGTTCATATCCCTATCCTTTAAGTGTAAACGATTTCAGAAAAAGAATTCAAGATGATAAATTCAAAAGCAAACTTCATGAACTCATAGGAGGTAATGCAAAAGATATTTTTTCCAAAGCGTTCAACTTGCTCGTTTCTGAAAATGAGTTTGAAATACCAATCGTATTGGTAAAAACCCTTGTCAAGGGTTCACCTGAATTATTTTTAATGCTTCTTCAATGGATTAAGCAAAACACCAAAGAAATAACAGCAGATGAAAAACGGAAAGTATTAGCAACTATCACAGCATTATCATGGTTTGGCAGAGACAATACAAAATATGTTCGGGAAGTTTGGAATAGTATTTCAAAAAATAATTTTTGGAGTAAAGAAGTTTTGAGTATTCCATATCTTAACAAAAAAGATTTTATCATGTATCCAATGATTAAACCATCTTCTTTGAGAAGTTATTTACTTCAAAGTGTTGTTACAGAGAATGTTCATTGGGATAATCTTTATCCATCTGCCAATAGTGAAATTGTAAAAATATACAACAGTATTTTGAGCAACGAAATAGAACAGGAAACTGAAATTGCCAATTCGACAAAGGGAATATGGGATAATTTTATAAACAAACTTTTTTGGTGCAAACCTCTTGTATTATTTGCTCAAAGAAAATATATCAATGACAGTTTTGGCGACTTCAATCAAATGGAAAACTTAGAAGATACAAATACACCTTGGGACTGGGACCATATTTATCCAGCAAGTTGGGTTTATGCAAAATGGTATATAAACCCTAATACGAAACATTGGACAAATGCAATTGGAAATTTCAGAGCATTATCATTGGAAGAAAACCGAAGTGAAAACAATTCTCTTTCACCGAAAGACAGGTTGGTAAATGTTAAGGAACAGAGTTTCATAAAAGAAAATGATTGGGAATTTTGGAGTAGAATCAGCGGCAGAATAAACGAAGGCGAAAATGAGATGATTAAAAATCATTTAAGTGCTATTGTCAACCGACTTTGCAACATATATGAAGAATGGTATTCAACATTGAATGTTGGCGAATTATTTAGTTACGAAAAACAGAACTCTTAAAAACTATTTGAATGTCAAAACGAGGTTATATATCAAGATACCTTCTGATTCTAAAGAAGTTGAAAGTAAAACCTTATTCAACTTATGAGGAATTACAAGCCTATATTGAAAATCAATTTGACTATTTGCAAATGCAGGATGATAACTTACAAATAGGTTTTTCAAAACGAACACTTCAACGTGATATAAAGGAAATCAGAAACGTTTTTGGAATTGACATTGAGTATTCAAAATCTCAAAAAGGTTATTTCATAAGCCAAAACGAAAATGAAAACATGAATTTCCAAAGGATGATGGAGGCGTTTGATATGTTTAATTCTTTGAACCTCGCACAAGACCTAACTCCATTTATTCATTTAGAAAAACGCAGACCACAAGGAACAGAAAATTTATATGGATTGCTTCATGCTATCAAAAACAGACTTCAAATAAAATTCACTTATCAGAAATTTTGGGAAGAAGAATTAAGCCAAAGATTAGTGGAACCTTATGCTTTAAAGGAGTTTAAGAACCGTTGGTATATCATGGCTAAAGGCAGCAGAGACAATAATATCAAGAGTTTTGCACTTGACCGTTTGACAAACCTTGAAATAACGAATCAAACATACCAGTATCCAGACAATTACAGCATTGAACAAAGCTACCGTTACTGCTTTGGAATTATCAGCCCAAATGACGAAGAACCGCAAGACATCATCTTATCATTCGACCCATTTCAAGGCAAGTATATCAAAACTTTACCACTCCACGACACTCAACAGGTTTTGGTGGACAATGACGAAGAAATGAAAATTAAACTTAAACTTTGCCTAACACATGACCTTTTAATGGAACTTCTTTCTTTCGGTGACAACATGAAAGTTATTGAACCTAAATCATTGGCTGACAAAATTAAACAAGCACATGAAAAAGCATATAGACAATATTAACAGCCATCGCACAGGTGTAAGCACATTTGCAAGCCACACAAGCCCAAGCACAGACCAAAGCTTGCAAAAGAGCTTCCACCTTTCACTCCCAGACAAAATTGAATTAAAAAAAATCTCCTCCCCTTCAGAAAATAAAAAATACACAACCGCACTACCCGACACGACAAAGACGGCAAAATGCAGTATTGACAATGGTTTGCAAGGACGGACGACAAGAACCACTGGCTATAACATCACCTATACGCAAGCAGGGGTTTCGTGCTTCGTGGGACAGGAAAGTGGTAAAATTAAAGTTCAGTTCTTCGTAGGAAATTCAGTGGTTAAAATCCCTGCCTGCGTATAGCTGAGAACCGTTAGCGGTCATTGTAAAACGACACCTGTAACAAACAAGCGACATCGTTCGTCTTATTAGAAAAATTTATTTATGACAGAGAAAAACAAAATATCAAGAATTGCAGGTTTAATATATTTAGGCGTGGTTCTGACAGGAATTTTCAGTTTAATGTACGTCCCTTCTAAACTAATAAACTATGACAATGCCTCTTTAACTTTTCAAAATTTAACGACCTCTGAAACACTATTCAGATTTGGAATTGTAAGTGGATTACTCTGTTATACTTTTTTTCTCTTTTTGCCGCTTGTCTTGTATAAGTTATTAAGACAAGTCAATGAGAATATGGCAAAATTAATGGTTCTATTAGCAGTCATAAGTGTACCAATGTATTTTATAAATGTTCAAAATGAATTTACTGCACTTTCATTAATTAAAACACCACATTATCTCAAAGTTTTTAGTCAGGAACAAATTCAATCTCAGGTGCTTTTTTATATTGACCAATATGACGACGGAATGCGCCTTATCCATATTTTTTCGGGACTTTGGTTATTTCCTTTTGGATATTTAGTTTTTAAGTCAAACTTTCTTCCTAGATTTTTTGGAATACTCTTGATGCTTGGTAGTTTTGGATATTTACTCGATTTCTTTGGACGCACCTTAATTCCAAATTATTCCGAACTTGGAATTGGTTGGTACATAATTTTACCTGCAAGTTTTGGAGAAATAGGAATTTGTTTATGGTTATTATTTATTGGATCTAAAGAAAAGAGACAACAATCGCAAATAAAGAATTAAAATGGCAACACATTTAGAAGACTTCAAAATAAACATAAGAATTAAACTTTCTGCATTATGGACATCCGTAATGTTTTGCTACATCTATGGTGACTATTAAAACAACGAACCGCTAACATCGGTTTGGCAATATGGCGGGTTTAGTACTAAATTCAAGTTCAGTTTTTCAATTAAACTTTAGTGCAAAGTTGAAGTTTTGTGCTTCGATTTCCGCCACATCGCCAAGCCGAGAAACGTTGTACGTCATGCTGTGAAAATTCCAATTACTCAAAATGAAATATTATGAAAAGGTTTTTTATTTTAATGCTAATGGTAATTCCAATACTAGGTTTTGCACAAAAAATATCCGAACAATCAAACAAACAAATCTATCTACCTGCTGACTTAATAGATGGAAGATTTTTCCTAAAAATACCTACCATCAAGGGAGATACAATTTTAGGGTTTTGCGACACAGGTGGCGGGTACACCGCAATTTATAACTCAACAGTAAAAAAACTTGGCTTAGAGTCAAAAGTCAACTTATTAGACATAGACGGTGACACCACTAAATATATTTCTGCAAAAGAGATATATGATAACCGTGACATGCCCTATCCACAGATTCCTAACTATTTCAAAACTCATATAGACATTCCTTTTATTCAAGCTCCTGACGATGATAAAGAAAGTATATTTTTTGCAAAATTTGTTAATTATCAAATTTTTTTAGGACAATTTTTCTTCATAAATAATGCTTGGACGTTTAATTATAAAACAGGAGAAATGTCAGTAAACACTCCGATTTTAAAAGATAATGTTGACGAAAATATTCAGATTCTCGGTTTTAAAAAAGATATGATGGGGAACAAAAGATTTGGGCATCCAAGAATGAAATTGGTAATTGATGGGAAAACAATTGATTTTCTATTTGATACAGGGGCTACATTTTTGTTAAGCGATAGTGGAAAAGCAAAATTAGGCATTGAAGCGAAAGCTACCGCAGGCTCCTTTATAGCAAAAAGTCTTTTCAACGAGTGGCACCTTCAACATCCTGATTGGAGAATTATTGAAAAAGGAGAATTTACAGGTGCAGATTTAATTGAAGTCCCTGAAGTAAAAGTTGGAAACTTGACAGCGGGACCAGTTTGGTTTGCTAAGAGACCTGATGAAGCTTGGTCAAAAGGAATGATAGGGAGTATGGACAAAGTAGTTAAAGGTGCTATTGGGGGTTCTTTTTTAAAATATTTTAAAGTTACAATTGACTACAATAGTGAGTTAATAAAATTTGAAAAATAGCATACCCATAAAAAGCACGAACGTACAACATGGGGTTTTGCAATATTGGGGCATGACGTTGTAATCTTCAACATTAGCAACATGGCAGCAGTTGTTCGGGCAGGACAAACATCGGTGGGCTTTTGGTTGTTATCTTGTACATTTGTTTTTCAATCGGCAGCGCTTCCGGGCGGACGATTTTCAAATCCCCCAACATCGCAAAGCCCTGTTCGTCAGACCGTGAAAAAACCTTCCTCCCAAAAAAAAGGCCCTCGCCAGCTATGGTTTAAGACTTGTTACCGGCTCTTAAAGCTTCCCGTAAAATATATTGCTATTAATTAAATAAAAATTGGATGATGCTATAATGGCCGTAAAAGGCTTGTTGCAGCCGGGTTTGGAAGGCACAGACCACCTTGGGGTAGTTTGGTTTCCAGTTTTTGAGTGCTTGTAGCATACCATCAAAGCCAAGTATATTTTTGGTGCGCATAAAGTTGTAGCAGAGCATGATCATGTTCATCTCTCCGTTTACTTTTTGCAATCCTTTTAATAAAGTGTGGGTGTAACCAAGGTGCCGTTTGATGGTGCCAAAAGGATGTTCCGCTATGGCCTGCCGTCGCTTGTAATACTGTGGGTTTTGTTTGATGTTATTGTCGTTGAGGTCTACGGCATCCTGGTATTCGCTGCGCTGCACAATGCGTTTGGGAAGTTTGGTGCATTGGTTTTTTAAGGGGCATGTTTTGCAAGCATCCGTACGGTAGGTTTTAAAACGATAACTCGTTTCATTGGCTTCGCCTTTTTTATTGTGCCATGTGCCCAGGCTGGTAAGTGTGGCACCGGCGGGGCAGGTATAGCTGTCATCTTGTTTGTTGTACTCAAAACTTTCTGCAAGAAATTCCTTAGCAATATGTTTTACACCAGGTTGTTCTTTGTAGGCTACATGCGTTGTTATATTTTGCTGCTGACAACTTTGCAACTCTGCACCGGTATGGTAACCTTTATCTGCCAGCAGTACAATGGGATCTTGTTGTTGTAATTGTAAATTTTGTTTTGCCTGTATGGCTGCCCGCTGCAATGCTTTGCCGTCATTGGTGTTGGTAGCCTCGGTGTGTACAATGAGATTGTATTTATCGTCTACAGCGTTTTGTACATTGTAAGCAACTTCTACAATACTTTTTACCACCAGTATGCTGCGGCTATCCGTATCCGTGGTGCTCACCTGCCGGTCGGTGGTGGCATTTAGTTTTTGCTGAATGTCATCGTACTTTATGCTCCGCTCTTTGAGTTTTTTAAGTCCTTCGGCAATCTTTTCTTTTTTTACTTGGATGTCATCTTTGGTTTGATCCTCCTGCTTATCCATCTCATCGAGCTGCTGCAGGTAACGGTCGGTTTTCTCTTCTATAAACCGGCGGTGCTTGTCTATTTTGTTTTGATTGTAATTATTCTTTTTACTATTTACTGCTTTAAACTTACTGCCGTCTACAGCAATGGTGGTTTTGCCGAGCAGGCCTGCATCGCCCAGGAATTGCACATAAAGCCGGAACAAATTTTTGAGCGGTTGTGCCTGTAACTTTCTAAAGTCGGCGATGGTATGATAGTTTGGTTGCAGTTGCTTGAGCAGCCATTGGAGTTCTATGTTGCGCCCGCACTCCCGCTCGAGTTTACGGCTGCTTCGTATCTTGTTGAGATAGCCATACAAATAAAGTTTGAGCAATACTGCCGGCTCATACGGTGGGCGGCCTTCGCTCTTGTGCGCTGTGTTAGTAAAGCCCAGCTTCTGCAATTGCAGCTTATCTACAAAAGCGTCCACAAGTCTTACCGGGTTATCAGCTGCCACCTGGTCATCGAGGGTGGCAAAATAAGTTTGATGGCGTGATGTTCCTGTTACAAAATTCATATGCTATACAACACAAATTTTATGCAGTAGTTTGCTCTATTCACATTGTGTGTATATTTGGTGAGCGGAGGTTTTTTCACAAACTCTCGTTGGTTGCTATTTGACGCAGGCAGTTTAAAATTCGTAGCAGGACAAAACGCAAGAGTTTAAAATAATTTCAACAGCTTTACTTTTGACAAATTTTCAAGCAACGTTATTTTTCCAAAATAGCTTTATTGCCACAGTTTACGTTATAAATTGGATATCTTTTTACTGACACAATCACATTATGCGAGACACGAATGAAAATATGATTGAGTTACTTGAAACTTCAAATAAAGACAATATTTATTCTGCACTTATCAAACTGTCAATTGCAAGCGAAGAGTTGAGATTACGGTTCGGCATTGAGCGAGCTGACTATGGAAGACTAAAACAAATCTTAGAATTTAGACCGTTTGAAAATACAGGTGTGGCACGATACAGATATTTTTTTGCTTTATCTTATCGTAAGGACACAGAAAATCAAGAATTAGTACATACGGCGATTAGAGTTGAGCAATTAGACAGACATAAGCAGTATGAATTTGTTGTTTCAAAAAAATTTGTTTCCAACATACTTTGGTTCAACTCATTGACTGACAAAAAAGATATTGAACCTATGATTGAAAGATGAAAGAAAAACAGCAACCAACAATCGGTTTGGCTATATGGCGGGGTGACGAATATGTACTCAGCTTTTTGTTAGCTATTGAGCTTTAGTTCCAGCCGACGAATAACGTCGAGCAATTGAATAAACAATGAACTTTTATTTATAAATTTAGCATCGGTTACGGGCTGACGATTTTCAAATGCCGCCACATCGCCAAGCCGTACCGTTATAGGCTAACTCCGGGACATTCGGTAACATTCATTCAGATATTTTAGTGCTTTACTTTGAGTGCCAGTTATTTTTGGCAACAGTTTTCTGTTCGATATGATCAAGTTCTTTTTTCGTTTGCACTCTTTGACTGGACAGAAGTAATCGGAGTTACTTTTTGTTTCGATGCAGTTCAATATTTGTAAATGCGGTTTTTGGGTATTTCGGTTTGATATCTTTTCTTTTTGTGCTAGTGTAATGCCTACTGCTCTTCGCAGGGCATTTTAAATCGTAACATTATTCGTTACACCGTGATTCGGGTCGTTAGAAAATTTAAATTCGGATCTCCCCTGCTCAGGTTCTTTTTGCAAAAGTTTAGAAAATTGTTTGGTCAAGTCGTGGTGCAAAACAAAATCGAGACGACACATGCTTCCAAGTGTGGCGGTCAAATAAATCAAACAGATTTTAACTTGGTTACAGTGGCAGCTCAGATCTCGTCAAAGTCGTTCTGTTAGGTAGCAGTATTCGACCAAATACTTGGAAGCTCATTTTTATTATTCGAAACAGCCACCTACTTAACGTCAGCCTATAACAAGCGGTTTGCTGCTATGCTGGCGGAAGTTGGTTCAATCGGCATTTTCTTATTTATCATCTTTTGTTTCGGGCTGACCGTTTTTTGTAGTAATTTGTACTAAATTTAAACATCAGTAATTTTAATTGGCTTCGGTTGCCGGGCTGACAGTTTTTCAAATCCCAGCACAGCAGCAAGCCGTGTCCGTTAGCGGTAATTGTAACGGACCACACAAACCTGAACATTCCAACATTAAGACAAAAAACATTGACTATGAATTTTGGAAATTTTATAACAAGCGACACGGGACTAATACATTTTATAGCTTCTATTCTCGCTCTTTTATTCGGGACATTTATTCTCGTATTACCCAAAGGAACAAAAAAACATAAAATTATTGGTAGACTATATGCATTGACAATGTTGGTGGTTTTAATTACCGCTTTTATGACTTACAGGCTTTTCGGAATTTGGGGAATATTTCATTGGACAGCAGTAATAAGCAGTTTGACACTTATTTGCGGACTTATACCAATTCTGACTCAGCGACCAATCAACAATTATAAATCGCTTCATTTTAGTTTTATGTATTGGAGTATTATGGGTGTTTATGGTGCATTTGTTTCAGAGACATTGGTAAGAATGCCGAACGTAGTTGTTGAAAGTGGAATTCCAAATAGTGTTTTTTACAATATGACAGGAATTGGGACAGCCTTGGTGATGGGTTTTGGTATATACTTTTTTCTTAAACTTAAACCAAAATGGGACAAACAGTTTGAAATAGTAAGTAACAATAAGCAAACAATAAAATAGTAAATAATATGAAAACGAAATTCTTTCTTTTGACCTTTCTACTTCTCTTTGCAAGGGGATGTGACTTCTACTCTACAAGCCTTTGGTTTTTTGACAATCCAACAGGTGAAACAAATCCATTGTATAAACTTTTTGGTGTTGGTTGGACAGGTTTAATTATTGTTAATATAATTATTGTTGGACTAATTATTTATGCCTTTTACTATTATTCGTTTAAATATAGCACGCCAAAAACCAAGTCAACATCAAATACGCTGACTGACTTTGTCTCAGAATTATACTTTAATGAAAAGGGACATTTTCTAAAAGTTTTTTATAGAACTCCAAAAAATAAAAAAATACTACTTGCTCATTCAGGATATGTGTTTGTTCGTGTAGTTATTTTCATAAGTTTCATAGCAACAATTCATAATTTATGTCAGTTCTACAATATCTCTTTTTATAATTCATTTAGAAATTTAGTTGGCAGACCATTATATGTAATTTATGGACTAATGCTAACCTCTGTTTTTTATTTTTCATACAGACTTTGGCAAAAAGAATTTGAGAGTGTAAAAACTAATTTAAACTTAGATTCCAAAAGTCAATGATACTAACAATATCGAACATACAAGAAGAACAACGAACCGCTAACAGGCGTTTGGCAAAAGTGGCGGTTTCGTTATCCGCAGACATATTTGTGGTTAATCAAAGTTTGGTTCTCCGCATTAACATTTGTGGTAAAAATCGCCACCTTCGCCAAGCGCCAAAACGTTATGCCTCATTGTAGGACGACCGTAACCGAACAAAATTTCGTAACTTGCGAAACAAATTATATATCAAAAACGAATGGACGAATTAATACAAAGTATAAAGAATTTAGCTGAAATTTATTCTGCAAACCTGAAAGGGAAAATTGAAGCTCGAACAGAAGAAATGAAAGCTGATGATAACTCTCATTATCTTATCTATCGTGTTTTGGGTATTTCTTTGCAAGAAGGACAACTTATTGACAAATATCAAAACACAGGACGATTCCTTTATAAGTATGCAGGTTCATTTCTCGAAGAAGCAGCAACTTTATGTTTAAATTATAAATTTCCTGATGGAATAAAAACTAAAGTAGAAAACACGATAGGACAACGACCAAAAACATTTGAAATTGACTTTCTAAATGCAAATGACGCAATTGAAGTTAAATGGAGAGATGCTACGACTGACGGAGACCACATTACAAAAGAACATACAAGAGTTCAGGTAATTAGAAATCACGGATATAAACCTATTCGGGTTATGTTCTATTACCCACAAAGAGAACAAGCAATCAGAATTCAACAAACTCTAAAAACACTTTATGCAGGTGTTGAAGGCGAGTATTATGGTGGTGATGAAGCTTGGGAATATTTAAAAGCATATTCAGGAGTTGACTTGAAAGCTATTTTAACAGAAATTGCTAACGAAAGAACACCTCAAGATGGAAACTAATAAAATCTATCACGGAAATTGTGTTGAAAAACTCAAAGAAATTGAAGCCAACAAAGTTGACTTAATTTACTTTGACCCACCTTTTTTTACACAATGTAAACATAGTCTTACCAACAAAGATAATTCTAAAACGTACGCATTTGATGACAAATACAACTCTATTGAAGAGTATTTAACACTTGTTGAAAATGTTTTAGAGCAATCAAAAAGAGTTTTGAAAAACACAGGAAGTGTATTTCTACATTGCGACAAAACTGCATCGCACAATATTAGAGTTTTGATGGACACGGTGTTTGGGCGTGAGAACTTTCATAGTGAAATTATTTGGTCATACAAAAGATGGTCTAATGCAAAAAAAGGACTTTTAAATGCTCATCAAGTAATTTTCTTCTATTCAAAAACACAGGATTTTAAATTCAATACGCTTTATACTGACTATTCGGCAACAACAAACCTTGACCAGATTTTACAAGATAGAGAGCGTGATGAAAATGGTAAATCTGTATATAAAAAAGATGAAAACGGAAATGTAATTTTAGGAAAAGAGAAAAAAGGTGTTCCGCTTTCTGACGTTTGGGAAATCCCATATTTAAACCCAAAAGCAAAAGAAAGAACAGGCTACCCAACTCAAAAGCCAGTTTTATTGCTTAATCAAATTTTAAACATCGTAACAGACGAAGGAGATTTAGTTGTTGACCCGTTTTGTGGTAGTGGAACAACTTGCGTTTCAGCAAAATCTTTAAAAAGACAATTTATCGGTATTGATATTTCACAAGATGCTGTCGAACTTGCTAATTCACGATTACAAGAAATGGTGATTTCTGAATCAAACTTATTAAACAAAGGAACAAACGAGTATCAAGAAAAAACTGAAAAAGAGCTTACTATTTTACAAAATATCAATGCTTTTCCAGTTCAGAGAAATAGTGGAATAGACGGATTATTAAAAGACCATTTTGAAGGTATGCCAGTTCCAGTAAAAATTCAAGGAGAATATGAAACGATTGAAGATGCAATTGAGAAATTAGAAAAAGCATCTTATGGTAAGGACTACAAAATGAAAATCTTAATCCAAACCAGAGAAACAGGAATAAGCAGACTCTTTGGTTTTGAATCGGACGTAACAATAATAAAATCACTTGAATTACAGACAAAAGATTTGATAAAGAAGAACAACGAAGGCATAACAGCACCTACCCAAAAGGCGGGGTTTCGTGTTCCAAAGACAGTTTAGTGGTTAATGGAAGTTTAGTTTTTCAAATCAAGTTTTGTGGTAAAAGTCCCGCCCTTCTTGTAGCTGCAAAA
>NZ_MSSW01000109.1 GCF_002150685.1 Algoriphagus antarcticus
GTGGTCTGTGTCCCCAAAAACCATTCAGTTGTTAGAATATTTCGGTCTTTGAAGACTCGGACTTAAGCTACCTAATACTTTTCACCTATCACTTCTCACCACTTACAAACCTTACCGCTCACTTCTTCTGTCCTGATTCTAGCTACTTGATACTTACGTCTAGCTACTTCTTTTACTCACTCTTAAGAGAATTCACTGGATTTGCCGAAGCCGCTTTATAAGCCTGAACTCCTACCGTGATCACAGCGATCAGAACCAGTAAAATTCCTGATCCTGCAAAAATCCACCAGCTCAGCGTCGTCTGATAGGCATAACTTTTCAACCAGTTGTCCGCGAAATACCAAGCCAATGGCACAGCAATGATTATCGAAATCAAAATGAGCTGCACGAAGTCTTTGGATACTAAAGTCAGGATACTAAAAGTGGAAGCTCCCATTACTTTCCGGACTCCTATTTCTTTCTTACGCTTTTCGGCAGTGAAAGCCGCCAATCCAAAGAGCCCAAGACAGGACAAGAAAATAGCCATCACCCCGAAGTATTTCGCCAATTTGGAAACTCGCTGCTCAGAAGCATAAAGTGACTGGTAATCTTCATCCATAAAGGAATAATCCATGGGTTGAGCAGTTTGCTTCAGAAAAATCTCGTCAATCCCAGCAATGGTCTCCTGCTGATTTTGAGCACCAATCCTTACCATAATTCTTTGGGCAAAACCCCCATCATATTTCAGGAAAGCTGGTTTCACGGTTTCTTTCAAAGACTCAAAATTAAAATCCTTAATCACTCCAATCACCTCTTTGTCATCTCCCCAGAGATTGACAATTTTACCCACTGGATCCTCAAAACCAATGGTGCGAACTGCCGCTTCGTTTAAAATTATCTTTGAATCCTCCGCTCCAAAGCCGGGAGAAAATGCTCTGCCATCAACCACTTCAAACCCCATGGTTTCGATCAAGCCCATGTTCACGGTCACATTTTCAAACTTGACCTGCTCATCGGGATTTTTTCCTTCCCAGTTAAGACCAATTGTTGAGCTAGACAATCCTACCAAAGGATGACTCAAACTCGAAGCATTCTCTACTCCTGGGGATTTTTTGAGTTCAGCCAAAAAGGATTCCAATTGGTTTGGATTAACTCCAGAAGCATTGATCTGAAGGAGTTGGCTCTGATTGTAGCCTAGGTTTTGGTTTTGGATAAAAGACATTTGCTTGCCGATCACTGAGATCCCGATGATCAGCAAAAGGGAGATTGCAAACTGAAAAACCACCAACCCTTTTCGAGCCAGCAGTTCCCCAAAACTTCCTTTGATATTTGATTTCAGCACCTGCACTGGTTTGAACTTGGAGAGGTAAACGGCCGGATAAATCCCCGCCAAAAAGCTCGTCAATAGCCAAATCCCCAATAAAAGCAAAATTAACTCAGGCTGGAAAGACATACTCAAGGTTTTGGATGTCACCTGATTGAAAAACGGTTGTAGTATAAACGTGGCAACTATCGCAAGTACCAAAGCTAAAAATGTAAGCAAAAGAGACTCCACCATAAACTGTCCAAAAAGGCCTCCTCTACTCGCTCCCATGGCCTTTTTTACTCCTATTTCCTTCAATCGACTCATCGATCTGGCCGTAGTCAGATTCATGAAATTAATACAGGCGATGATCAAAATAAAGAGTGCGATGGCTGAAAACAGTTTCACGTAGCTAATCCTTCCTCCTGCTATTTTTCCATCTTCGTAGGTACCATAGAGATAAGTATCGCCATAAGGCTGTCCAAAAACTGAAACATTGCTTCCTTCATCTTTGGCTTTGATGAAGCCCTCGATTTGGGCATTAAAAGCAGCTATATCTGTGTCTGGATGAAGTAGTACATATGTGGAAGCATTGAAATTACCCCAATGAACACCTTCACCCAGCATCTGCTTGAAGTAAGAAAAAGAAAGGAAATAGTCAGGTTTATCTACATCCATAGAACTGAAATCCTTATAAACTCCAGTAACCTCCACCTCATTAATAAAGTCAAAAACCTGCCATTTCAGTGATTTTCCTACAGCCTCGGCGGGTGAACCAAAAAGCTTGGTGGCCATAGTTTCAGATATTGCCAAACTATTGATACCAGTCATGATCTGACTTGGGTTTCCTTCAAGAAAATCTACTGAGAAAATATCAAAATAGGCCTGATCTACATAAAGACCCGCTCCCGTCATCTTAGTATCTCCATTCTCAAAAGCAACTCCCTCGATAAATGGAGACGTGCCAGCTGACAATTCTACTTGAGAAAGCTCAGCTTTCATCGCTTCTGCCATATCACCGGGTGTAATTCCTATCGTCACTATTCCACCGCTATTATCGTGATTAGTCATCACTGCATAAATACGATCTATCTTCTCATGGTTACGACTGATGCTCAGCTCATCCTTGACCCAGAGCATAATCAATACTACAGTCGTCAGCCCAATCGCCAACCCAAACAGGTTAATTGCGAAGATCTTTTTGAACTTCATGAAACTGCGTAGAGCGAGGGTGAGTTGGTGACGGAGCATGGGGGTGTCTTTGAATTTAGTGTTGAGTGATGTGAAAATTGTCCGATGACTGATGTTGGATGACCGATGTTTGATGTCCGTTGTTGGATGACCGATGTTTGATGTCCGTTGTTTGATGTCCGATGACCAATGTTGGATGTTTGATGTCCGATGACCGATGTTTGATGTCAGAACACCCGACACCCGACATCTAACATCGGGCAAGCTTATACATGAAACTGTTCCCTGATATTTTCAGTCACTACTTTACCATCAAATAAGTTGATGATTCGGTGCGCATAGTTAGCATCATGTGGAGAGTGGGTTACCATCACGATGGTGGTTCCTTCGTTATTGAGTTCTTCCAAAAGACGCATTACTTCTTCGCCATTGGTAGAATCCAAGTTACCCGTAGGCTCATCGGCAAGGATCACAGAAGGCTTGGCTACAATAGCTCTGGCAATTGCTACACGCTGCTGCTGACCACCCGAAAGTTGCTGCGGGAAGTGATTCCTTCTGTGCATGATATTCATGCGAGAAAGCACTTCTTCTACTCTTGTCTTACGCTCATCCGTTGGGATTTTCAGGTAAAGCAAGGGTAGCTCAACGTTTTCGAATACTGTTAATTCATCGATGAGGTTAAAGCTTTGAAATACGAACCCAATATTTCCTTTTCTCAAAGAAGATCGCTGACGCTCAGAGAATTTGGCTACTTCATTCTCGATAAAGAAATATTCGCCTCCATCAGGATTGTCTAAAAGCCCAAGGATATTCAGGAGCGTAGATTTCCCACAACCTGAAGGTCCCATTATGGCGACGAATTCGCCTTTTTTGATTTCAATTTGGATACTATCCAGAGCAGTTGTTTCCACTTCCTCAGTGGAGTACATTTTGCGTAGATTGACGGTTTTGATGATGTTCATGATTCTTAAGTTTGAAGACGGGAGACCGAAGACCGAAGTCGTTTGATCCCCCACCTTTATTTGATAGATTTTATGTTTTTAAGTTTTTGAGACGGGAGACCGAAGAATCCAAAATTCCAACCTTAATTTTATTTTTTGCTGTTTTTGAAGTTTGAAGACGGAAGACCGAAGTCATTTGATCCTCTTACTTTATTTTTATTTATTCAGATAATATTTCATAATAGGAAGTAAACTAAAAGTAATAGCAGCCGAAAACTGGGATTATGCCCACTTCGGTCTCCCGTCTTCGGTCTTCCAGCTCATTCATTTAATAGATTTTTTAAACCCTACAATCATGTTCATCAGATTGAAACATTCAAAATAGAACTTCTGAAACTCTGAATCATTGATGTATTTTCTTCTTTTTGCTTTGTACAAACAAGTAACCACCTCAGCTAATGACCTTAATGCGTAGCCAATAAATCTACCTTGCTCTGGATTAGTCTGACCAATCGACCCCTCAGCGATATTAAGCCCGATAGAATCAGCGGCTCTCCGAATTTGACTTGTCAAATTGTATATCTCCTCTTTTGGAAACTTCTTTGACAATTCATGAATTTCTTCTGCCAGATCCATGGCCTTCTGCCAGATGATCAATTTTTCAAACTTAAAACTCATGTCTAACCAGTTTAAATTTTGACTACAATCGCTCTTAGTTACTTAACATCTTCTTCGGTCTTCCGTCTTCGGTCTCCCGTCTCCTCACTATTTCAAATCCAAAATCTCATTCTTTCCAAAATTCTCATAGCCACTGATGATGACTTTTTCACCTTCGACCAGTCCTTCCAGCACTTCGTAGTATTCAGGGTTTTTATTCCCAAGTCTTATGTTTCTCTTTTCTGCATTTCCATCAGCATTGATCACAAAGACCCAGTTTCCGCCCGTGTCCTTGAAGAATCCGCCTGTTGGCAAAAGCAAACTCTGCTCGCTATCACTAAGCTGCAATCTGATTCTCACACTCTGCCCTCTTCGGATTCCTTGTGGACTTTCGCCTGTAAATGTCATATCCACTTCAAACCGACCATTGGTAATCGTAGGATAGATCTTCGTGATTTCAAGTTCGTGATCTACACCACTTAGCGTGAACTTCCCTTTCAAACCCTGACCAATCCTTGGCAAATACAATTCATCTATCGGAACTCGAACTTTAAATTCATCCTGCACATCGATCTGACCATATCGCTCACCGGAGTTGATCGCCTGACCAACTTCGATTTGCTCCATCGCCAACTGACCTGCTATCGGTGCTTTAATCACCAGATTATTCAGAATCTGCCCAACACCATTTAAGGAAGCATTCATCCTTCCCTCAGACTGGCGAAGTTGGGTTAGCTGATAAGACCTCGCCATAGAATCACTTTTATAGGACTTGTAGGTCAATTCCTTTCTTTTCAGATTGTACTCATATTGCTCCTTCACTTCTTCGAATTCCCTGTCTGAGACTAGCTTTTTGGTATGAAGCTCCTTGAACCTTTGGTACTGAGGGGCTAGCAAACTAATCTGATAATCTATCTCTGCCAGCTGTCCCAATTGAACCAAATCATTTTGATCCAGGAAAAGACGAGTTTGGCGGAGATTATTGATCTGCTCATAAAGCATAGTCTCACGCTGCATCACATCTAATTGCAAATTGGAATTGGCCATAATCAAAATCGTATCTCCCACCTCTACTATAGCTCCTGACTCACGTACGATCTGAGCCACCATTCCCCCCTCAACTGCATCGAGGAAAAATGTTTGCGCTGGTTCGATCTGTCCAGAAACCAATATATAATCAGTAAACTCTCCTTTCGAAACTGTGGCGATACTTAAGCGATCCTTCTCCACATTCATCGTAGATCTGTGATCTGCATATCCTATTTGGTAAATAATTCCTGCTACCAAAACAACTCCGCCTACTATCCAGGCAATTCTTTTAGGGGTCCAGGTTTTCTTAGCTAATTTTCTATCCATCGTGTGTAAATGCCATTTTCGGGCTATCCCCAATATGCCAAATGGTATGCCATGCAAAAAATCGCCCTTACAGGCTTGTTTCGTTGATTTGGGAAAAAGGAGAAGCTAGACTCGCGAACATTTTCGTCCGCAGGCGAACAAAATAATTCAAAGTTGAATATATTTTCCCTAACTTATAATCCTTCGCATTAATCCAAAAACATGCTCCAATTGTCCGAAATCAAACGTTTTGAAGCAAATATACATGCTCTAATTTTTCGGTATGCTTTTGGAACAAGAGCACACAGCAAGCAGGATATGTTTCCGTGCTTTTTTAATTCCTTTTTACTATGAGCGAGCAACGAACAGGTAAAATTCTGATTGTAGATGACAACGAAGACCTCTTAAAGGCAGCAAAAATTTTCTTGAAGCGGCATTTTTCTCAGGTGGACACAGAGACCAATCCTGACCTGCTTCCCATCCTCACCCACAATGAATCCTACGATGTGATTCTATTGGATATGAACTTCACCAAAGATGTGAGTTCTGGACAGGAAGGTTTCTACTGGTTGGATCGGATTTTGGAACTTGATCCTTCTGCTGTGGTTGTTTTGATCACTGCCTATGGAGATGTAAATCTTGCTGTGAAAGCAATCAAAGAAGGCGCAACGGATTTTGTGCTGAAACCTTGGGAAAACGAGCGCTTGCTAGCGACCCTGAATTCTGCCTTACAGCTTCGCAAAAAGAAAATGGAAGTGGACTTGCTGAGAGATCAAAAGCAGACCATGCAGCAGGACATTGATAACAAGTTCAAGGATATTATTGGCCAAAGCGAGTCCATGCAGAAGATTTTTGAAACGATCGAACGAGTCGCTGTCACAGATGCCAATGTTTTGATTTTGGGAGAAAATGGTACCGGGAAAGAATTGATTGCAAGAGCCATTCATAGACATTCCCGCAGAAATCGAGAAGCTTTTGTAGGTGTGGATCTTGGTTCTATCACTCAAACACTTTTCGAATCCGAGCTGTTTGGACATAAAAAAGGATCATTTACCGATGCCAAAGAAGATCGTGCAGGAAGATTTGAGCAGGCGCATAAAGGAACTCTTTTTCTGGATGAAATCGGAAACCTTCCTATGCCACTTCAATCAAAGCTTTTGGCAGTACTTCAAAACAGACAAGTGACACGTGTAGGTGCAAATCGTCCGGTGGATGTGAATATTCGCCTGATCTCTGCGACCAATATGCCGATTCATACTATGGTTTATGAAAACGGCTTTCGCCAGGATTTACTTTACCGCATCAATACCATAGAAATTCAGCTTCCTCCACTTCGTGAACGCATTGAGGACATCCCACTTTTGGCTAATCACTTCATTGCTTTTTACTCTAAAAAGTACAACAAAGACATCCGAAAAGCTTCCGAACCACTCGTGAAGCGAATGACAAAGTACCACTGGCCTGGCAATATCCGTGAGCTTCAGCATAGTATAGAGCGGGCAGTGATCATGTCAAATCACAATGTGCTGCAGCCAGAAGATCTATTTTTGCAAAAAATGTCCCAACCTGAGCGTCAGGACGAATCAGTGAGTTTGGAGCATCTGAATATCGAAGATGTGGAGCGAATTCTGATTCGCAAGGCCCTTCAAAAACATAATGGTCATATCACCAGAGCAGCGGAAGAACTCGGATTGACTCGATCCTCACTGTATCGCAGACTTGAGAAATATGGTTTATAAGCGGTTTTCACTGGGAGTTTCTTTGCGGATATTTGGAATTATCATCAGCATATATCTTGGACTTTGGCTGTATTACAGTCATGATCTGTGGCTGGCTCCCGCCATTCTAGGCTTGATCGCACTTATTCAGATTGGAGAAATGATCTATTATGTCAATTCGATCAACCACAAACTTGCACGATTTCTGGATTCTATCCGATACGCTGATTTTTCAAGCTCTTTCACTTCAGACAGCAAAATGGGAAACTCCTTTCGTGAGGTAAATAACTCTTTCAACGAAGTGATGGATGTTTTCAAGCAGACCCGTGCCGAAAAGGAAGAACAGATGCTTTTCCTCCAGGTGATCATTCAGCACATCAATACTGGGATTATTTCCTTTAATGACGTGGGGAAAATCGGTGTGATCAACAATGCTGCGAAGCATTTACTTCAGATTCCGCAGTTTCGGGATATTACTGACTTGGGTAAGCTATCTCCAAAACTCCTGGCAGATGTGATGGAAATGAAGCCTGGGCAGCGAATTTCCAAAAAGGTCAATCCTTCCCTTCATCTGATCATACAGTCCACTTCTCTGAAGATGGGCGGGCAAAGCTGGACGTTGCTTTCGCTGCAAAACATCAACGCGGAACTTCAGTCCAACGAACTCGAAGCTTGGCAAAACCTGACCAAAGTTCTGCGTCATGAAATAATGAATTCCATTACGCCGATTTCGAGTTTGGTGGAGTCACTTCGGACCATTTTGGATGAGGATAGCTACGTGCAGCAAGAGGGGTTTTTGATCAAAAGAGATGGTTTCATGGACATGCAGGAAGGCTTGGACACCATCGCCAATCGAAGTAAAGGTTTGGTGAATTTTGTAAATGCCTATCGCGACTACACCAATATCCCTGCTCCAAAAAAAGTAACGATGCCCGTCAGACAGCTATTTGAGAATGTGCTAAACCTGATGAAGGAGGACTTAAAAGTATCTGAGGTAAAAATAGAAACCAAGATTCATCCTACCGACTTGGAGATCCATTGCGACCCAGATCAGATCACGATGATCTTGATTAATTTGGTGAAAAATGCATCCGAATCACTGCAATCTCAGGCAGATCGTACGATTTGGCTTTCATCGATTGGACAGGGAGATTTGGGTTTGATGATACAAGTGGAAGACTCGGGTCCGGGAATTGTCCCTGAGGCATTGGAGCGGATTTTTGTTCCTTTTTACTCTACGAAAAAGACTGGTAGTGGCATTGGCCTCGCCATCTCAAGACAGATCATGAATCTCCACAAAGGCAGTCTTCAAGTGACTTCTATCCCGAATGAACGGACTGTTTTCACGATGAATTTCAGATAACCTTTGAGGAGACAGCCATTTATTGGCATCTACAAACTGCCGTTCTTGTGAAACGAACGGCGGGTTTTCTTTCTAAATCAATACCCTTAGGCAAATGGAGGTTATAGCAAAAGTGCCAGTTGTCCTACTTATCAAGAAGCAGAATTTAGCACTACTCCAGCCATAACTCGGCAAGCTCGCGATCACGAAGCGGAAATACTTTCAGCGTACTTTTAGGAACCAAATGGTTTAAGAAAGAAACTACATTTCTAAGCCAAATTATATCTGTGCAAATTGCATATTTGGAAAGATGGGGTAGCATTCGCAAATCGCCTAAAAGCGCATTTTTCATAGCTCCGAAACTCGCGTAGCCTTTAAATGAAGTTACTATTGCCAATATTTTGATGGATTGATTTGGAGAAAGCTGAACCCGCGCCTCTTGCATTTGACGCATATCATCAACTGTGATCCGTCCATCGACTACATAAGTTATCAATCCTTTTTCCTTAGAATAATTTACTTCCATTATGATACAAAACTACACTAGCAATAAAGAGGTTCGGTGGGAGCATTTCCTTTAATAAATAAGGAGTAAAGGCGACAAATAACCCAATCTAAAAGGGTCGAGTATTAAGTAAGCTCTTCTTCTAAAAACTCTGAAAGAGCGAAATAGAAAATTGAGTTAAGATAATTGCTTTGAAATTTAGGTCACCGCCACTTCGGTTTTCTCTTATTCCGCCTTCAATATCGTAGCAGGATTAGCCCACACTATTTTCCAAATCTGAGAACCAACTGTCCCAGCAATTACCAAAAGCAAAATCAGTAATCCTAAACCAAGTGGAAGCAGCCCCACACCGGAATGGAAAGCAAAAAAGCTATCGAGGAAATTGGAGATAATAACGAGCGAGAATGCTCCGCCCACCACCGAAGCGATTCCCCAAATAATAAGATATCGCTTGAGCAACTTCATAGACAAATCTCCCAAGTTGGCTCCAAACACTTTTCTGACACAGTAATCTTTAATGTGTGAATTCATATTCAGTGACACCAAGCCAAACAGTCCCAGTCCAGCGAGAATAACTGCGAGGATGGCAGAGAACAGGATGATGTTCCTCACGCCCTGCACATCTGTGAATTCACGGTCAAACACTTCACTTTGTAATTTCCCTTCAAAAAGCCCTCTTGGCACAGTCTCATGCCATATCTTCTTAACTGATTCCATGGTAGACTCAGCCGTCCCAGCAGACATTTTCAAGGTGAGGTAGTTAAAAGTAGTATCAGGAGATGCGCGGATCACCATGGGATCAATTGCACTTTGAAAGAAAATGGTGTGAAAATCCTCCACCACTCCTACGACATTATAGCTCGTGCTATCTAGTATTATTTTCTCAGAAAGAGGAAAAGTCAAGCCAAGCTTATCCAAAAAAGCCTGATTAACCACCACTGACTCCTGAGTATCGGAGATCAAAGCAGGATTGAACAATCGACCTTCTTTCAGCTTCAAATCCAACACCTCAGGATAAGTGGACTCTGCATTCAGAAGGCTGATTTCATACTTTTCTTCATGGAAAACCAGCTCTTCTTCGCGAATCCAATTTCCTACGTAATCTTGACTTCCACTGATTTCATTCACAGAAGCAAGTGCTGAAAGCTTGTTTTTGAGCGGTAAGTAATCATCAGAATTAGGCACATTTACAATGATCTTATCCGCACTATCGTATCCCCAGTCCCGATTTGAATTGATGTAATTCGTCTGAACAAAAGCGACTCCGGCTACTATACTAATGATCGCAAGCGTAAACTGAAAAGTCAGTAATACGCTTGTCAATATACTTTTGCTGCCGATCTTTTGATTGCCTTTTAGGATGTTGATCGGCTTAAAGGAAGACACATAGATCGCAGGGTACAATCCGGAAACGATGGTGATAAATAGCAACATTGCGCCCAGAAACATCCAAACATAGCTATCTCTGAACAGGTCAATTTTCAGGTTTTTAGAGGCGATTTCATTGAATCCCGGAAGAAAAATAAATCCTGCTAATAGACATCCTAAAAATATGGCGAAAAAGCAGACAAGGAGGTTTTCGGTCAGAAACTGAAACACAAGCTGACTTCTCCTGCTTCCAATCACTTTACGAACTCCTATTTCTTTAAGTCTTTTTGACGCCATCAATACAGATATATTGATGTAGTTGAATACTGCCAAAATTAGAATGAACGTGGCAATCGCAGCCAACAAAATTTGTGGTGCTATCGCCAAGAAACCTACTACGCCACGTTCGATTTGCTCTGAATTCCGAACCAAATCAGTAAAAGCTTCAAGCTGAACACTTTTATAAGGCTTCTCTGGATTGATCTTATTTTGAATACTCGTCATTTCAGCAAACCCTGTCCTCATCTGAAAAATATCAGCTCCATCTTCCACTTGGACAAAAGTCCATAATTCTGAATTCCACGCATCTTTCAGGGGTAGATCTACTATAGAATTGGGATGCGTCTCAATATTCACCAATAGGTCAAAGTTGAACATATCCATATCATGCAGATCGGCCAAAACCCCTCCAACGGTATACAGTTTCTCCTCCCCATTGACCACCAATGAAAGCTCCTGCCCTATCGGATGCGTATCTGTGAAAAGCTTCTCTGAAAGCTCATGAGTCAAAATCACCTGATCGGGCTCCACCAAAGCACCAGGATATCCATAGTCCATTCGGTAAACGAACATTTCCATAAATGCGGGATCTACAAACATGGAGCGTTGATTATAACTCTCATTATTTTGGATCAAAATCGAAAAATCAACTGAAACCTGCGAGTGACTTTTCACTTGACTCAATTTCTCTGGAATCAACTCAGCGATAGGCCTGCCTATAGCACCATAAGTCACTATACCATTTTCTCCTTCAGCAGTATAAGTCAGTTGATAGATCTCATCCTTGTTTGGCTGATGCATGCCTTTGAACCAAATCTGAGCTATAAACAAATAGGCAACCATGCAACAGCCGACGGCACAGGCCAACCCAAACACAGAAATAAATGAAGTCCCTTTTTGCTTGATGAGATTTCTCCAGCCGATTTTAAAATAATTCTTAAGCATAGCTCCTTGGTTATAGGTATGATAGCTTGATTTTGAACGCTTGATATTGCTCCATCTGAAAAAACTAAGTACATGGATAAAGAATCTGAATCGAGCGAAAGCCAGCCCTTTTTCTTCGAGATTCATGTAGAAAAGCTCATAGGCATCACCCTGTATCTGCTCCAATCGACTGGGAATGCAGTAAAACTCCAGAAACCGATCTGGCCATTTGGGTGGAAAATGTTTGAGCTTACTGTCCATAGGAAAAGTCTAAAGCCAAGGGAGGAAGTTGGTCATATAGCTTATTTCTGAGCGTTTTCACTTCCTGTATTGCTGCTCTGCCTGTAGCGGAAAGAGTAAATAAGCGCTTCCTTCTCCCACCTCTTTCTTCTGTGGCACCGCCCATGTAGGATTTGAGAAAGCCTTTATCCTCAAGACGACTTAGTACCGTGTGGATCGCGGAGATATTGACCTTCCTTCCCGTTTGATTTTTTATCTCTTCCAGGACTGCGACGCCATAAGCATCTTGGTCTAATATTCCCACAGTAAGTAGAATCAACTCTTCCAATTCACCTAAACGATAACCTTTCATAAAACCCGTTCTATTTTATTTACAAAAGTAAATGTAATGCATTACTTTCATATTTGTAGAATATATAAGTAAAAAAATACAACTCATCATTTTTGAAATGAATGGCCATATTCTATGTGCTTTTCTGGACAGAAGACGGGAGACCGAAGTAGCGAATCGGTATGTATTGAAATAAAAGGCTATAGATCGTGCCGTTGGCACTCTGTTAAAACCAGCACTCGTTTTTCAACCCAGAATTTTATTCTGGGCTTTTATAGGTCTTGCCTTTGGCAAGGGGTGAGAGGGTATAGATACAATTTTCCAGCCCTGCTGGCTTTGATAGTAATTTAGGACAATTAGCCCTTTTCCAGTTCTAACAAACTATAATCAGTAAAAACCTTTTACAGATTAGGCTTT
>NZ_MSSW01000011.1 GCF_002150685.1 Algoriphagus antarcticus
CTTTTTCCTTCTTAATTCTTTCCCACTTCACCTACTCCAATAAATGGAATCGCGCCAGCACCTGTAACTTCAGGTAAAATGCCGTTCCATTTTTCTATGGCTTTTAGGTTGGCTTCGATCTTTCTCAGCTCAATAAGGTCAGGTGAAATATTCATTTTCTGTAACCTTAGCGCCTCAGCTTCTGCTGTGGCAGCAGCGATGGTCTGCTCTGCTTCTACTTTTATCCTGTCCAGGTCTCTCTTTGCCTTCAAGGCATTTTGCTCGGCAGTTTGCTTCGCTTCAATTGCATCTGTGAAGGTCTGGGAAAAGCTAAAATCCATAATCGAAAATGCATCTACTGCGATGTTTGACTCAATTAAGCGAGCTTTTATTGCTTCCTTCATTTCAGAACTGACTGCAGGTCTTTTGGTAATCAATTCTTCAGCCGTATATCGTGCTGATACAGCTTTCATAACTTCTTGAATGGCAGGATCAATGATTCGCTCTTTATATTGTAAGCCAATTGTTTGATAGACCAGATTTGCTTCATCCGGTATCACATGATAGTTGAGGGCTACTGACATAGCTACATCCTGAAGGTCAGAGGATGAGGAAGCTGCCTCGGTGATTACTTTTTGAATTTTCACGTCCATTAGAATTACCGTTTGGACGATAGGTATTTTAAAGTGAATTCCCTCACTTAAAACTTTGTCCTGGACAGCTCCGAAATTCTGAACAATACCTCTTTCCCCTGCCCCAATCTGAACCCATGGTTTAAGGACAAATATCAATACCACTACAGCACCAAAAATTATCAAATTCCTCATGGGACCTTTTTCAAATACATTCCTTATATCACTCATATTTTGATCAGCCATAGTTGTTGTTTGTGTTTTTCTTAAAATATGGGATTCCCCATACTTCTTTTTGTCTCAAAGTATCAAACCATTCTTACACATCATAGTTCCATGTGACAAGATTCATATTTCATTATCCCGGTTTAAACCAAATTGACGTTTTTAATTAGTTTATTCTGCCCAATTAGCACTTGATTTGCAAATTGACGGTGACGTATTGAGCTCTAGATCCGTTGTCATGCAAGTACTTCAAATCCTACCATAGTAAAGTCATCGTTAAAAGTCTTTTTCCCGCTGTAACTAAGACCAAATAATTTTATTTTTTCCAAAAGATCTTGAATTGGAAGATGGGAATTAGCAATCAAAAATGAGGTGAAATTATCTCTGTTCATCATGACACCTTCACTGTCCCAGATTTCAAGTATTGCATCTGTATATAATAGAAATTTGTCGCCTACTTCCAACTGAATTCTTGACTCAGAATAGTTAACCAATTCACTGCTAAATGCCCCGACAAGTTGACCTTCGGATTTTAAAGCGATAACTTCCTTTGCACCAGGTCTGATCACAAATCCTTCTGGGTGACCTGCTTGCGTGTAGGTCAGAGTTTTATCATTCGAATCATACACGGCATAAAACATCGTAACAAAAGAACCTCTAGGCATTTTATTATAAAGCTTCTCATTTGTTGCGGTGACTACTTTGGCGCTGGAGAAAGTTTGAAGAGCTAAGTTTTTAAAGGCGAAGGATGTCATGAAGGTCAGCAAAGCCGCCTGTATTCCATGACCAGTTACATCAGCGATTAGAATACCATAGACTCCTTTGTCAATTTCAATAACATCATAAAAGTCTCCCCCGATTTGATCCATGGGTTCAAAAACTGAGGAAAATCTAATCTTAGAAGATTGGGGTAATAGTGATGGAAGAATAAAATTCTGAACCCTTCTCGCCTGATCAAGCTCAAAGTTGATTTTTTCCTGAAACAAGGCTAAATCCTTATTGGCCGCCTGCAGATCTTTTTGTGTTTCTCTTAATTCAGTAATGTCTGACTGTACTCCCACATAATGGGTGGTTAGTCCATTTTTATCCTTGAGCGGAGTAATCGATAATCTGTTCCAAAATGCAGTACCATCCTTTTTGTAATTCAGTAGTTCTACCGTGGTCTGCTGTCCTTTTTTGACAGATTTTCGAAGAGCTTCCACTGGTTCATTTTCCGTTTCTTTACCCTGCAGGAATCGACAATTCTTCCCTAGCACATCTTCTTTTGAGTAGCCAGTCAACCTTTCAAAACCTTCATTCACAAAAACAAGGGGTCGATCAGGCTGATCCATTGCGCTAATAGTTATTCCTTCATTCGCTGTATTTGTTGCTTTAATCAACAAATCTTCAAACTCTTTAAATGAAACAATTTCGTCAGACCCGATCCTCATATGCGTACCAAAATACGTATAATATCTAAACTGCTAAACTTCTTATTAAAAATTTAATTAGGCTCCTGTGAGTGAAGAACTTCAATAGTAGCAATTGTTTTATGTTTGCCGCCCTCAGGTAGATTCGGAGAATAACAAAATCCCCATTAAACCTAGCTTCCAAACCACATTTGGGTTCTATACCCAAGTACAGCTACAGGAAAATTCACTTTGAAAAAGGATTTATTGAGTCTCAATCATCTCAACAATTTCATTGGCCAAATCCACAATAATTTCATTTCCTCGATTGAGAACCTCATAAGGAGCCATATAGCCCAAAAATGAAAATCGATTGGTATGATTAATTCCCTCTGCTTCTAAAGCTACTATCAATTTTTGCTTGTATTCTTCTGTTTTTTCATCCGAAGTCCAACCGTCAAAGGTGATTGCAGCAACAGTTTTTGCAGGTTCTTCCCGAAATTCGATCTGGGATTGGTTTGGCTGAGGAAGCTCTTCTTTTGTGAATTTCTTTGGCACCATAAACATCATCGTCATGGAATCTTCCAATGAATTATCCACTGGAGAAGTCATCGCTATTTTTTCATTCTCTTCATTTCCTCCGAAAATATATCCGGCTAAAATGGAAAATCCTTTATTAGTGACATCTATATATTTATTTCCCGAGAGTTTGACAGAGGTAAACAAGCTTGCTTTCATAGCTCCGTATTTCAAATGAGTCATGTTCCTTCATGACTTCATAAGGTTAGGTTTCACTATTTTTATGTCCACTCATAGCGAAAAGCTGTATGATAATAAATGCAATAATGATTACGGAATTTGAAATTCCGATCCGGAAAAGCCGGCAATATTAAGGTCAAGTAAAACTCCTACTCTCTGAATCTCCCTATCTCTTATCTCCCAATCCTACCGCCGGTAAGCAAGCTCTGAACCTCAAGTCTCTCAATCATTCTACTGTTAACTGCTTGGATCTGAATAATTCCGGACTGCTTTTTGAATAAGCGGCTCGCAACATAACTGTGGAAGTATAAAGAATAACAACGATCACAAGCCATTTGAGAATATCCAAAGGCAAAGACTTTATAATAAATGCAGCGATCAACACAGCCACCACACCCGGAATTGCCATGGCTATTGCCGCTTTTTTGTTATAGGCACCTTCACGAATAAACCGAATTGAGGCTGGTGGCATCAAAAAAGCACAAGAGCCCATCATAATTGGAAAGGCAACTTGTGGGGACATGCCCAGTGCAAATACCAATGCCATGCATGGGGCATACAAACCAATTCCTGCAGTCATTAATGCACCTAAGAAAAAGTTGCCAACTATCGCAATTATAAGCTTGCCACCTTGGAGTCCAATCGCATCGCCTCCTCCTTGGATCCACTCCATGTTGCGGGCAACCATGAAACTCGCTGTAATCAGTAAAGCATATCCCATCGTCAATCTGATCCTCCTCTCAGAAAGTTTTGAAACAACGCCCGCACCAATAATAGCACCGATAGCAGCTGAGACTAGCATTAGAATGAGCGTTAATGGATCTACTTCAATGATAGTGATGAAGATCAGCGCCTGTAATAAAACAGGAAGTGTATTCGCAACATTCATTGTCCCTGGAATAAGCTTATCCTCGGTTTGTTTTGTGAATTTTAACAAGGCTGTTTGAGGAGCAAACGCCCCGATGCCCAGCACATCAAAAAAGTTGACCACAAATCCGATGATGGAAGTTTTTATCCAGCTGCTTTCTTCTAAACTGTTTTTATGTTTTAGAAAATCTCTCGTTAAGACAATACCAAACCACAGGGTAAGAATGGCAAGTGAAATCCAAATAAAAGTAATCATTGAAAGTGGTACGTTAGAGAAAAGGTAGGATAAAACATCGAGTGGATTGGTTTGTTAGAAATATATAGATTTAGAAAAAGATAAGTGATTTTGTTATAATTCAGACATAAAACGTTGTTATGGTAAGCATAGTTATCCAAAATTTCTTGTCTGCCGTACAGGCCCCCAAAAAAATCTTCGGGGTGTACTCCCTTACCTCACTCAGGAATTTCTAATTCCAATCCAGTAAGACTTGCTGTTTGAGAGGACCAAAAGTCACAGAGAAAATAGCAATGTATAGTCAGTATTTGGATTAATTTACCAACCAATCCCCCCTCCAGCTGTAATTAATAATTACAGCTTTTACCTTTATTTTTCTTTTTCTTTTGCCTTGATCCAAAAGGACGACTGAGCTTTAATAAAATACCCTTTGGGCATTTGTAGCGAAGAACCAGAAAGTCGGGCGGGCAGTATCAAGAGCCCGCAAAGCTCCCATCCTCTGAATCTCATTTCTCCAATCTTTATTTTCCAATCTCTGAATCTCCATTCTCCAATCTCTGAATTTCAATATCTCCTAATCCCAAGATTTCAACGGTGGTATGTTCTTTGTCTAGTATAGCACAATGCAACACAAACACAAACTTATTGCGGGGGTATTAGTTCTCACAGTTCTAGTAGTGATTTCTTTTAAATTTCTTCAGACTGCTTCACCACCTAAAAAATCTCCATCCTTCTCTGCGGGTATGAATGAGAAAATGAGGGAAGCTTTCCTTGAGGTGTGGCAGCATTACACCTCACTTCATCGGTACGGGTTTGAAGTCGTACAAAAAGACTTGACTACTTCGACGATGCAAGCTAGACCAGTGATTGATCTAGGCGATGTTTTTGGTAAAAAACGCCAGTACAGATTAGATGTGGCTGAGAAAGTCCTAGACTCTGGAGAAATTAATGTAGCCGATTTACCAGAGGAAGTATTGAGAGGATGGTTTGCTCATGAATTAGGACATATTGTAGATTATGAGAACCATTCAAATGCAGGCATGATCGCGTACGGAATACGCTATTCCCTCTCTGATGAATACAAGCGCGAACGTGAACATGAAGCAGATAGCATCGCTATCAGGCATGGCTTTAGAGAGGAGATTATAGTGGCCAAAAAATACCTGCTGGAAAACGACTTTATTTCCCCGGCTTATCAGAGTCAGATCAAGAAGTACTACATGTCTGTACGAGGAGCTGAGCTTTGCCCTGATGGCCGCATCCCAATACAACCTAAGCTCGATCTATAAACTCCAGAAGCGATTTCATTTTATCAGCATTCATTACTTTGGGCGTTTTTGTCTGTCCGCCTTTCTTATTGTTTTGGGCTAAATAATCGGTGTACTGATCTTTAGAGATGACTTTTACTGAAATATCTTTTAGTGCTTGTGATCTGGCAACGCTGTAATTCTTATTAGCTGACTTAAGTAGCTCATCTAGTTTCTCAGCTAAACCATCAGAAGCTACGTCGGAGACTAGGACCCACTGATGGATATAATCCCCATTCTCATTCTTTACAGCCGCCACCATGTATTCATTAATGCTAGTTCCGTTAACTTCGGCTAATTCTAAAATAGCTTTGTCCATCTTCTCCTCTGAAAGCTGAGAGCCGACCACATTTAGGAAGAATTTGGTACGTCCTGTGATTTTAATCTGCGGTGGATTCAGACTTTCAAAACGTATCACATCGCCAATGGTATAGCGCCAGGCACCTGCACAGGAGCTCAGCAAGAGAACATATTCCTCCCCTACTTCCACTTCATTTATTCCAAATACCAGCGGGTCGCTTAATAACTCTCCCGATTCGTTGATCCCTCGCTTATCAAAGGGGATAAACTCGAAAAAGTAACCATGATTCAATGCCAACTTCATAGCCATCGTATCTGGTTTACTTGTGTATGCAATAAATCCTTCCGAAGCCAAGTAGGTATCCAAAATCGTAATGGGAGTTTTGCAAATTGCTTCGAAATCTTCCCGGTAGGTTTCAAAGGCTACTCCTCCTGAAGCAAACACCTGAAAGTTCGGCCAGATTTCATGGATGTTATTCAGTTGGTGGCGTGCTATAATTCGCTGTAGCATGAGAAGCACCCAAGAAGGGATTCCGGCTATGGCTCCGATATTCCAATCAGGCGCCTGCTCTGCGATGGCCTCTACGCGTTCATCCCAGTCCTTGATAGCAGCAATTTCCTTTCCCGGTCTGTAGAAAATGTCGTACCAGTCGGGGAAATTACTCACGTTAATTCCTGAGATCTCGCCTTCCTCAAAGCCCTGCTCGTTTTTATCTAGAGTGGATGAACTGCTCAACATTAAAACTTCAGACTCAAAAAGAGTTTCAGGGAAATTGAACTCACGAAGCGAATTTATCAAGGAGCTGCCTACTGATTGCATGGTTGCCATAAACTCATTCGTAATAGGAATTCGCTTACTGCTTTTGCCGGTAGTACCGCTGCTTCTGGCAAAGAAATCCGGTCTGCCTGGCCAAGTGATATCTTCCAAACGTTCCTGCCTGGCCCACCATTGCTCATGCATTTCCTCGTAATTGAATATTGGAACCTCTTTTCTAAAAGCTGAAATCAGATCAGTAGATTTCAATATTTCTTCAAAACCGTAATACTTCCCAAAGGCCGTATTTTTGGCTTGGTTTAACAGTTCTCTAAGTTGATTTTCTTGAGAACTTTGTGGGCTGTCTTCTACTGATTGGAATTTTGCAGTTATGTCTATACCGGCTTTTACGAGCTTTCCTATAATGGCCATATATTTCTATTTGCCATCCAAAAGAACAAACGCCATGCCTTAGGACTGAAACTGGTGTAAGCTGTTATCGGATTCAAATAAGACGAGGTGAGAATAGCCAACCTATTTCAATACTAAACACCCCAATCTCTACTCTCTATTCTCTATTCTCCCAATCTCTAATCTCTTTTCTCTACTCTCCCAATCTATCATCAGCCTGATGTGAACCTATTGTCCACAAATTCCAGAGACTAAGCTTGTTTAGTATTTCATTTTATCGAAGCCATGAATTCATTTTTTTTAAAAAGTTAAGATTTCTTAAATCCAACAATAAGTCCCACTTCGTAGTTAATAAAGAAACCAATCAAATTGGCAGCTTTTATTATGTTCTACCTAACCTCAAGAAAATGAATTACTCAAAACATCTCTTTGGAGGAATTTTAATTTTGTTCTCATCAATTCTTATCAGTTGTAAAGATGATCCAGATCCAATCTTAATTCCGACAGGCAATACGGAAACATTTGACCTAGCATCTGTAGCAGACCCAAGTATTTCCGGAACTGCTGAGTTTATCGAAAATAAGGATAACTCTACAACCATCAATTTACAACTTTCCGGAACTCCGTCTGGTGGGATGCATCCAGCACACATCCATCTAAATACTGCTGCTGAAGGCGGTGATATTGTCTTAACCTTAGGTACAGTGATGGGTGGTAAGGGAACGAGTAGCGTAACAGTTAGCAAATTGGACGATGGTACTCCTATCTCTTATACCCAATTGATAAATTTCGATGGGTATATCAATGTCCACCTTTCAGCTTCAGATCTTGGAACCTTGGTTGCTCAAGGTGATATAGGAGAAAATGCCTTGACTGGTGAAACAAAAACTTATGCTCTAGGAACCGTGGCTGTCCCAGGAATCAGCGGATCGGCTACTTTTAGTCAGCGTGTGAATGATGAGACTTTGGTTAAGATCATGCTTGATGGAACACCTGATGGTGGGATGCATCCAAGTCATATTCACTTAAATACTGCTGCTGAAGGTGGTGCTATTGCTGTTTCTTTTACTCCGATCGATGGCACTACTGGAATGAGTGTCACTAATATTTCAGTCTTGGATGATGACACCCCAATTACCTACGAAGAATTGTTGGATTTTGACGGGTATGTCAATGTTCACCTTTCCGCTGCTGAGCTGGGAACCTTAGTCGCCCAAGGTGATATAGGCCAAAATGAGTTGACTGGAGTGGAAAAAATCTACGAATTAGGAGAAAAAGCCGTAGATGGGATTAGCGGAACAGCTACGTTTAAACAGCGTATGAATGGTGAAGCATTGGCCGTTCTTGAACTGATGAATACTCCTGAAGATGGAATGCACCCTGCTCACATTCACTCGAATACAGCGCTTCAAGGCGGTGGAATAGTATTCACTTTTAATGCAGTGAATGGAGCTATTGGAATGAGTAAAACAAATGTATCTATGCTAGACGATGGGTCCATGATTGGATACGATGATATTTTGGATTTCAACGGATACATCAATGTACACCTTTCATCTGCAGAGCTAGGAACCATAGTTGCCCAAGGTGATATAGGACAAAATGAGTTGACTGGAGAATCTAAGTCCTATGTCTTGGGAGAAAAAGATGTACCGGGGATCAATGGTACAGCCACACTAAGAGAAAGAGCTAATGGCACTACACTGGCAATTTTAGAAGTTCAAAATACTATACCTGACAGTTCTCATCCAGCCCATATCCACGCAAATTCAGCTGCAGTTGGAGGAGGGATTGTTATTAGTTTCACTCCAGTAAATGGTACCACAGGAATGAGCATGACCAATATTGTTGCTTTGGATGATATGACTGCTATTACCTATGATCAATTATTGACTTATAATGGTTATATCAATGTCCACCTTTCCATGGCTCAACTTGGTGTGGTAGTGGCTCAGGGAAATATTGGAAGTAATTCAAATTAGAAATTACTGTCGTCCGACATATTTATGAGAGCACGAATATTAGGCCTCTAATGTGCAATTAGGGGCTTTTTTTCTATTTTTCAAAAAGTACCCCCTATCCTGAGAACAGCAGTTCTGTTTGTGTTTTATTGAGTTCGGTTTGAAATATTCTTTTACTATATGCCTCGCTATTGAGCAGAAACTTCTCCAGACTCACGTAGGAGCACAGATTTTTTGCAGCTACCATCACCATGGTGGAAAAGTCTTCAGCTTCTTTTATTCTCTTGTGTAGTACGGTAAACAGCAGATTTAGAATCAGAGCAACCCATATTTGGATTTTGATTCCGTTCTCACTGTCCGATAAAAAATATTTCAGTTCAAAATTCTGCTTGATCTGCTTGAAAAGCACTTCTATGATCCATCTGTTCTTATAAAGCTGGGCTATCGTCAGCGCCTCATGGCCCATCAGATTGCTGATAAACTCCAATCTTTCACCGCTTTGGGGATCTATATAACTCACCAACCTTACTTCAACTGTCCGAGAAACTCCGTTCTCCCTGTATTTCAGCTGGATAACCTGATCTTTCTCAACGTCTGGGGCATGGGAACAATCAAAATCTCTGATCACCTCATACCGCGCATTGTCTTTTTTGCGGGTCACAAAATACCTGTTGGAGCGGCTCCACTTTTCAAAACAGGAATACCGGTTATACCCTTTGTCAAACACGGCTATGCTGAATTCTTGAAGTTGCATTACTTTTAGAAACACATTTTCATTCGTTGCCGCGGAGCGGATACAGATGAAATTGGGAACGCCTTCTGCCAGATTCATCTGGGTAAATACCTTGGCGCCACCCTTTTTCTTTCCTTCCAGAGGATTTCGGCCAGCCCCCTTTAACACTGCTTTGAAAAGCGTGATGGTCGTAGAGTCAAACACTTCCACTTTTTCTGGGTCAACCTCTCCGCCGATATCCAGCCAGTTGCCCTTCAGACTTATTCTATAATGCACATATAGACGCAGATAAAGCTGCTGAAAAAAGGTATGGCTACGTTTTCGGTTCGCATCGGACAACGTACTTCTGGCAGGCAATTGCTTGATTCCAAAAGGAATAAGACTCTTGGCGATAAAGGAAATATTCTTGCAGACTTCTCTTAAACTGCCGTTTCGCGTCAGCACAGCATAAAACATGTAGATAAAATGGTCCGTTGATTTAAGCTTTTTGTAGTACCTGTCCGAACCTTCCTGTTCAATTACTTCTTTAAAAATCTCTTTCGGAATCAGCGACAAAAGCTGCGCGATAATTGTATGTCCGGAGGAAAAATTATCTTTACTTTGCTTCATGTTGTTATTTCTTGGTAGAAACAACAATATAAAAAAGATGGGACAGCTTTTTAGCTTCCCATCTTTCATTTTGTACTATTCCTAGAGTAAATTGTTAAAGCAATTTTTGTTCTCGGACGACAGTAATTAGAAATAGTAGACAAATAGTTTTGAAAAGCTCAAGTTTGATTACTTGAGCTTTTTTTATGGTAAAATAGCGATGAATTCTTCCAATAATTACCGATTCAGATTGCATATTGCTGCATTTAGTTGCGCAAGCTGCATGGGACTTGAGATGCAAAACTTTTATCCTAGGAATTTCCAATTCCAACTGGATGTACCACTTGTCTCATAGATGCTAACTATCGATAGAAAAATGATGCAATAGGTAGGTGCTGCTGTTCCTTTAGATACAGCTCTATCCCAAGTGCCGTACATAAAGGGACGCCAGCTTTTTTAGATTTGTGGAACAAGGATCATAATATCATATTCCAATATATCCTTAGAGATTTTCTTCGTGGCTATTGGGCGTCCCGATAGCTATAGGAAGCGGTATTATAAACTTTTGGATAAAAATCGAAAAAACCCCACTAACTACCTTTCTAAATGGGAGTCGATCAAGGTCAGTTCGGAATTACTGGTTCCTAATCCAACCTCCCGTAAGCAAGCTCCTTTTTTCTCTAATCTCCATTCTCCTAATCTTTAATCTCCTATTTCACCGATCCAATAGCAACCGCTTCCCCTCCCCTTCGTTTGCTTTCATCCGCCGCTTCCATAAAGGCATAGATCTCCAGTGTTTCAGCTGAATCCACTGGCGATACTCCCGATTTAAAGAATTCAGCAATTTTCACAGCCAAGGGTTCATAGCCCTCATATTTTCCCAGAACCAAGTTTCCATCCGAGCCGAAAGCAGTTCCTCCATATTCATGTTTTCCTGTTCTCGTTCCTCGAAAGGTCCCTATTCTTCCATCTTTCCATTTTCCGATCACCACATCGGCATCCGGTGTATTCACACGGCTCACTGATTCGCATCCCGGCCCCATCACGGTAAAAAGGATTTCCACTCCATGAATTCCATACCAAAACAAATCTGGATGTCCAGCTTCTATGGTGGCTGGACTGAAAGCATCACAACCAAGTACTTTTCCAATTTTCCCATCATACCGCACTGCCTGCGCATTGCTCATATATCGCAGCGAGGAAGCCGAGAATATCGGAACTCCAGCAGCTGCCGCTTCTTGGTAGATCAATTGGGTATCTGCAAAACTCGCCGCTACAGGTTTATCGATGAAAAAGGGCTTTTTTGCCTGAATCACTTTTCTGGCTTGGGCAAGTCTCGGTTTTCCATCATTGGTTTCCAAGAGCACTACATCGACTTTTTCCAGCATCGCTTCAATAGAATCCGTGATCTCCACGCCCAATTCTTTGACTTGCGCGATGTAGTCAGGGATCCGATCCATAGATGATTTGATATCTCTGCTACCATAAGGATAGGCCGCTGTCACTTTAAAACCTGCCAATTCTGGACTTGGATTTTCTCCGTTAAAAAGCTTGGTAAATGCAGGGGAATGGGAAGTGTCCAGTCCAATGATTCCGATTTTGATGTTATCAGCTTTGGAATTTGCTAAGAGCGAAAAGGGCAAAGTACTGAGACTTGCTGCGGCTCCCAGCACAGATGACTTCTTGATAAATGATCTACGGGATGATTTCATAAGTAACTGTTTTTTAATAGAATATTGTTAATCATATAAAGCTTTGATTTTAAAATCCCTCTTATTAATAAACCCTCGAGGTCTTTTCTCGAATCTTTGATTTTGAAATAAAGCTGATCGACCTCGAAGGTTTTGAGTACTGACTGCTTTTTCAATATAAATCACCCTCTGAACAAAAACCTTCGAGGTTGAAAAAAAACCTCAAAGGTTAGCAACTACTACCTGCCAAAAAACAAACCTTTGAGGCCTTTTCTCGAATCTTTGATTTTAGAACAAATCTGATCGACCTCGAAGGTTTTGAATACTGACTGTTTTTTCAATATGAACCACCCTCTGAACAAAAACCTTCGAGGTTGAAAAAAACCTCAAAGGTTAGCACTGCCAACTGCCAACTGAACCCTGCCTACTGACCTACACTTTAAAGAAAATCTTTTTCCGATATAGAAAATATAGAAACAGCCAAACCAAAGCCAATGCTCCAAGGCTTTCCATAACCGATTGCCAGGTTTCTCCCAAGGGTTTGTAAAGACCTTCAAACAACAACCTCGAGGTATATCTGAAATTGACAAAACGGTAAATCATGTAGATCGTCAAACTGTTCATCCCTACAATCACAAAGAAGAAGGACCATTTTTGAAATTTGAGGATATCGATGATCCAGTAAAACATGCCGAGAAAAAGGAAGGACATTCCAGAAGTCAAGAGTATGAAGGAACTCGTCCATAATCGCTTGAAAATCGGGAAATGAAGGCTCCATACCAGCGCAATGACAATACAAGTCAAACTGGTAAGCAGGATTTGCTTGAGTTTTTGGTTTTGAGAAAGTCTGGACTTTTTCAGGATTTCCCCGCCAAAAGCTCCTAAGATGGTGAGACAGATCGCCGGAAAGGTGGTCAGAATTCCTAATTCATCGAATTGACCTTGCAGCAACCTTCCGGGTAGGAAAGTCCGATCAAACCAACCGATTAAATTCCCTTCAAAACTCAGGTCTCCAGCTCCAAAACCTGGAACAGGAATCAGGAAAACCGCCGCATAATACAGCAGTAAAATTGCTCCTACGATCATCAGCCGCTTCATCGAATCAAAATTCAGGTAAAGCACAGTAGTGATAAACCCAGCAATTCCGATTCTTCCAAGTACAGATCCCAGACGGATATGTTCCCAGTCAAAGAAAGGAAATGGTGCATTTTTGTCCAGCATACCCAACGCAATCAGAATCAGCATTCGGATCAAGGCTTTTCGGTAGATCTCCTTTTTCGGAATCTGAGTTTTTAGCGCCTTACTCAAAGAAAAAGGAATGGATACGCCCGAGATAAATAGAAAGAGCGGGAAAATAAAATCATAGAAGGTAAAGCCGATCCACTCCGGATGCTCAAATTGAAGGGCCAGCGCATTCAGCCAATCCATGTTTGTCTTTCCTTCAAGGCTACTAAAAAAAGCATCCGCCCCGCAAATCATCAACATATCGAATCCTCTCAATGCATCGATTGAAATTAGGCGTTTTGATTCGGGAGTTTGGCTGAATAGCATGCGACTTACAGTTTAGGTTCCCAGCCTTTTTCGTATTCTCTTCCCCATAGCTTCATGGCGGCTTTGTCGTTTAGGATTCTGCCTGAACTCTGGTCAATATCCAAAGCTCTTCCTGTTCGGTAGGAAATATTGCCCAGATGGCATAGCATTACACTTTTTACTATTTCTTGATACGGAGAAATTTGCTTCTCTCCTTTCGTAATGGCATTTGTGAAATTCGTGAAATGCGCAATATCCATATCAAATCCGGCGCCTCGCTGATCCACAACTGTATTGCTTGTTGGCTCGGCGCTTTTGATAAGCTTGTTTGCGTTGTCGTAGATTTTGTAGGAATTGTCAAGCAGTTCCAGCGTTCCATTTTCCCCATGGAAAGAAACACCCGAACCCATTTCGTTAATTCCTCTGCGATTGCAGCTTCTGCCTTCCCACAGAATACTTTTGTTGGCGTCGAAATCAAATGACGCAATTTGAGTATCGGGGGTTTGCCAATCATCTTTAAACTGGTAGCGACCACCGCTTGAATAGACTTTTTTCGCATAATCGACATTCAAACCCCAGCGCGCTAAATCCAGAAAGTGAACCCCGTTATTGACTATTTCGCCGGTACCCCAGTTCCAGAACCAGTGCCAGTTGTAGTGAATTAGATTGTCTTTGAACGCTGCTCTCGGAGCCGGTCCCTGCCAAAGTTCGAAGTCTAGCCATTTAGGAACTACGACTTCTTTTCCATAACCAATCGATTGGCGCGTATTGGTGTACCAGGCGCGAGCGTAATAGGCATTGCCGATCACGCCTCCGTGGAGTTCGGCGATCGCTTCCTGCACTCTTGGCCAAGACCTTCGCTGATTGCCCATTTGGACTATTTTTCCATAGGAGGAAGTTGCCTTCGCAAGCAATTCCCCTTCTGCCGGATTATGACTTCCCGGCTTCTCTACATAGATATGTTTGCCGGCTTTCAAGGCCATCAAAGCCATCGGAGTATGCCAGTGGTCAGGCAAAGCGATGGAAATTGCGTCTACAATTTTATCATCCAAAGCTCTTCGGAAATCAGAAATTCCTTGTGGTTTATTGGTTACTCCGGACTTTTCTGCCAGCGCCAAACCACTGCTGACCGCTCGGGAATCGACATCACAGATGTATGCGATCTCTGCATTTGGAACTTTTGCAAAAGCCTGAACATGTTGCGAACCTCGCCCATTCACACCCAGGATCGCGACGCGAACCTTGTCTTGCACCGGATATTGGGACAAAATATTGAATGAATATGCCGAACTCATCACTCCCAAACCGAGACTTCCAGTTGCTACGGTTTTGATAAAATTTCTTCGTTTGACGTTCTTTTGCATAGGTTTTGGTTTTGGGTAAATGATTCAGGGATGATCAGGCGGAAAATACTTCTCGCCCATGTTTGATAGTTTTGAGAACTTCGAGTTCGCCATTTTCATCCTTTCTGCAAAGGATCAAATCGGCAATCGATCCTTCTTTGAAGAGACGATGACCTGGATTTACAAGTTTTTCGGGACGGACAGAAGCCATTTCCCAAGCTTCGGTAAGTGCGGCAAGCTTATTTTTAATCAGGAAAGAAACTCCGCTACGGATATTGGATGCAGATCCGGCAAGGATCGAGGGATTAGATTTGAGGTGTAGCTTGCCTTCCGGTGTCAAGGTAACTTCACCGCCAATGTGTAGGGTATAATCTCCTGCGGGCATTCCCGACAGCGAAACTGAGTCGCTCACAAGCATAAGGTTTTCTTTTTTCACCTTCTGAAAAACCTGAATCACTTCAGCCGGAAGATGAAATCCATCGGCAATAATCGATGCTCCCAACTCATCCTGGGACAATTGCGACCAGATGTAGTTGGGATGGCGGGCAAGGATTGGATGTGCTCCATTTCCAAGGTGGGTTGACAAACTAGCCCCAGCATTGACGGCATCCAATATTTGCTGGTGCGTTGCATTCGTATGGCCAATCGAAACCAGAATACCGTGATCAATGCATCTTTCAATAAAGGGAACGGTATTTTCCCATTCCGGCGAAAGAGTGATCATTTTAATCAAGCCCTTGGATTCATTTTGCCATTTTTGAACCAAGCTCCAGTCAGGAGCACGGACAAATTCTTTGGGATGCGCTCCTCTTGGACCATCTATCGGAGAGATAAAAGGACCTTCAATATGCAATCCTTCAATGCTCATTCTGGAAAACTCATCGCTTTTCCGAAGGGAAACAATCTGAAGAATCAACTGACTAATCTGCTCAGGATCGTTGGTGATGATAGTCGGGAAATGTGTCGTCACTCCCTCCTTATATAAGAGTCGGGAAATCTCGGCCAGATTCATCGGGTCTGATTGAATCTCATTGTAATCGATTCCTCCGTAACCATTGACCTGAATATCTGTAAAGCCAGGCCCGAGAATCAGGTCTTGTTCTAAAAGGTTTTGAGTTTCAGAGATGCTGTCAATGATTCCTTCGGAAAAAGAAATCTCGATCGCTAATCCATCCCGATATGAGTTGCCCTGAATTTTCATATAGAAAACGTCCATTTTCTAACCTTATGCCCATAAGCTGCATAATATACCAGGTAGAGATAGCATGGGAAAAGTACCCAATAAGCAAAGCGGACATTGTACAAGTCAGCTAGATATCCATAGATCAAGGGCATGATTGCGTTTCCGCAAAGTCCCATAATCATGATCGATGCTCCGAGCTTGGTGAATCGGCCCAATCCATCCAGCGCCAAAGGCCAGATTCCTGCCCAAACCAATGAATTCGCCAAACCAAGCAAGACTACAAACCAGATGGAAACATCTGTGGTAATGCCAAAAAGCGTCACCTCGCCGGAAGTGAATAAGATCAAGAGTGTGAAAGTCGTTCCCAACAGCGTGCAAATCCTTAAAATATTGACCTGAGAAATCATTTTTGGAATCAAAGAAATCCCGATTAGATACCCGATAATAGTGAAACCGAGCGTAAATGATGGGAAGACTTTGGCCTCCATCAACCCGATACCAAATGAATTGGCATAGCCAATCACTGTATCGATGGCGATGACTTGGGTGCCCACATGTAAGAAAATAGCGAAGGCTCCCAAAATCAAATGGGGAAATTGTAAGATGGAGGTTTTGCTGGAATTTGCTTCGGCAAGCTCCGCACTTTCATGTTCGGTATCAATCTCTGGAAGCGGGGAAAAACGTACCAGAATTCCCAAGCCTACTAAGACGGTTCCCACGACAGCATAAGGAGTAATTACTCTTCGGATCAGCTCATCCAACACGGCATTTTTCTCGAGCTCTCCCATGGTTTCCAGCTGATTGAAAAGTTCTGTATCCCCTACTCTTAGGACTACCGCAGCAAAGATGATAGGAGCTAAAATTCCTGCGCCTTTATTGAAAATCCCCATGACACTGATCCGCTGAACAGCTTTATCCTTTGGTCCCAAAATAGTTACATAAGGATTAGCGGCCGTTTGCAGCACTGCGAGGCCTGTTCCCAAGGTGAAAAGTCCCAGCAAAAAGACTTCGTAGGTTCGACTCATAGCTGCGGGAATAAAGATATATGCACCCACCGCCATAATGAAAAAGCCAAACATCATCCCCTTTTTAAAACCGACAGCTTTGAGCAGGTAAGAAGCAGGAACCGACATCACCAAGTAAGAAATGTAAAAAGCGAAAGCAACTAGATAAGAATCGAAATTGCTGAGGGTGAACGCGATTTTAAAATAAGGAATTAGGATAGCGTTGATCCAAGAGACGAACCCAAAAACAAAAAAAAGGACACCGATGATCCCGATTGAGATCCAGGTATCTTTTTGGCTTAATGACTCTGCTTTTACGGCTACTGATGTTGAGGGCATAGTTCTTTTGGGATTAAAGCAATAAATCGAATTCTCAATGTTTGTATTCGAATAAGTGCAAGTCCTATTTTAATTATTGGGACAGAAGACCGAAGACGGAAGACCGAAACGCCAAATTATAGATGTGACCCGAAATAGATGTTGGTTTTCCCTACTTACTGGCAGCAAAGCGAATACACGTAATTCTCAGAATGTTCACTTGAGTATCGCTTTAAATACAAAATTTTTCTTTAGCAAAACAAGACTTTTCCGATCAATGCGTAGAAAGCAGTGACGAGGAACATTCGTCTAAAAATAAGTGGTAATTCGGGTGACTTTGAAGGATTGAAGCGGGATGATCCGGGGTGATTGGACCTTCTAAGCAATTTTTTATTGCTAATGCTTTTCGGGTATCCGGCACAGAACAGATAATGGCTTTCGATTTCATGATTTGCCGAATAGACATGCTGATTGCCTGTTGAGGAACTGCCTCCAAACTGGGAAACCAGCCCTCACCGAATTGCTGCATTCGGCAGGCATGATCGAGATCCACCACGATATAGGGATGCTCCGTCTCAAAATCTGCCGGAGGATCATTGAAAGCAAGGTGACCGTTTTCACCAATTCCCACAAAAGCCACATCAATTGGATGTTTGCTGATCAATTCCCCCAGGCGCGAACATTCGACTGAAGGATTAACTTCCCCATTGATTAAAAAATAGGCTTTCAACTGGGGTAAGTGATTGAAGAAACGTTCCAGTAAATATTTTCTAAAACTAGCCGGATGGGTAATCGGCAAGCCTAAATATTCATCCAAATGAAAAACGGACACTTTGGACCAGTCGATGTCTTTTTCAGCAAGCAGCTTATTTAAAGTCTCAAATTGACTGGTGCCGGTGGCTAAGATTATATTGGCAAAGCCTTGATTTTGAATTGCGGCTCGGATCAAGGTGCCACCTTCTTTTCCAGCTAATTTTCCTAATTCTTTTGGGTTTTGGCAGATGGTTAGGTTCATAGGAGTGGTTTTTTGGTTTTTATGGTTGCTCAAATTATAGAAATAATTTTAAAATAAGCTTTTGAACAGCCCTTCTGGAGAAAGAAGACGCGCCACGGCTTCTCCCACGGTTATCAATGTTTTTACCCTTAGGGTCAGTCTTCACCCTTAATGAATAAACTGAGCATGGACCCCAAAGGAGCTTGACCATGGGTCTCCCCGACTCAAAAGTCGGGGTCTTAAAACCTAATATTTATCGAGAGCCCCGAATGCGGCGAAACTCAAAGCAACATTACCTCCCCTGATACTTCTTGAAATTCTCCGCCTGCTCAAAAATCTCCTTGTACACCTCGTCCCGATCTACCGGAGGATAGTCGTTTTCGGCTAGTAGAATAATCAAATCTACTTTCAACTCAGCCTTGATATCATCCCGCTTGCTCCAATCGGTGTATTTGGCTTTGTCATCGACCACATCCTTTACTTGCTTGGCGAGATGTACCAACTTATCCTCAGGATAAGAAAAATCATATCTAACTGCCAATTCTTTCAGAATATCATAAAAAGCCTTCTCTTCGAAATCAATCCCCAGTTCGGCAAAGGAGTCTTTTTCCTTTTTCAGCGCGTAGTACAATTCTATGATCTCATCGGTAAAGTCTTCCAGCACCTCGCTTCGAAGTACATCAGCTTCTTTCCGCTCATTGTACTTTTCTACCAAGACCTGCATCTTCTTGGAGAAATCAACTCCCTTCACCTTATTGATCTTCTTAAATTCATCGATGGCTTTCGCCAAAAGCTTTTGAAGCAGTTTGATCTTGGTATGCGGAAGTTTGATCTTATCAATCTTAGCCAAGTAGTCGGCCTCGAAAATATCTACCTCTTTGGCTCCATCTTCCCCTAGTTTGAAAATCTCCTCAACGCCTTCGCTCAAAATCGCCTCTTGGATCATCTCACGAACCTTCGCATTCATCTGATCGGTATCGGGAGCTTCGCCTTTGGTGAGTTTGAATACGATGGATCGCACCGCTATGAAAAAGTGAATTTTGTCTTTCGCTTCATTGCTAAATGCCTGACTTCCGGAGCAAATATCATAGGCTGCTTTCATCCGCTTCACCAGATTCATAAAGCGCTTTTCCAATTTCTGGGTAAGCTGCACATATTCAGCCGCCATATTTAGCGTGTTCAATTGGGCTAGTGGCGAACCCACAAAGTACTTGCTGTAGTCAAACTTGTGGAAAATCGCTTCCAGCAGATCCACATGATCTTTGACCACAACGATGGATTGCTCGATATCCTCAAAGTTCTGGCTGTCCATCGTAGAATACTGCTTTAGAGCCAAATTCATCTGCTTTTTGATGCCAATGTAATCGATCACCAAGCCTTTTGACTTACCTTCAAACTTCCTATTTACTCTGGAAATCGTCTGAATCAAACTGTGTTCCTGTATAGGTTTATCAATGTACATGGTATCCAAAAATGGTACATCAAAGCCAGTCAACCACATATCCACCACTATCGCAATCTTGAAATTACTCTTCGCATTTTTAAACTGCCGATCCAGCTCCTTTCGGTATTCCTGAGTTCCTAAAGCATCCCAAAGCTCTTTCACATCATCCTTCCCGCGGGTCATCACCATATTGATTCTGGCCATAGGTTTGATCTCTCGGATATCTTTTTCGCTCAACTCCTCTCCTTCTGCTGCAACTAAAATTTCTGCCCAAGCAGGTCGTAAGTCGATGATTTCCCGATACAGCTGATAGGCTATCTCCCTAGTACTGCAAACAAACATTGCTTTCTCCTTGATAGTACTCCCCTCTTCTATGCGTGCTTCGTAGTGTCTGACGAAATCATTGGCAATGGCTTCAATACGTCCAGGATCACCAAGGATCGTCCGCATCTGAGTGATCTGACGCTTACTTTCATCGATCTGGTATTCATTCGCCCCTTCTTCAGCGACCCTATCGTAATATTTCTCAATTTCCTGAAGCTTGCGGTTTTCCAACAATACCTTCGCTGCTCTTCCTTCATAGACTATCCGCACCGTGATCTCATCCATCACCGATTCTGTCATGGTGTAAGTATCGACGATCTCCCCAAACACATCCATCGTCGCATCAATAGGTGTACCCGTAAATCCTACATAAGTCGCATTTGGGAGGGAATCATGAAGGTGCTTTGCAAAGCCAAAACTCTTTTTCACTCCGCTTTCAGTAATTCTAACTTTCTGATCCAGATTGGTTTGACTTCGATGTGCCTCATCCGAAATACAAATCACATTGCTGCGCTCGGTGAGCAATTCAGTGTCTTCGTTAAACTTATGAATCGTGGTCAAGAACACTCCTCCGCTATTTCTGCCTTTCAGCTCGGCTCGCAAATCTGCTCGACTGCCCACACTCTTGATCACATTATCGCCGACAAAGCCCTTGGCATTGGTAAACTGTCCGCTCAACTGATCATCCAGATCGGTGCGATCGGTAATCAGCACAATCGTAGGACTGGCAAAGTCCACGCTTTTCATCAGCAAGCGCGTCAGGAATAGCATGGTAAAACTCTTTCCGCAACCCGTAGCTCCAAAGTAAGTTCCTCCCTTCCCGTCTCCATGCGGAAACTGATGCAGCTTGATATTTTCAAAAAGCTTGGTCGCCGCATAGTACTGAGGATAGCGGCAGAGGAACTTTTCGTCCTTCTTGGAGCTATCCGGCAGGTAAATAAAATTATGAATGATATCAACCAAGCGATGCTTATCCAGCATTCCCTTGATCAGGGTGTACATGGAATCAATGCCATGCACCTTAGTCGAGATACCGGTTCTCGGATCTATCTCCTGATCCAAACCTTCAATCTTGCGCCAGGCATAGAAGAACTCATAAGGCGCAAAGAAATTTCCTGCCTTGGTATTCACCCCGTCGCCAATGATGCAAAAAGCATTGTACTTAAATAAATCTGGAATATCCCGCTTGTATCGGGTAGTCAACTGCACATAGGCAGAATGCAAACTGGCTTCCTCACGGATGGAAGACTTAAACTCAAAGACCACGAGAGGCAAGCCATTGATATAAAGAATCCCATCGGGGATGCGTCGCTCAAAACCTTGAATCTCCAGCTGATTGACGATCTTAAAAATGTTCTTTTCAGGTTCCTCGTAATTGATCAACTGGATGAAAATATCCTTCTTTTTATGATCATCCCGCTTGAGTAAGAAACCATCACGCACCCAATTCATGATCGTCTTATTGCTTTCGTAGAGATCTGAGGCTGGAAGTTTTTCCAATTCCCGAATGATACCAAAGATCTCTATCGGAGTAATCTTCTGAGCAGCATAGGTAGCCTGCAGGTACTTCTGCAAATCCTCACGAATCAGCACTTCCTCCTTACCGCGTACGATTTCATCACCGGGAACATAAGGATATCCCTGCGCTTCCAAAAGCGAGATAAAGGCTTGTTCGAGTTGGGCTTCGGTGAATTTCATCAGGTTATCGCGTTTGGGTTGATCGTCCAAGACATTGTTTGGAGTCGACTGGCTATTCTGCTTATGGTTTCAAAAATGTCCTTTTCGTCAGGTAACTTACCATAAACCAAATCCGAAAAGCCTCCCAAATACGCACTTTTCAGTGCATTCCAGGTGTCATTAGTTTCCTTAAATATAATGGCTTCTTTAGGATGAATGGCTAGCCATTGGTTGTTTGATTTGTACCCTTCTACATCATCTTGAGCCACTTTCTTCAGCATCACTTCAAATTCTTCCCCATCCAAAAAAGCCGATAATTCATCCAATCTAAGCAATTGGTGTAAATCATAGCAATGACGAATTTTTAGCCTCAAATCTTCAATCGGTGTCACTGTATGTGAGAAACGAACTAGGCTCATGATCTTTTCGCAGATGGTGCGTGTGGGGGCTAAAACACAAACTTTAAAAGGCATTAGGTTATATTCTTTCGCCATTTCTTCCTGACCCGTTTCCAGCATCATTTGTGAGATGAAAGAACTGATTTCTCTGTCAGAATGTGGCTCGTGGTAGCCCAACCAAGTTGACTCTAGCATAATAAAATCGCGCACCTGTCCAAAATCTCCCTGAAACTGCTTTGGATAAGCGTGGGCCGTTTTTCGGATCATTCCACGTTTATTCGTGATGCCTTGTACCTCAGTTTCGGGAAGCATAGTTTCTATCGCCTTAGAAATTTTCTTTAATTTTTCTTTCAGCTTATTGCCAGAATCCCCGGTTTCATTTAGAGCGACCATATCAATATCTTCGGAAAAGCGCTCGATTATGCCATAACACTTTGCCAGTGCCGTCCCTCCTTTAAACACTGCGAATGTTTTGGCTACGCTGCCAAAAATCGTATATAGCGCATACGTTACCCAGTAATCTTTTTCTATGTAGATATCCGGAATGTCAAACCGCTGAGCGGTTGCCACGATAGCATCTCTAAAAAGTGATTCACTTTCATGCAATTTCATATGATTATAATTTGTTTTTAAAGGCCATATGGAATCTCGCATCGTTAATAATCATCCCAGTGTGTGACGTTCTCATCATGCCTGTCTACCTCAGGCTGGCTCGATTTCATATCATATTCCAATTTTTTGCCGTACTTAAGTCTCCTGGCTTTAGCCTTATCCCGTAGGAAGATAATGGATTTAAAGACTGTCTGAGTTCTACTGTCCCAGTCATTTTCAGCTCCTCAAAAAGCGCAGCTAAAAAAGCTCTTACTCGTGGCGGATACTGCAAAGCATACCTTTTGATCTCTTCTATTTGCTCTGGCGTAAACTCTTTTAGCCAGAAGATTAATATTTGTATTCCACTTGTGGTATCTAGGTCGGGTATCGTATTCCAGTCTTTTAAGGCATCTAAAAAACCCAAAAGACGATAGTTTTCCTCAGTAACCGACGCATAAGCTTTTACAGGTTTGGCTTTTATTCGTTGTTGGTTTACAAAAATGCGGGCGTTGAACGTGGCTATTTTCCATGTATTGGCTACTTGCCTGGTCAGCCTCATTTGGTTGTACAAATACGCTCCCGTGATGTAGGCTTTCCGCTTGCCATTTTGAAACAAATAAGACTTCATCACTTCCTGATCACTAGGTTGTAGCTCGCCAAACACACTTTGTTCAGGTTTATAAAAAATACCTTTGGAGAGTCGTTTGATTTTCCCTTTGTTCTTGAGTCGTTCCAATGCCTTGGCAGCTGTAGCGTAACTGCTGACAGCAATGCCCAAGTCGCCATAGGAAAAAGTCTCTCCCGCTTCTAGGTTATTGATGGTTGTTTCTATCTGTGCTGCTAAACTCATGGTACAAAAATACTATTCAATCGATAAAATGTCAAGTTTTAAGCGTAAAAAACCTGACATATTCTTAGTTCCCTCCAACTCTTACAAAAGGAATGTCCAGTTTATTAGCTAATAAACTGGACAAATTACTTTTGAATCGAAATAGATAGGTCAAGTTTTTTGGGATGTAGTCGATACTGGTGGCGTAGCTGTTTTTAATTTTTTGGTAGAAATCTTTTCCGACAGGCGAATCTCCCGAATGCGGTCTTGTAGTTCGTTGAAGTAGTTCATAGAGCTGCCCGACTTAAAGCGGTCGTCATTCAGCGTAAAGCCTTTGATGATGAACTCCTTTAAACGCTGGGTAGCCCAAATACGGAAATGCGTACCCTGAAACCGATTTCACCCGATAACCGACCGAGATTATTACATCCAAGTTATACCCGTTTACATCACGTTCTTGAGTTTTATCGGGAATAGCACCGTGCTGAGTGGTTGTCCGGAATTTCCGGACAACCACTGCTTCATCCAATTCACCTTCTCTAAATACATTGCTAATATACTCACTGATGGTTCGCTTGTCCTTTCCAAACAAGGTCGCCATCTGTGACTGTGTCAGCCAAACCGTCTCATTCATTAAGCGAACATCTAGTTTGATGTTGCCGTCTAGGTTTTGGTAGAGGAGGATTTCGCTGTTCACAGGGGGCTTACCGCTTGGTCATTTGGGCTTTGGTGGATTTCATAAACTATTCTTCTGCAATAATTTTCCAATATCCTCGTGTCCCGCCTTCTCTAGCAATTACTCCTTTACTTTTCAAAAAACCCAGATGAGCTTGAGCAGCCGATACATCAATTTTTAGCTAGAGCTCTCTTAGTAAATCGATTATTTTCCTTTATGAATCCCAAAATTTCTCATTGCCTATCACTAAGTTCGCCTACTTGACCACCTATCTGACCACCTATTTGACCACCTACTTGACCACCTATTGTTTCTCTGTAAATAGTAACCTGAACACCTCCATCTTTTTCGATAATCTCTGGTTCAGGAGGTCCAGCTTCTTCGCATTCACTGATAATCTTCAGCGTCCCTCTACCCCATGTATCGATATAGCCAGATTTAAAACAAGCATCAGCAATTTTTGGATTTCTAGGTCTGGAAATATGGTCTAATTGGCATTGAGTGAATTTCATTTGACTTTCTTATAATCTTTCAATGTCCGGTTCGGTTACTACCAACCCTATCTACCAACTCAACTGGGATTCAGTTTATGTGAATATCATTTCTTATCCAATATTTTCCAATATCCTTTTTTAGTACCTATTCTTTCTAACATTTCTTTTTCAGTTAGGGCTTTTAGGTGTTTCTGAATTGCTGATTCATTGATTCCCATTTTCTCAGCAATTTCTCTGCGAGATATTTTAGGATTAGCCAATATAAGTTTAAAAACTTCATCCTGTCTTTGTGTGAGATTTATCTGACCACCTATCTGACCACCTATCTGACCACCTATCTGACCACCTATCTGACCACCTATTGTTTCCCTGTAAATAGTAACCTGAACACCGCCTTCTTTTTCGATAATCTCTGGTTCAGGAAGCCCAGCTTCAGCACATGCACTGATAATCTTCAGCGTCCCTCTTCCCCATGTATCGATATAGCCAGATTTAAAACAAGCATCAGCAATTTTTGGATTTCTAGGTCTGGAATTATGCTCGATTTTTAAGCTTGCCGCATCTAGTCCTTGTGGCAAAGCACCTTCGTTCCAAATGGAAAGCTTATCGTCGTAAACCCGAAGCTGAATAGCAGCTCCCATATAAGTTCTATGCACAAGCGCATTGAGCAGCATCTCTCGAAGTGCCGCCACAGGATATTCTCCCTTTTCTATTCGATACATCCCCACAAAGTCAACGGGGCGGGTAAGGAACTTATAATTGAGCTGAACTTGAACTTCACTGAGTAAGTAAACCAAGTTACCTTCTATTACTTCCTGAAACTTCAGATCGGAACCATCTTTCCCAAAGCGTCCAATTTTGACCAGAATATTTGGGAAGAAACGGCCAGGATCTTTTCCAAATAGAATTAAAGCAGCTCTTTTCATTTTAGTACCTTCTACCAAGCGCAACTTGTCTAAAATCTGCAGTGCTGATAAGCCTGTTGTGTCCGGTAATCTCCCCTTCTCTTTGCTATCTGCTATAAACTGGGCAATGCTCTTTTCGTCGATATCAGTAATGTCGGCAGCTTCCTCAATGACATCATCCCACGTTTTGCCGGCTTTTTTGAGTAAAAATTCATTGAGCTCCACTCCTGTTAACTCCATCTTGGCACTTCCCGAGCGATAGTAATATCTCCCACGAAGCGAAACTGGTACGGAGTAGGGATTGACTTTTATTTCAATGTATTTCAGGAAATTTTCTTCCAGCAGATTAATATCACAGATAATCCCCATGCTATTGCGGACTTTGTTGGGGATATCTTCTAACAGCTTTTGATAGGTAGTCAAACCCACCACCTGGCCATCGTCATCCTTACCAATATAAATCACGCCACCGATGGCATTGGCAAAACCACAGATCCATTTCAGATAGTCGTCATGCCAGCTCTGCTTCCATTCTATATTTTGGCGTTCGCTAATGGGTATTAAACTTGGGCTTCGGTGAATTTCACTTTTACGGTTTCTTTAATTTTTGAATGTCTTCTTCTAACTCTTTCAAGCTGGCTTCCTTTTCAAGTGCTTTTTTTGCTGTTCAGCGTAAAGCCTTTGATGATGTATTCCCTTAACCGCTGGGGTGGCCCAAATACGGAACTGCGTACCCTGAAACCGATTTTACCCGATAACCGACCGAGATGATCACATCCAAGGTTTACCCGTTTACATCACGTTCTTGAGTTTTATCGGGAATAGCACCGTGCTGAGTGGTTGTCCGGAATTTCCGGACAACCACTGCTTCATCCAATTCACCTTCTCTAAATACATTGCTAATATACTCACTGATGGTTCGCTTGTCTTTACCAAATAAGGTCGCCATCTGTGCCTGTGTCAGCCAAACCGTCTCATTCACTAAGCGAACATCTAGTTTGATATTGCCGTCTGGGTTTTGGTAGAGTAGGATTTAGCTATTCATGGTGTGTGAAATTTATCATCAGACCATTCTTTGGGATTATTGATAATGTATTCCGAAATACGTTGATACGATTGTTCATTACGGATGATGTGTTCCCAATAATTGCGTTGCCATAATTTCCCGTTAAACGGTTGCCAATTCAATGTTTTTACACCGCGAATATAGTTGACGGTTGTTATAGATTTATAGGCATCCATCATATCGCCAATGGTTTTCGTAGGGGCAATCCCTTGTGGTTGCCCTATTTGGTTTTCGGCAATGCCAACATTTCGGGCGACCACAAGGGTCACCCCTACGATTTTCAAAATGCCGTGAAAATGGTTGGGCATTATTACGGATTCGTGTAATTCGATATTTTTAAATCGGTCAGGCAAATTCAACCATTCGGTTTCAACCATTTTGCCTGCCTCATTCAAAACAATTTCACCCTTCACAACATCCCCAAACAGACAAATTCTGTCCTGACAACAAATTGTAATAAAATACAAACCGGCTTGGGAATAATCATATCCTTTTAAACGGATAGACCTACGCTGAGGCAAACCCTTGCGTTGGTCCTTACCCATTTTTGGATTAAATTTTGGTTTGTCGTTCAATCTATTAATGAATTACCATCCCCTCCGGAACCCTCACCCTACCACTAATCAACTCCGGTAATAACCTATCTCGAAGTTGGGTGAGAGTTTCTAATTCCCTCTTATTTGAATTCATTTTTAAAATGTTCGACCCGGTGAGCTTTTCGAATTTTGACAATAGTTCATCACCAGAATAAACAATAAGTGATTCAGCAATTACACTTGAATTAATGGCTGGGTACGCTGCACCATCAGCCAAATGTGCAAACAGGTCTATCATTTCTTCTTGAGTGGTAAACAAGTAAGTGAATGAGCGGTATTCCTTTTTTAAAGGTGTTAGAACAGCAAAACCTGTACTACCTGTTAGTCCTTCCTTTCCAACATATGCAAAACTTCTATTACCCGGTCTAACTGTTCCGAAAATTGTATCTCCGATGTTTAAAATTCGTTTTGCTCTACTAGGAGCTTCTTCATAACTATATATGGTCGTTTCTAAAATATCACCATTCTTTGTATTCGATAAATCTACATATTCAACCTGTTGAGGTTTATTCTTATTTGTCCATGAATTTTTGTTGCATGGGGATATGCTTTCTAACTTCTTCACCTCCCACCCTTCCGGCACCCACTTATCCAACACCTCATTAAAAACAAAGCTCGATGGAAATTGTGCCGCTAAGGCAGGATTGGTTTGGAGGAGTTTTTTGGAATTGGGAACAAGCTGTCTTTTCTCCGCCATCGCTTGCAAGGCTTCTGGGATTTCATGGCCTGCCTCTAGCGCATTATCCAGCACGGGATCGAAGTCCACAAACCAGGTTTTAAACAGGGCTTGCGCCATGGCTTCCAGCGTTTGGTTCATCTGCCGGTTTAGGGCAATCTTATCATCTAGCTTCCCTAAAATATAAGCAATGGCTTTTTGTTCGGAGAAAGACGGAAGATTAAGGCCATACTTAATAATTGCGTCTTTGTCACCCCTCGGCATCTTAGTGCCTTTTGCTGTTTTTACTGTGTATTCGATAAAGTTTTTATCAGCTATTATATAGTATAAAAATCTAGAATTTACGTTTTTGCCACCTCTAAAAACTAATACATCATTTGAACATCCACCATCAAATCTGGCATACCATACTTTTTTAAAATATGTCCGAATATTCGAAAATAACACGTCGCCAGCCTTGAACTCCTTAGCTTTTTCTATAGTAGGCATTCCAGAAGCTTTCTCTATGCCCCCCAAATTTGGTAACATGTTATCCGTGGAGATATAAGTTTCTAGATTAAGATTTGAAACTTGAACTTTCTTAGTAACCTGTGTGGTGATTTCGCCGATTGTTGTTGGATTATCATTCATACCCCAATACCTTTAAATTCTCCATAATACTTAAGTTTTCGGCTTGCATTTTTGAGAAAGCAAACCATTTTTTGCCCAGATCCTTGATCGAAGCGCCGATATGGTAGATTTCCTTTTTATCAAGAATCAGAAATCGGTCGTGTGATTTTTCAAATTGAAATAAGTCTATTGGTGGATACTGTGAATTAAATTTATCCAAATCCAGCTTTAGCTGTTTGCTGATACTTTTGGTACAAATAGTACATTTCACCCCTTCTCGTCGCTTTGCCAAAATCGTAAGTACAGAATCATCTAGGTAATTGTCCAGGAGAATAATTGACTTTTCCGCTTTGCGAATCAGGTCAGACACGAAATGATGTGCGTCAAAAACTTGACCATCGAAGAAGATTCCTTGAGAAGGAGTCGGATTCTTACTTTCCAATGCTTTAAAGATCTGTTCGAATTTTTGATCAGATTCTAGTTGTTTCAGTTCTACGCGATCTACTCGCTTTATTAGCAATTGATTAGAGCTTAACTGTTGGCGCATCGTAATAAACGCATTCATAATCTGTATGCTGACTTGAATCGCAATATCAGATCTCAACACCGCAGAAAGCATGGCGACACCCTGTTCGGTGAATGCATAGGGATTAGAGGAGCTATGTTTTAATTTATCGAACCGGTCGCAATTTGCGACCAGTTCAGCCAATTCATTATCGGTGAGTTGAAATAGAAATGATTTGGGAAATCGCAACTTATTTCTTTTGACCTGTTCATTTAGCCGCTTGGTTTCGACTTGATACAATTCAGCTAAATCGCTATCTATCATCACCTGTTGATCTTGAAAGGTGAAAATTCGATTTTCAATATGTTGCAGATCCTTAGTCATGACTAAAATCTGTTGAGCTATCTTCCCCACTGATTGAGGTCACAATTTGTGACCTTGAATAAGCGGTGCGGTCGCAAATTGCGACCACAAAAGCTGTGATCATTTTTGAAACATCACTCATACCCCAAGACTTTTAAATTCTCCAAAATAGCCTGATCCAGTTCCTTGGCTTTGACTAGTTGATCTTTTAGTGTAGCGGTCAGCTCAGCCATTTTATCCTCGAAGTGGATTCCATCGTCTTCCTCATCGGCTACGCCTACATAACGACCGGGAGTCAGGACGTAGTCGTTGGCTTGGATCTCAGAAAGGGTGGCGGATTTGCAGTAGCCGGCTACGTCTTCGTAAGGAACAGATTGCTTCGCTCCTACGTCGCTCGCAATGACGTTCCGCCAGTTGTGATAGGTCTCAGCGATTTGGGTGATATCTTCTTTGGTCAGTTCTTTTTGGGTGCGGTCGATCATCGTTCCGATTTGACGCGCATCGATAAAGAGGGTTTCGCCTCTTCGGTCTCTATAGCTGAGTTCTGGATTTTCTGGATGGGGACGCTGTGACTTATTCTTGGTCAGAAACCATAAGCAAACCGGAATCTGAGTGGTATAAAACAGCTGTCCGGGCAAGGCTATCATACAATCCACCATGTCCTTTTCGATCAGTTCCCGGCGGATATCTCCTTCCCCAGAAGTATTGCTGCTCATGGAGCCATTGGCCAAGACAAAGCCCGCGGTTCCGTTTTCTGAGAGTTTGCTCAGCATATGCAGAATCCAGGCATAGTTGGCATTTCCGGTTGGCGGTGAGGTAAAACCAGCCCAGCGAGAATCGTCCTCCAGTTCGTTTTTCTCCCGCCACTGACTTTGGTTGAAGGGCGGATTGGCCATGATGTAATCGGCCTTCAGATCAGGATGCTGATCTTTGAAAAAAGTGTTGGCAGGCACATCACCCAAGTTGGCCGAAATCCCACGAATAGCCAAGTTCATCTTCGCCAGCTTGTAGGTGACCGCCGTATATTCCTGCCCATAGATGGAAATGTCTTTGGTATTCCCCTGATGGCTTTTGACAAACTGCACCGACTGCACAAACATCCCACCCGAACCGCAGCAAGGATCATAGATTTTGCCTTTGTAGGGTTCCAGCATTTCCGCAATCAGGTTTACGATGCTTTTTGGAGTATAAAATTCCCCTCCACCCTTTCCTTCGGCAGCTGCAAAGCGACCCAAGAAGTACTCGTAAATCCGACCCACCACATCTTCTTCTTCATCCCCTACGGTATCGATGTTATTGATCGTATCCAATAAAGCAGCGAGTTTGCTTGGGTCCAGATTCAATCTTGAAAAGTAATTATCCGGCAGAGCGCCTTTGAGAGAAGGGTTATTCTTTTCGATGGTATGCAGGGCAGTATCCACGATGAGGGCGATATCATCCTGCTTGGAGTTTTCGATGACATGTGTCCAGCGGCTTTCCGGAGCGAGGTAAAAGACATTCTTCATATTGTAGAACTCTTTTATTTCAAGGTATTTCTCCTTGCCTTCGGTGATCAGTTCCTGTCTTCTAGCCTCAAAGGTATCTGAAGCGAACTTGAGGAAAATCAGCCCAAGAACCACGTGTTTGTATTCGGAGCTTTCTACCGTTCCGCGAAGTTTATTGGCCGAATCCCAGAGGGTTTCTTCCATGGACTTTTGATTCTTATTGGGCTTTGGGTCAGCCATTGTTGTGGGATTAGTAATGTTGATTTATGGGTTCCATCCGAAATTTCCACCGAGCCAAAAAACTAAGCTCAGATACCTTTTAAAAAATCTCAGAATTGATGAACGATTAAAGATATAAAACCAGCTTGTTTTAAATAGGCAGTTCATCAAATAATTCGGTTTATTTCTGCTGTTCTGCTGTTCGGGTCCCGAAAGCTTTCTGGGAGTAATCCCGAACCTCTTTCTCAGGAATTTCTAATTCCGATCCATAAAGGCCATTAACTTAATTTTCCTCTCTTAGGTGTAGAATGCTAGCCTATGCGGAGTTTCTCATCTATTAATGCTGGCCTTTTGCTAAAAGTTTTACCAATGCTGTTTTAACTCAATCCTGATTTTTTCTTAAAATAAATTTTTGAGTTTTCCCCAAGTATCTTGTGGATTGATTCTAGGTTTATTTTGACTTTGGATTAAATGTGTCATAGTTCTATTCTGAGCTGCCTTTTCCAGACTTGTATAAAACTCTTTATCCAAATTTTCCCAATTTAATTGAATAGCATAACCGGAGTTCAAATTCCCCTGGAGCCTTTGCGGAATAGTATGATTAGATCCTGGGAGAAACAGGGCCAGTAAACCTTTTGGTTTAAATCTTCTTTTCGCAGGTCCTTTTGCCTTTAAGTTTTGAAGGGAATACCAAATCTCCCAATCAACCCATTTACTCATACCTGTTTGCTCTCCTACTAATACAACCGTCACAGAAGAAGCCCAAATCCGGTATTGGATTATTTTAGCTATGGCAAACTTGGAATTTTCTGCTAAATCCAGTTCTTTGAATCCATAATCCTTCAAATGACCATCATTTAAGCGGTTTCTTAACTCCTTTAGAAAATGGAAATTTGATTTGTGGTGATAGGATATGAAAAAATTCCGTCTCTTATGGATTTCATTTGTCATAATTAAACAAGTATTGTTAGTATGCATGTTAAGATAGGGAATTGTGAAAATCTATCAGCCACTAAGTATTATCCGTACAGTAGTCGGAGGAAACTAGGCTATAATATCTTCAGGATTCTCCTGAATTTTGCTTGTTGGGATTACTCTGCTTTTCGGACCCTGAAAGCTTTCTGGGAGTAATCCCGAACCTCTATCAGAGGAAATTCTAATTCCAAAAATCATTTCCCAGACTGCTTTTTTATGTTTTGGAATTCGGATCAAAACCTCCGTTAAGTGATTCAATCCTTAATTTGAAGCTATCTCTGCAATTGAAACACAGGGATCTCAGCTTCTCCAATCTCATATTCTCCAATCTCCCATTCTCCTATTCTCCAATCTCTCTATTATTCAGTATTTGTAATCCCTCCCAACCAATTTCCCTTTTCAGTTGCAAATACCCCCATTTGACTTAATTTTGACTTTCAATTTTGATCTATGACTGAAGAATCCGCATCACTTAATTTTATCGAACAAATCATTGCAGACGATTTAGCCGAAGGCTTTTCTCCGGACAAACTTCGTTTTCGTTTTCCTCCTGAGCCAAATGGCTACTTACATATTGGTCATGCAGCTTCTATTTGCCTGAATTTTGGCTTGGGTGAAAAACACAATGCCCCAGTTAATCTTCGTTTTGATGATACCAATCCAGCCAAAGAAGAGCAGGAATACGTGGACGCTATCAAAAACGACATCCAATGGCTTGGTTTTCAATGGGCTACGGAGTGTTACTCTTCAGACTATTTCCAGCAGCTATACGACTGGGCGATTCAATTGATCAAGGAAGGAAAGGCTTATGTAGATGGACAATCCGCAGAGGCCATGGCGGAGCAAAAGGGAACGCCTACGACTCCTGGAGTGGCTGGTCCAAATCGTGATAAATCGATGGAAGAGAATCTTGATTTATTTGCGCGGATGAAAGCTGGGGAATTTGAGCAGGGAAGCTATGTACTTCGTGCAAAAATTGATATGGCTTCACCGAATATGCTGATGCGTGATCCTATTTTGTATCGAGTGGTGAAAAAGGCACATCACCGTACCGGAAATGACTGGTGTATCTATCCTATGTATGATTGGACGCATGGCGAGTCGGATTATATCGAACAGATTTCCCATTCCCTTTGTACGTTGGAGTTTAAAATGCACCGGGAATTGTACGATTGGTTTTTGGATCAAATCTATGATCCTACTATACTGAGACCTAAGCAGCGGGAATTTGCGCGTAGAAACCTCAGCTATACCGTGATGAGCAAGCGAAAGCTTTTGGAACTGGTACATAGCAAAACCGTGGCAAGTTGGGATGATCCCCGCATGCCTACGATTTCTGGTTTGAGAAGAAGAGGCTATACGCCTGAATCGATCCGTAATTTCTCTGACCTTTCAGGGATCTCGAAGCGTGATTCTGTGACGGATGTATCTCTATTGGAATATTGTATCCGTGAGGATTTGAATAAATCTGCTACCCGTGTGATGGGTGTGCTGGATCCTGTGAAATTGGTAATTACCAATTACCCTTCGGGAAAAACCGAAATGCTGGAATCAGAAAATAATCCGGAAGACCCAAATTCAGGCGCTCATGAACTTCCATTCTCCGGTGAATTATACATTGAGCGGGAAGATTTCAAAGAGGAAGCTGACAACAAATTTTTCAGATTGACTTTGGGAAATGAGGTACGATTGAAAAGCGCTTACATCATCAAGGGTGAATCCGTGGTGAAAGATGCCGCTGGAAATATTACTGAAATCCTCTGTACTGCAGACTTGGATTCAAGATCCGGAAGCGGAACGGAAGCTAGCACCAGAAAAGTAAAAGGAACGCTTCACTGGGTTTCTATACCCCATGCCATCAAAGCAGAAGTACGGGAGTATGATAGACTTTTTCTTGAAGAAGCTCCAGACAGTCATGAGGACAAGAACTTTATGGAGTTTGTAAATCCTAATTCCCTAAAGGTGATCAAAGGAGCCTATTTAGAGCCTTTCCTTAAGGAAGCCAGTAAGGGTGATAAGTTTCAGTTTCAGCGCTTGGGCTACTTTACCTTGGATAAAGATTCCACCACTGATAAGCTTGTCTTTAACAAAACAGTAGGTTTGCGTGACTCTTGGGCTAAGCAAAACCCTGCTCCGGCTCCACAATCCAATCAGCCTAAACAGCAGCAGCCCAATCAAGGCGGAGGACAACCGCAAGGCCAAAGATCGGCTTTGAATGAGATTCAGAAAATTTCTAAGAAATACACCAACCTATCTGGCGATAAGCTAGCAGCTGCAAGAGCAGATATTGCAAAATTGGCTGTGGAAGTGAGCTATGAGGAGCTGGAACCCCTATTCCAAACTGCCACCAAAAAGGTAGGAACCCGTATCGGTGCTATGATCACTTTGGGAGTTTTGCTGGACAAGGGTCAAAAAAGAAATCCTGAGATCGAAGCCTTTATTGCAGCTGGATTAGCAGATGAGAATGAGGAGTTGGTTAATGAATCGAAGGGAATTTAAAATTAAAAATTTAATATCCCCTTCGATTCATTCTGGGTCACCCTGAGCGAAGTCGAATGGTTAGATCGCATATAAATTGAAAAATCGCTCGTTGCCTAGTTCAACGGGCGATTTTTTTTAGGAAGTAATTCTGATAGTTCAACCCTCTATCAAAAAATACATCTTCCAAATACCTCTATTCTTGATATCAATAGTCCCCCGGTATTCACATTCAAATTGATCTTTGATTATATCGTAGGTGGTTTGAGATAGGTTGATTTTGCCTGGGACGGAGTTTGATTCCATTCTGGAGGCAATATTTACCGTATCTCCCCAGATGTCGTATTGCCATTTTTTGATTCCTACGATTCCAGCTACTATGGGCCCGGTATGTATTCCTATGCGCATTTCGAAATGGGTCAGTCCATTGTCCACTTCTTGATTTACAAAAGCCATCATCTCTATTGCTGCCAAAATCACATCGGTCGCATGGGTTTGATTTTCCTTTGGAAGACCACCGGCACACATATAAGAATCGCCAATGGTTTTGATTTTCTCCAGATTGAATTTGGTGCTGATCCTGTCAAACTCCTTGAAATAGTAATCAATACTTTTGACCAATTGCTCAGGGGATATATGCTCTGCAATCGCTGAGAAGCTCTTGAAATCGGTAAAAATTACCGTTGCTGATTCTATTCTCTTGGCTTTTACAGCACCGTTTTCTTTCAATTCCTCAGCAGTCTCCGCGGGCAAAATATTCAATAGCAGTTCCTCTGATCTGTTTTTCTCCCGCTCTATGATCTGCTTGGTTTCCTTTTCGTAGCAGTATCGCCTATAAACTACAAATGCCAGCAGTGCTACCAAAGCCAATAATAACAACACCCCATAGATGATAAATTGCTGTCTTTTGGTTTGCAGGTCTTTGATCAAAGATCCTTTTTCCAGCAAATCCACTTCGATCTGCTTTTGAGAAACCTCATAGTCCGTTCTGAGATTGGCCATTTTCTGCACCGCGGCTACATTGTTGACGCTATCGCGATAGGTGATGTGATTTTTGTAGTATTCAAAAGCTCTTGGTGTATTTCCACTTTGCTCATAGATCTTCGAAAGCGTCAGGTTTGATTGGCTGATTTGATCTTTGATTCCATAGTGAGTAGCCAGATCAAGACTTCTTTCAGCATAATTCAGTGCACGAGCCTGATCTCCATTTTCCAGATAAATAGAGGACATAAATTCTAAATAGGAGGAAATGGGATAGTATTCATTATATTCCTCAAGGATCGCAATGGCCTTATTGATGCTTACTTCAGCTACAGCATTGTCTCCATTTTTGGCATAGATCATCCCCAGATTTCCGAAGCAATATGCTTCTCCAATGGGATAATTGACCTTTCCGAAAATCACTTGGGCTTCCTTAGTATAGAGCAAAGCAGAATCCAGCTTTCCCATGCTCAGATACTCATCTCCAGCGTTGAAAATGGCAGAAGCCAGTCCTAGAGAGTCATTTCCATTTCTTAAAATTTCAATGCTTCTACCGTAATAGATTGCCGCATTTTGGCTATTCTGACTTTGAGAATAGGTATTTGCTATTGCAATGAAAAGCTTTCCTCTCCCCTCCTCGTATTCCGCTTTTTCAGCATATTTCATGCTTTCGAAGTAATTCTCCAAACCCTGGGAAAGCTCACCTTTAAAAACATAGCCATTCCCCAGATGCAGAAAAGCCTGAAACGTCATGAGATCATCTGAATCCTTCAAGGATTTGTCTAGAAGAATCTGCCCATACTTTATCATGCTATCCGGGTTTGGATCTTCCTTAAGCACAGATACCAACAGTTCTAGATTTTTCTCTTTGGATTGAAAGTAAACCTGTTTCAAGCTATCAAGTAAGTTTTGATGCTTTATAGACTCTCCATTGGATTGAGCATAGCTAAAGGTCAGCCCAAAGAACAGCATAAATAGGGTTAACTGGGTCTTCAAATCAGAAAAGTGAAATTGTGAAAAAATCAGATGACTCTAAGCTTGGGATCGATTGAATAAGTTTTCTCTTTTCCCTTATGATTCACCAAAAATCGGATGGAATAGCTTTCTTCTGGATCGTGCTTTGGTTTTACTTTTCCTACGTGACCGTCAATATGGGTCGTTCCAGAACTGAGTTTGGAGTCGTAGATTTTAAGGATTGATTTACCCTTTTGAGGTTTGATCTTTTTAATAATCACAAAATCTTCTTCGCTTTGCCTGATATGCATCGCCGCACCCACCCAAGCAATTTTTGTTTTTGGATGGATATTACTGGTGAATTCAGCTTCGCTGGGATGGTCATAATGGTTATCACAAAGTAAGATGTGGTTTAAAATCTCGGGCTTATCAGCTTTACTATTGCTGAATTTGAAGATTTTCTGAGTGTCGACATACAATGTGATAATTGTGTCTATCTTTTTGGACATGAGATGAGAGTTTTGTTGGTTAAAAATCTTAAAACGATCGAACAGTCTGGTTTTCGTCGATCATGAAATAATTCGCTTATTCTATAAATAGAAGAGGCAATTCAAAATAGAAAAAATTAGCCAATATCCAATGAACCAATGAATTACAAGTAATAAAAAAAGAGCGTAGCCCCCGTGTTGATTTCGGAACTACGCTCGACTTAGTCTAACTTTTATGATGTACTAGTAGCTTACTAAGGTAAACAGAAGGGAATGTATATACCCATAGCGTCAAATACTACCCAGTCTCTTTCTAGCCTCCTCTACTCTAGTGATCCATTTTTGTTGAGATCTAGGGTTGGTTGATCAGAACTGGTTTTCCAAATCCGAGTTTTTCGAGTCCCTCCAATTGTGTTTTGGCATCGCCCACTACCAGCCATATCATCTTGTTGGGATCCAAATAGCTACCTGCCAATTCCTGAATTCTTTCCACCGTCATCTCCTTTACAATCTTCTCTCGATCCTTCACGTAATCAGCATCCCAACCATATTCACTGATGTTCTCCAGCATATTGAGCTTGGCACCGGCTGTTTCGAAAGCACGTGCATTGCTTTTGATCATAAAACTCTGAGTTGTTGCCAAATCTTCAGGTGAATAGGTTGAAGAAAAGTCTGAGAGAATATCCTGCACCAGTTGGGCAGATTCATAAGTCACATTGCTTCTCACACCACTGCCAATGCTAAAAGGGCCAGCCACTTTTCCCCCTTCGAAAGAAGACCAAATCCCATACGTATATCCTTTACCTTCCCGTAATTCCTGGGTAAATCGGGAAGCAAAACCTCCCCCACCCAAAATATAATTCATCACCACCGCAGGATAATAGTCAGGATCCGTAGAAGCGAGTGCAGGATAGCCAACCTCTAGCATAGACTGCTTCGAATCTGGGATATCGTAAAAGAAAACCTGAGCAGAATCTAGTCTTACCGGTGCGTCGAAAGCCGGAATGCTCACCTCCTTACTTTCCCATGCAGTGGTCAAGTTCTGAAGTGATGCGAGAATATTTACTTTGCCTAAATCGCCCACCACATGCATTCGCGTCACGGATGGGGAAATGAACTTCTCATAATAAGACTTAAGATCATCCAGGGTAATGGCCTCCACCGACTTAATACTGCCCAGGATATTTTGTGCACGAATATTCCCCTCTCCGTAGATCAGTTTGTTGAATTCATTTTGTGCCACCATCTCTGGACTTGCTTCCAGTTGCCGAATACGGCTAATAGTGGATTGCTTGGCTAGTTCAAACTCAACTGAATCCCAGCGCGGCTCTAAGATTATTTCTTTTACCAAATCCATTACTTCATTGTAATTCCTGCTCAGGGTGTTTACAGCAATAGTAGTACTCTCAGTACTGGTATATACATTGACAGAAGCCCCCAATTGTTCTATTGCAACTTCAAGTTCCGCTGTAGTTTTGTTTTCCGTGCCTTTAGTCATTAGTTGCGCCATTAAATTAGCTACCCCTACTTTATTGGGATCATCCAGGAGCTGACCTCCATCAATTACCATATTGAATTGAACTAGGGGCACTTCATGATTCTCTATTCCATAGACTTTCAGACCGTTTGCAAGTGAGTCATCCCAAACTGAGGGGATTTTCACTTCAGGTGTTTTTCCATACGGAGGTTCCGTGGAGCGGTCAAAGCTTGAAGTTGCTTTTTCATAACTGGCTTGGATGGAAGCATCAAAACTTTCCTCAGCTCCCATGACGATTTGCTCTTCTGCGACTTCGGCTTTTTCCGAGCCTTCTAATGCAGCAGTCAGATTTTCTTTGGGAACAAAGCTGGTGGCTATGTAATTCTTGTCTTTGATGTATTGGTTATAAACACGCATGACATCTTCGGTACTCACTGCCAAAACCTTTTGAATATCCTCATTAATGAAGCCTGGATTGTGGGCAAAAATGTTGTACTGCGCCAGCTGAACGCCTTTTCCCAAGACGCTGGAAAGCGCATTGTAAAAGTTTGTTTCCTGTCCGGCCTTGATTCGAGCCAAATCCTTTTCGGAAATCCCTTCCTGCTCAAATTTAGTGAAGGCCTCTTCGATTGCCACCGCTACCTCATCCAGGTCTTTGTCAGCAAAAGCACGGACTGACAATTGGACCTGACCTGCCAACTCAAAGGTTCTGTTGTACATTCTTACATTGGAGGTCAGCTTTTTGTCATCCACTAATACCAAATTAAGCGGAGCCTCTTTTCCGCTGGATAGGTAGTCGGTAAGGACATTCAGGGCATAGGAATCGCTATGATACTGTTCCACTGTTGGCCATGTCATCGTAAGCTCTGGAAGCCGTGCAAAATTATCTACATGATATAACTTCTTGATAGCTTCTACTTCACCCGGTCTTGGTGTGAGCGGTGCTATGGGTTCTCCTTCTGGAATTTCATCAAAATACTTTTTCACCCATGTTTTAGCTTGGTCCATATCAAAATCACCCACTATTGTCAGGGTGACATTGTTGGGGACGTACCAGCGTCTGAAGAACTCCTTGACATCTGGAAGTGCGGCATTTTGAAGGTCGTCTAAAGAACCGATTACCTGCCAATTGTAAGGATGGTCTTCAGGATACAGGTTTTTATCAATCACATAAGAAGTATGTCCATAAGGCTGGTTGTCCACTCCTTGACGTTTTTCATTTTTCACTACCTGCTTTTCTTTAGCCAAAACAGGATCGGTAACTGTATTGATAAACCAACCCAGCTTATCAGCTTCTGCCCAAATCATTTTTTCCAAAGCATCATTTGGAACAGTCTGCAGGTAATTTGTTCTGTCTCGATTGGTGGAACCGTTGGCGCCGGACCCTCCTATTCGGGCTGTCATTTTATCAAGACCACCTTTTCCAAGATTCTCCGATTCAAGAAACAACAGGTGTTCGAAAAGGTGTGCAAAGCCAGTTCTGCCCTCTTTCTCACGTGCGGAACCGACATGAGCCGTAAGTGATACCGCTACGACTGGATCTGAACGATCAATGTGAAAAATAACTTCGAGGCCGTTATCAAGTACAAACTTTTCGTATTCCACTATAAACTCCTGTGGAGTAGTTTCCGAGTTTTTGCCACATCCCACTGCCAAAAGCACTAGGAGGACTAAGGGGGTGATTCTTTTAATCATTGGTATGAAGGTTTTCAATAAACTAAATAATAGAATAAACTGTAGGAAGCTATCATTTTTTTGCTGGGCGGCGTAGCCTAATTTCAGTGACTGAAATATAGCATTTCATATCGGCGAAAAAGCGTCGGCAATTACGTTAAACTAAAAAGGAGAGCTGAAGTCATGTTCTTACTTTTGGATAAGTCAATGATATTAATCTCTCTCATAGAATTCGGACCTTAAACTCCCAGACTAACCCTGGACTCAGAATACAAATCATACACTGCTATCAGCGCTTCGGATCCTTTGGCATCAGGATACGACTCGTAATTCTTTATCTCTTCACGACTTTCCACATAGACAGGATTGTACTTTTCGTCATACACATTCCAGACAATCAACAAAAAGTGATAGCTGATTTTACTCGCTCTCCCCTCCTCCAGCCAGGATTCAAAAAGCTCTTCTGTTATAGATTTAGGATAATCTGGTCCTTCAAACATGTGGGGAGGTGGAGATGGTTAGTTAAGTTCAAAGTTAAGAAATTGACGGGAGATCAAAGATTAATTCCCTTGGGTCTCGGTACTGAAAACGCTACACAAATATGTCCTCTGATGACACTCTTTGATTATTATGGGAATTAGACTTTTTGATTATACGGTTTTCAGCCAATAGCCAGTAAAACACCAAATGGCCTCGGCTAGGCTCGGCCACCGGTTTAAGAATATGTCAGCACGATTCAGTATGGTCATATTAGACTTTCAAAAAATAATGAGTATCTGTGATCTTGCACATATCAATAATATATTTGGTTTTTACAGGTAAAAATCCCCCTAGTCCCCTTTGGGAAGTTGGAGTAGCCGAAACTGATCCTCAAACATTAATTCCAACCATTTGGGTGCAACATAGCGAACAGTCATAAAAAAAATGCCGCAAGATTACAATTGCGGCATTTTTAACTTAAATAATTGGATTTTTATTTTCCGAATGTTTCGTGATCACCCATTTCTGGTTCTGAATCAGTGAGGTTAGCTTTGGCGATCTTGAAGAGTTGTACCAGCTTGTTTTCATCTGCTTTCCAGTGTTCTCCACTTTGGATTTTGATCTCCAGCATAGCCAAAGTCGGATCATCTTTTCCTTTTGGGAACCAAGCGGCTACCCATTTATTCCAATAACGATCGATTAGACTTTTATCCTCCGTTAGATTGGCTTTTCCGGAAAGTGAAACGTAGGTCTGGTCGTCTTTATCTGCAAAAGTCAAACAGACGTCTCGATCACGTTTGATCTCGTATGCTTTCGCGTCTGTTCGGTCCGTAAAGAAATATATCGTGCCGTCATATTCATCTTGGACCAAACTCATGGGTCTCCCCCGTAGTTTTTCCTCCAAATCATCGTGAGTGACCAGCATTCCAAATTTGATTTCTTTGATGAGATTCCAGATAAGTTGTTTGTGTTCAGGACTTGACATGGTTATAGTTTTTTAAGTGATTTAATTGCTTAGTATTTTATTTGAGCATTAGTTATTCAGAACCGGCTAGAACAATTGATTTGACATTGACGAATTCTTTCATTCCGAATCCTCCGTGCTCTCTACCAAATCCGGAATCTTTTACTCCTCCGAAAGGCATAGCTGGCTTGGCTAATCCAAACGTGTTGATAAAGATCATACCTGTGTCAAAATGATTGGCGGCTAGCTTCGCTGCACGTTTTTCATCCTTAGAGAAGATTCCCCCTCCTAGCCCAAATCGGCTATCATTGGCAATTCGAAAAGCATCTGTTTCATCTTTCGCTTTGATCAATGCTGCTACTGGACCAAAGATTTCCTCCTCATAGGCAGGCTGACCAGTCTTTACAGAGCCAAGCACTGTTGCTGGATAGAAATAACCCTCGCCTTCAGGTATTTTTCCACCACAAAGAATTACCGCACCTTTTTCCACGCTTTTCAGCACCTGCTCATGCATAGTTTCACGAAGATCTTTTCTAGCCATCGGGCCTAAATCTGAATCTTCTGAATTGGGATCTCCCATTTTCAAATTGCTCATGGCCTCGACAAATGCCTTCTTGAATGGCTCATAGACCGAATCCACCACTATAAATCGCTTAGCGGCAATACAGGTTTCTCCATTATTATAGACTCGACCTTTGACACACATTTCAACAGCAACTTTCAGATCAGCATCCTCCAGTACGATGTAGGCATCATTGCTTCCCAATTCAAGTACAGATTTTTTCAAGGCTGCGCCTGTCTTTTCGCCAATGGACTGGCCCGCATCCGAGCTTCCGGTAAAAGTCACGCCTCGAACCAATTTGTGCTTGATCACTTCATCTGACTGATCATGATCTATGATCAATTGGCTGAATAAATGAGCTGGAAGTCCTGCTTCATGAAGAATCTTCTCAAGCATCGCCCCGGTTCCGGTGACATTGGAGGCATGCTTCATCAATACCCCATTTCCGGCAACCAAACTTGCGATTGCATACCGCATGACTTGATAAACGGGATAATTCCAAGGCTGAATTCCGTAAATCACTCCTAATGGAGAGAATGAAATAATTCCTCTCTCGCCATCTTCGAGCTCTCTTTCGATATCTTCGAATTCTGAGGGTGCCTTTTCTGCGGAATATTCACAAATCGCTGCGCAAAGTTCAATTTCCTGATAGCTTTGAGTAAGTAACTTCCCCATTTCATCCGTCATCAGAGAAGCCAATTCTTTCTTGTTGTCCATTAAGGCTTTTCCAATAGCCTTAATTACTGTAGCTCGCTCGGAAACTTCCTCTTGTTTCCATTCCAAAAATGCTTCATGGCATTTTTGGATCACATTGTTGAGTTTATCAGCAGACATGTATTCGTAGGATTTTATTTCTTTCCCATTGAGAGGATTGATCGTGGTTATTTTCTCTTTTTTTTCTGTAGTCATAGTGTAGTTATTTTATAAAAATTGGTTTGGAAAAAATTTATTGCTGCTCTGATGGCATGATGTATATGTTATTGACATTTACACGACTAGGTTGAGAAAGTACATAGTAGATCGCTTCAGCAATATCTTCAGCTTCCAGCGTAGTCATATCTTTCATCCCCTTTAATTTTTCTTTAATATCCTCATCAGTAATGGTATCCATCAATTCCGAATCGGTAGCACCGGGTTCTATCGAGGTCACGTTGATCCCATATTTAGGTGCAAGCTCTTGTCTCAAACCTTCCGAAAGCATTTTCACTGCAGACTTGGTCGCACAGTACACTGCCCCGCCCGGGAAATAGCGATGGGCGGCAGAGGATGAAATGTTGATAATATTGCCGCCTTTATTTTTGATCAATTCCGGAAGCACGGCAGTCAGTCCGTTGAGGACACCTTTAATATTCACATCCACCATGGTATCCCATTCCTCTGTTTTGAATTTTTCAATAAAAGAAAGCGGCATCAAACCGGCATTGTTGACTAATCCGGTAACAGTTCCAAATTTGGATTTTGCTTTTTCCACTACGTTTTTTAACTCATCTATTTTAGTTACATCAGCAGCAACTGCGAGAGCTTGGCCACCTGATTTTTCAATTTGAGTTTGGATATCATCAAGCTTTTCTTCACGTCTTGCCGTAAGCACAACTTTGAAGCCTTCACTAGCCAATTTGAGTGCTGTAGCCTTTCCGATTCCGCTCGATGCTCCTGTGATGATGATTATTTGATTGTTATTATCCATGATTGTTATTTTAAAATGAAAAAAATATGCTACCAGTTTATTGCAAACAGGATTCCAAGAGTTGTTTACTTCCTTAATGGAAAAGAGAGCCCGATTCACATTTTAGCACAGTAGAAATTTTGCCACAGGCTGGGCATTTATTGTCCGTTGCTTTCGATCTTAAATAGTATTTTAAAGACCAAATGGGGGAAAAAGGGCAATTCAGAGAGGACCAAAAAAAGGATTGGTATTTGCAAAAAAATAAGATGAGGACATATTTAAACTAGTAGTACATCATTTTTAAAATAGAAACTATGAGCACATTCAAACTTTCATCGATGCCTTCCCAACAAGGAAAAGTCGCAGTGGTCACCGGAGCAAACATTGGCTTGGGATATGAAACCGCTTTGGGACTCGCAAAAAAAGGTTCCAAAGTCATTTTAGCATGTAGAGATTTCGAGAAAGCAGAAAAAGCGATGCAAAAAATCTTAAAATCAGTTCCCAAGGCTGTTCTTGAAATTATACTTGTTGATTTGAAAAATCTGGATTCTGTTCATGGCTTTGCGGAAGAATTTCTGGTCAAATATAATCGTTTGGATTTTTTGATTTTAAACGCCGGAATCATGGCAACTCCCTTTTCCAAAACTAAGGATGGGTTTGAAAGTCAGATGGCCGTCAATTATTTCTCTCATTTTCTCTTAACCAATCTACTTTTTCCAGTAATCAAAAAGACAAAAAATGCCAGAATAGTCAGCTTGAGTAGCATTGCGCACAAGAATGGGAAAATTGATTTTGAAAATCTAAATTCTCAAAAATCCTATTCCAAATGGGGTGCTTATGGGCAAAGTAAATTGGCCTGCCTGATGTTTGCGTTTGAATTTCAGCGAAGAATCGACCATGAAAAATTGGAGATTAAATCGCTTGCTGCCCATCCGGGAATGTCGAGCACAAATCTCGGTCAACATCTTCCAAAAATTGCACAATTTTTCTTTGGCCCGATTTCTTCGTTGATTGGTCATGATGGAAAAGCTGGAGCAAAGCCAACATTAATGGCCGCTTTGGAGCCCTCTTTGGATGGTGGAGAATACATTGGACCAAATGGATTTATGGAAGCAAAAGGGGATCCCGGCCGAGTGAAATCTTCAGATCGATCTCAAGATATCAGCGTGGCTCAAAGGCTATGGACTGTTTCTGAAAACTTAACGGGAAAAGAGTTTGATTTGAAATAATAGCTGATTCCTGCAATCCTCAAAATTCGATAACTGACAACCGATCAGTTATCAGATAGTTGGTATGGATGTCAAAACTCCAATTACCAAATCCTGATCCTTTCCTCTGCTGATTTATAGTTTTTATCTCCAGGTTGGATGGCAAAAGAAGCGTAAAAAGGATCAAAATTCATCAGTGGACCATTCACACGCCATACTGCTGGAGAGTGGGAATTTGTATTCACATAGGTGCGCATAAACTCATCGCGGGTTTTCACTCTCCAGATTCTAGCTATGGATAAACAGAATCTCTGATCAGGAGTAAATCCATCGATTCTAGTGGTATCCTGTCCTTGCTCAGTCATCTTGAATGCGTCGTAAGCAATGTATATCCCGCCATTGTCGGCAGTATTCTCACCGATAGTCATTGCGCCTTTCACATGCACTGAATCCAGTACCGTGAAGGTGTCGTATCGCTCGATCAACTGCTGGGTTTTGCCCTTAAACTTCTCATAATCTGCATCTGTCCACCAGTTTTTCACATTGCCGTCTTTGTCATATTGTGCTCCCTGATCATCAAAAGCATGCGTAAGCTCATGACCTATGACCATACCTATGCCGCCATAATTAATTGCATCATCAGCATATAGATCAAAATATGGATACTGAAGGATTCCTGCCGGAAAAACTATTTCATTCAACGATGGATTGTAGTACGCCGTCACTGTGGAAGGAGTAGTCCCCCACTCTAGCTTGTTTGGTGCCTTGCCAAATTTGTCCAGTTCATAGCGGCTTTGATCTTGGCGCAAAGCAAGTACATTTTCAAAATACTTATTTCGATCTATAGTCACATCGTATTCTCTCCACTCATCCGGATAGCCTATTTTCTTGGTAATCGCATACAGCTTTTCTTTAGCCTGAGTTTTTGTACTATCGCTCATCCAGTCCAATTGATTTATTCTGTTTTCAAAGGCTTTTTGAAGATTGTTCACCAGATCCAACACACGCTTTTTCGCATCTTCATTGAAGTATTGCTTTACATACAACTGCCCAAGTGCATAGCCTAATTGTCGATCTACTTTCTGTACCATCTGCTGTGGCCGAGTCAATTGAGTGGATTGTCCTGAAATCACTTTTTCATAGGCAAAAGAAGCATCCTCAAAAGGTTTGCTCAATACTTCAGCATAGGAGGCAAGTGTATGAGCCTTGACATAAATTTTCCAATCTGAAAGTGGAACGGATTTTAACATCTTATTCAATGATTCATAATATGCCGGTTGGCGGACATCTACGGAATCTGCATCCAATCCCAACTGGTCTAACATGGAAGGCCATCCAATATTGGGCTGCTTTTGGTTTAATTCGGCCACAGCCATTTTATGGTAATTCTCTTTAACTACCCGGCGTTCGATGCGCGTTTTATGGGATTCCGCTAGTTTCTTTTCAATAGAGTATATCTTCTCCGCGCTACTTTTTGCTTCAGATTTATCACTTCCTGTGAGTTGAAAAAGAGTAGAAAGGTAATCTACATAAGCTTTTTGAATGGCTAAAGTGGAAGAATCTGTCTTGAAATAGTAATCCCTATCTGGCAAACCCAACCCAGTCTGACTGAAATGGGCGATGTTGATACTGCTGTTTTCTGCATCCGGAGAGATTCCCAGACTAATAAGAGATTGATTGTTCGACTTGATCTCATCAGTTATGAAACTCATCAAACTGTTCAGGTCATTGGTTGCTTCAATTTCAGCCAAAATTGGTTTGATAGGTTCAAAGCCACGCTGATCGATGGCCGCTATGTCCATACCTGAAGCGTAAAAATCACCCACTTTTTGTTCTATACTACCAGCTGGGTTTTCCGTGGCTGAGACTTCTTCCAAAATATTCTCCAGAAGCTGTTTTTGAGGAATATTCAAAAATGAATAGGAACCTACACCCGACTGATCATCAGCTATTAGCGCAGAGTCGTACCATAGACCGTTGACATGCATAAAGAAATTATCACCGGGCTTGATCGAAGAATCAATCCCATCAACGCTCACAAACTGTTTCTTTGCTTCTGGGTTTTCGGATGAATTTTGCTGGCCACATGAAACCAAAAGCATCAGGGAGGCGAAAAGTACATTTCTCATAGTTAGTGTGGGTGTTTTGCAAAAGTTAAATGAAAAAATTGAGTTGACAAGTCGCATTTATATGACCGTCGATTTGACTTCTACCAATGATCAATTGAACAATTGTGTGGTTTCTCTAGTATCTTCATTTTACTTCCTTTCTTATCATGACTAAAGCCTTTTACCCATGAAAAATTTCTCAATGAAATCTGTCCCTTCACTAAAAGGCAAAGTTGCCTTAGTCACCGGTGCCAATATTGGTCTTGGATATGAAACTGCGTTGGCTTTGGCTAAAAAAGAAGCTACTGTAATTCTTGCCTGCCGTACTCTAAGCAAAGCACATCAGGCGATGAAGAATATTCTCAAGGAAGTGCCCGGAGCTGATTTGGAGATTATATTGCTTGATTTGAAAAGTCTAGATTCTGTTCGGGAGTTTGCAACAGAATTTGCCAAAAAATACGATAGCCTTAATCTCTTAATAGCAAATGCTGGAATTATGATGCCACCTTTTCAAACCACAAAAGAAGGATTTGAAAGTCAGTTTGGAGTGAATTACCTCGCACATTTTTTACTGGCGAATCTTCTATTTCCTATTCTAAAGAAAACCGAGAAATCCCGTTTAGTGATGCTGAGCAGTTTGGCACATAAGAGTGGAAAAATAGATTTCGAAAATTTGAATGCAGGTAAAAGCTATTCAAAATGGAAGGCCTATTCCCAAAGCAAATTGGCTTGCCTGATGTTTGCCTACGAACTACAGCGTAGAATGGAAAAAGCTGGAATTAGCACAAAAGCTGTGGCAGCTCATCCCGGCCTTTCCGATACCAATTTAGGACAGTTCTTGCCCAACTTTGCAATGAAGTTATTTAGCCCATTGACATCCATTATAGGCCAAGAAGCCAAGTCAGGAGCACTTCCCACGCTAAGAGCAGCGTTGGATCCAGAAGTGAAAGGAGGAGAATATTACGGGCCTTCAGGCTTCAGAGAAGTTAAAGGAAATCCCATAAAAGTCAGCTCCTCTTCTCGATCTCATGATATGAAAATTGCCACTAAGCTTTGGGCAATTTCAGAGAAATTGACTGGTGAAAAGTTCGCGATATAGTGTCAATTATGAGCGACTTCTGTCATCGGACACGCGCCATTCCAATATGTTCACTTTTTCAAACCATGCAAATACGCTATGCTCCTTGGAACCTGCTGGTAGTAAATTGGACTTTCGTCTTCTAGGTAGAAGTGTTGAACTCCTGCCTTTTTTGCAGCTAAAATAATTTCCGGGAGATCAAGTTGGCCGGTTCCCAGCGTGACATCGTTTTCAGTTGGAGTTCCGCCAGACATATTACCCACTATGCCTTTTCGCAAATCTTTAAGGTGCATGAGCTTGAAGCGATCTCCGTATTTGGTAAGTAAAGCTGCTGGATCAGCTCCCGGGAAGAACGTCCAAAGTATATCCATTTCGAAGCTTACATAATCGGGGTTTGTTTCCTGAACGATCAAATCGAAGAGGGTCCCATCTCCATGTGGCTCAAATTCATAACCGTGATTGTGATAGCAGAAAGTCAGTTCATAATCTTCCTTTAGCACCTTCCCTACCGCATTGAAATCAGCGATCGTTTGCTGTGCATCTTCCAGCGTAAAAGCTGCCGTGTGAGGAACCCATGCCACTCGCACGAATTCTGCTCCCAGTGTTTGAGCATTTTCCGCTACAGTTGCCGTCTTTTCCATCAGGTCTTTGTAGCCTACTCCGAAGGAAGAGCAGTGCATCCCGCGCTTATCCAACTCTTTTTTAATATCTGAAGCAGTATGTCCAAATAAGCTTGAAAACTCCATATCAGTAATTCCCATGGCTTGAAGCGTATCTAGTGTAGCTGGCAGATCTTTGGAAAGGCTATTTCGATAGGTATAAGAAACCATCCCTGGCATTTCTGGGAACAGTGCATCTTGAACTTGCGCGAAAAGTGGAGTGGAAAATAACAACAAAAAAATGGTTAATACTGGCAATGATTTTTTCATGGTTTTTGGGAATAAAGTTGTGATTTAGCGAATCTGCACGAATCGAGTTTTAAAGTACATGCATTTGACTGAAATGTATATTCCATAGCACATATTTTCTCCGTTAATTTAAGCAATCGATTTCAGCTCCTGACATGTAAAGCCAACCAAGGATCGGAATTCCAAAAACAGTTTTTCTGCAGAGAGAGGTATTCTGCAACTCTCCCATCGAAGTATTTGATCTCAATTCCAGGATAGGAATTCCTTAACGATTTATAAGCCCCCACAAAATCAGATTGACTGCGAAAACCTGATTTAATTAAGTGGATCACAATTTCTCTTTGCGAATCCTTACTTATTAAAAAGTCCTTCATCCAATTGTCCAGTGATTTTTGTTTTTTGGACACAATCTCTTCATAGCTGGTGATCCCAAATGGTGGAATTGGTCCATAATGATCAACTATCGTATGTTGAGAACATTCTGACGTGAATGGGCCAAAGCTACTTTCCCAGTTATTCATCTTATTGATTGAAGGCAGATTCACATTCATTAGTGCCAGAGTATCGTACCAGAATCGTTTAGAACGTGGCAAAAAACGATGATTTCGAAGTGGAATACTTTTCTCCCTAGACCAATTTTGCATAAAGCTAAAAAGTGGATGGTTGAACGTAAGTACATCGTGATGTGAAGTGAGATGGTCTGGTTCGCGCCCGAAAACACGCTTGAACTTTTCATATTGAGCCAAGAATTCTGTCTTTACTTGCTCCACATAGTCCGGTTTCTCAAAATTCCTGTTGAATTTACGGAAGTCCAAAAACTTCTTTTCGCTATCTATCAAAAGCTGAACTTCTTTAGGCTCAGAAATAGGTTCTCCGGAAGTAATCGTGAAATGTAGCCCAATGTGAGTGGTTTTGTATAGAGAATGTTCTGGATCTTCTTTTGGAAAATCCATCAGACTTTGACAAAAATCACTCAAATAGCTGTCATTATGATCATCAGGACGATTGACCAAAACCGCAATTGAATTGATCCAGCCTTCGCGAAGCGCTATTTTGGCGCCCACGTCTATCTCTTCCACAATCCCAATGTCATCAGCAGTCACAATAATTTTTTTCTCGATAAGTGGTACTTCCGATGTGGTGTATATAGACTTGCTCCATACAAAACTATGGTTGCTCAGCACATACCAGATACTAGAATCAAGGTATTCTTCTCCGACGATAGCATGCGATATCTCAACCTCAGATCCTGGAGCTAATACTTTTGATTTGGGAGCATTGACAGACGGCCTTTCCAATCTCACGTTTACAAATTGACTCACGATGCCTTTGAACGTTTCCATCACCCTACCGCTTTAGTGTTATTGACTACTTGGTCAGAAGAGTCAGAGGATTTCCCGGCAGAAACCGGAATATTCACCGAGTTGCGTACCTGCACCAGTTTGTTCAGTAAGTCAAACCAAAAAGGAGCGCCAAGGGAAATCGCGAAAGCGGTGATCAACCACCCTAATATAGTCCAACCAGTAAATTTCGCCTCTTTACTGACACCCAAGACATAGTTGTATTTGCTTATCTCAGTATTCACTGAATCGATGAATTGTCTCTGCTCGGTAAAAGAAACCGAACTGACTCCATTGGGATTATTTGCGATATAGCCTTTTGCGCCTTCAACAAGCATAGTCCTCATTTCTTCATTTTTCGATAGTTCGGTAGTGAGCCTAATCGTATCCACATTGAAGAGTCCTGCTATTATAAACCCAAGGATAAAAGTCAGGAAAGTCAATTTCCTTTTATACCAACCGGCGACTCTATCCATCTGATCATCATACCAGTTTTCGATCAATGACTTGAATTTCTCCTTGTCATTAGCCGCTTGCTGCCAAAGGTTTTTCAGCTGGTATTTTGTCTCTGTTCCTATCGATAATCCCTCGATTTCCCATGGATGCTCTTTATTTGTTCTCTGAAATAGTTCCTGCTTCAGATAATCCAGTTTTTCTGTGAGTGAATCAATCTCGACTTTATCGGAAATGGCTGTTTGGGTGCTTTCCTTCAATTCCTGTTGAAGGGCCCTAATATCAGAAGCTAATTTGCTTGAATCATATTCAGGGATGATTCCAAGGGTAGCGGAGATATTATGGATATCATCGAGGTAAGCTCCTTTCCCCAACAAGTCAATTAAAGTACTCCCAAACCTGTCCTTAGCGATATAGGATGGTTTTGAGTTGATTCCCTTGCTTCCCAGATATTTGATAGAAGGATGCTTGTAAAAAGCCTTCGTGAGTGGATTGATAGTATTCACCCAAAACAGGTTCAGAAAAGTGTGGTTGATTCGAGTTGACTGATGATCATCGGCCAACAAGCGATCAATTCCAGTAATTAGATTTTTGGATCTGGAACTGAAGGAAGATGTGATAGCCTCAATAATAGTCATCGCAAAGAGACTATAGAGCAAATAGAGAAAAACTAGACTTATAAAAACGTCTAAAACAGCTAAGCCGGTCATAGGATATGGTGTTTAAAAATTTTGTGAAAAAGTATTCGAAACAAATCAATTACAAAATAATCTTTTTCAGAAGAAAACCCATATAACTAATTGTTTTTCAAGATCATCAGGGATTATAAATTAAGGTTTAAGTAGCAATAATCTTTCATAGTATTCTTACTTGAATCTTATGCTTGGTTAGAAAGATCAAACCTTGTTGAAGCAAATGGTTGATCCCCGGCTTCTAAGTCACAATCTGGAATTGGAAAATTTCAAAAAAATATAAATTCATGGTTTCGACTTAGTTTTTAAATCCAATACCAACGACTCCTTTTCTTACTTTAATATCCGATTAGCCCAAGGAATTAAGTGCTGCGTATTTGGCGCATAAGTATATCCTACATCATGCTGTCTCCAGGCCAAAAGTACCATTCAGTATATCGGTATTATAAGGAGGCAATTTTTCATTCAAATAGTCATCTGATACTCGCAGATCAGTTGATCCAAGTAGTTTGTAATCGACATCAGCTGCAATCACAGCCATATAATTGCCCTTTTGATCCAGCCATTTTGAATCACCTTTTTCAGGAATTCCATAGCTCATTGATGAAGTCGACTGGAGTGGGCTATTTATTCAGATCTATTCCAGAGGTTTGAGTACTCACAAAAACTCCGATAACCATCGATTGGTATAATAGAATTATCTTCTTAATGTAAAGTTTCAGATATAAAGTTTTAAACTTTAGTCAAACCTCTAGCTATTCGTATTATAGCCAAATAGGTGAACGCTGAATTTCAAACATTTTAGAAACAAAGTATCTTTTGCTCGACTACCAAGCCAATCGACCAACACTTTTCTAAAAGTCCATGGAAGCTACTTATCCAACTAGTTCCTCTACTCTTCCCTCATAATCGAACTGCAAGTCTTCGTGCAGGCCAGAAATGAGCTTAACCGCTTTTCCCAATTGCATCTGATACATATTATCCAAAACCTGATTTCTGTGTCTGAGAAAGCCATATTCCCGAAGCTTTTCGCAGAAAAATAAAAGCACTTCGATCTGATCAGTTTTGACTTTACTCAGCTTGAGCAACTTGTTCATTTTGCGACGTAGCTTTTGCGCAGCTTTCTTAGCATAATAAGAATGATCACCTCTTGCCATTTGAAAATCCTTCTCCAGTTCTTCCTGCACCATTTCTAAATACAATAAGGGATTGTCCTTCTCGCTGAGTTTGAAAAATAAATAGGATTTATTATCTCGACTGAATTTGCTCAGATCCGTCACCAAATTTATCAGTTCCTTCTCATTGAGGTGGCTGAGTTCTTTCTTAAGTTGAGCGAGACTGGGGATTTGCATGCCGCAAGTTAGGGTATGCCTCATATTTTTACTAAAATCATCGCCGTAGAAATTAATCTTCTTGAATAAGTTGGAGAACTTCTATTTATTAGGCTATCTCTATTTTTATGAAAGAAATTCTATCCATTATCCAAGCATATGAGTCCTGCCGGGTTGAAGCCAAAAAAGTAGCTTTGGCCACGGTCGTTCAGGTGGATGGTTCGGCTTACCGTCGTCCCGGCGCTCGAATGCTGGTTTCTGAGGATGGGGAATTGACAGGAGCAATCAGTGGAGGATGTCTGGAAGGCGATGCGCTGCGCAAAGCTCAAACGGTGATCTTCCAGCAAAAATCTATGCTGGTTACCTACGACACCACTGATGAAGATGATCAGAAATTCGGAGTTGGCTTAGGTTGCAATGGAATTATACATGTATTAATAGAACCTATTGATTATCATAATACTATAAACCCCATTGAACTCTTGAAAATCGCGATTCAAGATCGAATTTGCAGTAGATTAATTACTGTGTTTTCAGTGAAATATTCCAAACAAGAACAAATCGGTACAAAAGTTCTTCTGAAGGAAAATCAGGTATTCGGAGATAAGGATAGTCTCGACAAATCACTTTGGAAACAGATTCAAGCTGAAATAAATGCGAATGATTCTAACCATCATATCATTCGTAAATATGAGACTTTTGATGATGTTCAGGTATTCATTGAATCTATCAAACCCGCTATTCGAATTTTTCTTTTCGGAGCTGGAAATGACACAATTCCAGTAGCTAGAATTGCAGATTTATTGGGTTTGGAGTTAATACTAATTGACGGCAGAAAGAACTTGGCAACTGCCAATCGCTTTCCTTCAGCAATTAAAATCATAACAGGGTCTGGGGATGAAGTAGTGAAGCAATTGGAAACGGATAGTAACTCTGCAGCCCTTTTGATGACACATAATTTTGAATATGAAGCTCAGGTTTTAGAAGATTTGCTGCCACTGGGTTTACCCTATGTAGGTATTTTGGGACCGAAGAAAAAGTCCGAAAAACTAATTGACAGACTAGAGAGGAAAGGAATTGCTGTAAATCAAGCTGCTATCTATTCTCCCATGGGTTTGGACATAGGTGCCGAAGGCGCCGAGGAGATTGCATTGTCCATTTTGGCGGAGGTGAAAGCGGTTTTGGCTAAAAAACAAGCTACCTTTCTGCGGAATAAGAACGGCCCTATACACGAAGAAAATCAATGAAATCGAGCATGACGAATACCTCACACGTTGAGATGATTGTCAACCATGCGAGATTCCATATGTCCATTGAAAAACTATTATAACCATATGAAAACAGGAATCATCATACTTGCAGCGGGAGAATCAACAAGACTTGGCTACCCAAAGCAAATCGCCAAATACAAAGAAAAGACGTTGCTTCAGCTGGCCATAGACGCCGCAAACGACTGCAAAGCAGACAAGCGCGTGTTGGTACTTGGCGCAAACCGTGATGAGATCAAAAAGACTTTTCCAGGTGCTAGCATTCCAAATATTCCAAATCCACACTTTGAAAAAGGCATGTCTTCCAGTATCAAAGTCGGTCTTGAATACATGCTCAAATTTGATCAACCTGATCAGGTAATTATCATGCTTTGTGACCAGCCTTTTGTAGATGCCAAGATTCTGAACAAGCTTATTGCCACGCAAAAGAAAGAATCTAAAGGCATCGTGGCTTGTGAGTATTCCAAAACTGTTGGAGTTCCTATACTTTTCGGAAAAGCCTATTTTAAGGAATTGATGGAGCTAACTGGAGACGAAGGAGCCAAAAATATTGTATTGGCAAACGAAGATGATATGGCGAGTGTTTCCTTCCCAAAAGGCAAAGTGGATATTGATACTGAGGAGGATTTGCGGGACTTGAATTTGTAGGGAAAATAAGTCTCGCGCGGCGGAGTTACGGCGCAGTTTTTTTCTTAAAGCGGCGGTGCGACGCAACGTTCGCTTTACCTTTGAGGTTTTTTTTGACCTTGAGGGTGCTGAAGTAAATCGCCTTGTCAAGTACGTACCTAGAAAATCACGTTCATTTGGTAGCATTCACCTAAAAACGATTATTCTTAGTTTGGGAAATATCTATTTTTAATTCTCCATAGTTTAAGATAGCTAAAAGCTAAATAAGTGCGCCGTTGCGCCGTCGCGAGACCTAATACCCTCGCAACTCCCCCACCACCTTCTCCACCCATCCCACCGCATCGAGTATATCCTGTTCCGTGGTATTTCTCCCCAAACTGAACCGAATGGATGCTCTTCCCAGATCAGCATCCAAACCCATTGCTTGAAGAACGTGGGAAGGTTTTGGGGAAATGCTGGTGCAGGCCGAACCTGAACTCACGGCTAGTTTCTGACAAATTTTACGAAGTAAATCCTCACCTTCTACTCCACCAAAAGCGATATTTGTGACATGTGATAGCCTGTCCTGACTTCCGTTCAAAAAACTGTCTGGTAACCTTAAAAGACCGATTTCAAGGAAATCACGCAGTTTTTCCAAACGCTTGGATTCCTCTTTCATTTCATACAATCTCATTTCTGCAGCCTTTCCAAAGCCTACAATTGCAGGAACATTCAGCGTTCCACTTCGAAAACCTTTCTCATGCCCTCCCCCGTGAATTTGAGCAAGAGGCTTGGGTAAAGAATGATTATGTCTGATGTACAAAGCTCCAATTCCTTTTGGGCCATAAAGCTTGTGTGCTGAGATAGCCATCAGATGAATTCCACCCACAGAAACAGGAATCTTACCGGCAGCCTGTACAGCATCAGTGAAAAATATTATTCCTTTTTCCTCTGCCAATTTTGCAATCTCAGTTATGGGGTGAATGACGCCGGTTTCATTATTTGCCCACATCAAAGCAATCATCTTTGTATGTGGCAAAATGCTTGATTGTAATTCCTTAACGCTTAATTTTCCATGATTGTCAACAGGCAAGTAAGTTACTTCTGCACCACTTTCTTCAATGGATTTCATGGTGTCCAAAACCGCCTTATGTTCAGTTTGGCAAGTGATGAAATGTTGCTTTTCCCCTTTGAATAATTCGAAAGTGCCTTTGACCGCAAGATTTATAGCTTCCGTTGCTCCGGATGTAAAAATGATTTCCTTCACCTGTGCTCCTATCAAATTGGCTATCTGTTCCCGCGCTGCCTCAACTGCATTTTCAGCCACCCAACCATAGGCGTGTGATTTGCTGGCAGCATTGCCATAGTGCTCACCAAACCAAGGAATCATTGCTTCAATCACCTCTGGAGCGCAAGGCGTGGTGGCATTGTAATCTAGGTAAATGGGGTAATTCATGGGTTTTAGAGAATTTGAAGTAAAAATTAAATTGTCAGGCTGCTTATTTCTTTAAATTAAAAGTATACTTTTATGAAAAAAAAGCAGGTGAGATTTTTTGTACTAATTCTTATACTTGGGTTCTCCTACTCCGAGCTCCAATCTCAAGTGAAAACTAATGATTTAAATAGTATTTTCTCAGGGTATAGAAAAACAGTAAGTGAGATTCGTCCAACTAATTGTCCAATGTATCCTAGCTGTTCAACTTACTCCGAAATTGCCATAGAAAATAAGGGGGCTTTAGGAGTTATACTGACAACAGACCGTTTATTGCGTTGCGGTCATGAGTTAAACCTATACTCTACTATAAGTTATGGAAAATACAAAGACATTGAATTATTGGGTATAGTAGATACTTTGAAAGAAAAAAAGATTGAAAATCAATTCATTTACAAAGATTTTTCAGAAGACAAAGATGAACAAGAAATTTTTTTTCTTCACTTAGTTGAGAAGGAAATGCATCGAGAGGCGATTTTGGAATACGAAAGAATGAAATTTTTGAATAAAGAAAATGACTATATTTTTCAAGTTGAATACAACTATTTTAGATCATTATTTGCTTTAGGGCTGTATGAGAAGATAGTGCAGGAAATTCCCAAAAATAACTTTAGCACTACTCCCCTTCTGAATATTAAATTATCAGAATCTTATTTCAAATTAGAAAATCTAACAAGTGCAGAATTAACACTTGCCCAAATTGAAGATCCTCAATTCTTCAACAAAAAAAATGAATTTTTAGGTTATGTCTATGCCCATAACCAAAAGTATATAGAGGCCAAAATGGTATATGAAAAGATATCTTCTGATTATGTTTATATTGACTATGTTTCAAAGAACATAAGTATACTGAATGAATTAATGTTATTCAAAAAAAAATCGAGAACTTTAGGAGGTATTCTTTCTGTTTTTCCAGGTGGGGGATATTTCTATTCCAAGCAGATGACTACTGGACTTACATCATTGATTCTAAATTCCCTTTTGGCATTTGCCACAGTTTCTTCCTTCAAGCAGAACAACTATGGTGTAGGTGTCTTATCTGGAATAGTTGGATCGGCATTCTATTTTGGAAACATATTAGGTGGTGTAAAAGCTGTAGATAGATATAATTCAAATTTTTTAGATTACAATATTAATAAAATGAAGTACTCCTATAATAATTAAAATCAACAAAAAAAAATCATGATCAAGAAAATTCAAAAAAGTATTGCTGTGAAAGTTATTGCAATCTTATTATTGCTTAATTTCAATGTCGCTACATTGCTAGCCTCTGGCTTTGATAAGGTAATTCTTACTGCAGGCTCTGTAATTTCTTTAGAAAATCCTACTGAAATAAATTCTGAAAACCTGTTAGTGGGTCAAAGTATCGATTTCATTGTGCAAAGTGATGTAAAAGTCGATGGTAAGGTAGTGGTTAATAGAGGATCTATAGCAAATGGAGTAGTCACAAGAGTTCAAAAAGCAAAAGGTCTTGGTAAAGAAGGTTCTCTCGAAATCGAAATCAAAAGCGTACAGGCAGTTGATGGTACAGAGATTAGATTAACTAGTACTAAGGTTTCTGAAGTAGGTGAAGATAAGCAAACAACGGCTATCTTATTAGGAGTATTTATCTGTATTTTATTTCTAACAAAGAAGGGCAAAAACGCTGTGGTTCCTAATGGCTTCACTATCGATGGAAGAGTAGCTTCCAATGTAGAAATAACTGTATAATTTCTCGTTTCAAATAAAAAAGCCTTCTGAATTAATTTCAGAAGGCTTTTTTATCTTAAATGACGTTGTATTTTCTTCGTGTCAATATATAAGTATCGAAATTTTTCTTTGTAGTCTAGCCAAAGTGCTCTCCAAACCAAGGAATCATTGCTTCAATCACCTCTGGAGCGCAAGGAGTGGTGGCATTGCAATCTAGGTAAATGGGTTAATTTCATGTTTTAACAGAATTGGAAGGTACAATTTCCATAGTATTCAGTAAATGGTTATGAGGAAGGGGTTGTAAGACCGTTGACCGATTTTACACCCTAGATCAATTTGAGTCTTTTTTAAGATTTACCATATTTCTAAAGGAAGCGGATAAGCAATTTGGTTGATCGATTACAAACTACTGTTTAAAGACATTTGAATAAAAATAGAGGATTTCCTTCAATTGGCAGTGACATCTTGTATTAATAGAAATTGAACAGAAGCTTTCGCATGTCACTCTTACAACTTGAACCTAAACAAGAATTCATTAAATTCAAACATGCAAGAAACCTGGACACTCGAACTATCCAAATCTGAAAAACCTCTTTCTGATCAAGTCAAGGATCTATTGGTAGAAAATGAGAAAGACTTGGGCATTTTCCTTTCCTACTATTTCAAGAAAGAAGGAGCACTCGCTGAGAAAGTTAATTTAGGTTCTGTGATCAATTTCGAGGATCAAACTTCAGGAGATTTCAACTTAGAGTTTGACTTGGTTCACTTCAATGCCTGTCTGGCTATAAACGAGCAAAAGCGGGATACGATGAAAATCACCTTCGAGATTGAAGATGAAAAACTGAATCTTAAAGGCCCCTATTGGCCTGAAAGAGAGATGGATGAAATTTAGATTATAGTGTAAAGTAGCTAGTAGCAAGACATTAGTATAAAGATTTAAGTAACTAAACTTGAGACATCAGAAATAAGAACCAAGAGTTGAAAATCAAGAGCTAGGAAATACGGTTGACAAATAACGACTAGCTTATCGCACAAAAGCACTTCCATATGTTTCTGGAAGTGCTTTTACTTGACTCTTGGATCTAATAACTATCGTATAGTTTCTTGATACTTATGTCTAAAGTCTATCTACTTTTCTACGCTCTCTTTATCTTCAAATTAATATCCTGAAACTCTGTCTGGTCAATAAATGGCTGACTTCGCAGTCTTCGTTGTGTTGCGCTGAAAATAGCATTTGCGATAGCTCCACCAGTCGGTGGTAGGCAAGGCTCACCCAACCCCGTAGGATCATAGCCGCTATCCAAATAATAAGTATCTACCTCGGGCACTTCCTTCATACGGATTAAGCGATACTTGTCGAAGTTTGTTTGCGTTGGCAATCCACCTTCAAAAGTGAGGTTGCCAAACATCGCGTGACCCATACCATCTACCACTCCACCACGCACTTGGTGATTGGCTCCTGTTGGGTTTACAACCATTCCACAATCAGTCACCACATGAATTTTCTTTAAAGTAGGAGTTCCGTTTTCCATTTCAATATCAGCTACTTGAGCTACATAGGTTCTATGAGAGAAATAAACAGAAATACCCTGTTTAACATTCGATTTTTTTCCCCAGTTTGATTTCTCAGCCGCGGTTTTTGTCACAGCGATCATACGATCTACGTTATATTGTAGCTCACCTCCTACTGGATTCGCTTTGGCTTTTTCATAGAGTTCAAGCCTGAATTCAACCGGATCTTTTTTCGCAGCTGTTGCTACTTCATCCAGAAAAGACTGCTCAGCATAAGCTAGAAAATTGGTAATCGGTGCTCGCCACGCATTAGTAGTAATGGATGATTCATAATTAATATTTTCGATCAACACATTATCCACTGCTCCGGCTGGGAAATTATTCTCTCGAGTGCTGTTACCTGCATTCATCCCCACACCACGCAGTTTGTAGCCTGTCATATTGCCATCAGCATCCAGAGCCGCTTCAAATCTATAGCGAACAGCTGGACGATAAGCTCCGCCAGTTAGATCATCTTCTCTACTCCAAGTCAGCTTCACAGGTGCGTTCATCATTTTGGAAACATGAACAGCTTCTGCCACATAATCTGCACGAAGTCTTCGTCCAAAACCTCCTCCCAATCGAGTGATTTCTACCGTGATATTCTCAGGAGCAATTCCCGATACCTCTGCTGCAGTCTTTCTTGCGCTTTCAGGAGTTTGTGTCGGACCGACTAATTCAACTGAATTTTCCTTGACATGAGCAAAGAAATTCATTGGCTCCATAGGAGAATGCGAAAGGAAAGGACATTGGTATTCCGCAGTTACGACTTGAGCTGCGTTTTTAAAAGCAGCTTTCACATTGCCATCTTCCCGTTTTACTTCAGTTTTTCCGTTAGCAAGTAAATCTTTGAATATCTGATCGTGATCAGAAGAGCTTTCCACTTTTCCATCAGCTTCGTATTCTACTTTCAGAAGTTTCTTGGCTTTCATGAGTGGCCATGTGGAAGTTCCCACCACGGCTACACTGTTTTCAAAAGTCACCACATCTTTGACTCCTGCTACATTTCTGGCGGCAGCATCGTCGATAGATTTTATTTTCATCCCAAAAGGAGCACGCTGAATCATCGCATGAAGCATTCCTTCACGGTAAAAATCCAAACCAAAAAGTGGCTTTCCTGTAAAAATAGCTCCGTTATCTACATTCTTTACGGGTGTACCAATGATCTTAAAATCCTTTTTATCCTTTAAAGTAATCTCTTCCGGAGCGGTCAAAAGTGCTGCATCATTGGCAACTTCTCCATAACCGATTTTCTTTCCGCTGGATTTGTGATAAATCACTCCTTCGGAAGTTGTCAACTCCTCGGCAGAAACCTCCCATTTCTTTGCCGCAGCAGCTACTAGAAGATGCTTTGCTGTAGCTCCTGCTTTGCGCAAGCGCTCCCAAGAGTGCGGCATTGCTCCAGAACCACCGGTCAGCTGACGTTCGAACTTGTCTGTATCCAAATTTGCCTGAAGAACTCTGACTTTTTTCCAATCGGCATCCAATTCTTCAGCTACCACCATTGGGAATGAAGTCTTGATATTTTGTCCCAATTCAGGATTAGGTGAGTATATCACGATGTCGCCTGTGGGTGAAATGGATAGGAATGCGTTGAAATTCTTGGCTTGACCCAAAATCTCCTCGGTACTTAGCACTTCCATTTTTGGCGAGTCGCAACTCATCCAATTGAAGCCAATAAATAATCCTCCAGCCGTGGTTCCGGCGATTTTCAGAAAATCTCTTCGATTTGTTTTTGTGAGTGTTGCCATGATTATTTGGAGTTTGCAGCCATCGCAACGGCCTCTCTGATTTTATGATAAGTACCACATCGACAGATGTTTTTGTTCATTGCTTCATCTATTTCTTCCATTGAGGGAGCTGAGTTTTTATTTAGAAAAGCAGAAGCATTCATGATCTGACCAGCTTGGCAATAGCCGCATTGGGCTACATCCACTTCTGCCCAGGCTTTCTGCACCGGATGATCACCATCTTCTGAAAGTCCTTCGATCGTGGTTATCTCATCCTCAGTCAGACTTGCTGCTGGGGTAATGCAAGAAAACATCGCTTCTCCATTTCTATGAACCGTGCATGCGCCGCATTGCGCGATGCCACATGAATACTTTGTTCCGACTAATCCAAGATGATCTCGAAGTACCCAAAGTAGTGGGGTATCTTCTTCTACATCAACCGAATGAGCTTTACCGTTGATTTTAAGATTTATAAGTGCCATAGGTTATTGATTAAATTTATCCGTTTAAGATAAAGAAAATCAGATAAGTAGAGAAACCGATTATAAAAATTAGGGTTGTTTGGAATCAATTTAACTCCTACTCTGGCGCAAAAGCGCAGATATCTCTCATCGCATCTTTGTGATTTTCTTTGCGTCCTCTGAGTCTTTGCTGTAAAATAGGCTAATCACGGGAATCAATGTGGTTATTTTCTTGATTTTTGCACCTTTTGCATAGTATCTCAGTTCAACACCAATAGTTTGACCCACAGCTTTTATAGCTCACCTATGCTCAAGTTTTTATACAAATCACTGAAATACATAATGATCATCATCATTTCAATTATCATCATTATAGTAATTATCGCTACACTTTTTATCACCCTCAGTCCTCAGTTTGGAGGAAGTCCTTCCAAACAGAAATTGGCTCAATTCGAGAAACTGGATTACTACGAAGATGGAAAATTCAGCAATCTCATGCCTACCAATATGGATATGGATTTCACTGAAGCGATCAAAATGCTTCCTGAGTTTTTCAAAAATGATCCAACCCGAAGACCTGATTTTGAATTGCCTATTACGCATAGAGATTCTATGGAGCTGGTCAAAAAAGATCATTCTACCCGTTTGGTTTGGTTTGGACATTCTACCTTTTTACTACAGATAGATGGGAAAAATATTCTCATTGACCCTATGTTTGGTGAAGTTCCATCCCCTAGCCCACTTTTAGGTAAGAAGCGTTTTAGCAAGGAATTGCCGATTACCGTTGAGAAACTTCCGCAAATTGATATGATCATCATGTCCCATGATCACTACGATCACCTGGATTATGGATCCATTCGTAAGTTGAAGGATAAAACAACGGCTTTTTATATGCCTCTGGGAATGGGAGCGCACTTTGAAGAATGGGGAGTGGATTCTTCCAAAATCCATGAATTAGGCTGGTGGGATGAGATTCAAGCTGATGGCTTACTTCTGGCATTAACTCCTGCCCGACATTTTTCCGGTCGTGGATTAAACAACCGCTTTTCTACGCTTTGGGGTTCTTGGGTGATCCGTGGCGAAAGTGACAACATCTACTTCAGTGGTGACAGTGGCTACGGTCCACACTTTAAGCAAATCGGAGAGAAATATGGCCCTTTTAATTTTGCCATGATGGAATGCGGTCAATACAATGAGCGCTGGACTGATATACATATGGTGCCTGAGGAAACTGCACAAGCTGCACAAGACCTTCAGGCAAAAACTTTCATGCCTATTCATTGGGCAGCATTTACGCTGGCAATGCACTCTTGGACAGATCCGGTAGAACGGGTGATAGCAAAATCTAAGGAAATAAACCAACCTGTTTTTGTCCCTGAGATCGGTGAATTCATCGAGTTGGATAAAAATCTCGTGACAGGCCGTCAGTGGTGGTTAGAGCCATCTTCGCCGTCTATCCAAATGATTTCCAAACAGTAGAAACCAAAATATCAAGGATTTCCACCCCTTTTCCCTAATACTAAAACAGATTCTATTGAAATCACTTTACGGGAATGGGAATGTTTTGAGGCATTTTTCCTAATTTGACATTCTGAAATCAATGAATATTTGCTTTTCTGCCACTAATAGAAAATGAACAAACTAGGATTCGCTTAACGCTAGCGAAATGGGTTTATCGGTCTTCCGTCATCGGTCTTCCAGCTCAGGTCCAAGTTTATAATCTATTACATAGTAGACTACCAGATAATCACTTTAAAATTAATTTTTAAACAACCTAAAAAAACCTATGCCCCAGACTATCAAAGCTGCCATCGTGGGAACCGGATTTATCGGACCAGCTCATTTAGAAGCACTACGAAGAATTCCTTACGTTCTAGTGACAGGCCTTGTGGAAGTAAACCAGGAAGTGGCAGATGCCAAAGCCGCTGAGCTTGGAATCCCAAATGCCTATACGTTTGAAAATATGCTGAAGGATGACAGCATCGACGTAGTACACATTTGTACGCCTAATTTCCTTCATTTTCCGCAGGCAAAAGCCTGTATGCTAGCTGATAAGCACGTCGTGTGTGAGAAGCCTTTATCAGTGACAGTAGAAGAAGCTGAAGAGCTTGTTTCTTTGGCAAAAGAAAAAGGATTGATTAATGCCGTTCACTTCAATCTTCGCTATTATCCTATGGTTCGCCAGATGAAAGTGATGCGTGAGAAAGGCGAATTGGGAGAAGTATATTCCGTAATGGGTTCTTACCTACAGGATTGGCTTTTCTTCAAAACTGACTACAGCTGGAGATTGGACCCGAAGCAATCTGGTGGATCAAGAGCAGTAGCTGATATAGGTTCTCACCTGTTGGACATGACCGAATATGTGACTGGTCTGAAGATCATCGCTGTTATGGCTGATTTCTCGACCGTCTATCCTACCCGATTGAAGCCTTTGAAAGCAGTAGAATCTTTCTCTGGGAAAAAGCTGGATCCATCAGATTACCAGGAATATGATGTGACTTCGGAAGATTATGCGACTATTCTCCTTCGATTTGACAATGGACGTACAGGTTCAATCACCGTCAGCCAAATCAATGCAGGACGAAAAAACCGTCTGAACATCGAGGTCTCCGGTTCTAAGTCCAGCTTTGAATTCAATGCCGAGAAGCCTAATGAACTTTGGATCGGTAAGAGAGAAACTGCCAATTCCATTTTGATGAAAGATCCAGCGTTGGTGGATGAAGGAGCACGTTCTTTGGTAAGCTTCCCAGGAGGTCACCAAGAAGGCTTTCCAGACACTTCCAAGCAGCTTTTCAAGGAAGTGTATGCAGCAGTGAGAGAAGGCAAGCAGCCTGAGTCTCCTACTTTCCCAACTTTTGCCGACGGCCTGAGAGAGTTGATCATCGGTGATGCGATTGTGGAAAGTAATGCGAATGAAGCTTGGGTGAAGATTTAGGGAAATTGTTGGATGATGGATGTCAGATGACGGATGTTACATAATTTTCGGCATTTTAACTTTCTTGAATGGTTTAACTTTAATGTTGGTGATAATCTTTTAAGCATGAATTTACATCTTAGATAACTGAAGATCCGGCATCGGTCACCTGACATCCTACATTATGTTCCTCCCAAAGACTTTCTGTTTTGATAAAAAGTTGTATTTTCAGGTCAAATCTAAAACCAATGACAATGAATTTTAAAAACACCCTTTTAGCCTTTGCCCTACTTGCATTTGTAGGCTTTGCGGCTAACGCACAAGAGAAAGCTAGCCCGGCCAAAACTGCAGAAGGAATGGTAGGCGATGCAAAAATCACAATTAATTACAGCAGTCCTGCGGTAAAAGGCCGTACGATCTGGGGAGATTTGGTTCCTCTGGGCGAAGTATGGAGAGCTGGTGCAGATGAGGCGACTACCTTCACTACTACTAAGGACATCATGGTAGAAGGTAAAAAACTTACTGCCGGAACATACGGTTTCTTTATTATCCCTGGCGAAACTAGTTCCACACTCATCTTCAACAAAACTGCAAAGCAGTGGGGAGCATTTGCTTATGATAAAGCTCAAGATGCTTTGAGAGTTGATGTTCCTTCTGGACAAGGCTCGTCTATGGAAGAGCGTTTGGTTTACGAAGTAAAACCATCCAGCTTCGAAATCAGATGGGAATATGGAAAAGCATCTGCGAAATTGGGAATGTAATCGATTTAAATAAAATATGAAAAGCCACAGGGATAGTAATCCTTGTGGCTTTTTTGGTTCTAAACTCTTTTGGGTTTAACCACAGAAATACAAAAGTTTTGCAAAAGTCATGGATTTTCTTTCTCTGGCGAAACTGTACTTCAGCGGATTGAATTAAGTTGTTTGAGTAATAAAATCTAATTGATAGAATGGTGTCATTTCCTCCAGATGACTACCTTAGGTTGGAAAGATTGGAAAATGCAGTTTTAGAAATTAATAATTTAATCTGATTATCCGCAATGATGCCAGTTACCTCTTTTTCTTTGCTAAACTGGCAGGAAGACCGATGACGAGTGACCGAAGTACAGGCAATGCTAGTGTTTACCATATATTAAGTCGCTTTTTGCCTTTTACTGGTGCAATTGCGGATATACATTTAATTTAATATAAAGATTCATGAGAAGGTATGCTGAAACTGTCTTTTTGTTATTTCTCACTTTAATTTTTTCACACTGTTCCAATGATAAAAATGCAGATTGGCCGGAGTATAACGGTGATGGCGCGAGGAGTCACTATTCTCAACTCGTCCAGATCGATACCTCGAACGTTTCAAAACTAAAAATTGCCTGGACCTATTCTTCCGGCGGCAAGGATACCCTTCGAAACCTCTCACAAATACAATCCAACCCAATAATCATTGATGGGGTAATCTTTGGAGTTTCGGCAGATACGGAGGCATTTGCCCTAGAGGCAGAATCCGGAAAAGAACTTTGGAAGACAGCTATTAAGGAAAAAAACGGAACAACTAGCCGCGGAGTAACCTATTGGTCTAACAAAGAAGATAAACGTATTTTTTTTGGAGTGGGTCCTTGGCTTTATGCGCTTGACGCAAGAACCGGTAAAATGATTGATACTTTCGGAGTGAATGGACGAATCGATCTTAAAGTGGGAATTGACCGACCTGGCGCCGATAATTATGTGACTTCAAACACCCCAAACACTATTTTTGAAAACTTAATCATCACGGGGACACGGGTTTCAGAATCTGAAACTGCCCTGCTTGGTGACATCAGAGCATATGATACACGAGATGGGAGTTTGGCCTGGACTTTTCATACCATACCAGAGGAAGGTGAAGCAGGTTATGAATCATGGGTCCCTGCAAATCCAAGGCAAAGAATCGGTGGAGCAAACTCCTGGATGGGAATGGCTATAGACCGGGAAAGAGGTGTCGTGTATGTGCCCACTGGATCAGCAGCCTTTGATTTCTATGGAGGCAACCGCAAAGGCGACAACTTGTATGCAAATTCCCTTTTGGCACTAAACGCCAGTGACGGACAACTTCTATGGCATTATCAGGTCGTCCGTCATGATATTTGGGATCGCGATTTACCTGCTCCTCCTAACCTATTCACAATCACGCGAGACGGTAAGCAAATAGATGTAGTGTCAGTTATCACCAAGCAAGGATATACCTTCATATTTGATCGTGGTACAGGGGAGCCGATATTTCCAATAGAGGATGTTGCCTTTCCGCAGGAGGCGGCACCGGGTGAGTATCCAAGTCAAACCCAACCTGTCCCAGTTAAGCCGGCGCCTTTTACCAAGCAATCCTTTACGGCAAATGACTTCAATTCATTTGTAGCAGACAAGGATTCTCTGGCTGAAATTTTAGCCCAAGCAAATACAGGATCCGCGTATACGCCTATCACAAAAAAGATGACGATTATATATCCTGGCACCGATGGCGGTGGTCAATGGGGAGGATCTGCAACGGATCCAGAGGGTATGATGTATATACCTGCAAAAGAAATACCCGTCTATACCTCTTTGGTACTAAGGAAGAATGAAATCACCCAAGTACTTTCCAATGAAAACACGCTGTATAACCTATACTGCTCAAATTGTCACGGAAAAGATCTCAATGGCAGCCATGATGGTTCCTATCCTGGATTGATCAATATAAAAGCCCGACTCACACGAGATCAATTGCTTGCAATGATGCTTAACGGGAAAGGTATGATGCCCTCATTTTCTCATATTTCGCAACCTGAGCGAGATGCAATTGCCAACTTTCTACTGGGTACGGCTACTGATGAAAATGTAAAGACCACACAACAAAATTTCTCAGCCTATCAGCACACCGGATACAATCGATGGTACGATACGAATGGTTATCCAGTAAATACTCCACCTTGGGGTACTCTAACGGCAATTGATTGCAATACAGGAGAAAGACGCTGGCAGGTTCCTTTGGGAGAATATAAGGAGCTTACTGCTAAAGGAATACCCCCTACCGGAACCGACAATTATGGCGGTCCGCTTGTGACAGCCGGAGGCCTAATTTTTATGGCAGGTACACCGGATGAAAAAATCAGGGCTTTTAAAAAGTCCACGGGGGAAATGGTATGGGAGTATGATCTTCCTGCCGCAGGATACGCTACACCCAGTTCTTACAGCATTAATGGGAAGCAATATATTGTAATCGCATGCGGAGGAGGAAAGCTAAATTCAAAATCAGGAGATCAATATGTGGTATTTACCCTCGAGGACTAAATCCTCTAGTGTCAGGAGAAAAATTAAGCCTATTTCAAAACCTTAAACTACTCTAAGCCTGCAGCCTAACTTGATTTTGCATTTTTGGCGAACTGGCAAAAATCTACTTTTCGATTCGATTTTTTCAAAAGCTCAATTTCTCGATCTGCCTGTAGCCCGTAACATGTCGAACGACTACTGCCCAGAGGCTTAAATAATTTAGAATGGAATTGCTGCAAATAGCAATCGGAGCCTACCAAGTCCAAACAGCGATTTGACTAAAATAAGAGGGTCATATAATTATGGGCATGCAAATCCCAAAAATAGTTGGAGCATCTCTAGCAGTAGGATCATGAATATACTTTCAGCACTATCTAATTTCCCAAGACTTTTTTAAATTGACTGTAATAAATTGATTTGATCATGCGCGTATTAAATGGTGGTATTTTATTTCTGGTTCTAGCGGGTATTAGTTTCAGTCGATCTGAAAAACGTGAAACCCTGGCTGGCTTTCAAATTGAGGAGGGTTTTTCCTTATCACTTGTTGGGAGTGAACCTCTGTTTGCGGATCCAGTTGATTTTGAATTTAACGAAGCCGGTGAGGCCATGGTGCTTGAAATGCCCGGCTACCCTTTTGAAGATCAACAAAGCCGGATAGTTTTATTGCAGGACACAAATAATGACGGAGTTTATGATGACTCGCAGGTTTTTGCTGAAAATCTTCAATTAGCTACTTCATTTTTACCCTACAAAGAAGGCGCGCTGGTGGCAGCTCCACCTTATCTTTTGTATGTAAAAGATTTGGACAAAGACAAAAAAGCAGATGCCATTGATACTTTGATGGGCGGATTTTCCACCGGGAATCTTCAGCATAATTACAATGGCCTGACCTATGGATTGGATAATTGGATTTACGCAGTAAATGGGGGCAATTCAGGTAAGCCTTTTTGGTGGGGCGATTCCTCTTCGAGAATGGATCTGCGTGGTCAGGATTTCCGGTTCAATCTCAAAACGCGCGTCATGGAACGCATCGGAGAATCTTCGGGTGGATTTGGCTTGGGCATGGATGAATGGGGGCGATTATATGAAACCCACAACCTTACACATATTTCACACCTGGTATTTCCTGATCGCTATCTGAATGGTGCGCGCTTGCTGCAGGAACATACACTTGAAAATATTTCCGATCATGAGGAAAATGGCCTTGCCCGCATTTATCCCATTGGCGAACAGGAATCGCGGGTAAATCATCCCGAGCAGTCAGGTTATTTTTCCGGGTCTTGTGGAATCACCTATTATGGTGGCGGAGCATTTGGCGCGGAGTATAACAATACCGTTTGGGTGGCCGATGTAGTACTCAATCTCATTCACACCGATAAAATCACAGCCAAGGGATCTTCCCTAAAGGCTTCGCGTATGATGGAAAAGCGCGAATTTCTTGCCAGTACTGATCGGTCCTTCCGGCCGGTGAATATGAGCGTAGGACCTGAAGGCGCAATGTATGTGGTAGATATGCATCGGCAAGTGATCGAGCACCCCGAGTGGATACCGGATGAAATCGAAAAGACACTTGATTTAAATGCAGGGAAGGACAAAGGAAGAATTTATAAGATCACCAAAGTGGGTGAAAAAAACCCATTTGACGTAACTCAATTAAAATCTATAGACGGGATGATTGAGGGGTTAAAACACAGCAATCAATGGGTGCGCAAAACAGCTCATCGCTTGCTAATGGATCGTGAGCTGACAGATCCGCAGCTAAACAAATTATCAGAGCTACTTACCTCCGAAAACGAGCTGGCCCGACTTCATGCCCTATGGATTTTACAGGGAAAGAATAAACTTACAGCAGATCAACTCACTCGGGCATTAGAAGATCCTACTGCTGGAGTACGTGAAAATGCCTTGTTGATTGCTGAAAACACCTTGTCATCCAACCAAGATCTGCTTAAGAATTGCATCGCTCTGATGACTGACGCCGATGCACGCGTGCGCATGCAGGCTGCACTTACAGTAAGTACTCTTGATGATGTGATGTTTGATCAGCATAAAGCTAAATTACTTCCGGTCTATCTAGAGGCAGCCAATACCAAAATGGATGATTGGAATATTGCGGCCATCACACTGGCTGCAAAGCATGCGGCTCCTGAATTTTTCAATAGACTGGTAGCATCTGGCAACTTCGAGACTAACCCTTCACTCTTAAGTTCTTTGGCGTTGGCAAGCAGCAATTCGGAAGCGGATATGCAGACCATAATGCTTACGCTGAAGGATGCCGAAGTAAACTCCGAAATAAAAAGTAATGTAATTCATCAGCTTTCTCAAGGAAGTACATCTGGTTCCGGTAATGGTTTGTTGCCACAAATTCGTGCACTGGAACAAACTAACGACCGGCTGGTGATTTCAGAACTGGCCAATTTCCGCAACCGGCTTCAACTCCCTCCTTCTCCCGAATATTTAAAATACAGTCGTGAAGCACTGAAGTTGGCAGTCGATGACACACAGGCAGATAGTGTGCGAATTCAACAGATGTCCTTGATCGCATTGTTACCCTATAATGAAAAGTCGGAAGTTCTCTATCAGAGCTTGCAAAACTCCGCTCCTTTGAAAATTCAGGAAGAAGCTTTGCGACAGCTTTCAAAATTTCGCGAGCCAGAAATCGGGGACAGGGTTGTAGCGATATGGAAAGAGCTGAGTCCGCAAACCCGCAGGTATGCCAGCGATTTATTGCTGTATATCGAATCAAATCATGATGCCTTGTTAACCGGACTTGAACAGAATACCATAAATATCGGGGAGATGAATTTTGATTTGGAACGTAGAAGGACGCTACTCTGGTGGACAGACAATGCGGATACCAAACGCAGGGCAAGGGCATTGTTTACCGATGAAGGCGTAACGAATCGCAAAGAAGCAATTGAAACGATGAAACCTGCTCTTACGCTTGCCGGCTCCAGCATAAACGGCGAAGAGGTGTTTGAGTCAATCTGCAGCAACTGTCATGTGTACGGTGCAATAGGAAAAGACGTGGGGCCGGTGCTTACTGAGATTAATCGCAAGAGTAAGGAATCTTTGCTGCACGAAATCCTGGATCCAAATTCGGCCGTGGATACCAAATACATTAACCACCGCCTGGAAACGAAACAAGGTGATTTGCACATGGGTATCGTAGAAGCAGAGACGGATCAGTACATCACGATTAAGAAAATGGGAGGCGAAAAGGTGACGATAAATAAAACCGACATCAAAACATTCAACTCGCTCGGCACATCATTGATGATGGAAGGACTTGAAAACAGCATGACCCCGCAAGAGATGGCCGACCTATTGGCATTTTTACAAAACCTAAATACCTGATGAGAGGATTGTTTTTCACATTGATTGGATTGGTTGCGATTCTCTACGGATGCACCAATTCTGTAAAGGAGACTTCAGAGGAAGATTCAAATATGCACGTGACAAGTCTTTCCTCGCTCCTCGGCAAAACGATTGAATATCGCTATGGCGAAAGTATCTATCATGTTACTTTGGATTCAGACTCCACCCTGCATTGGGAAGCTATTGCAGGTGCCGAAAAGGGAGCTTTCGAAGAGGAAAAGTATGTAGCAGAGTGTATCGAACCAAACATTCTTTTTATAAGCTGGGGTGAAGCAAATGGGATCAACGTAAGCCAAGTACTCGATTTTAATAAAGGGATCGTGTACAATCATCTTATTCGCAATCGCGAAGCAAGTATGGGACAGGGCGAAATCAAAATACTAGATTAATGGAAGGGGGTTTTAATAGCCCAAATTCTAAATTGGGTTGCGTGGACAGAGTTTACGCGGTAACCCACAGAGATAATAGCATCTATGTTGTAAAATTTAGTCCTATAATTTTTCCGTCGGAGGCAGGTGTTTACAAAATGGAAATAACTTGAATTTATTGAAGCTCTCCTTCTTCAAAAATGTTGTTAAGGTGCTTACTATTTGCTGTCACGCCATAAAGCTTTCCCAGTGCACGATTGTGGTTCTCCAGAAGCAGAATTTTTAGTGATATTCAAAATTATAGGGCGAAAGATTTTTCGCCCTTGCCTAAAAAGAGTTTCAAATTCTAACTATAGGAAGGCGAATTACGTCCGACTACTGTTAAGATTATACCTGATCAACATTTTTCACCTAGCGGGGTAAGCAATTGGTTTTGGTCTTTATTTTATGTGATTATAAGGAATCTTGCCAGTAGAAAATTTATAGGATCAAAAATTCAAAGACACTTTGAATTCTGGTTGACTCCGGTCTTCGGTCATCGGTCTTCCAACCCATTGACCAAAAAGAATTCGCTTACTGACAGAAAAGAGTATATACAGATTATTTTATTTGATTATCCGCTACTTTACCAGTAGGCAGAAGAGGCGAGAATATAATTGGCGCATAATTGATAATTGAGCGTTTCGGTCTCCCGTCTTCGGTCTTCGGTCCCATTAAACGAAGAAAATAAGGTTACTGCCAGAAAAGCGTATATACAATTTATTTTATCATCCAATTACAAAATCAGCTTTATTGGAGGTCAGATTTTAAAATTTCACCTAGAAAACCTAACTTAAAATTCTATATGTCAATAACCCCATGAAAAATATCCTCGCTTTTTTACTTTGTCTTTTTGCCTCTTTTGCCTTGGCTCAAACTCAATTGAAGTTTGTAGAACCTGTCAAGCAACGGGTTTTTGTACTTACTGACATCACCAACGAACCGGATGATCAACAATCCTTGGTTAGATTTCTGGTTTATTCAAATGAATACGATGTCGAAGGGATAGTTGCTACGACTTCCACTCACCTGAGAAGTCAAGTCCGTCAGGATAAGATCGAAGTCCTGATCCGAGACTATGGAAAGGTAAAGAAAAACCTTGATATCCATGACTCCGGCTTTCCCAGTATGGAGAATTTACTCAGCGTGACCACCAAGCATTTGCCTTTATTCAGTATGGAGGGAGTGGGTGCCGGCAAGGATTCTCCAGGGTCGGAACTCCTGATCAAAGCGGTGGACAAGATGGATGAACGGCCGCTTTGGGTTTCCGTTTGGGGTGGGGCAAATTGTCTAGCGCAGGCTTTATGGAAAGTGAAAAATACCCGATCTGAAGAGGATTTGAAAGTATTTGTAGACAAGATTCGAGTTTATACTATCTCAGATCAGGATTTTGCGGGGCCATGGATACGGCAAAATTTTCCGGGAATCTTCTACATCGTCGATGCCAGTGCTGGGGATAATTGGAGGGAATATTACAAAGCAACCTGGAGCGGAATCAGCGGAGATCGCTGGTATAAAAACGGTCCTTTGTACCAGTTTGAACTGGTAGACAATCCTTGGTTGAAGGCAAATATTCAGGAGAATCACGGTACATTGGGAGCCAACTATCTGCCGCTCGACTACATCATGGAAGGCGATACTCCTTCTTTTATCGGGCTGATCCAAAATGGATTGGCTTGGGATCACAGCCCAGCTTGGGGCGGCTGGGCGGGGAGATATGAACTATGGAAATCCAATGGGGAAGTGGATAAAATCTGGACTTCATCCATCAATACGCAAGATGAGGTTACTTTGTCTGACGGGAGTTTGGAAGCATCCAACCAAGCAACGATCTGGAGATTTAGGGATGCTTTTCAATACGATTTTGCAGCTAGAATGGACTGGAATGTCGCCGATACCTACCAAAAAGCCAATCACAATCCTGTAGTAGTATTGAATGGAAACGAAGGAAAAGGTTGGGCAAGTGCTCAAATCAATGAAGGTGAAGAGGTGGTGCTATCCGCAAAAGGAAGTGATGATCCGGATGGAGATCAGACTCAGGTCAAGTGGTGGGTCTACCGCGAGGCGGGGAATTTCACCGGGAACTTAGTGCTTTTCAATCCATATGGGGAAGAAATCAAGTTTCAAATGCCTAAGCTGGATGCTGGACAAGCCCTCCATCTGATTTTGGAAGTTCGTGATTCTGGGATTCCTACGTTGACTTCGTACCGAAGAGTGGTGTTGACGAATTTTTAGGAAGAATATCGGGAAGTTGGATTTACTAAATTTTGAAAAAAAATGCTTTGTTGAGAAACTAGGAACCATCCTAACTGTGCAATCCGCCGATTGAATTCTCACAAATAGCTGTTAAGGAAAAGTTGGTAAATTTTTGATGCCAACCGAAACAGTTGACTAGAATCGCATTGATTTTAATTGCCGGATATACATTTCGACTTCACGATCGTTGGCGCCGACATAGTCTTCATGACCGAAGCAGATCAAGTTCATCCAAATGGATTTTAGGATTTAATAGATCAATTGCTGAAAAAAATTGGACACAAATAAAATCAACTTTCTTCTTCAGCTATTTTTTGGAATCTGAATTTTCGGGTTCATCCTCCAAACCGCTACCTAACTCTTCGGTTTCAGGGTTATATTTACCTTTCATGTCATCCATTACGGAGTTTTTCCAAAGTTTCACTCCTGAAAAATAAGAAGTACGCCCTACCAAATGAGCACTGACAGGAGCCGTAAGAAACAAAAACAAGATTATTGCAAAAACCTTGGCTGTTATGGCCAGTTCGTAGGAATGGACAGCAGATCCCACAAGTAATAATCCAATACCCAAAGTCGCAGCTTTGGTGGTCACTGAAATTCGCAAATAGGTATCGCGCATTCTTAACATACCTACCGCTGCAAAAAATACAAATAGGGTTCCAAATAAGGCTAAGACTCCCACAATTAAATCTGTCATGGCTTATTTTTTTGTTGAATGTAATAGGTAAAAGCTACGGTGCCCAAAAAAGCAATAAGTGCCAAAATCATAGCCACATCAAGTAAGGTGGGCTGATTGTAAAGGATACTGTAAGCGCTGATAAAGCCAATTCCTGTAGTGATAATCAAATCCAGAGCAATGATTCTATCTACCATTTTGGGCCCCATTAAAAACCTGATAAATATCAAGAGGATGGATATGGATAATACCGGAAGAACGAAATAATATATAAAGTCCAGTAATGTCATCGTAATATTTCGAGTAAACGTTTTTCAAATCCATTTTTCAACCCTGCAATAAAGCTTTCCCGGTCTTTTATATACATGGAATGCACATAAAGTACTTTTCGATCATCAGACACATCCAGGCTAAGCGTGCCAGGGGTCAAAGAGATTAGGTTGGCTAAAATAGAGATCTCAATATCGCTGCTAGCCTCCAGAGGAAATCCCACTATTCCAGGAGTCATTTGAAACCTCGGGGTCATCACTTCAAAGGCTACCTGCAGATTGGCTTTTACGAGTTCTTTGAAAAAGTAAAATATAAAGGCAACAACCTTAGGAGCGATCCTGAAATATTTAGCCCTACTTTCTCCAGAGATAACCATTTTCAGGACGAAGAAACTGAGCAAGAATCCAAAAAAGAAATTTGATAAGGTAAAATCACCTGTCAGGGCCACCCAAATAAAGGTCAATAATATATTTGATAGAAACCTGTTCTTCATGGCTTAGTAGTTTGGCTTGACTTAAAAACAGCTTCAATATACTGTTGCCGATCCATTAGTTCAGTTGCGACTCGTGAGGAGAGTTGCTGCACATGTTCTGCCCCAAATCCTATATACAATGAAACAAGTGAAAGGAAAACAATGGGAGCAACAAGCTGCATCTTTCCTTCATTGGTCAATTTCTCATAGTACCTGAAATTAAGCCTTTCTGGCAATTCGAGTTTCTCTTTCCAAATCACATTGGCCCATACTTTAGCAATAATCACCAAAGTAATTAAGCTGGCAAACAGGATGGCACCAATTACCCACCAGTTTTCCCCTTCAAAAGCAGCAGTGATCAAAGATATCTTCGGCCAGAATCCAGACAAGGGCGGTATTCCCACCAGAGAGAATAACGGAATAGCAACAAGAAGACTTAACATTGGATATTGGGCATATAAGCCTCCCAAAGATCTAATGCTATTGGTTCCTGTGATCCTGTAGATCAAGCCACTGACCATGAATAAATTGGTTTTCACCACAATATCATGAATAAGGTAGAATATAGCACCTGCAATAGCCATCTCTGTAAATAATCCAAGGCCGATAATCATAAAGCCTATATGGCAAATGATAAGATAGGAAAATACTTTTCGCAGGTTGTTTTGTACCAAAGCACCAAGTCCTCCACTGATCAACGTGAGGATAGCCATTACTAAAATAGTGTCTTGCAGAAATGTATTATCCACAAAAATTAGGGTAAAGAATCTGATAAGAGCATAGACTCCTACTTTGGTAAGCAAGCCTGCAAAAATCGCCGAGACTGCAGAAGGTGGAGTGTGATACGAGTCTGGAAGCCAGAAATATAGCGGGAATACCGCTGCTTTAATTCCAAAGGCAATAAGGAATAGAATACCTGTAATCTCGACCAGCCCTCGGTTTTCAATAGCAGCCACTTTTATGGAAAGATCTGCCATGTTGAGTGAACCTGTCAATCCATACAACACCGCAATAGCAGTCAGAAAAATCATGGAGGCAAGGATATTTAGCGTAAAATATTTCACTGCCCCTTCAAGTTGGGCTTTTTCTCCTCCGAGGGTGATCAGAACGAATGAGCTTATGATAATGATCTCAAACCACACGTACAAGTTAAATACATCTCCGGTTAAAAATGCGCCATTAAGCCCGAGTAGCAGAAAATGAAAGATAGGAAAGTACCCATATTTTAGTCTCGCTGCCACGATAGAGGATGCTGAAAAGACAGATACAGCAAGGCCCGAAATCGCTGTAAGGAGCACCAGCGTAGCTGAGAGAATATCGGCCACAAAGGTAATTCCAAAAGGGGCAGCCCAATTTCCGGCTTGCACAGTGTGTGTACCCTCATTCCATATAAAAGCAAAAAGCCATATGGAAACTGCAATATTTATAAACCCGCCGACGATACTTATCACTCTTTGCCAGCTTATCCTTCTCCAAGCGAACATAAGAAAAATGCTCAAAAATAATTGAAGCAAAAGAGGATATATCACTAATTGATTTGTCATGAATCTTGATCTATTGCGTTCATTTCATCTAAATCGTCTGTTTTCACTACTTTGTAAACTCTTTTGATAAGAATAATGGCAAATGACTGCAAGCCAAAACTGATCACAATTGCGGTTAATATTAAAGCCTGAGGAATAGGGTCGGCATAGGCTTCAGCAAACACCTTGAGGTCCCCAGCAATTATTGGAGGGCGTCCTTTAGAAATCCTTCCCAGTAAGAATATCAAAAGATTGGCACCGTTACCCAAAATTATAATTCCGAGAATAAGCTTTACAAGGCTTCGGCGCAAGATCATATAGATACCCGCAGCATATAAAAACCCAATCATAATCGCTAATACTATTTCCATATTAAATAGTGTCTACAATTGTAAAAATTATAGTAAGTGTTACCCCCACCACCACTAGGTATACCCCAATATCAAAAAATAGCGCAGAGCCGATCGAACCCAGAACTGGAATTTCCCCGGGGTACCATAATCCCGTCATAAAAGGCAAGTCAAGAAACAAGGGAGCCATCCCGCTCACAAATGCAAGAGCAAGGCCTATAGGCATTAGAAATCCGGGATGAAATCTCAAAAGGTTTTTGGTATCAGAGAGTCCGTTTGCAAATGCGTGTAATACATAGGCCATAGATGCAATCAAGCCCCCAACAAATCCTCCACCTGGCAGATAATGTCCTCTCAGTAGAATAAATACACTAAATATCAGTAAAACCGGCAAAAGGTAAGATGAAGCTGTTTTTAGTATAATGGTTCTCATTGATTTCCTATTTAATGTTGATCCGTTTCTTTCAAATGCAATTTCAACAGCGCGTAAACACCAATAGCTGCAATGGCCAGGACGGAGATTTCCATGAAAGTGTCAGATCCTCTAAAATCTACCAGGATCACATTCACCACATTTTTCCCTTTGGCAAGGACGTACGCATTCTCTGCATAATATTTACTTATTGTTTTATCTACCGGAGATGCTAACACTTCTAAAATCAATACGGTAATAATAGATCCAAAAGCTAGCGAGATAATCCCATCCTTAATCCTAGTGCGATAATCTGAAAGCTTTAAATATCGAGGCAAACGATATAATACCAGCACAAAGAGTATGACTGTGAGCGTATCTATAGAAAACTGCGTCATCGCAAGATCCGGAGCACTGTAAAACACAAAAAGTAAACATATTGACAATCCCATCACTCCCATGGAAGCCACTGCCGTGAGCCTTGATTTGGTAAATACAACGAAAAAGATCGATGAGAACATCATTGCCACCACGGCCATTTCGTACAGAGTTATTTCATTCAAAGTAGAAAGGTCTAGGTCAAACTTGGCTGTTTGGTACAAAGAATATCCAGCTAAACCAATCAAAAACACTACAATAGTAGAAACGTAATTTCGGAGATACCCATTTTGAAAAATGCGTGTCCAAAGCGAAGAGACTTTATTGAAATAAGCCCAGCCTACTGTTGTAAGAGCTTTAGGAGAAAGAAATTCAAATCTCTCCGCACTTTCCACCAGCTTTTGTGAAGGTTTTAAGATAAAATACAAAACCGTTCCTATAGCTATCGTTGCTATACTCAGCCAAAGCACCGTATTGAATCCATGCCATAGCTTCAAGTGTTCGTTTCCGAGGCTTTCCCCCATGGCAGTTACTACTGGAAAGACAATAGGCTCAACCAATGCCGGGAAAATCCCAAAGCCAATCCCTGTCACTGCAAGGATCATTGGAGGAAGCCATAAAAGCATTCCAGGCTTTTTTGTATTTGCAAATTGCTCGGGAAGTTTGCCCACAAAAGGGCTGATTCCAGCCACAAATCCCGCATACAACAATAAGATCTTGGTGATTAAAATAAGTGCAATCCACAACACAGGCATACTAATAAGAGCAAGTGTTGACTCATAAGTAAGTTCTTTTCCCAAAAATCCTACGGTTGGAGGAATTCCCGCACTAGAAATAGCCGCCAGAAACCCTGCAATGGCTACGGGCAGCATTACCTTTCTCAGTCCCCGAAGTACAGTCACGTCCCGAGTTTGGGTTTGAAGATCAATAATTCCCGTTACCAGGAATAAAGTCGCTTTATAAAGTGCATGAACCACAATAAAAAGCGCCGCTGCTAGCAAAGCCTTTTCAGTTCCTTGTCCTATTAGAAAAACTAATATTCCTAAAGCTGAAATGGTGGAATAAGCCAATATTCCCTTCAGATCCTTTCTGAAAAGAGCATGAATGGCTGCGTAAACCATCGTAATCGCACCTACGATGAGAAGAGTAGAATTCCAAAATTCGGTATTGCCAAGAATCGGTGTAAACCTCATCAATAAATAGATCCCAGCTTTTACCATCGTTGCAGAATGCAAATAGGTAGACACCGGAGTCGGAGCTAACATAGAGCCGGGCAACCAGAAATGAAATGGAAATTGAGCAGATTTGGTAAATGCCGCACCAAACATAAAAATGACAATAGGAATATAATATGGGCTGTCGGCTATTACTTGGTTGGAATTCAGCAACTCCGAAATAGTATATGTACCTCCTACAGAACCCAAAATCAACGCCCCTGCCAGAAGGGACATTCCGCCTAGTCCAGTTACTGCCAAAGCTGTAATGGCCGATTTTCTGGAAGCCTCACTCTTGTTATTAAACCCAATAAGGAAAAAGGAACTAATACTGGTAAGCTCCCAGAAAACGAACAGGGAGATCATATTATCTGAAAGAACAAGGCCCAGCATAGACGCCATGAACATACTTAGGTAGCCATAAAATCTGTCCAGATACTCATGGCCTTTGAGATAGGTCGAGGTATAGACAAAGACAAGAAAACCAATGCCCGTGATCATTAATGAAAACAAGAGCGACAAACCATCCAAGGTGAACCCAAGATTCACTCCAAAAGAAGGAACCCATTTGAAACTTTGTCGTATTACCCCACCACCGGAAACTTCGTTGATGAACCCTGAAAAATAAACAAATAGGGATAAAGGAATTATTGCTGAGAGGATCGCAGGTTTTCCCCGAAAAAATTTTCCGGCTACAACCAGAAGTAATGAAAAAACAAATCCTAATAATACTGCTATAAGCATGTGGCGACTTCAAATTCTCTTATAGGTAAATATAACAGTTATTATTGAAGTCCATTAGGCGAAAAACCGTCGTATTGGGAGAAGGTTGAGTTTAAAAAAAATCAAAAACCTACATGAAAATGGAGTTTATAAATTCCTTTTTGTATATCCGTTTTGGTAGTTAATTCCATTGTAACCACGGATCCTTTCAAGATTCACTGCCGGCTTGTATGGTTGAAATTGTATCTAGCCCTACTCTACACCCACCTAAGGAACCTAAAATTAATCTCAAAAACCTCCCCTACTCTGCCTTATGAAATTTGATCTCACGATCTTGTTCCCAAACATACAATACCGACTTATCTGGTAAAATGATCGACTTTAGGTAGCTTCCTTTTCCGATTGGATTGTCATACTTGTCTTCCAATGATACAGATTTCACGACATCTCCATTTTGCATAGTAATCAAAATAGTATCGGAAGTTCCTGAAATACTCGAATTTCTGCCTTCGCCGATCTTAACCTCAGCAGCTCCCGGCTTGCTGTAATACACGACTCCTTCTCTTCTCCAAGTGGTGTGAATTCCCTTGGCATCATCAATCACGATCCCGCCGCCATCCATGGGACAGCCTTCCAATTTCCAGGTTCCCAGCCCTAGCTTTTGAGCAGTTTCGAAGGATTTCCCACTGTCAGATGAATTGGTTAGGTATAAATCCCTCGAACCTTCCAGCCAGTTTCTAAACATGATCGCAACTTCAGTTCCATTCACCGCGATACTTGGCTTGCAGCATTCACAGACATGCTCGTCGGGAGACTGATAGGCCAACTGGTTTTTGGACCATTTTGATCCGCCTTTGGAAAGTGAAGAGAAAAAGATCTGGTTTCTTTTGCCTATTCTGGTATCAAGCCAAACTGCATAGAAATTGTCTTTTTTGTCGGCAGCGATGCTCATCAATCCTTCCGGAGCCGATCCGCTTTGGTCATTTACGATCCCTTGGGCTTTCCAGCCAGCTGATTCCTTGCTCAGTTCAAACCAATGGATGTTTCCTTTCTTGTCCATCGCAGTAATGACTGAATGCGTATCAGAACTTGCAATTTGCGGCCCTCTCGACATTCCCAGATGCATTCCCGGAACTTCTGCTACCAAGACAGTATTCGAAAATGTAAGTCCCCTGTCTTTGGAAGTAGCGCAAAATACCTTGTCCTCTTGCCCGAAAACCACCCGGATAACCCCTTTGGTGTCCAAACTGGCTTGTGGCTGCTCTCCTTGCGATATCGTGCTGACTTTGGTCTGAGTCCAAGCTGATATAGTCGAGGCTATAATCAGGAATCCAATTAGTAATTTTCTCATATTGATTTGCTTTGAAATCAAGGTAACTAAAGGCCGGAAGTATGACTATAAGAATTTGACAAAAGGGGTGTTGATTGATCTGGTGACTGGGTGAAAATATACTTAATTACTGCTCAAAAATATGCTCAGGTAAGATTCTAAAACTAGCCCAGCTATAGAAATGGAATTGTCTCATAGCCCATTGTTTCAACATAGGATTTAGGCGTCCTGTAGGGATGCTAGTTTGGTAACCTTGGGATTGCAAAGCCCTCGATCAAGGTTTCAACCATGGTTTAGGCACTACTAAGTAAATTGTCGAATATCTTTAAGACACTAAAGTCACCCGCACCAACAGGTTCGACCATAAATTAAAATCTTATCCATTTATCTTTTGACAATTCATAAAACAAAACCACCTATTTATCCCGTATGCATCATTAACTGTAAGCTTATGCGAAAAACGATACTCCTCCTTCTTTTTTTAATCAGTGCAACAAGTCTTCAGGCGCAATTCTTCATCGCGGGTGGGCATCTCAACGGTGGGTTCCCAGTCTCCAAGTTGAAAAGTGAGGTAGATAAAACAATTTTCCCGACCATTTCAGGAATACTATTATATGAATTTTATGCCCAACCCATTCAAGTGGGACTGGAAGTTGGCTATGGAGTCTATGGCACCAAAGTAGAGAAGCGAAACGATCTTTATCCTGGGTTTTCGGATGAGTATAGGATCAGAAGAAACAACAACTATACTTCCGGAATGGCAGTATTCCGATACTTACCTTCTCTGACCAGCAAGCTTACACCTTTCATTGAGATCCAAGCAGGGGCAAATTATCTTTATTCAGGATTTAAAATACGTCCATCTATTTTTGAAGATCCCGTGGAAGCGGGCAAAGACATGGAGGACTGGGCATTTGGCTATAAGATCGGCGGAGGTATTCAACTGCCGATTCCTGGAATAGAAGGTGGAAAGCTGGAGTTGAGAGTGAATTATCAAGATGGGGGAACGATGCGGTTTTTGACCAAAAGGGATACCAACTATTTACCGGATAAAGGCGATGGAGAATTTGATTACAAACCTCGCCAAAGTCCACTTCAGCAAATCACTGCTTCTGTGGGGATTGTTATTTATGATGCGTTTCGGTAGAAATTTTGTGGGTACCTCTATTAATCTCCTCTCAAAAAATCAGCTAATTATCCCACAACTTCACTAACCTACTCAGATCGGATCAACAGATACCAAATAATACTTAAACGTATCCTCATCAGGATCTTTGGAAGATTGAATCAAGATTTTTCCTTCTACAGTTAGATGAAACGAGTCCAAGTCAGGCTCAATCCCGGTAAGATCAAACTCTCCAACTTTTTCAAATGTATTATCAAATAATTCCAAAAATTTTTTACGAGATTCTTCTTGAGAATCAAACACCATTCGATACAGCAAGCTATCATTTAATCTAAACACAGATCCATAATAGACATCTTTGTTCCACTTGGTACTAATATCCATAAATTCAGTTATATCCTTAAAATCACTTTTTTTTCCCGGGAAATTTTTCTGCGTCTTGAAAAGCTTAGATTCATATGAACGGTCTACTTGCTTCAGATCCTTTAATCCAATCTTACTTATTTTATTCATAAACGGATAGGATACAATGAGCGTAGAATCAGAGAGAGTTAAATAAGGGGAAAAAGCATTTGATACTACAGAACCTTTGCGTAAATCATAAGAAATTCTATGTTTTGCCATTTGATCCAAATCAAATGAAAAAGGAATTTCTTCAAAGGATTCAAAATCATAATTCCACAGAGAAAACTTTTGCGTTTCATGATCTTCAATAATTACTGAAAGGAATTCTCCTGCAAATGGAGCTACCTGAAATACTCCATTTTTCCCTGCCCCCTTAATCGCCTTTAATGCTCCACTACCATCATCCAATACTTTGGTGATCTTTAAATGTACAGTCTCTCCATCTTTGAGATAGTATATGTCATCCAGTGTGAAAAATATAATTCTTTGATTAGTGTAAGTGAAATTAGAAACACCAGGAATACTACCTGGCCCCTCTTTTGGGATTTCCAACCCTGACACTATTCTATTTTTCTCCGGGCCAAAAAAAACAGTATCCAATCTCCTGTAGAAAGTATTAAAAACCAGAAAAGACTTATTTTTCTTATCCAGTGGAGAAATAGAAAAAGGCACTTGCGAGGACATGCCCACTTCACCAAAGTCCAAACTCAGTTCTTCGCTGAAGGAGATTTGGGTAATCGTGCACTGAAGAGGATTGCTTCTCAGTGCAGCCCCATAAAAGCCCAAAAACTCCTAAAACCAATAATCTTTTCATGTGTTCCTTACTCTGCAAACCAAAAATATACGTAGTACAAACTAAAGATTTTCATAAAGTTCTCAACTGTCGAGGTTGTTAATATTCCTTAAGTGAGAGTAAAAATATTGCCTTTACTCCTCCACCAACCTGATCTTATAAAACAGATTATAATCCCGCTCCACTTCTCCGTCAGCAGCTTTGACGATAAGTGTGCCATCTGGAAGTCCGAAATATATGTCTCCAATAATTGGAAGCTCATTTACGATACCGATCTGAACCCCGTTTTTCACTACAATATATTTCCGCTTTCTATAAGTCTTCGAAGCCTCTCCATAAGCTGGATCTTGCCAATAGTTCTCTCCCTTAGCCCTAAATCCATTAAAAATATCCTCGGGCATAGCAGTATAAAATTGGACTAGCTGATACTCACCAAAGATTTTGATATCATTAAATCCAGGATATACGATAGGGTTAGTCCCTTCCTTTGCCTCAAACCCATCTCGGTCAGGGTGCGTTAATTCCACTGATTTTTCATAGACCAGCTGATTCCCTTTTAGCTCATAGATCCCCAGTTGATTTCCGCTAGTCGGCAAAGAAGCTACCGTTTTGGACGTTGGGTCAAAAGCCAAAAAAGGATAACTCGTTCCCACCCAAGTTTGGTTTTTCTTTGGTGCCCAATCGTTGGGATATGTATTGACAAATTGGATTGAGTCCTTACCTAAGTCATAGATAAAACCCATATTGGCTTTGTTGTAGAATTCCGCCCCAATTTCATCATAGTCTATAGTCGCTTTGGAAAAAGAGTTGAATTCCTCACCAAATAAGAAATGATCTCCACCATTCTCATATACTGAAAAAGTCTGCCTGTTGTTTGAAATAAAAATTGCCATCATTTCTTGCATCGTACCCTGAAATTTCTTCGTTTTCTGAAAATTCAAATCGAACAGATTAAAATCCATTGTCGCAGAGAACTCTTTAAAAATATAGCCTTCTTCTCCATAAAATCGACCTTCTCCCACCATCTGAATCTGATTTGGCCCCTCTCCTGCTATGTCCTTTTTGAGCAGTATTTCGCCTTTCCCGTTGACGACAAACACTTCTCCTTTGCGAAGCTTTTTCATCAGATACTGATCCTTTGAAGGTAAGTAATCTAAGACCGCAAGATTTTCCAGCACATCCACCATAATAGAATCCACGACCTCAAACTGTAATTCCTGAAAAGGGTCAATAGCACTAGAAGTGGCTTCATTTTCGGATTGGGAGCAGGAGAAAAGTGTAATTGCAAAAAGTGTGGTGAGGATAACAAAAGTAGATTTATTCATAGCGTAGTAGTTAGGTTCTATGTTAGTCGGGAAATGTTGGGAATTATAGGACAAGAGATCTAAGATAAATAAAATAATTCCTGCAAATCTAAAAATTATTTTTAGATTTGCAGGGATGATTCATAGAGCAATAGAGAAACCATTCTTGAAATCTGTCTCACAATTTGCTGTGACTGGAATAGTTGGACCTAGGCAGGCTGGCAAAACTACGTTAGTAAAACAGTCTTTAAAAGATCTAAATGCACTATATCTTGATCTCGAAAAGAATTCAGACATCAACAAACTGAATGATCCTGAATTATTCTTCTCCCAAAACCAAGAAAAAACAATTGTGTTGGATGAGATCCAACATCAACCTGCCATTTTTCCTTTGCTGAGAGCTGTAATCGATGAAAACAGAAAACCGGGAAGATTTATAATACTTGGCTCTGCTTCACCTACCTTACTTCGTCAAAGTTCTGAAAGTTTGGCCGGGCGGATCAACTACCTGGAAATGACTCCGCTTTCTATTTTGGAAACTACTGATAAAATAACACCCCAAGATCTCTGGATTTATGGAGGGTTTCCTGAGCCTGCATTGTCAAAGGATTCGGACTTTGTCCAAGATTGGTACCGCAGTTTCACCACGAGTTACATTCAGCGAGATTTACCACAATATGGATTACCAGCAGATCCTAGGGTAACAAGGCAGTTTTTGATGATGATTGCCTCAGCACATGGAGGGGTGCTCAGCTATGCAACTTTTGCCAAGTCATTAGGGTTGACCGCGCCCACGATCAAAACTTATCTTAGTTTTCTTCTAGATGCATTTCTATTGAGAGAGTTACCCGCTTGGTCAGTCAACACAAAAAAGCGGCTCGTCAAATCTCCTAAACTGTATTTTCGTGATACGGGAATGCTACACTATTTGCTTGGGATCAAGAACATGGAAAGCATCTTTGGTAATATCGTTTTAGGCAGTTCGTGGGAAGCTTTTGTCATCAACCAAACTGCAGCGGTATTAAAATCTGATGACGAAATGTACTTCTATCGTACGCAAGACGGTTCCGAAATTGACCTCCTAATTCGACGCAATAACCGATGGCTGGCAGCAGCAGAAATTAAGTTCAGCGTAAATCCCACACTCACCAAAGGGACTTATTTAGCGATGGAAGATCTGGGAATCGAACTACTACATGTCGTTATCCCTAGAGAAGAGAATTACCCAATGGCAAAAAACATTCAGGTAGTAGGGCTTGCTCATTTCATTCAAGCGATTTCTGGCTAACCACCTTTGCCCCTCTCATTTATCTGCCGATAGCGAGAGATTTAACACTCTGCTCAAAACCTTCGAGGTTCAAAAAAAACCTCAATGGTTATCAAACTCCGTTGCGCCGTAGCGCCGTGGCGAGCAAAAGACTACTCTGGTATTCTCGCATAGATAATTACTGGATTAGAATCTTCTGTCAGATTAGATAAAGAAGCTTTAGCTTCATCACTAAGATTTAGATTTTCACTATTACTCACCAAATAAGGTGAATAGGCAATAAATACAAGTTGATTTCCTTCGATCCCAATTGGTGTACTAAAATATCCTTGCTCGTCTTCATCAATCTCTATCTTGAACTCTTTGTTGGTTGACTTATTCCAGATATATAATTCCTTTTTCCGATCTCTCTCTTTTTGCGTAGCGACAATTGCAATAAAGTACTTCTCCGTATCGAATAAATGAGATAAATCCGAAAACCCTTGCTTGCTGATCATCTCAAACCCCGCAAAGGCATCCATCTCCCAGTATTTTTCAGGAACAGTAGTCGCTCCAAAATTAAATCTGTACAATTCCCTCAAAGAATCTCCCTTGCTCAATTCATACACGCTTGTCTTAAAAGACTCCCTAAAAAGCACTGCTTCATTTCCCTCAAAAAATGATTGCTCACCAATAGGAAGCATTTTATCATTGAAATCATTCGGTAGCAATTTCTTCTTCACCTTACCATCCCCATCGGTAACAAACAATCTATGATCGCCAGCCACCATATTATAACTGCTGTAAAACCACATTTCATCGCTTGGCATGATGTAAAAAGTAGTGGCATTCAGATCAATGGGTATAGAACCAACTAGTTCTCCAGACTTTTTGAACGTGTGCACCTGAAGGGAATTGCCCATTCCTGTATTCACTTTCAAATCATCCCCGACTAGCCTAAACTCGGAAATCCCTGTTATTTGCCCTGGGCTTCACCGATCTCAGCCACTTCCCCCAAGAGCTTTCCTTCATTGGAAAAATGGTGAATTCCTGTTGGGCGCTCGTAATTCATTACAAAAAATCCTTCTTCGTCGTACATCACTTTGAGGTATTCGCCTAAAAGCGCTGAAGAATCAGACTCCAAAGGAATAGCTTTTTCGATCAGCAAATCAGCCGAAACCTTCTCCAAAGCTCCAAAATCAATCAATCTCACCGCTTCAGGCTCCTTCTCACTACAGCCGATTACGGCCAAAAATGCAAATGCTAGGAATTTTTTCATGAGATAGAATTTAGAGTCAAAACTTTGATAAATCGGTAATAAGTAAAATGCTAAAATTTTTGCTCCCTTGCGCCTTGGCGGGAGATTTTAAAATATATCAATTCAAAACCCTCGAGGAGATTCCTCCTCCTACTTCGTTGGAATGACACCTCAAAGGTTATCCAACTCCGCTGCGTCGCCACGCCGCCGCCAGAAAAACCATTTACGCCGCGCCTTCTTTACAGAAACAGAGTCGTCGCGCCATTGCGCCTCCACGAGCCCCTTCTTCTTCCACAGCAACACCGGCAGCACCCAAAACACCCCAATCATACTGAATATCAATCCACCAATGGTACCTATCGCCAGTGAAAACCAGAAAACCTCGTTTTGCCCTTCCATAATAAATGGAATCAACCCAAAACAAGTGGACATAATCGTCAGCAAAATCGGAATTGCTTTTCCGGCTACAGACTTCAATACATTTCGATTATAAAGTCCTTTATCTCGATTATTCAAATCATTGACGATGAATATCCCAGCGTTCACCGCCAATCCTCCCAGCATCACGAAGGCAGCATAACCGCCCTGATCAAAGTAAAAATCGAAGAGCGAAAAGATCAGAAACAAACCGATGAAACTAATTGGGATGATCACAATGATATAAATCGGTTGCTTTAGGTTCTCAAATAAAACTGCGCAAATCATAAAAATTCCAATAATCAGCAACCCTAACAACGAATACTGACGCTTCTGTTGATCATAGTTCCAGTTATACGATTCCTTCTTGGCTTCATATCCGATAGGCATAATCTGCTTCATCTCCGCCAGCACTTCTTCGAGATATTCATTACCAAACTTCCCAGAACCCATGTACTCAAAAGCTACAATTCTTATGTACTGTCTATCTTCTTTGTGAAGTGAATTGGTAGTACTTTCCTTAGTCAAGGTGCCATAATCAGAGATTTTAAAAATCTTATTCTCTCCACCTATCAGTCCCTTCTGTTCCATATCAAACTTGCTGAAATCACCGGATTTTCGTTCGCGGATTACCAATCCATAGTTTTTGTTCTCCAAAGTCAATAAAGTTGATGCGCCTCTTGGCTTGGACATATCTTGCAAAGCTGTAATCACCTCGTATTGATTGGTTTGTCCTAGCGCGATTTTATTCTGATCCAGACGAAGTACATATTCTTCTGTTTTCTGCTCACCATATCCTGCCCGCTCATTGGTTTTCACTTCCTGGATTCGCTTATGTGCCAAAAGCTTTTCTGCCAACACATTTGCCTGTCGCTCCAACTCATCGAAGTTATATCCTTTCATTTTCACCCGATAACTTGGAATCTGATCGCTGGATCCTCCGGTGTAAAAACCTTGTCCTACTCCATAGACGTTCCACTGTGCGCCACTCCAATCTGTTGACTTTACAGATAGTTTTCCTTTCAGTTGATAGGGCAAAGCCCCTTTTTCGTAAGCTTCCTTGAAAGTGATCTCAATCCGAGCGCTTTGCCCAGAACTCACCGTAGTCACAAACTGATCTATCCCCTCCACATCCTGCAGGTATGACTCAAATTCACGCATGATAAAGTCCATTTGCTCCAGCGTGTTCCCAAACGGCAATCGGCAGGTAACATAAAGTCTTGTCTTGGTAGCCTCGCGATAGCCACTTTTTTCGTACACACCACGTACGAACATCCGCATGGAACCTCCCAGCGCTTTGTCCACATACGGTCGTACCTCCTCTTGATAGAATGCATTTCCCACCGTCTTGTTATACCATTCGTGCTCATCCCATTTGGCAGGAAGAAAAAATATGGGCAGTCCGAAAAGTAAGATCAGAAGAGTAATAAATGTCTTTCGGTATTTCGCTGTCCATCCTATTCCTCTTTCATAGCTGCGCAAAGCTTTGACACGCTTTCTCAACTTCGGAATGGTCAATTTTCGACCTTGCCTTACTGACTCTTTGAACATCACCTGATAAAAAGCAGGAGTAAATACCAAAGCTATCAACAATGAAATTCCTAACATCACAGAAACCACGATAGAGAATTCAGTCAGGTTTTTTCTTTCATCTTCTGGTAGAAAAAACACAATCATCAGCGCCGCAATGGTCGTGAGCGATGCTGCTAAAAGCGCTAAGAAAACCCGACGGTTTTTGTGCTTGTGCAGGTGATCGATCATAATGATCGCATTGTCTACGATCAAGCCGAAACTAATCGTCAACCCAGCCAAAGAATACATGTGAATATCTACTTTGAGAAAATATAGTACAATGGCACAAAGGCTGAGATTTGCCAAAATCCCCAAAAATAATATGCTCAGGTATTTAATATTTCTATTGATCAGAAAAATAAATACCACCAAAATCAGGATCGAAAGTCCAGATCTCTTGTAGATCTTATTCAGTTCCTTTTCTAAGAATTCGGTGTCGTCATTTTCTAAGCGAACTTCAAAACCAGCGGGAAGCTGTTCCCGTGCATTTTGGATGGCAAGTTTTAGGTTTTGCGCCAGCAAGACCTTATTCACTCCGTCACGGTTATATACCGATAGTGTCACTGAGTTATTGCCGTTGATTCGGAAGTATCTATTTGCTTCGGCTTCTTCCAACGTCAAGCTTGCCACATCGCGGAGTCGGACTTCCATTCCATCCATTTCGCTCACCACCAAGATTTCTAGTTGATCCTTATCCTTCAGAGAGCGATCCACTTGGACGAAGAGCGTTTGGCCTTGGCTATTCATCACCGCGCCTGGATAAGTTAACCCAAAGGCTCTCCTGATACTTGTCTCCAGCTGACTTCTAGTGATACCAAAAGCCTGCATCTTTTGGATGTCGTAGGTAACGAAAAGTTGTAAATCATTTGCGCCTCGGACATCGACTTCCTCTACTTCATCAAAGCGGGTGAGTGCTGGTTTCAGGATATCCTCGGCTATTTTTTTTATTTCAAAAGATGCAAAAGGACCATTCACACTGTAAGTTAAAATCGCACTTTTTTGGTCTGATCTTGCCTGAGAAGTTTGAGTGACAGTGGGATAACCTACCCGCTGATCCATTTGTGGATAAATCTGTCGAATCATGGAAGAAATCTCAAACTTCTTCATCTCCATATCTGCCTTCTTATCGAAAGTCAGGTTGATCTCTCCTCCATCGTAACTGGAGGTAGAGGTAATCTCTTTCAATTCAGAGAGTCGGGAAAATGCACCTTCCAAGGGAGAGGTTGCGAGTTTTTCCACAATTTCCGGAGAAGCATTGTTAATACTATAACCTATGGACAAAACCGACGAGCGTTCCTTGGGATTCAAATCCACAGAAAGCAAGGGGATCACTGCCAATCCTAGAATTGAAACGACTACAAAGACTATCAGAATTCTGAATGGAGTCATATTAGGCGGCTTTCAAAGATTTCTTAGAAACAGTAAACCAATATGCCAATGGCACAAAATACAAAGCAGTGAGTGTACCGATAGTCAAGCCCCCGATCACCGCATAAACCAATGGTCGCTGCAAATCAGCTCCCAATCCACTGCTAAATACAATAGGAATCAAAGCTAAAATCGTCGTGATCGACGTCATCAGAATAGGCTTGAGACGAATCTGTCCAGCTTTATGAAGCGCCATTTCCAGTGCTTCCGCAGCCGAAATCGTATCTGACTCTACATAAGTTACACGCAGGCGGTTGATCGTATCGATCTTCAAAATCGCGTCATTCACCATGATCCCCAGCATCACAACCAGGCCGATGGCAGACATCACATTCAGCGAAGCTCCACAAATCCAGAGCACCAAAAATGCTCCTCCGATTCCCAAAGGAAGGGTGAATACGACTATCAGAGGCTGGATAAAACTCTCAAACTGCGCAGCCAAAATGAAGTATAGCAGCAATACTGAAATCAATAAGATTCCGATCAATTGACGAATATTTTCCCTGTCTCTAAAATACTGACCGACGACAGTCACGCCTAGATTCTTATCCTGCCCCCAGCGATTGTATGCACTCGCATTCTCATCAGGATTCTCGGCAGTCACATTCAGCGATTGATAAATCCCGCCCTTATCTGCCGTCACATATTTGTAATGATCCTCGTATTGATACTCTACGAATTCACCGAGAATGTAAGAAGTCGTATCAGAAGCAACAACCCTGGTATTGCGCAGTATGTCTTCAAATCTCGCATTCGGCTCTTTCAAACGAATCGGAGTGATCTCTCCAAACCGTCTGATATCTGTGATGGTGAAGCTGCCAAAAAGCTTGGCAATCTGATTTTGTACCGCATCCACAGGAATCTGATAGGTAGCCATTTTATCTGCTCGCAGCGTAAAGACTACCGATGCTTCTTTCTGCAATCCCGGGCCACGCTCCCATTCCTGAGTTGGAAATTGGCTGAGCCAAGGATCCATCTTAGTCTCTGGCACAGGCTTTTTTGCCCCCAGATCTTTCCACCTCACTTCGTAAAATGGCATGTTAGAATTGAATAACTGATCAAAAGCATTGGGTGCATCGCCCAGCGTAAATGATGCTTCTGGATAATTCTTCTTCAGGTTAGCTTCCAATTCTTTAATAGAGGATTCTTTTTCTTCTACCGTAGGAAAAAGGAAATAAAGCAAGGCCTGCTGTATAGAGTTCTCACCATCGAAAAGCAAGAATTGTTTTACCCCAACATCCGCTTCAGCCTGAGAATAACTTCCTTCCAGACTTTTCAAAAGTGTAACCACACGATCTCGATTTTCAGCAACAGAAATCGGCTCACTCCAGTCCACATCAAGCGTAGCATCCAGCTTTTCGATTTCTGGCAAACCGGTCGTATCTAGCAAAAGACTAACGGCCAATCCAAGCGGGATAAGAAGTAAAAATACTGCTATAGCCGTTTTTCTGCTTCCGGTGACTTTGCGATAGCCAAACTCATACAAATCTAAAACCTTGCTGAAAAACGCTCCTTCTCCGTCATCGTAAGCTTTTTTGCTCCGGGAGAACATCAGGAAATAAAGCATGGGCAGCAGAATAAAAGCCACTGCAAGAGAAACCGACAGAATAGCTGTCACTGCCACTGCCTGATCAAAGAACAGCGCACCGGAAATCCCGCTCAAAAATACCAGCGGTACAAATACCGCAAGCGTAGTAAGTACGGAACTGACAAGCGCTCCCATGACTTCATTCACACCTTCCACGCAGGCTTCGAAAATCGGCAGGCCACTCTCCCGCTTTCGGGTGATATTATCCAAAACAATGATCGCATTATCAATCAGCATCCCGATTCCGAGCGCCAAACCCGAAAGGGAAATGATGTTTATTGAAATATCAAAAAAGTAGAAAATTAAGAAACTGATCAGCAAGGAAGACGGCAAACTGATCCCTATGATGAGCGGAAGCCTGTAGTCTTTCATAAAGAGAAAAAGCACCGCAAACGCGAAAACACCTCCAAAAAGCAAGGATGTTTCCAAATTAGAAATCGCTGCATTCAAGAGACTTGACTGATCTTGAGTAAGCTCAAATTCCACCTGCGGATAATCCTCCTTGAACAGTTCAAGACCTTTTTTCAATTCAGGAATTAGCTCATTCATTTTGGCGGAAGCCTGCTTGTGAACAGTAATGACCAAACTTTCCTCCGTTCCGAAAAGATGATAACCCAGCGTCTCCTGCGTTTCATAGCCTACCTCGGCCAGTTTCCCCAGTGGAATAATCACTCCCGAAGAGGCCGCCACTGGTAAGCTCTCGATATCTTTGGGAGTATCCACTCTAGTCGCCAGGCGAAGGTAATAGCGGAATTGACCGTCTTTCACAGAGATCCCTGGAAGCTCAGAATTACCGGATTGAATTGCCGAAATCACGTTTTGCTGCGTCATTCCCAGCGCCGACAAAGCCTCCTCGTTTGGCTTCACCGTGATAATCCGCTCCTTTTTTCCGTTGATATCTACCAGTGAAACTCCAGGCAACTGCTCTATTCTTTTCTTCAAGACATTTTCTGCAAGCAAACTCACTTCTACTTCATCCGCTCCTTCTTTTGGCACCACCTGCACCCGCGCAACTGGTATATCAGAAGTGTTGATTCGGATGACTTCAGGGCGTCCCAGATCTTCAGGTAACCCATTTGTCAATCGGTCTATTTTCTCATTGACATCAATATAGGCCAACTCCATTTTGGTACTGTAATCAAACGTCAATCTGATCGTCCCTACTTCTGATCCTGCTTTAGAATCCATTTCTTCCAAGCCATTCAAAGTGATCAAACCTTCTCGGATTGGGTTCAAAACATTTTGCTCGATAGCTTCAGGAGAAGCATTCGGATAGCTGACTTTCACCACTATCTGTGGCACATCGATCGGTGGCAAAAGCGAAATAGGCAGCGTGCGCAAGACGATGAAGGCAAAAACCATCAGCGCCATAAAAGTCATAAAAACTGCAATCGGCCGGGCCAGTAAAAATCTAACCATGGCTTATTCTTTTACGATTTGAACCGGAGCTTGGTGTGCAAGTTGTAGGTTATTGGAAGTGATTACAGTACTGTTTTCCTCGACACCATCGAGAATCTCCACTTCCTCTCCATTGTCTTTGCCTACTTCTACATAGTTCCATTTGGACTCTTTGTTTTCTATGGTAAATACCACTGCTCTACCAGATCTGTAAACTAACGCGTCCTTTGGAACTACCAAAGAATTATTTTGAGGAGCGCGGATAACTGCCCGTGCATTCATGCCTGGAAGGAGATTTTTGTTGGCTGCCAGTGTAATAGAAACCTGGACGAGTCCACTTTCATCTACTTTGGGATTGATCCCAGTGACTCTACCATTCAGAGCAGTTTGGGTATTAGAAATAGGATAGACTTCTGCTTTTTGATTGATGGAAATAAGGCTAATATCAGATTCCAGCACTTTTACCTTTAGGATAAATTCGCTTGTTCCCAGAATTTGACAAAGCTCTGTATTGGCCGCGACTAAACTTCCTGCTTTGTATTTGAGGTCTGCCACTTGTCCTGAAATTGGCGCTTTCACCACACTTCGGTCAAACGCCATTTGGGCTTCTCTAAGCTCTACTTCTGAAAGAAAGACCCCGTTCTTAGCTTTAAGCTGTTCATCCACGATGGCTTTTTCCTCAGTACGATCGGAAGCAAAAAGATCAGGGAAGCCAAACTTGGCAGATTCGTACTGCGCATTTGCATTTCGAAGGGAAATCTTAGCTTTTTCGAGCCTGAACTCCGACTCTGTCGGATCCAGCTTGGCAATGATGTCACCTTTCTTGACGAACTGTCCTTCCCGGACATTCACTTCGAGGAGATACCCAGCTTGCTCTATCACAGCCAAGACTTCGGAGCCAGCTTCAAGTTTGCCGGTAGCATTAATTAGATAATCGAAGCTTTTGCGCTCAGCTGTGGCGATATTCACCTCTGTGGCGGCGACTTCGTTTCTAAAGGATTCTGTAGGGGCTTCTTCGACCTTTTCCTTATCTTCCTGACATGCGGAAAACAGGACTATTAAAAAACCGAAAAGTATAAGAGTAGAGTTTTTCATTGAAATTGTAGTTTCAGCCTTTAAGAAACTAACTAATTATTCAATGTCAAAATACTTATTGCATAAAGGGTGTTAATGATTCTAAAAAAAAGGAATAGAAGTATCAATTTCTAATGAAGGAGGAATAACAGCATCTTCCACAGGCCTAAGTCTCATCGTAGCTGGCGGATCATCTCCAAAGTATTCTATGAGTCGATCTATTTCTTCAGGATTTTCCACGTCTATCCTTACTTTAGTAACACCATCATCAATAAGCCCCAATTGTGTTCCTGCAGCTCGGGACACATCGATGATCCGCCTAGAGTTCTTGGGGAGTCTATCGTTGACCCTAACCCAAACAAATTCTCCAGTATCCACACGAGTCACCTTTATCCTAGTACCGAAAGGCAAAGTTTTGTGTGCAGCAGTTAGGCTGTCCATGTGAAAAATCTCGCCATTGGAGGTTCTTTTTAGGTGAAACCTTCGACCATAGAAACTGGCGGTACCTTCTTGGATAAGCAAGGCGTCGGGAGCCAACTCAGGCTGAGAGTACTCTGGGATGAGTGACACAACTAAAATAAGAAGCCAATTCCACATACGGTATCCTGAATTATCGCGTGCCATTTCAATAAAGATGCCAATTAATGTCTATTGCATCAAATCACTTGCAGCAACTCCTCGTGAGGAGTAACTTAGTTTTATTCCTAGTCCGTTTTGAGAATACTTAAGATAATAAACTCAACTTAGGTTCTTTCAAACACTACCAAAACTCCTCTTCGGTCTTCCAGCCTTTCAAAAAAGGAAAAATCACTTGGTGTAATTAGGTATCAAAATAGAGAATAATATACATTTTCAGACAAACACATGATCAAAATCCTCCACACGGCAGATTGGCATTTGGGCAAGAGACTTCAGGAATTCTCCAGACTGGAAGAGCAAAAATTGGTTTTGGAAGAAATCAGAAGCATCGCCGATCGGGAAAATGTTGATTTGGTAGTACTTGCTGGTGATATTTTTGACACCTTCAACCCCAGTCACGAGGCAGTAGAATTACTTTACAAGTCACTTCGCAGACTGACTAATGGTGGAAAGCGGCCAATTATCGCCATCTCAGGAAATCATGACAGCATACAGTTCGTAGAAGCTCCCGATCCACTGGCCAGAGAAATGGGTATCTTTTTCTATGGGAAATATGATACCGTCATCCCAACTGGTAAACTTGACAATGGCATAGAAATCACACAATCCGCAGAAGGTTTTGTGGAAATGAAACTCCCTCAATTCGATTTTCCAGTTCGCTTTATTTTAGCTCCCTATGCAAATGAGGTGTCAATGAAAACCTACCTCGGTGAAGGAGATCGTGAAGAGGAATTCCGCAATCTGATGGGAGCAAATTGGAAGAAAATAGCTGATCAGTATTGTGATGACCAAGGCGTAAATCTCTTTGCAGGACATTTTTTCTTTATGAAAGAAGGAGAAAAACAAGAGCCTGAACCTGAATCCGAGCGACCAATTCTCCATGTAGGCGGTACTCAAGCACTATACACTAGAAACATCCCTTCACAAATCCAATATGCAGCCTTGGGTCATTTGCATCGCTATCATGCTGTCGGACACGAGCACTGCCCTGTTATCTATTCCAGTTCGCCACTCGCCTATTCATTTAGCGAAGCTGAACAACAAAAACAGGTGGTAATTATTGAAGTTGAGCCTGGACAACCCGTGAATTTCAGTCCAATTGGATTAACTGAGGGAAGACCGCTTTATCGCAAAACCTTCGATAACCTACCAGATACCTTAGCTTGGCTCGAAGAAAATCCCTATTGCTTTGTGGAATTGACATATGTCACGGAAAGCTCAATTGAGGCAGCAACCAGAAAAGCAATCATGAAAGCCAATGACGGAATCGTCAACTTGATTCCCCAAATCAAAAATCCTTTGGGTCGCGAAAATCAAAGTTTGCAGGTGGAAGACCTAGGCAAAGACATGGAGAGTCTCTTCAAGCTTTTCTACGAAAGTGACAAAGGCCAGGAGCCTAATGAGGAATTACTCACGATTTTCAAAGAAGTAATCAGCCAAAACGAAGAAGTATGATTCCTATTAAACTCGATATTCAGGGATTGTATTCCTACAAAGAGAAGCAGACGATAGAATTTGATAAGTTGACAGCAGCGGGACTGTTTGGGATTTTTGGAGCAGTGGGAAGCGGGAAATCTTCCATTTTGGAAGCTATACTTTTAGCGCTTTATGGCAGTACTGAACGACTTTCTGATCGAGGGGAAAAGAATAGTATGGTCAATCTTCAGAGCGATTTGCTACTTCTGAATTTCGAATTCAGCTCAGGAAGAAATAATGCAAAAACCTATTTGGCTCGCTATTCCGCAAAAAGAAATCCTAAAAACTTTGATGACATCAGACCAGCCGAACATACTTTTTACGAAAAAATAGATGGGAACTGGGAGCCGATTTCTGCAAGAGCTGAGGAGATCGTCGGTATGAAAAAGGAGCATTTCAAGCAGACTATAATTATTCCTCAGGGAAAATTCCGTGAATTCATCGATCAAAAGCCGCTCGATCAAGCTAAGATGATGAAGGAGCTTTTTGGACTGGAGCGTTTTGACCTTTCATTCAAAACTGGCATTCTTCTAAAAGCGGTAAAGGAGCAGAAAATCCGACTGGAAACTCAGTTGCAGGGACTGGAAGGATTTTCAGAAGAAGTTCTGACAGAAAAGCAAAGTAAATTTTCTGAGCTAAAAACACAGTCTACGGAAGCATCATTCAAGCTAAAAATTGCAGAAACAGAAATTCGACTTCAAGAAAACCTAAGAATTAAAAGCCAGCAATTACTCAAGTTCAAAGTAGAACTGGAAAATCTTGGATTGCAGCGCCCTGAAATAGAGAAGCAACGTCTGCTTCATTCAGAATTCATAACAGCGAAAACCTATCTCCGGCCAGTTTGGGAACAAATTCGTGATACCAAAGCTGATTTTGAAAAGTATAGAGTAAGTGTGATAGATTGTGAGCGTTTCAAAATTGAATTTGCCAAAGAAGTTGCTGAGCTGGAAGAGCAAGAAGCAGATCTGAAAGCAAAAAATAAGGAAAGACCGCAGCGGGAGGGAAAGATACGCGACTTGAAGAAAGTCATAGAAATTCAAAAACTGGAAACTCAACGTGAAACAGCCAATTCTAGCTTCGCCAATTTGCAACCGATTATAGAAAGCAAAAAGCAATCTCAAAAGGCATTGGAAACAAAAATCAATGAGCTAGAAGGCGAAGCTGAAAATATTAGTACCACAGATAGCTCAGTTTTAGCACATCTGATGAGTTCTGCTAAAGACTGGAGACAACTCGAAAATCAACTGAATAAATTTCAATTAGAATCAAATGAAATAAATGAGGAAGTAAAAACTATTCAAACCAAAATAGACCAACTAAAAAGTATAATTCCTCACTCAGAGGAAACTTTCGAAACTTGGATCACATCTCAGAAGACGTCTATTCAAGAATTAGAGTCACAACGCGATCTCTTGATGCAAAAGCAGGGACTTGCAACACATGTTCATCTTCTTCATCAGGGAGAACCTTGTCCACTCTGCGGAGCAATGGAGCATCCAAATCCTTTGGAGAGCGATGGAGAAAGTACACTAGAACAGAAGTTTAATGAAATCTTAGAAGCTAAGCTCCTACTGGAAAAGATACAGACATCCCGATCCAATTTAAATGAATTGACTTTCCAGCTAGATAATCATAAGAAAAATATTGCTTCCATAAACACTGAAATACAAGAAACTAAACAGAGTCTTACTTCAATAAAAACCAATCTTGCTCAGAGTGGAATAGATTCACATGAAGGTCTTTTGGCGAAAATTCATGCGATAGAGCACAGCAGTCAATCTCGCGAAACCCTTTTGCAAAAAGTGAAAGTACTACGTAAAAACTGGGATGCTGACAGGATTCTAATAGATCAATCTGAAAAAGAGTTGCAGCAGGCTCAGTTGAAACTGCAAACAGTCCTCTCCCATATCTCCTCTAAGAAAGAAGAAATCAGAGATATGGCGTTTTGTAAGCAATTCTTTACCAAAGAATCAGAGCAAATCCAATTGGCTATAGACAAAGTAGAAAAAGACATAGAAGAAGCAATCCAATCGCTAGAAGGGAAGCAAAAGCACTTGCGTGAAAAACGAAGTGTATCGGACAAGAATTTGGCCGACTTGGTCAATTTCACCCAGCTTCGTGATCAAAGCTCGACCAAGCTAGAAAAGCTAAATTCTGATTTTGAATCGCTGAAGGTTCAGCATGATTTTACCGATGAGGCGAAGCTAATCCGCATATTCCAGCATTCGATTGACGCGGAGAAAGTTGCTCGCGAAATTTCCCAATTCGATCAAAAATTAGCCATTGCAGAAATTAGAATTCAGGAATTGGAGGCTGAAGATGGCGTAGTTGATTTCTCGGAGCAGGCTTTTCAGGAGCTTTCTGCCCTATTTGAAAACTTGAAAATCAATGCTGAGTTGTTCCAAAATCAGGCACTTTTACTCAATAAGGAGATTCAGGAAACAAATAGTAAACTAGCTGAAAAGAAAGTTTTGCAGACTGATTATGCAAAACTGGAAATCAGAGAAAGCTATCTCAGAGAATTGGACAATATGTTCCGAGGTAGCGGGTTTGTGAAGTTTGTGAGTTCTATTTACCTCAAAGAACTTTGCAATACTGCAAATGTACGTTTTATGAAACTTTGCAAAAACCAACTCAGTCTGGATATCGACGATAACAATACGTTTTGGGTGATTGACTACTTAAATGGAGGTAAAAAACGTTTGCTAAAAACACTCTCGGGTGGACAAACTTTCCAAGCATCGCTTTGTCTGGCTTTGGCTTTGGCAGAAAAAGTAAAAGCACTAAATCAGGCAGATCAAAGTTTTTTCTTTATGGATGAAGGCTTTGGAGCTTTGGATAAGAATGCGCTTCGAGTGGTTTTTGAAACACTCAAATCACTCCGCCATGAAAACCGAATCGTAGGAATCATCAGCCATGTGGAAGATCTGCAGCATGAAATCGGAGTCTTTGCCAATGTGGAGTTAGATCCAGAGCGAGGCTCACAGGTGAGTTATTCTTTCTGATCAAATCTTTTACTCAATGCATTGAGTAAATTTACTCAGTATGTTGAGTAAAATAGTAAAAAGCATCATTATAAATTGAATATCAGTGTTTTACGAGATAATTATTAGCAAAAAAAGACAGTCATTCGACTGTCTTTTTAACTATATAGATCTAGCACATCCACCTGCAAGAATTCCTCCCACGGAATTCCATCTGTACCGATGACTAACGATTTCTCTGGATGATAGGTATTCTTGAAAGCATTCATGCCTGTCAATCCACCGACCTTTGAAGTCTTAACCTCCAGAGCGATCACACGCTTTTTATACTCAACCACGAAGTCTACTTCGTCATTTCCCTCCCGCCAATAATAGATGTGCAACTTTCGCTCTTTGAACGCCTGATTCATCAAGTGAGCACCTACGGCAGATTCCACCCAGCGACCCCATGCCCTATGGTCAGCTTGAAGAGTATCCATGGTTTCATTAGAAATACCAGACATAATCGCAGTATTGTGCACCATGAATTTTGGGCTGGAAGAGCGTTTCCGAACTAAATTGGGACTGTACTTTTTCAATCCACTCAGCAAACCAGCCTCACTCAAAAGTTCGAGGTAATTGGCAAGTGTAGTGGTATTTCCAGCATCAGCAAGCTGCCCCATGATCTTAGTGAAGCTAAGAACCTGTCCAGAATATGCCGAGCCAAGCTCGAAAAGACGCTTCATAAGTGCGGGTTTGTCCACCCTAGTCAACATGAGAATATCCTTAGAGATACTCGTCTCCAAAAGTGCATCCCGCACATAATTCTTCCAACGATCTTCATCTTCTTTTAGGAGAATGGCTCCAGGGTAGCCACCGAACCAGATAAACTCTTCTGGTGAAAGTCCGAAAGCTTCTTTCATTTCCGTGTAAGACCAATGTCCCAAATAAGTAGATTCGAATCTGCCAGCCAATGACTCGGTAAGCCCTTGCTGCAGCATTAATCTAGAAGAGCCAAGCAACACCACACGGATATCACGCTCCTCCGCAGTATCCTTATCCCATTCGGCTTTGACCTGCTCGCTCCAATTGTCAATTTTCTGTACTTCATCGATCACCAAAATATAAGGAACATCAGGAGATGCACTTTGCTTCACTCGAGCATTTTCCCATTGCTGTGCTATCCATACCTTATCTGTCGCCGGGACTGCATCGGCTGCTACCAGCGTATGCTGCCAATTAATATCTTTCATAATCTGACGCACGAGGGTAGTTTTACCAACTTGTCGAGGGCCATAGATCACTTGGATGAACATTCTAGGCTCATCGTGAAGACGTTTTTGTATCTGAATTTTCTCTGAACGCTGATAGCTCATGCTTTCTACTCTTTATCCTGAGTAAAATTACTCAATACGTTGAGTAATTTCAAAATATGACTCACATTTGTTTTATTATCAGTTGATTACAAGATAATTTTTAGCATGGATTGTGATTAAAACCTCTTAAAATGATTGAAAATTTGATTTTTTTCTTTGAGATTAAATTAATCATTCGTCCAGCTTATGGAGAACTAGGAAGCAAGGCAATAATACTTCGCTCTTTCCGAGCTTTTGAACATAAATTGCTCCTTTTACAACCCAGCCCTATCGAGCTGGCATCGGGTATCTAAGGCTTTCAACCCTTTTCTCAAAATCGATAAGCTCCTCAATTGTGCTCTCTGCGAAAACCTGCGTGCCTAAGCGGTTAAAAAGTGAATTTCCAAAAAAATCCTCTGACAAACTGCCAGAGGATTTTTCGAATTAAGAAAACCTATTACAATATATTTCCATTTACCCAATCCATTTCCTCCTCACGGATGGTATGATTTGAGTCTTTGAAAATCAATAATTTAACTTTCGCCCCCATCCTGCTCAGTAGGGTTTCTGATTCTTTTATTCTTGAAAGTGGGACATGGAAGTCTTTTTCACTGCTTCCAATGAAGATCCTTGTTCCACTAAAATCTCCAGAATATTTCTCTTTCTGAATCTTCTCACCAATCAATCCACCAGTAAAGGCAATCACTCCTTTGAGCTTTTGGGCATTTTGCGCAGCAAACTCTAGGCTTAGACAAGCTCCTTGAGAAAAGCCAATAAGCACAACATTTTCAGGAGTAATACCAACTTCAACTATTTGGTCCCAAGCTTCTCTTATCGTCTCTAGCGAATCTTTCAAAGCCACTTTATTAGATTCATCTGGGGCCAAAAAACTATATGGATACCAGCTACCTCCATCTGATTCTGGAGCCAAAAGCGCATAATCATCCAGCTTCAGGTGTTTTGCTAGTGAGAGAATACTACCTGCATTTGCTCCTCTTCCGTGAATGAGAATCGCAGCTTTCTTAGCTTTTGACAATGAAATTCCTGCTGTTTTTATCTTAGTCATAGGATTCTACATTTAGCTTCACTGGAGTCAAACTCTCTTCTAGTTTTTCGCGATTAGGTTCAGCCCATTCTGGCAATTTGATCAACTCGCCCAAGTGAGCTTCGTCCTCATCAATCGCAAAGCCAGGCTCATCTGTGGCGACTTCGAAAAGAACTCCTCCAGGTTCACGGAAGTAGATGGACGTGAAATAATTTCTATCCTTTACCTCAGTTACTTGATAACCATTTTCCATCAAAATTCCCTGAACTTGAAGCTGTGTTGTGGCATTCTCAGTTCTGAAAGCTATGTGATGAACAGTTCCCGCACTTTGTACACCTCTTTTTCCTGAGTTATCTAATACGATGTCAACTATATCTCCGGGCTTTCCAGCGGTACCATATCGGAATCTACCATTTTCCTCTCCTATAAATCGATAATCCATATGCTCGGTAAGCAACTTTTCAGTCAAATCCTTTGACCGTAGATTCAAGGTAGCTCCATAGAAGCCTTTGATGGAGTGCTCAATTGGCACCTGCCCATAAGACCAACCAGTTCTATTATCCTGATCATTGGCAACCAACTCAATCCCCATGCTGTCATGATCTTCGAATCGAATCAACTTATCACCGAATCGCGTCAGCACATCAGAAATAGGTAATCCGTATTTTTTCAATCGCGCAATCCAATATTCCAATGCCCCAGATGGGATTGAAAAGGCTGTATAAGTAACTTCGCCAGCTCCCTTAGCTCCCTTACGGGCGCCAGTAAATGGAAAGGTGGTAAATACAGTTCCTGGTCGTCCCAACTCATCTCCAAAATAGAAATGATAGACACCAGGTGCATCGAAATTGATGGTCTTTTTCACCAGTCGCAATCCAAGGATTCCGGTGTAGAAATCAATATTTGCTTGTGGGTTGCCAGCTATCGCAGTGATATGATGGATTCCTGAGATTAATGGTTTCATGATTGTCTGGGGAAATGTTTATTGAAATATTTAAACCTTAACTCCTATATGACCGAGGTTGGTTTTAAAAAGAGCTACGTAGACTAATTTAGACCTTTGAGATTTAAAAAAAACTCAAAGATCTTTTTCTTATTAAGCTTGCTTTACAAGCTGAACGCTCAAAATCAAACGAACTTGATCACTAACGACTATGCTTCCAGCCTCGGTCACTGCAGACCAAGAAAGGCCGAATTCCTTCCTATTGATTTTTCCCTCAATTTCAAAACCAGCTTTGATTTGACCATATGGATCACCCGCTACACCACCGAAATCAACATCAAATTCAATATTTTTAGTAGTTTCTCTCAATGTCAAATCACCAACTAGTTTATAATCACCGCCATCATTCGTGATTTTTCCAGCGTAGGTCAATTTTGGATGATTTGCTGCATCGAAAAAATCAGCAGATTTCAAATGATTGTCTCTGTCCTTTTGATTCGTATCGATACTGTTGATGTCTGCAGTGAAAGATACAGTTGCACCTACGAAATCGTCTGAAGTGCTTTCTGCATTTCCTTCAAATTCTTTGAATTGCCCAGTCACCGTAGAGATCACAAGGTGTTTCACTTTGAATGAAACTTCAGAGTGTGTAGGGTCGATAATCCATTTTGTAGTACTCATAATTTTTGTTGTTTTAGTTAAATTTTTGTTTGTATTATGTGATGACACGGAATCTTGCCAGTAGAAAATTTATAGGATCAAAAATTCAAAGACACCTTGAATTCTGGTTTACTCCGGTCTTCGGTCATCCAACCCATTGACCAAAGAGAATTCGCTTACT
>NZ_MSSW01000110.1 GCF_002150685.1 Algoriphagus antarcticus
GCATACATACAGATCGGATATTATCTACTTGATTTTTGTCATCAAAATAATACCTGTTGACCAGTTCATTTTTGTGAGACAAAAGTCTTTCTTTACTTCCAATACTTTGATAAGATTTTTTGCTTTTTCAGCATGACCTGTTGGCCAATTCGGCTGCTCATCCATATCGTCGATGACATACAAGCCGCCAACCTTTAGTAGTGCGAGTGTTTCATATAACTCACTGTATTTCCCTGGCCAAGCATCAGCAAATATCAAATCAAATTTATCCCCAGAATAATTTTTAATCCACTCAGCTCCATCCTGACAAAGAATGGTTACTCGCGAATCAAGCTTAAAAAGTTGGCTCACTATTCCAGTAAGTTTCGGGTCGTTATCTATTGAAATAATATTCCCACAATCTTCCATCCCATCTACCATCCAGGATAGCGATAGGCCGATTCCAGTTCCGAGCTCTAGGAAGTTACCGCTGGGTTTACTGGCTACCAATGTTTTTAACAGTGTCCCAATGTAAAGATCTGAAGGCATGGTAAAGCCTATTTTCTCACATTCATCTTCAATAGTACCATGCATCCTAGGTTTGTTTCTAATATCTGATTCATTCATTAGATAAAAATAGATGGAGTTTTTAGAGTTGCTTATTCTTAAAAAGTTACGAAAAGGCCGCTTTCGCGGCCTTAGTTTTAGTAAGTGTATTTTATATAAACTCGCTTCTGAATACTTTGGTCATCAGGATTAAGTAGTGGTGGTGCTTCAGCTGTATCTGCGCTTGTTCTCATCATTTCCATTTTTGCGTAAGCATAAGTTACTGGCTGAGACTCTAGAGACACTCTATGAACCCGGATAGATTTTATACCTAAGGTCTGGGCGATAAGCATGGCTCTGCTCTCTGCGTCCTTCAAAGCTGCTGTAAGCAATTCGTTTTCTAAAGATTTCTTTGTGGCTTCAGAAATCTGGAAATTCAAATTGAAACTCATGTCACCTGCGTTCTGAATGGATTCAACAATTTTTTGCAAATCCTCATTTTTGCTACTGGTCATTATGCGCAGCGACTGACGGGCAACGTAGCCAGAATCACGCTGCTCCCCACTTCTGTAGATTCGATTTACATCAACAGAGTAGTTGTCAGCGATTAACTTGTAATCTTTAATTTTTGCTTTTTTCAAAGCATTAGCCAGTAGTTCGGTTTTTTTGTTTAGCACTTGAACAGCATCGGTGACTTTCATTGCTTTTTCTTCCAAATTAATCTGGAAAGAGGCTTCATCAGGAGCTATCTTTCGCTCACTAAATCCTTCCACTTCAATCAATGGAACAGTCATGTTATCCTGTGCGAATACAGGAACTGCCAAAAACAAGGCAACTAGAATAGTTAAATAATTTTTCATGTGAGTTTAGTTAGTTCTTTTAATACCTATTCAAAAGGAAAGCCAGTTATGAGAAAAGGCGGATTCAGTTAAGAGAAATTATGTAAAAGGAAACTTCAATGATCAATACTCAATTTTCAAATTCAAGATTATCCTCTTAAACATCATTTCCACTCCAAAACCTCCATTGTATTGAGTTCAGGCCCGCCACCTCGTTTCGCACTTCCTGCAGCGACATAGAGTTTACCTTTATAGTATATCACACCAGTACCATGTCTGCCCTGATTTAACTCAGGCAGATTTGTCCATGTACCTGTTCTCGTATTCAAAATTTCGACTTCTGCATGGGAACTTTCTTGTACTGTGCTTTCACCATTCATTACGAGTAAGTACGGTCCTTTTCCGATGGAGGAGGTGCCTCCCCTGGGAGTTGGCAAATCTGCTGCTACGGTGCTCCAGGAATTAGTTTTGAAATCGAAGAAGTCAACTTCTGGAATCACCAAGTCCAAGACTTTTCCTATTTCAGCATGAGAAGTTCTTCCTCCTGCTGCATAGACTTTGTCTTCTACCAGCACTGCGCCGAAGTGATCTCTCGGTCTTGGAGCATCAGGCAAGATGGTCCACTTGCCAGTTTTAGTGTCATATTCATCAAACCAAGGCACAAAATCTGCATAATGACCATCTACAATTCCGCAAACCAAGTAGATTTTGTCACCACGCTGTACGACTCCTGCAGAACCTCTGCGTCTCTCTTCAGGGATTTCCGCACCTTCCCGCCAAGTGTTTGTTTTTGGGTTGAAAATCAGGAAATGCGTCAAAGGAGTCTCATGAGGATACCCACCAGTCAATGCTCCGATCACGTAGATTTCATTCTTGAATGAGATGGCCTGAAAGTGATGAAATTCCATGGGTGCCATCGCCAAAGTCTTCCAGGTATTGGTTTTGAGATCGTATTCCTCGATAGGTTTTATCCCGCGTCCACCAAGGAGGTAAAACTTTCCATTGTTTTCTACAAATGAGTTTTCATGTCTGGGTAGAGGATAATTGGCAGTTTCTACAGCAGTCCACTGGTTGGTGGATTGGGAAAATGCGACCATAGAAAATAGCAGAAGAGCTAGTGCGAAAAAATATTTCATAGAATTAGGTTTTATTGGGATGAAAATAATGAGTCGTTTAGTGTAAATAATCACCTCAATGAGTAATCTTGAGGGTTTTGATGCGAATGTATGATAGCGAAAATGATTATTTGGTTCTTAGAGCTTTCAAATAGGCAATGGATATGAAAAGGAAATTGATTGAGTGTTATTGTCCGTACTTCATTGTATTTTATCTGAAACCTTCAGGCAATTGAGCGATACGTTTCTTGGCTTCACGTATACGAAACAAAAATTGCTTTGCTAGCTTTGGATTGATTTCGCTATAATAGCCAACAGCCTTTAAAATGTCAGTTTTGACTTTAGGCCTATTGACAAAGCTGACTTTCATAAATCTCGATCGATATCCTCAGTTGTTTTGTCAAAATCACCGACGTTGTCAGGATCATTGTAATAATCAGATAGTCGTTCGTCAATATTTTTTTTTTGCCATGAAACTAACTCAGTTGAATTATCGCTTTCTTCCTTCAATTCTGAATATTTTGCCTTTAGAGATTACCATTCCTTGATTGGAATTATGACTCCAGTAGTTTTACCATCCTTGTCTTGGATATATTGAAGTGCCATTTTTTTGATCTTTATAAATCTAATTCAGTATTAAGATACTGAGATTAACGATTGAAAGTTAAAAATCAGTTCACCAATTTAATTTTCAGTAGGTTATCTATTTCCAGATAAAAATATACGCCATTTGACTCCTGCAAATGACGTGCGTAGACCGAAATCCGAAATCAACTTATTTTTCCAAATCCAGAATATCCCGAATCTTATTGATTTCTGTCATATCATTAGACAAAGCTTGGCCATCGTTGGCTGCAATCTTATCGCGGAATTCCGTCAAATTAGAAATGTACCCATTCAATGCTGACAAGATGTTATCCTTGTTTTCGGTGAAAATAGGCGCCCACATCGCTGGACTTGACTTGGCCAAACGTACGGTTGAGGCAAATCCCGATCCTGCCATATCGAAGATGTTTTTCTCATCCTCCATTTTCTGCAAGACAGTTTTACCCAGCATAAAAGACGAAATATGCGAAAGGTGAGACACAAAGGCCAAGTGACGATCATGTTCCTCAGGATCCATAAATCTCAACTTTAGGTTAAGTGCATCGAAAAGCTCGTAAGCCTTCTCTTTCAGCTGCAAATCAGTCTTTTCGAGATCGCAAATAATCATCACCTTACGATCCAAAAGTCCCATCAAAGCTGCTTTGGGCCCAGAATATTCAGTTCCTGCAATAGGGTGAGCTGCCAAGTATTGCTTTCTTTTAGGATGGTCTGCTACCAAAGCGCAAAGTTTGGCTTTCGTAGATCCCACATCAAACACCAAGGTATTTTCCCCCATCTGATCCAGAGTTTTCAAAAGCAAATCACCCAAAGTGTCTGCAGGCGTAGCTAAAATGATAATATCTGTGTCCGCGTCTGGTGAGTCTTTGGCTTCCTGAATAATCCCAAGATTCAAAGCATCCTGCAAGTTCTTCTCATCAGAGTCAGTTCCTGTAATCAAAATTTCAGGGAATTTATCCTTTGCGGCTAAGCCAAAAGAGCCTCCTAGAAGTCCCAAGCCAATAATATGTAATTTGTTCATGTCTAATTATTTAAATTGTATATCCGCTTTCCCACTTATATCAGTTCAAAGCATTTTAGGACTTAGTAAACCTGGGTTTTCCTCCACTTCGGTCACCCGTCTTCGGCCAGCCTCGTTTGGCTGATCTTCCGTCCAAGAAGCAAATAAATCAAGGCTACTGACATCATTCTGAATAACGGATCATAAATAGACTGAATTTTAGACGATTTGATATCCGTTAGCTTACGAAGTCAACTTTTTGAAAGTAGGGGGAATTGCTGATAATAATATTATTTAATGTGATTATACGGAATCTTGAAAGTAGAAAATTTATAGGATCAAAAATTCAAAAACACCTTGAATTCTGGTTTACTTCGGTCTTCGGTCATCCAACCCATTGATCAAAGAGAATTCGCTTACTGGCAGAATAGCGTACATACAGATTATTTGATACGGTTTATTGCTTCCAGGATTTTAAACTCAGGCATGCAAAGCGAAAAACGCACATAGTTTTCCCCTTCCGAACCAAAGATTTTTCCTGGAGTGATAAATATATTTCTTTCGTAAAGAAGCTCGTCCACAACTTGATCAGCAGATTTTCCATCAGGCACTTTGCACCAGATAAATAGACCGGCGGCTTTGGTGTCATAGGTCAAGTGAAGTTTATCAGCCAGCTTCCAGACTAACTTTCTGCGACTTTGATATGTGCTTTCAATATCAGAAAACCAACTTTCGCCTAAGTTCAAGGCTGCAATTGCTCCTTTTTGAATTCCCAAAAACATCCCTGAATCCATGTTGCTTTTTACCTTCAATACTTTGGCTATCCAATCCTCCCTACCTACAAGCATCCCCACTCGCCAGCCCGGCATATTGAAAGCCTTGCTCAGGGAATTAAGCTCCATCGCAACATCTTTAGCTCCGGGAATTGACAAAATACTGATCGGCTCCTTTGTAAGGATATGACTGTAAGGATTGTCATGGAGTAACACGATCTCATGCTTTTTGGCGAAAGCCACCAATTCCTGCAAAATAGCTTTGCTCCCCGGAGCGCCAGTTGGCATATGCGGATAATTGATCCACATGAGTTTTACTTTACTCAAGTCCTGATTTTCCAGTTCCTCTAGATTTGGTCTGCCTGCTGTTGCCAAGTCAATGGAGTAATAAATTGGCTGTGCACCCAGCAAATTGGTGACAGAAGTATAGGTAGGATAGCCAGGATTTGGGATCAAAACTTCATCTCCGGGATTCAAGAACGTCATGCTTAGATGCATAATCCCTTCTTTGGACCCCATCATTGGAAGTATCTCCTTAGTTGGGTTTAGGCTAACTCCATATTCTCTGGAATAGAAATTTGCGATAGAAGTTCTCAGCTCAGGGATACCCTGATAGTTTTGATAACCATGAGCCTGAGGATTGTCTGCGGTACTTTTTAGAGCATCAATTACCTTCTTGTCCGGTGCCAAATCCGGACTGCCAATTCCCAGGTTGATGACAGGTTTTCCTTCGGCAATCATCTGATTTACCTCACGGAGTTTTGCGGAAAAGTAATATTCCTCTACGCTGCTTACTCGATCTGCAAAGCCCTTCATGTATTTATTCTTGTGTTTATATTTTTATCTCTTTTCTAATGCTAAAAGGAAAAGAGCTTCATAGGATTGGTTAATTCCGATGGTTATCGGGAGGTTTCGGCTACTTGGGTTATCTGTCATCCATCATCGGTCATCCGTTCACCAAAACAGGGAAAATCAGTGTTGTTGTATGATGGCAAATAAATATCTCATTTTCTACTTATGTATTCTCCAAAAATTTTCACTTCACCAAAGCTAGCTCGAATTTCCTCAATTGTCTTTGAGAAAATGGCATGATCTTCAAAAACCAAGTCGATGAAAAACGCATATTCCCAAGGTTTTTCGATTACTGGAATCGACTGGATTTTGCTCAAATCAATCCCTACTTCTGAGATCAAAGTCAGCAATTTGGCCAGTCCGCCTTTTTGGTTTTGAATGGTAACTTTTATTGATGCTTTATTGACTGAAACTGCTGGTCTTACAGATTCCTTTTGAAGGATTATGAAACGGGTAAAATTGCTTTTCACCGTCTGAATATCGGGAGCGATGATCTCCATACCATAGATTCCAGCAGCAATACTTGAAGCAATTGCCGCAATACCTTTCCAATTTCCTTCAGCAATATCACGCGCCACTGAAGCGGTGTCTGTGTCTTCTTTGAGTTGGATATGAGGATGCTGCACAAAAAAAGCCTTGCACTGCAAAAGTGCCATAGGATGGGAACGAACTTCGGTAATGTCCTTAATTGACTGTCCCGGAAGCGCCATAAATTGATGACCGATAGGAAGGTAATATTCGTCTCGAATGCTCAATTCATAGCGGTCAATCAAATCATAATTTGGTAGAATAGCACCTGCAATCGAGTTCTCAATTGCCATCACGGCAAAGTCAGCTTCGCCATTTGCCACGGCTCTGGCTACAGGTTCGAAGGTGGTGAAATCCAGGATTTCTATAACTTCGCCGAAATTGCGTAGCGCAACTTGATGGTGAAAAGAGCCAGGAACGCCCTGAATGGCTATTTTTAGGGTACTCATAAATTAAGATTGGCTGACGATGGAAATCCCTGCAAGCTGGCAATGTTTCCAGAAACTTGGATAAGATTTATTCACCACAGAAGGATCTTCTATGCTTACGCGGGTTTTGGTGATCAACGGCATAAATGCCATCGCCATTCTATGATCTTCGTACGTGTGGATTTTCACTTCAACAGGCATGGTCACAGATGGAATCACCTGATACACTTCAGGTTCGATCTCCTTCAAATCGGCATTGAACTTTGCCAGTTCTTGCTGCAAGGCATAAATCCTATCAGTCTCCTTGATCTTCAAACTTTCCAATCCTGTGAAAGTCGCGTTCTGACCTAAGATTGCGCAAGTCACAGCGATCGTTTGAGCAAGGTCTGGACAATGAGTGAAGTCCCAGGATTTCAATCCTTTCATTGGCTGTTTTCTCAATAAAACGCCTCCGTCCTGAAAGGTGCTTTTCACTCCTAATTGACCCATTATTTCTACCACGGCGGAATCACCCTGAAGACTGTTTTCTTTCAAACCAGAAAGAAAAAGCTCGCCAGAATCTGCGCAAGCCAATAAGCTAAACCAGTATCCTGCTCCTGACCAATCACTTTCTACTGCGAAAGTGGTAGGCTGATAAGCTTGATGCGGAACTGAGATTTTATTGTCATTCCAAGTGAAATTGATTCCAAATTGTGACATCGAATCCAATGTCATTTCTATATAAGAACGAGAACCAACCTTGCCTTCCAATTCTATTTCCAATCCTTTTGGCAATAAAGGAGCGATCATTAACATCGCGGAAATATATTGGCTGGAAACATCCCCACGGATTTTCACCTTGTCGCTTTTCTGCTGAGGAAGTCCGTGAATCGCCATCGGTGGATAGCCTTCCACACCCAAATAATGAATTTCCGCTCCCACAGTTCTCAAGGCATCGACCAAAATCCCGATAGGACGCTCGCACATGCGTGCCGTTCCCGTCATGACCTTGTTTTGGTTGGTGATCGCAGCGTAGGCAGTCAAAAACCGCATCGTCGTCCCAGCATCCAACACATCGTAAAGTGGAGGGTTTTTCTTCAGCAAACTAATCATCGTCTGGGTATCACGCGCTTCGGCAAGATTGCTCAATTTGTTTTTTCCTTCTGTCAATGCATCAATAATGAGCACACGATTGGACTCGCTTTTGGAAGAAGGAAGTGGGATATGGGTGGTCGAAAAATCTGTTTTTTGAGCCAGATGAATGCTTTCTTTGGTGTCAGTAGTCAAAATAGGAGGTAATTAGGTCTGAGGTAAATTTTGGTAATAGTGGATTGCGTCCCGGATTTCGGCTCGGGTGACAGGAATATTGTAAGTGCAATCGCCGATAGAACTGAGCAAAGAAAACATCAGTTCTTTGCCTTCATTCTTTTTGTCCTGCAGGCAAAAATCGAGAACTGCCGGAAGGTCAGTTTCAAGGATTTCTACTTTGCCATACACTCTCAAAAATGCAGACTGAATTTGCTTCACTTCTGCCATCGAAAGGTCTAGTTTCTTATGTGAGAGCCAAGCCTCGCAAATCATGCCGACAGCAATAGCCTCTCCATGTAATAAATGTCTTGGTCCATCCAAAAAGTAAGTTTCAAAAGCATGACCGATCGTGTGCCCAAAATTCAAGATTTTGCGCAAGCCAGCTTCTTTTGGATCTTGGTTGACCACTGTTTTTTTGATCTCAACAGAATGATGGATGAGTGGTTTCCAATTGGATTGTTGCCAGTGCTCAAAATCCAGACTTTCGAAATATTTTTTGTCTCGAATCAAGCCATGCTTGATGATCTCGGCATAGCCAGATCTGAGTTCTTGTTCAGGTAAAGTCTTCAGGAATTCGGATGCTACAATGACTGTTTCGGGTTCGTTGAAAACACCCAGGTGATTTTTCAACCCTTCGAAATCCACTCCCAATTTTCCACCCACACTTGCATCCACCTGAGAAAGTAGGGTAGTGGGCATATTGATAAAGCGGATGCCTCTTTTGTATATGCTAGCGCAAAAACCGCCCATATCGCCCAAAACTCCTCCTCCAATATTTAGGAAAAGCGCTTTTCTGTCAAGTTGAGCTTCGGTCATCGCTGCCCAGATTGTCAGGCAGGTAGCGATAGTCTTGTTCTTTTCCCCAGAATCAATCGTCAGAAAAGTGCTGTTGGAAGGGAAAACTTCTTCAATTAAAGGGAGGCAATGCTCCTTGGTATTTTCATCTGTCAGAATAAAAAGACTTGAGAATTTGAGTTCGCCGAGCACAGCGGTCAAATCAACAGATGCGTTTTCAGAAAAGATAATTGAGTTCACGAAGACGGGAGTTTACTGAGACTAAAATTAGGATAAAAAAGTCTAAGGAGAGAGAAGTCCCTCCCCTCAGACTTGAATTAGCTCAGTGATTATATATTTACTTTTTCTGAATAGCTACTCCTTAAAACAAGAGTATGTTCTGAAATCTTGAGTTCTTCTATTCCTTTCATGTCTTCTGTAAGGCGACTTCGGTCATCGGTCTTCGGACTTCGGTCAAAACAGTCAAGAATCGAAAAGTTTAAGTTAGTACTGCTATTCAAATTTACTTTTTACTTCTTCACTGTATCAGCCGCTCTAAGCTGCTTTTCCTGGCGCTTTACAGACTCTTCGTGAATACAATAAAGCAACTCCTTCATGAATTTTTCGCTTAGATTTTTTGCAACACCCTTTTGAGTACGGCTTTCCATTACTTCTTTCCAGCGATCAGACTGAAATACGGAAAGGTGATGCTCTCTTTTGTGCGCACCGATCTGATCGATTACCGCGAATCTCTCCTGAAGGATATCCAACAATTGATCATCCATGTGGTCAACAGCTCTTCTCAAGTCGTTGAGACGCTCACTTGGTTGCTCAGATTCTAGAGGTCTCTTGAATTCAATCGCATCTAAGATCTCTTTCAAACGAGCTGGAGTTACCTGCTGCTTAGCATCAGACCAAGCTTTGTCTGGATCGTGATGCGTTTCGATCATCAATCCATCTAAACCGAAGTTCATCGCCTTCTGAGAGATTTCTAGAATTCCATCTCTTTTCCCTACGATGTGCGAAGGGTCATTGATTACTTCCATTCCAGTCCATACCCGCTTCAAGTGCATTGGCATAGACCAATTTGGCTTGTTTCTGTATCGCTTGTCGTAAGCATCAGAGAAACCTCTGTGAATAGCTGCCAATTTAGTAAGCCCAACTGCATGGAATCTTTCCAAAGCTCCAATCCAAAGATCAAGATCTGGATTCATTGGATTTTTCACCATCACCGGAATGTCAGTTCCTCTCAAAGCGTCAGCAATTTCTTGCACAGCGAATGGATTAACGGTAGTTCTTGCACCTACCCAGACAACGTCCACATTGTTTCTAAGGGCGATTTCAGCGTGAGCTGCATTTCCCACCTCCACCGTGATTGGGATATTCAGATGGTGACGAACGATTTCCATCCATTTCAGTCCTTCCTCACCTATTCCTTCAAAGCTTCCCGGTCTGGTTCTTGGCTTCCAGATTCCGGCACGGAACATAGAAGGGATTACATTGTTTTCCTTCATCTCGATACAAATCTGCTCGATTTGCTCTGGTGTCTCTGCGGAGCAAGGCCCTGCGATAATGGTTGGGCCTTTTAGTCCTAGGCCCCAATCTTTGATTTGCTTGTGTTCTTTCATAATACTGAGCTTTAAATGAAAAAAGCCCGACTCTTTCGAATCGGGCTTTGTATGTTGTATTTTCTTTTTAGTTTAAGCTAGGCAATACACAACTCCGATTCGATTTTGTCTTCGAAAATAAAAGTAAAAGAAGCTAAAATATTTGTCTGCTGTGTTTAACATGTGCCAAATGTAAAGTGGTGATTTTTAATATCAAAATTAATTATTTGCCTCCTGCATTATTTAATCTTCAATAATTCAGGCAATTCATTGCATTTTTCTAAATCTGAATAAATTTTCCACTTGTTTCGGAATTATATTTTGATTTCTGGTAAAATATATCTCTAAAAGTCTTTTAAATATTTTTTGGAATAATTTTAAAATGCCAGAAAAGGTATACGGAGAAAGGATATTGCTTTAGACAACACTCGGTATTCATTACAATAGCAGAATTTATCAGCTAATGATGCTTTTAGAGATAGCCTACAATCCAGTTTAATTTTGCGTGGGTTTAATAGCTAATATTAGAATTGCTTTAGT
>NZ_MSSW01000111.1 GCF_002150685.1 Algoriphagus antarcticus
TTATAAAAAAACCTCTTCAATTGATTTTGAAGAGGTTTTTTACTTTATATCACTGACGTACTTTGATCAAAGTCTGTGGACCTTACTGCAGGCAAGGCAAGCTTTAACCAAAGCTTTTATTTTTTCTGAAAATGTCTCCAACTCTGCACTTTATTCTGAACTGCTGCTCCGCTTTTAGTCACCAGATACTTGCCTTCTTCTGATTTCGTGATATGACCTTATGAAGTGAATATCTGGATGCTTCTCGAGCTTCGCAAAGTCCTTCTGATCAATTGTACATAGCAATTCATAATCTTTCCCTCCATTCTTCCCATGAGTAAACACTCTCACCCAAGGCAGCTGTCCAGAATGCGCTATTAAGTGAAGGTTTGATTTCAATAAATTTTCAGCACTTTCTGGAATTTTAGATTTTCAAAGTACACCACGTTAACTAGGGAGGAGGAATAGGTTAAGTCGAACCCTAACCGTTGATCCCACGAACCTACTATGAATTAAGAGGATATTCATCCTTTAAATCTGCGCTCTAAGCAATTCCAAAAACTTCCGATCCAACTTTTCTCCATACCAATCTTCGTATTCCACATCTTTTCGGCCAGAATTCATTACTCCAAAAGCCCCTGAAAACTCCCAGATTCCAAAACCAATTCCATTCTCCTTCAATACCGTAAGCACATCGCCAAACCAACTCAAGAAGACATCGTGAGGAGTCTCATTGTAGCAACCACATTCTCCACAATGCACGCCAATCCCCTGATCCACCAAGGCTTTCCATGGAGCATAGTATTCACGAATATTATCGATCCCCAATACTCTTTCTCCCTGCATCAATGGCCAATCTACAGGTGGTACGCTTTCCGGATCCTTATACACCCATCCAGCTTTATAGTGCGAAATAGGGAAAGGATGATATCCACGGCAACTTTGCGCCAGATCCAGATCCGCTAACTCAGGCATTGCCGTACCTCCTCCACCGTTTCCATCGGCGATCACCAATCGGGACTTTTTCACAGATTTGATGGTGTCCAGAGCCGCTTCAGCCACACGATGATAATCCAGCATATCAACTGGCCCACCTGGGCTGTGCTGATCATTTGGATCGAGACGCTGATAAGGTTCATTAACCAAGTCAAAGCTCAATTTCTTCTTGGAAATACCTTTGTATCTCATTGCCCACATCTCCCAATGTGCACAGAATGCATCCAGCGCTTCCTGATCTTTCCAGAGATTATATGGTTCTATGAAGCCGGCATTGATACAAAAGCCTGGTGCTCGGTGCAAATTCAAACTCACATGCAGACCCTGATCTAGGCATCGCTGTACGAGCTCATCCACTTTCTTCAAGCGACTTTCATCGAAATTCAATAACTCCTCCGGTAGAATCGGACGGGAGCGATCTATATCCAAGTAACTCGGATATGAGATAGGAATCCGCACAAAATCAAATCCCCAATCGGCTATCCATTTTACGTATTCTGGTTTGGTCCGTCTTCCGCCACTAGGATCATGGGAGAAAAAATCGAGGAGATTAAAGCCTTTCCAGGCAGGTAGCTTGTTTTTGGATTTGGCTACTTCTGCAAAAGCGGGAAGCGAGGCACTTCCTGCCAAGCTAAGTCCTGTGCCGAGCAAGGCGGATTTCTTGAGAAAATCCCTGCGGGAATCTGAGGTATTCATGGGTTATGTTAGGTTTGAGAACTTTAAGATAAAGTCCAAAAGCCTTCCCTCCAACTTGTTTGGTACTTAAATCATACCGAATCAACAGCTATCAAATAATACTTAAACGTATCCTCGTCAGGATCTTCAGAGGACTGTATTAAGATTTTACCTTCTACTGTGATGAGAAACAAACCTAATTCAACCTCAATTCCCGACACATTAAACTCCCCAATCTTCTCAAATGACTTGTCAAATAATTCCAAGAATACAATCTTTGGACTTTCCCCAAAATCAAAAACTATTCATACATTAAGTGAATCTCTTTCTCGCGCCTTGAACAAACCTACATCCAATAATAAAAGCGATTTTTATTTATGATCCTGAAATGCCTGCCCGCCGTGGTGGGGATCTATCCATGAATAGCCACTGCACCCATGGAAATGGCAACATGTGGTAGGGAAACCCAAACCCAACGGGGTTGAACTATTCACAACCCTATCCCTTAGTGCCCTGACGGCACGGCCTATTGTGGTTTTTCTTCTTACCCATAGTTTGTCCGGCCGGGACAGATAGCCTAAAGTTCTGCTTCTGGAGAAGCAGCGCAACTCTAAGTTGCGCTCTCTCTGTTATCCTCTGTGGACTGTGCGGTTAAAAACATTCCAGTTAAATAAATCAAGGCAGCAGATTAAACCCGCCATGGGTCAAAATCACCGTTTTTTCATCCAATCCATCGTTTGGCAAAAGCTCTGTCATTCCTTCATTTTCCAATCCTGTTTTCACTGCGACTTTCTCCAATCTGAATCCTGTTTCTGTATTTTCCCGCTGCACCAGCACATAGCTTTGTCCCTCTGACATCACCACCGCAGTCGATGGAACCACCCAAGCATCCTTGGGATCTAACAGCAACTTGGCTTCCAAAAACATTCCCGGTACTAGATAAGCTTCATCCGCCTCATTACGTAAATCCGCGTGAACATTGATCTGTCGGTCATTATTAATCGATTGTCCTACGACGAATACTTCTGCTTCCAATACTTTCCCTGGCAAATCCGGAATGGTAACCTCCACTTTTTGCCCTTTGTGAATCTTTGCTGCATCCTTCTCAAAAACCACCAGCTCTATATGCACGTGCTCCCTGCTGAAAATGGTCATCGCCTTTCCGGCTACATCCAAATACGATCCCTGCACTAAGGAAATCCCCTCTATAAAACCAGCTATCGGAGAAAAAACAGGCACTTTGGAACGGATATTTTCTGGCTTCAGCTGATCCGCATTGATATTGATCAGTGCCAATTGACGTTTAAAACTTTCAGCTTTTGCCTTGGTTGACTGGAAATCTGCTTCTGCTTTTAAGTAGTTTTTCTGTGAAGAAATCTTCTCTCCAAAAAGCGTTTTCTGACGCTCATATTCCGCCTGCAAATAATTTAACTGGCTATTTGCCTCAAGGAAATCCTGCTGCAAACGGATGAAATCAGGGTTTTCAAGATAGAAAAGTACTTCTCCCTTTTTTACAGATTCGCCTTCCAACTTATTTAATCCGCTTACATATCCACCAAAAAAGGCAGATATCTCCTGAATACCTTCCACGGGAACTTTCACCATTCCCTGCACAGATACATGCTCTGAAAATTCCTCGATTTTGGGACTTCCCCAAGTCATTCTCATGGTCTCAAATTGCTTCTGAGACACCGTGATAAAAGGGCCGGAAGGAGTTCCTGCTGCCACTTCCACTCCTTCAGCTTCGGGTTCTCCAGAACCTTTGCACTGAAAGAACAATATACTTGAGGCTAATAGAGTTGTGCTTACGATAGATTTTATAGGGAAATTCTTCATCAGTTCAGAAGGTAGTTGATGTCCAAAATAGTTTGTTGATATGCAAATTTGCTTTGCAGGTATTGAAGCGTGATCGTCCTGGAGTTTTCCAGCAACTGCACATACTGGAGAAAGTCAATCTCTCCTTCTTGGTATGATCGCTGTGCTTGTTCGAGGATTTGAAGCGAAAGTGTTTCCCCTTCCGACTCATAGTACTCGATAACTCGAATGTTTTGATCTAATTGTCGGTACAATTGCTGAGCACGATTCTCCAACTGATTTCTATATTGCTCCGCTTCCAGTTGGATCTTTTGTTGCTGAAATTCGCTGCTTTTCACACTGGCTTTTTGAGCTCCAAAAAAGAGTGGAATCGCCAATCCCGCATGAAAACCAGGATAAATTTTAGAATTAATGCCCGGATTGGTACCCCTGAAAACTTCCAAATTGATGTCTGGCAGGAATTTCCGCTTTTCCGATTGAATCTGGTATCCGGATTGACTGACTGCGCTTTCGTAGTATGCCACTCCAGGGTGCAAAGACCAATCCTGCGGCATGCCTACATCCAAGCCAAGCTCCTCCGTGGAAAGCCTAAGCTCCCCTTCCCAGTTCAGCAACAGCTTCAGTCTATCCAAGGCCATCATATAGTTTGCATTGGCGTCATTTTTCTTCAAACCGATCTCCTGACGCTTTCCTTCAGCGGTCAATTTTTCCAGGTAATTACTTTCGCCTGTTTCAAATTTGCGCGTAGCAGCTCGGGAAAATTCAGCATATAGAGAATCCAGGTAATCGTAATTGTCAATCAACTCCTGCCAATACCGCACTTCGATAAAGGCTTTGCTAATTTCCCCCACCAGCTTTCTCTTTTGTAATTCAAACTGGCTGAGCTGCATTTCTGCACCTGCCTCTAGCGCATTTTTCTGAGATCCATAGAGGGAGGGGAAAGCAAAACTTTGACTCAAGCCCAATTTCCTGTTATAAATCCCATTTTCTGCGAGGTCATTTTTATCCTCAGAATAATAGACATTCGTCTTATCCAGATTCCAAGCTTGACCGATTTTGGCATTTGCCATCTCAGTGGATTTATCCGCTGCTTTCAGCGTAAGGTTTCTTTCCATTCCTATCTCTACAGCCTGCTCCAAAGTCAGGGACGTTTCTTGTGCTTTCGCAGCAAAAGAAATCAATGAAATAAGCACCAAGGAAGCAACAACTTTCGTCGAAGAAGAAGTAGGCGAAGAACCAGACTTGGTTTTAAATAAAACATATAATACTGGCAGCACGATCAAGGTCAGGAACGTAGCGGAAATCAATCCTCCTACGACCACCGTAGCTAGCGGTCTTTGTACCTCAGCTCCTGCAGAATTGGAAATAGCCATAGGCAAAAAGCCCAGCGCAGCCGCAGAAGCAGTAAGCAAAACAGGTCTCAAGCGCTCTTTGGCACCTTTGATTACCATATCTTTTATATTTGTATAATGTGATTCCATGGATTTGAAATGTTCAATCAAAACGATACCGTTCAGCACTGCAATACCAAAAAGCGCGATGAATCCCACGCCGGCAGAAATACTGAATGGCATGCCTCTGACCCACAGCAGTAATATGCCACCGATCGCCGAAAGCGGAATTGCTGAATAAATCATCAGTGCATCTCTGGTGGAAGAGAAAGCAAAATAGAGCAACACGAAGATCAAAAACAGCGCAATTGGAACGGCTATCATCAAGCGATTTCGGGCTTGCTGTAAGTTTTCAAACTGTCCTCCATAATCCACACGATAGCCTTCAGGGAGATCTATCTGATTGGTGACGATTGCCTGTATATCATCCACCACGGACTGCAAGTCACGATTTCTCACATTCACACCGATCACTATTCTACGATTGGTATTATCTCGAGATATTTTCGCGGGCCCTTTGGTATAGCTGATTTTTGCTAACTCGGAAAGAGGAACAGAACCTCCGTTTGGAAGCTGAATCGATGCTTGCTCCAGATTACTGATATCCTTACGGAAAGGCTCCGCAAATCTCACAACCAAGTCAAACTGCCTCTCTCCTTCGAATACTTTCCCTGCACTCATTCCAGCAAAACCCATCGTCACGATCTCGTTGAGGTCAGAGATATTCAAGCCGAACTTGGCGATTTTACCTCTGTCATATTCGATTTTCATCTGTGGCAAACCATCCACTTTTTCTAAAATTATATCTGCCGCACCTTCTACTCCCTGTATCGCAGCTTCGATTTCTTGAGCGGTTTTCAATAGCACATCCAAATCTGACCCAAAGACCTTAATCGCCAAATCAGCCCTTACACCGGTGATTAGCTCATTAAATCTCATTTCTATAGGCTGGGTAAATTCAAATTCCATCCCGGGGATCACCGCCAACGCTTCTTTGAATTTCTCTGCAAGTTCATCCTTGGTCTCCACCGTAGTCCATTCTGATCGAGGCTTTAAGGTCACGATCACATCACTTTCCTCCATAGACATGGGATCTGTAGGGATCTCAGCCGCACCGATTCGAGTCACTATTTGATTCACCTCAGGAAATTCTTTCAATATTTGCTCAATTTGAGTGGTGGTTTCTACTGTATTGGTCAGCGAAGTTCCTGTCTTCAAAAATGGCTGAATCACAAAATCTCCTTCGTCCAGCGTAGGTACAAATTCAGATCCCATGGTAGTGAAAATAAATATCGTACCAGCCAATAAGCCAAAAGCACTAATCAATACAACTTTAGTATGGTTCAAAGCCCAAGTAATCGCCGGCTCATAAACCTTGGTAATCCCATTGATAATTCGGGTAGAAATGTTTTTGGGACCAGGAGGAGTAGTCTTAAGGAAAAGTGCTGACACCACAGGAACGTAAGTCAAACCTAGAATCATCGCCCCAACCAAGGCAAAGGAAAATACCTCAGCCATAGGACGGAACATTTTGCCTTCAACTCCAGTAAGCGATAAAATCGGGATAAAAACGATGATGATGATAATCTGCCCAAAAATCGCCGAATGCATCATTTTGGAAGCTCCAGTAAAGGAAATCTCATCTTTCTTCTCTTGTTTTTGGTCCTTAGAAAGTCCTGCTAGCTGACTATCTGCCCGGGTAAATTGGTAGGCAATATATTCCACTATAATCACAGCGCCATCTATGATGATTCCGAAGTCAATCGCTCCCAAACTCATCAAATTGGCATCGACTCCAAAGATGTACATCATCGAGAGTGCAAACAGCAAACTCAAAGGAATGACAGAAGCCACAACTAAACCGGATCGAAAATTCCCCAGCAGTAAAACCACCACAAAAACGACAATCAAACAACCTAAAATCAGGTTTTCGGCAATCGTAGATGTAGTCCTTCCTATCAACTCCGAGCGATCCAGAAATCCATTGATGACAACTCCTTCAGGAAGAGAGGTCTTGATTTCTTCCAACCGAGTCTTCACGCGATCGATGGTACCTTTTGAGTCGGCTCCCTTAAGCATCATCACCTGACCCAGTACTTTCTCACCTTCACCGTTAGCAGTGATAGCACCAAATCTATTGGCATGTCCAAACCCAACTTCCGCTAAATCCCGGACGTAAACCGGTGCTCCATTTCTGACTTCCACTACTACATTTCCAATATCTTCCAGCGTAGCCACCAAACCCTCTCCACGGATAAAAAAACTTTCATTTGTTCGTTCTATATATCCACCGCCAGCGATGGAATTATTCTTTTCAAGTGCCTGAAAAACCTGTGCAATATCAATTTGCATCCCTTTCAATCGCTCCGGATTGATGGCCACTTCATATTGTTTAAGGTATCCACCCCAAGTATTCACCTCTACTACACCTTCGATACCAGAAAGCTGTCTTCTTACTACCCAATCCTGAATGGTACGCAGATCAGTGATGGTATATTCACTTTCATAGCCTGGTTGCACATCTATTACGTATTGAAAAATCTCTCCAAGGCCAGTGGAAATAGGCCCCATGATAGGCGTACCAAAACCAGTCGGAATACTTTCCTCAGCCATTTTGATCCGCTCAGCTATTAGCTGTCGGGGAAGATAAGTTCCCATTTTATCTTCAAAAACAATGGTAACTACCGAAAGTCCAAACTTGGAAATAGACCGGATTTCGAGCACTCCAGGCAGATTTGCCATTTCCAATTCTACTGGATAGGTCAAGTATTTTTCTACATCCTCTGTGGCCAGATTTCTGGAGGTGGTGATTACCTGCACTTGATTGGTCGTCACATCCGGCACCGCGCCTATCGGCAGATTACTTAATGCAAAAAAACCAAACCCAATCCAGGCGGCTATGAAAATGAAAATGATGAGCTTATTCCCAATACTCCAGCGTATAATTCGATCTAACATGCGAGCGGTTATAATTGAATTACAAAATTGGGTTAAAAGCCACCTAAAGCACTAAAACGTCCCTTAAGATTGTCTTAAATCTCTTGGCTAAAAATTAATCGAAAAGAACTACCCTTTCCTTTTTCACTTTCTACCTCTATCTGAATGCCTGACTCCAGTGCAAGTTTCTTCACAATCGCAAGCCCAAGACCAGTACCTTGAATGAGGCTAGGAGCTTCATCCATCTCTCTGTAAAATGGATCAAAAATCTTCTCCAATGATTCATTCCTCATCCCCTTACCCTCATCAGTGACCATTATAAAGGGGGCACCCTCATGATTTCCAACCTGCAGATGGATTTTGGTATGTGCTTCAGAATACTTGACAGCATTTTGAATAAGATTATTTAGGATCATCTGTAATGATTTTTCGTTGACCTGCGTAAAAAGCGGGGTAGTAAGATTAGTCTCAAATACAATTTCTCTTCCCGATTCCTTCTCTGTTTGCTGAGCGAAATTGTTGGTAAAAGAAATCAACTCCACTTCATCCTTACTCATTTTCCCTTTTCCTACTCTCGCAAGTGAAAGCAACTGATCGATCATCTCTGACATACGATCTATGCTACCCAAAGCCATTTTGACCTTTACCACATATTCCTCAGAAGTTCGCGGCTTGCGAATCAACACCTCCAGCGTGCCCCGCATCACTGCCAAAGGAGTTCTCAACTCATGTGAAGCATCAGAAGTAAATTGCTTCTCACGTGTCAGTGCCTGCTCCAATCTGGCTAGCAGTTCATTAATTGATCGGGTGAGCTGAGCGATTTCATCATTTGGCTCAGCAACTGGAACACGCTCATTGAGGTTGCTCTGAGAAATAAGATTTGTTTTCTGAATGATCTTCTGAATGGGCTGAATGCTTTTTCCTGCCAAAAAACGCATAGCCAAAAACAGGGAAATCAAAATTCCGGGATAGAGAATCAATAAGATATTTCTCAGGTTGGTCAGCAATTCCCTGGCGTCCTCAAAGGACTTCGCCACTAGCATGTATCCCTCCTGCTTTCCATCCTGATTGAGTGGAATCTGCATTTGACGTACTTCTCTGCTTCCAGTTTTCAGCGTCCATGCCTCATGCCTTTTAGCTCTTTCAGGATAAAAGCTAAGATGATTCTCAACGAGGTTTGGCGATCTATCCATAGAGTTCCCCTGCATATCCACTATTTCTATAAAGATCGGGTCGAGCTGAATCTGGCTATGCTCCTGTTCCTGCCACTCGTCTTTATGCACAAAGCGTATTTCCCCATTCACCAAAAAAATCTGACCTACATGCTTATCCGTTTCAAGTTTCAACTCTCGGTCTATACTTTCTACAACCGTATAGTCCACCACCAAATAAATAATCGCAAATACCACGAGTACGATCAATGCTGTGACCAAAGTCAGCCTGCGCGCTATACGTTCTTTGTATGAGACATTCATAGATCCTTAGCTATATAGCCGATTCCACGAACCGTATGTATGTATTCTTCATTGGTGTTGAAATGAAGTTTTTTCCTGAGTGAATTCATAAAAACATCAATCACACCCGTATTATAATCAAAGTGAATGTCCCAAACATCCTCGATGATCTGCGTGCGTCGGCAAACTTGGTTTTTGTTTTTCATCAAGTATTCAAGCAGTGCAAACTCTTTTTGCGTCAACTGAACTTCCTCTTCTCCTCTAAATACCTGATGCCTGCCTGTGAAAAGCGTAATTGGGCCTAGTGTGTATTTCTCTTCAGAACCGCCCTTAGTTCGTAATTGGACGCGAATTCGCTCTAGTAATTCCTCGAAGTGAAAAGGCTTCTTGATGTAATCATTTGCACCTGACTGTAGTCCAGTAATCGTTTCATCCACGGTGTCTTTTGCGGTAAGAAAAATAACCGGCGTATCTGCATATTGCTTTCGGAATTCTAGACAGACCACTAAACCACTTTTCAAAGGCAACATCCAATCAAGCAACAAGAGATCATAGTCACCACTCAGTGCTAGCTGAAGCCCTTTTTCTCCGTTTTCAGCTACATCCACAGCATAGGATTCCTCTTCCAACCCTTGTTTTAAAAATCCGGAAATGCCCGGCTCATCTTCTACAACTAGAATACGCATACCTGATTTTCTATTTTAACCACAGAGAGCACAAAGGTCACGCAAAGGTCACTGTAAAGTTGCTTAGCCAGAAATAAAATGCATTCGTTTATTTCCATTCTCTTTTATGGACACCTCTTTCGTGATTGCTTTTGCATCGCAAAAGTTAACAATTCGAACTGAAGGCTGTAATTCTATGGCTTAAGATTCTCTTAAAGTTTTTGGAGGAGGCAGTAAAAGTCTGATCTACATTCGACCTTGAAGTCCCGTTAGAGACAAATTATGGGTAGAAATAAAAATATACAGAAATAGCCCAGCTGTGCCTTTGGGTAAGGCACTATAAATGGTTAACCTATAAAAGGGCTGTACCTAAAGGCAGAGCTAAATACCCTGCTTAATTGAGAGCTACCCATAGTAAGTCCCCTAAAGGGACAATTTTGAATACATTCATGTATTCTGAAAGGCTTCAACCAAGTCTAAATAATCTACTTCTAAGAACCAATCGTTCCTATGGAACGAATTACAATTACAATCAAATTATTACTAGC
>NZ_MSSW01000112.1 GCF_002150685.1 Algoriphagus antarcticus
AAAACATAAATTTTCATTTCCTGATCGTAATCAGCAAAAATAAAATGATCATCTGTAACAAGAACATTATTAAAAAAACCACTAAACATCTCCGCTGGAAGGGCAACATATTCTATGCTTTCAACGAAGTCTGAAAGGTTAGGAGTTTGCTCTATTGGGACATAAATCTCCTCATCTACACTATGCTGGATTCTGTTGGTACAAGAACTAGCAAAAAACAGGATACCGAGGGTTTGAAATAGGAGATTCTTGAAATAGGTCATTTGTCTGTAGAAAATATTCACTATAAAAATTTGATCCTCACAGAAGATAATAATAAATACTAGGTTGATGGGGTACCATCAACGTAGTAATCAAAACTAATTCCGCTAGACTCCACCTACGCACACCTCTTCGCAGGGAACTTGAGCAGACACATCACAGCTAGCAAGTGAATTAGGCACACAGGAGCTTACAATCACATCACATCCAGACCACATGGAATATTGACTGCACATGTAATCCTCCATGCTATAACCCTTTCTTTCTGCTAATGAAATCCCTGTTCCTAAAATAAACAGAGAAAATACTAAAATCACTTTTTTCATAACGTAGATATTAAATGGAACATAAATTAATTTTTGAAAGCTAAAAAAAAAAATAAGATGCAATATTTATCATTAAAAATTAAGTTTTTATTTTCTAGAAAGAAATCAGTGCAATAAGGTTAACGATCTACTAGCAGCTATACTTCCGATTTAAAGTAAGTTAAACCTAAGTTCAATCCAAGATGGAGAACTCAAGAAGTGGTTCTTGGTACGAGAAGTTATAAATACCGTGGGATTTTCGTATATTTAAACTTCACTATTAGTCATTAGAAATGAAAAATAAGATCCTCTTCAAATTATCACTAATCCTGATTGTCTCTTTTTCCTTGAGCATCAATCAATCTCATGCTCAAGAAAGAGTAATTATCAAGTTAGACGGGGGCATGACTCCAGTTCTTAATGAGAACTTTGGAACTCATAAATTCAATCAGATTCTGACTATCAGTAAAGACAGCTCTTCCATTTCCAAAATTTATGATCTCCAAAACCGACTGCTCAGTCAAACCAAAGAAAAATACAATGAAGAATTAGGATACAACGAGGCGATTATTTCCACTTATGACACCCTTCAAAATCTGGTTTCCAGTGAACTGAAAAATGTAGACAATGGGAGTTTTGTCAGGGTATTCTTGGATAATGATAAGGTAGTTTCCCGATTGGAATTTATATCAGGTCAAGATTTCAAATTTTATCTGGGTGATTCGAAAACGCCACTTGTTGAGAGCGAGAAGAACCCAATGGAGCTCCAGACAAATTATGAGATGAAAGATTACCATTCTTTTCTAGCTCAAAACTTAAAATATCCGGCTCAAGCAAGAGAAAGAAGAGAAATGGGCACTGTAGTTCTTAAGCTTGAAGTTAATAAAGCCGGGGAAGTTGTGGATATATCCTGTCTCAATGAAGATGAACTTTATAAGCCATTGATTAAAGAAGCCATTCGCGTGGTCGAAGCATATAACCCAAGTTTTATTGCGCCCATTGACATGTATGGAAACAAAACATCTTCCTTAGTGAGAGTGCCAATACGGTTCAAACTCTCCTAAACACCAAAACCCCCCATTTCTGACGGGTTTCGTTGATTATATGTATGAAAATGGAAGGTTTGTATTTGCTAATGGAAAGACAAATGAATCTCTCGCAATTGAAGCGCTACGTGCAGCCAACATACATAGAGGAGAAATCATTCCTGCCACTACGATTGATGGAAATACAATTGATGCTTGGCTCTATATTCCGCTGCGATTTAAGGTAGATTGAAACTAAATACAATCTTTCACTCATTCCAAGCACAAAGTAATAAGCATATCATTGCCATGCCTTAAAGATCCAACATAATTCACTTATTTTAAAAATAACAACTTAAATTTTTGAATCATAAAGAAAGGCAGGAGTATGACTTATGCCTTGGAATTAATTCAAGTGTGTAAAGAAGATCCATTTATTTTTAAACCAATTTTAATACTTTATTTACAACCAATAATCGTGCATCTGGTGAGCTATAAAAATATCCAATCCTATTACCCTCTATATCTTCAATTAATTCAAGGAGATTTTCATCTTTTTTAACACATTCTATGATTTCATCTATATATCTTTCATATTCATGCTCAAGGTCAATTCCTTTTACACCAATAGGGTTCCACTCTTTTAAAATATTATTTATACTGAAATAGTAGTCCATTTAATTTTTTGTTAAAAATGTAACAATTTTACCAAAACTATGAGTACTTGGGTTTATATCCAAGACAACCCCAAGAGTTTGGCCTTTTCCCATTGTTACATTAAATTTTGTGCCCCAAATCCAATTATCCCTTCGATTCTGCTCAATTCTTTAAGCTTTTCTAAACCTACCTTGGGATTCTCAGCTAAATAATACTGGCTTGCTGCAAGTACTACGTTCATGTTCTCATGATTGAATAAAACTTTCAAATCAGAGAGAGCGCTATCATCTTTAAGCTTTTTGAATATTTCATGTCTTTTATAAAATAGCTTATTACCTTTCTGTAATTGAATGGATCGCTTTCCTTTTCTATCGTTAATTCAGCAAATTGCTTTATTAGCTCATTCATAATTTCTTATTTTAGTAATTCCATTATTCTTAATCCCCACTCCATTTGCTCCTGAAAACTTTTTCTAGCTACCCAATGTCCAAAAGTCTCATTACTAGTGTTAACAACACCCCCACTCGGTGTAGTCAAACCATCGTCGTGACTCGGTGTTGTTTTCAACTACACCCAACTATCCATCTCAATTTTCAATTGTTACAACTCTCATTTGGTTTTTTATTCTTTATGATACGAATTGCAAATTGTACTTGATAGAAAGACGTAGTTAATACTGATAGCTGTACGAGCCTACGCCTAGCCATCTGCCTATTCTATCCTTAGATGGGGATTATTCAATATAATATTCCCATTTTACTGGATATTTCATATATTATCCTTCTTTGGTTTTTTCAATTATAAATACATTTCCATAAACCTTATCAGGATATAGAGGGTTATCCTTATTTACCACTTCAATTAGCTCATTTAGATTTGACATTTTTAATTTGTAAAATTCAACTTCTGATAAGGATACGGCAGCTTCAAAATTTTTAATTGAATAGGAAAACTTTTCATTGCAAATATAGAAAATCACACTGCCATCATTATTTTTTGCTTTATTAAATTGTTTTACATTCTCAGTCTTATGGAATCTACCCTTCATATCTGGGTGTAATTGGCAAATACTATCAGATTGAGCATTGAAAAACAAATATGTAGCTTCGCCATAATCATTACAAAATAATATGGACATATAGGAGATAATTATCAATTTAAGTATGGTCATAACTAGGGACAATTTTGATTATTATTCTGATTTATGTAATTAGAAATAGTTTGATCTATCCGTGTTCTCTCTTCTTGTGAGATAGCATCTTGCCATGCAGAAATATTGTCATGATTCAAACCTTCCCACGCTAGATCCATATAAATAGAAGATGGTAATTGACTTACTGATACTTCAATTCCAGTCTTATACTCTTGCAACATTCTTGCTATTGTTTCTCTATAATGAGCAGCCATTTATTGATGTTGAAAACCATTGATACCATATCTAGTATAATAATCAAGCATTCCAGGATAGTCCCGATTTTGAAGCATACTATTTAAAGTGCTTGCATTAATACTTCCATTTGTACTTGCTAAGGAAATTAGCTTTCTAAACATCTCAGCGTGGATAACTTCGTGTATGATTGTTTTAGCGGTTAGCAAATTTGGCCTATAATTTACCCCTGCTGTGGTAAAATTATTATTCAAAGATATATTCCTCATATAATTAACTGGCGGAGATGCTTGTCCCCTTGTATTGTTTCCTAGATTTGCAATTGAAAATGTTAGGTGTGAAACTGGAAATTGTCCATCAAACTTCTGGATCATTCCTTTAAATCCTTCACTAGAAGCCAATAACCTCTCATACATACAATCTGCTTTAGTGCCAACAAAACTTGGGTCCGTAAAGATTTTATCCTCTGGCAGCAAAGTAGGCAAAGGCCCTCCGCCTCCAGATCCAGTACCCGAACCACCCCATGGCACTGGGCCAGTCGGACCTCCTCCTGATCCATTATACCATCCTGGAATTCCTGGGCTTCCTGGACTTACATTTCCACATCCTAAACCTACATTATACGTCACAAAGTAACAACGCACTTCAATCTCATCCAGCGTGCCTGGAGGTGATGGGTAAATAGTGTTTTCACAAACTTCCTCTGTCACAGGAACACAATTTAATGCTGCTCCGGCTGTAGTATTGGTTTTTTTGTTAAATACTATTGCTGGTAATACTGTTGAAATACATTGCCATTCTTAACTCGCCACCCCATCTCAAGATTCTCTTCCCTATCTATCAACTGGATATCACCTGAAAATTGAGGGCTTAAACTCATGAAATTATTCACTTCCAGCTTACTTTGACCGTCAACATGCTGCTCTGGAAAATACTTAAGTAGAGATTTGGTGCAATTTCCCAAACTGTCTTTGCGGATAAGTAGTCTATAGAAAGAATTCTTTTGCTTTTGCTTTAATAAAACTTTTGTCGTATCTACTCTCATAGGTACTCCGTGGACCGAATACTTTACAGCTACTTCTATTATTCTCCCATTATCATGAGTAATTGCCTTATTCCAGTGGATTTTCTTGATCTGATTCCTCACTCTTGCATTCGCTGCTGATGTGATAGGAACCTCAAACTCTTCCTGCGGTCCAAGCCAAGCCCTTGCATCTTCGACTGCCAGCTGACTATCCGAGACAGGAGCAGTGAATGGTTCTTCTTCGCTCACACAGGAATTGAAAATCAGAATCATGCTGATGAGCAGAATTGACCAAAATCCAGATCTACTCAGATAAATATACTTGGGGGGGGTATAATGTTTTTGATGTGTTTATTTTCGATTTTTTATGGTCACATGGAATCTCGCAAGAAACAATCCTCTCTGTGGGACGATCTTCTCCGTGCTCGATTTCATAAAAGAATGTTAGTTAAGTGTCTAAAAACTTTTTAATTATAGACTTTCTTGACTAAAAAAGCAAAAATAGGTTAGAGATTTCCTGAAAATTTATCTTTCTACCTGATTTGGAAATTTAGCTCATTCTTTACGCTAAGATACGCTATATGAATTGCGCAGAGCAAAAAGCTATTTATCAACAAAACCCGCCATTTCTGACGGGCTTGATATTTAAAGTAGGAAAAAGAGAAACTAGTTTGCCGCATTTATAAGTTCCTACTTTTAAAAAGCGCCACTAAGTTTATAATCATAATTCTTGCGCTTATCAGCAACTCCTGTTTCTACCGATAAAATAAATTCGGGATACCCCTTTTCTGTTATCCCAAGTATTACTGGATTTTCAAGCCCTTCAATTTTAAACAATTTACTTTGAACATAATAATCACCATCTGGAATTACAGAAACAAGTATACTTTCAAGTATACCGTCGTGCTCTTGAAAAGAAGATTTAGAAGTTGCCCTTGAATCATCAAGTGTGTACACATTAATAAAGAAGCTCCTGTCATATAATTCATGAAAGGAATAATTTATCTCTTTGATGTTGGCTAGCAAATAATTAGCGAGCTTGTTTTTTGATATCTCCTGGACTGTTCGTTCTTGTGCTTTACAAGTAAATTGACCTTGTAAAAGAAATAATGCAGTTAATAATAAAGCGTAAGATTTCATAGTTGAAAGTTAGAGGTTTATCTTACAGAAAAGTGGATATGATCATTATGCCCACCTACAGGATGATTGTAATTCCAACTGTTAGATTCTGAAGAGTACTTATGTTTAAAATATGGACCAAAATTTTCCCTAACATTGGGAAAATCATCCATAGCAAGCTGAAGTTGAGTTATTTGATTAGTTACCCCTGTCAAGGCCATTTTAGAGCCATTAATTCTACTAATATCAATAGCTGTGCCGTTGTAGTGATTACTTGTTGAGGAGTGACCTCCATTGGTTGTAGCAGCAACATAAATTCTTGTTATTTTTTCCTGTGAACTCAAATTTGCATTGGCCTTTTTGATGGCTGCCTGTAACCCTTCTATTAGAAGTTCTCCAACTTCTTTATTAGCACTTTTGTTGTCAGATTCAGTAACTCCAAAGTCAACTATAATCTCATCGCCATTGTCAAGAGATAAAATACTAGGAATTAGTTTTTTGGCTCCTGAATAAAAATAGCCATCATCTGGAGTTAATGAAGGTATAAATAAATCCAAATCTTCATCACTAGGAATCCAACCACCACTTCCCCCACCGCTACCCGATCCCCCACCGCCCCCTGGTCCTGTATAAGTCCCCGGCCCTGACCCTGGATTATATTGATCAGAGCAATTTGGGTCCTCATAGGCTATTATTTCAAAACACTCTATTCCATATTCTGGAATGTCACAATACCCTCCGCCACAGGTAATCTCTCCCTCATCATCACCATAGCTAAAACATACCTCCTCCATAATTGGAGTACAATTAAGTGCAGCATTATTGTATCCTCTACTTTTTTTGCCATTATCACTTTTTATAAAATAAGTATATAATTTCTCACCATTTTGAACGTACCAGCCAGTATTTATTTCCTCATCCCATGACATCATCTGAATATCTCCCGAAAAATCGTTGCTCCATACCGTGTAGTTATTGACTACTAGCTTCTTTTGGTTTGCAGCAGTTATTTCAGGAAAATACTTTAGAATAAACTTGTCAAATCCGACAGTCTCTCTTTTTACCAAAATCAACCTGAAAAAGGCATCCTTCTTTTTCTTCTCAATATCGTTTATTGTTTTCGCTGATCTGATGGGAACTGAGGTGGTGTTGTATGTTATTTCTATCTCGATCACCCTACCTTCTTCATGAACTATCACATTATTCCAATGGACTTTCTTGATCTGATCACTTACTCGAGCATTCACTCCTGATTTGATAGGAACCACAAATTCCTCCTGCGGCCCAAACCAAGCTTTGGCATCCTCCACTGCCTGCTGCATATCAGTGACAGGAGGAGCGACCGGTTCTTCTTCACTCACACAGGAGTTAAAAATCAAAATGATACTTATGAGCAGAAGTGACCAAAATCCAGATCTACGCAGGTAAGTGTATTTGAGGGGGGGAAGTGTTTTTCATAAAAGTATGCTTGTTGAGTGTATAAAAACTTATTTAGTTTAAGCTTTTCAGAATGAAAAAGCAAGAGTACAACAGCTGTTTTTTGAAAATATCCTGACTACTGACGGAAAACTTAATTTTCCCTACAATACGCTATTAACCAACAAAACCCGCCATTTCTGAGAGGTTTTGCTTATTAAAAGACCAAACCAAAAACAAGATAAAGCCAGCTCTGGCAGCACCTCACAACGGTTACCCGGCATCAAACACCCAACTCCTCTATTCCTTCAAGAAATCTCTCAACACATAATTCAAAATCCCTCCGTGCTTTTAGTAAGCGATTTCGACTTCTGAATCCAATCTGGAAAGTACTTCGATTTTCTTCTCCTGGGATTCCCCTATCTGGGCTTAGAAGTTCTAGTCTTTATTCAATCGTATTAATACTTACTTGTACTCCTAGCCCCTGCACCCAGTCTTTTTTATTTTCCCAGTCTTTAAGATCAATCAAAATCACAATAGTCTCCTTGAGTCTTAAGTAATTATGATACCAAAAAACAGCATTCTTTTCGGGCTCGAAGATGATTCTGTCACGGGAAAGAGACCTTTTGTTTACTGAATATACCTCATTGCCAAAGGGAGGACCGGCAATATGTGTGAAATAAACTATTTCATTTGGGCTTAGGGGATTGTTATAAGCCATTGTAAACCGAATGCGATCAAAGTTATAGTTGCCCGCATTTTCCTTATCCTTTCTAATTTCTAATCTATCCCTCTCAAAATCCAGAACGACATAGGTAGTATCTTCGGAATTTTCTTTGGGAAAGTAATTCGTTGAAAACTCAGGCTTTTTATTGTCTGAAACCTTTTTTGTTTGACCCAGCGCATTAGTTGCCAACACTAATAAAAGTGAGAAAAAGGTAAGTCTATAGCTAGTTAATTGCATGATTTCCTTCCCAATTCGGCTTTAAACAGATGTTTATTTATCTCAGCTTGCTCTTCTCCACTTAAGTCACCCCACCCCTTTACTCCTGCTTCTTTAAGTCCTTGCCATGCCAGTGCTTCATAAAACCCGCTTGGTATTCCATCAGGATAGCCTCCCGGATAGTTCATGTAGTTGGCATAGGCAGCACCCCCCAGTTGGGGATGTAGCTGCTGTAGTACATCCGCTATATAGCCAACGTATTTATCAGCCATCAGATTGTGGTGCACAGCTTCACTGCCACTAAATTGATTGGTATATTGCTCAAAAGTCGCTTTGAAAGATAAATCCGTTGGTGTTGGACTTTGGGTATTTAATGCCCTGTAAAATTCAGCATGTAGCATTTCGTGAATAACTGTCCTTGAGACTTCTAATGCGGATCTTCCCACATAAGTATTATTAAAGGTAATCTCAATTGGTTGATTTGATCCCATCCATTGTGTTTGCCCTGAAGCCGTTGAGCTTTGTGTAGCACCAATTTTTAAGATAACATCAAACTCAGACCCTACTCCTTGAAAGTTCTGTGCAACTTTTTGAAAACCATTAATAGCTAATAGTTTTCCTAAAATGCAATCAGTATTTGTGCCTTGGAAAGATGGGTCTCTCCTTATAATCTCCTCCTCCGGCAACAATGTCGGTAATCCTCCAGACCCGCTACCCGATCCCCCACCGCCCCCTGGTCCTGTATAAGTCCCCGCTCCTGATCTCGGATTGTATTGGTCTGAGCATGCTGGATCCTCGTAGGCTATGATATCAAAACACTCAATCCCAAACTCTGGGAGAACACATGTCCCACTACTGCAATCCATCTCTTCATCATCTCCAAAATTGAAGCAAATCTCTTCCAGTATAGGTGTACAATTAAGCGCCGCATTGGCATTCGAACTGCTTTTCTTACCTAAATCACTTTTCACGAAATAGATATATACCTTTTCACCATTTTGCACATACCAGCCTGTGCTCAGTTCTTCATCCCAGGATATCATATGAATAAAGAGTTCAAACCACTCATTCATTTTCCCAACTATCTAAAAGCAGGATACTATCCATTTTTCAAGGAAAACCCGAATACATATCACATAAGGATAGAACAGGTTTTGAAATTGGTATTGGAAATAGACCTTCAATTCATCAAGGGAATAGATCCTTAAAACCTCAGAAAGCTTTATTAATTAATATATGTGCTCTCGCAAAGCGTCCCATTTACACCTAACGTTTCTAAACTTAGTGAGAAGATTGGTATTACTAGAAACACCTTGCTACTTTATTTAAGCTATCTGGAAAAAGCAAAAATCATCAATTCCCTTCAGTCAATTGGTAAATCTACGAGCATACTGCAAAAGCCAGATAAAATATACCTTGAGAATACTAATCTCGGGTATGCCATTTCAAAGCAGGAATTCAACATTGGGAATGAGCGGGAAACATTTTTTCTGAATCAGCTGAAAAATGCTGGACATGAGGTTCACCTTCCAAAACACGGTGACTTCTCTGTTGACGAAAACTTTATATTTGAAGTGGGTGGCTATAACAAATCAGCTGTTCAACTTCAGAATCAAGCCAATTCCTATGTAGTTTCAGATGGACTTGAAGTTGGATTTAAATCAAAAATTCCACTTTGGCTCTTCGGATTTCTGTATTGAAGTTGGATTTTAAGCTTGGGTAGAAAAACAACTTTTCATCTTAGAAAAAGGCGTGTTTCGATCTATCAGAGCTTTGGGTAGCTAATTCACTATTTTACCCGACCTGTAAGCTTCGCTTTATTAAGGTGGGTCTTTATCATCCCTATTTAGTCAGATAATGACCAATTGCGCTCTCCGTGAAAAACTCAGCGGACTCTGAGGTAAAAACCTCAAATAAACCGCTTTACAATCCAAAAAATCAGCGCTAGTAGAAACACGATAATTGAGATCTTATTGATCCCATGCATCATGCGCAGGTTTATATTTGTTTTTTTATTGGGATCTGGCTTTTGGAAAACTTGGATAAAATAATTCCCAAATTCACCCAATTTGAAGAATCCTTTCACTTTATTATCTGACATAGCTTAGTTTTATTAGGTTAACAGGGGTGGAAGCTTTTTGGTTTACTTTATTTTACTTCTTGAAAAGCTGAATGGCGGGAGTAATTGAAACTGGACCTGCTAG
>NZ_MSSW01000113.1 GCF_002150685.1 Algoriphagus antarcticus
GCTATTTCCCTCGGCCTAAAGCTTAAGTGAATATGAAAGGTTTTTTGCCGAAGAGATATTCATTGCTACAGTAAAAAGTCTTATCCTTTGCCACTTTTGAGGCCCAAAGTAACCAAAAGCCCTGCTGCAATAATGCTTCTCCGCGCCATCCAACCGCCTGGCCCGCTATTGCAGCCTCCCACCGCGCCCTAATACTATGCAAATCTGCTAACCCCCGACCCCTAAAGGGGAGATAGGCTATGTGGATGTTTGAAATCTAGCTTTAGGAAATCGGAATACCTATAAACTTTGAGGATAGCACGAATTGAAATGTTTTTAGGGAGAATGATTATTCGCTCCCTACCATAGAATTTGTCAAGTAAAATTCACATAAAAAAAAACCGGAAAGGAGAATCCTGACCGGCTTATACTGATTTCTTTTTGCACACCGCAAAAGCGAAGAAGACCTACTTAATTCTCAATGCTCTCTTCCACCATGGCAACTGAACTTCTTCATGATATCCATAGGAGTTGTTTCCGTAGCCGTACCCATACCCGTAGCCATACCCGTAGCCATAGCCTTTATCAATATGCACATCATTGAGGATGCCGTAAATCTTTGAAACCCCGCCTTTTTCAACAAGGTTATTCAAAATCTGAGAATTTCCTTTCATAGAATATCCTTGGCGAAAAACGAAGAAGCTGATATCTGCGAAGCCAAAAAGCTCCTTAGTCTCCGAAACAAGACCTACTGGTGGGCAGTCAAAGATCACTACATCATAAGCTTGCTTGATCTCCTTCACTATTTCCCCAAACTTATCCTGCAAAAGCAATTCTGCAGGGTTGGGAGGAATAGGACCTGAAAGAATCACGTCCATATGCTTGTGTCCTGTGGATTTCACCACCTTCTGCCAAGGAGTGTCTGTACTGAGACAAGTACTCATTCCCATGTCATTAACCAGCCCAAAATCTTCAGCAATCTTTGGCTTCCGAAGATCCAACCCTATCAACATCACTTTCTTTCCCATCAGTGCATAAGCCGCAGCCATATTGATAGAAACAAAAGTCTTTCCTTCTCCTGATATAGAGGAAGTAAATAGTATAGTCAAATTATTTTTTTGCGGACTCAAATAGGACATATCTGCTCTCAAGGATCTAAAGGACTCGGTAACAGAAGATCGTAATTCATTTAATACAGGAATAGCATTATCAGAATTGTTTCTTCCTATCATTCCTATCAAAGGAACCTTAAGTTGATTTTCCAGGTCTTTAGGATCTTCAATCTTAGTATTCAGGAAGTCCTTGACAGTAATAAAACCTATAGGTAGAATCAGACCTAGAATTAGGCCAATTAGAAGATTCAATGATCTCTTAGGAGCAACTGGCGATTGCCCAGCTTTTGCAAAATCCAAAATTGAGTTATTTGGCATATTGGCGGCCTTGGTAATCTCAGCTTCTGCCTTTTTTTCTTGGAGGTAAACAAAAATATTCTCATTGAATTCAAACTGACGCCTTATTCCGAGCAAATCCCTTTCTGTCTTTGGCAAGGAGTTTACATCAACTTCCAAATTTCTTATCTGACTGTTCAGATCAGCAATTACGTTTTGAGTATTACTTATTGCAGAATTCACATTTTCCTGCAATTGCTTTTTAATATTCTGAATCCGTGTGGCATTCTCCCTCACTGCAGGAGTGATGTCTGTAAAATTACCAGATAGTCTATTCTGCTCAGCCTGTAGCTCGCTATAGGCTTGAACAAGAGAATTTAATAATGGATCTGTGACTCCCACCACAGATGGAGCTACCATATCTCCTGTTTGGTTGGTGACTAGGTAATCACGTAAGGTCTGATAATACTTCAGGCTGATTTCAGTTTGCCCCTCTTCCTTTTCCAATTCCTGCATTCTTTGGAAAATCACAGACCCTTCTTCGGAGAGGTTGAAAACCTTATTCTCTGTTCTATATTTCTGAAGTTTGTTCTCCGAGAATCTCAGAGAATCAGAAATACCGGAAAGTTGCTCGTCAATAAATTTAACAGTATTCTCAGAAGCCCTATTCTTTTCATCCAGCTCTCGGTCCAGGTACACTTCCATCAACTTATTAATGTAGTCCTCGCCCAACCTCCTTACAGGTGTCTCCAGGCTCAAAGATAAAATGGAGGCTTGCTTATTAATAGGAGAAACTGCCAACTCTCCACGATATTTTAAGGCAAGAGATGGGGTGTCCACCAAATTGAATAAGATAATTTCACCGGGTAAAGCAGCTATCTGATTGATAGTAAATGAATAATTATCGCCTTTGATTTCTTCTCCAAAGCTGTAAACAGATTTCTTTAAAGAAATTGACTCTGCGGGTGAGGTCTTATAATAGGGATCACTAGGATTATAAATTCTAAACTCATCATCATCCACCCTGAGCTCAAAAGAATCCTCATTGATTACTTCCAGTCTGAATTTACCTCCTACTAACTGGGCTTGTCTCCAATTAACTGAAACCAGAATGGGCAACTTTTCATAGATTTGAGAAGTGGAAATAAGTCCCTCTTTATAGTATTCAACATTGAGGTTTAGTTCGGCAACTGCCTCTTCAGCTAATGAAAATGACTTTAATATTCCTATCTCATTTTCTATATTACTCTTGCCTTGTAGCATTCCTAAACCTGAGGATTCAAATAAATCTGTCCCCAAGCTTGGCTTATCATCTACTACAAGAATACTGGATTCTACCTTAAAGATGTTTGTAGCATATCTGTTAAACATAAATGCAACTACTACACCTACAAACATACAGGCAAGGATTAGTAACCAATACTGTAGGTAGTTGAATAATAGCACTTTAAGATCGATTTCATCTTCCTTTTGCACCATAAAAGGATTCTGCCCTGAATTGGAAGGATTTGGGGTATTCGGGTACATAAAATCTTATTTGAGTAAATTCAATATTAAAGCCAAGGCAGTGATGCCAGAAAAAACCAAAGCCAACGTTTGGGCGGTGTTTTCACCTGTACCAGTTTCTCTCACTTTCATAGGCTCTACGTAAAGCTGATCATTAGGCTGAATAAAATAAAATGGGGATTCTACCACCTGCCTATCCAATAAGTTAATCCGGTGGAGTCTTGTCCCCTCAGGATATTGTCTGATCAATAAAACCTCATCTCTTTTGGCGACTGTTGTCAGATCTCCTGCATTTGCAATTGCCTCAAAAATTGTCATTCTATCCTGAAGCACTACAAATTTACCCGGCCTGCGAAATTCCCCCAAAGCAGAATATCGAATACCACCCAGCTTAACTTTGACATAAAGCTCACTGGTCACATACTTCCTCAAACTTTCCTCTATGATTATTCTTGCCTGTTCAAGGGTTTTTTCTCTTACATTCACATCACCTACTATGGGTAGTCTTATATTCCCTTTTTGATCTACTGAATAACCTGTCATATAATAGATATCTCCCCCACTTTGAGCGGAGACATTTCCCATTTGCGCGTTCATTTGAGAAGGCTTATTATTAAAGCCAAACTGAACCATATCCTCCACAGTCTGAATATTGACATCAATGATATCATTGTACTGAAGCTTGTATTCAGGGATTTCATATTTGATTAGCTCACCATCTTCTATTGGCTGACTGCCTTCCAAATTTTGCAAATAGATGATTCTCTCATTCGAGATACAGCCAAAGGCCAATAAAAAAACAAGGGAAAGTGATAGTCCCTTTAGCAACTTCCTCATATACAGTTTTTTAATATTCCTTTTCAAAATCTGCGCAAATTTAAACATTTAACCTTAAACTGTACTATTTTTTATGATTTTGACAAGTAACAGTTGAAATCCTTATATGAAATGTGATTATACGGAATCTTGCTAGGAGAAAATTTATAGGATCAAAAATTCAAAGACACCTTGAATTCAGGTTTACTTCGGTCTTCGGTCATCCAACCCATTAACCAAAGAGAATTCGCTTACTGGCAGAAAAGCGTACATACAGATATGAAATTAAAATAATGTTATTCAAACCTTAATTTTCTTGCTTTCTCTAAATCCTCCTGAGTGTCAATAGCTATTGTCACATGCACTGTCTCTACCATTCTTATTCTATATCCATTCTCAAGTAATCTCAACTGCTCCAGCATTTCTATAGACTCCAATTCACTTTTGACCAGACTCGCATATTCCTTTAACACCTCTCTCCTATAGGCATAAATTCCAATATGCTTCCAATAAGTCAGGTCAGGTAAAGACTCTCTATTATATGGGATCGGATATCTTGAAAAATACAAGGCATCTCCCTGTAGATCAGTGACCACTTTCACCGCATTTTGATTTTGGGCTTCCTTAGCAGAAATTTTGGTCTTCAGTGATGCTACCTGTACTTCGGAATCCCAAAATACCTCTATCAAATCTCTAAGAGACTTTTCATCCTGAAATGGCTCATCTCCTTGGACATTTATTATAAGATCTGCTTCTACGGACTCCATAGCTTCTGCAATTCTATCTGAACCACTCTGATGTTCCATCTTGCTTACAAACACTTTGCCTCCAATGGATTCAATTTGCTGCTTGATTTCAGGATGATCCGTTACTACCCAAACCTCATTAAAAACTCCAGTATTTACTGTACTCAAATAGGTACGTTGAATCACGGACTTGCCACCTAAATCTTGGACAAGCTTGGAGGGCAATCTCGTAGAGGCATATCGAGCTGGAATTAAAGCGGCAATGGTGAGCATGTATGGTGATAAATAGGTAGTGTTTCTTTTTTGTAAATGAAATTAAAAGAAGTGAGGTGGTGATAATTTAAATTTCAGTCTTAAAAACTGGATTTCTTCTGTCATCGGTCATCGGACTTTAAACTATTTCACCTTAAACAACTTTCTCAACCTCTCCATGATATTTCTTTTGCTTTTCTTAATCTTCTTTCTCTTATTTTCTAAATCGTCCCCATAGTAATTGTACATGTACTTATTGTTTTGGGAATACAAATAGGTATTTCCATAGCCATAATTGTAGCCTTCATAATGGTAGCCCGAATTGACAATACCATTGAAAACTCCATATACATTTTTCACTTGCTTGTTATTGAATAGATCGTTAATCATCACCAAGTGATTTTTCACTGTATAATTCTGCCTCACTACGTACAGATTGATATCAAATAACCTCATCAAATCAATAGTCTCGGATACCAAGCCCATAGGCGGAGTATCAAAAATCACAACATCAAATCGCGATCGCAAATAGTCCAAGAATTCAGTCAGCTTAGGCGTCTGCAATAATTCTGCTGGATTAGGAGGAATTATTCCTGAAGGAACAAACCATAGATTCTCATAGGAAGATGCAATAACAATTTCCTCAGCTTCTACCTTTCCGATTAAATAAGTAGATAATCCTACACGATCCGATTCGCCAAAATAGGATGCTAATTTGGGCCTTCTCAAATCTCCTCCAACTACCACTGTTTTCTGGGAACCCAAAGCCATAGCTGAAGCAAGGTTCATAGAAGTAAACGTCTTTCCTTCACCCGAAACAGATGAAGTAACCAGTATCATCTTTGTATCCTTTCCGCTTGCCAAGTAAGTAATAGCCGAACGAAGAGACCTGAAGGATTCTGCGATGGCAGATTTCGGAAAGTCTAGCACAACTTTATTTGTGTCCTTTAGACTATACCCTACAATCCCAAGCTGCGGAATCATGAAATGCTTCTTTAAATCACGCTGATCCTTAATCGTATCATCAAAAATATCCCGCACCACCACAAATCCAAAAGGCAACAACAATCCCAAAAGGATAGCCAAACCATAATTCTGCTGCTTCTTAGGAAAAATCAATGTTCCTCGTCTTGCAGCATCTAAAATGGCATTGTCGGACACATTGGAAGCCATAGCTATACCCGCTTCAGCACGCTTTTCCAGCAAATAAGTATAAAGGGATTCTCGTAATTTGAATTCTCTGAATATCCCAGAATACTCTGATTCGGATTCAGGAAGTGTTGCGAATTCAGCATCATAAACAAGTATATCCCGCTGAATACTTCTTTTTTTCTGCTTCGTATTTTGTATCAAATTGACCACGTTCTCAAAAAGTGCATCCTGCACTTTCTCCATCTGCACATCAATTTTCAAAACTTCCGGATGATTATCATTTACTGTAGCAAGTAGCTTTCTTCTGTCTTGGGAAAGCGTAACTAATGTTTGAATCAAACCATTCAGCAAAGGATCAGGAACACCAATCACTGAAGGAGCAATTACATCAGAAAAGTCCTTGCTCTTTTGCTCCATATAGGAACGGATTTGCTCGAAATATTCCAATTGATAATCGATCTCCGCACTCATCTCATCGAGATTATTCATTTTCCCTAGGATGTTGGAAAATTCTGCGGAGACATCGAGCAGCTTGTTTTCTACTTTGAAATCTTGCAATTCTCTCTCCTTTTGCTGAAGAGAATCTTCTAATAAGCCCAGCTGCTCCTCGATAAAAGCCAACGTGTTTTCTTGAATCTTATTCTTTTCGCTCAAGTCAAAATCAATATAGGACTCCATCAATGCATTGATGTAATCCCGTCCTTTTTCTACGACCTTTGTAGTGGTACTCAATCGAAGTACAGAACTATATTCGTTTTGCAAGCTTACCTGCACAGCTCTAGAATACACATCCTCGAGTGAACTTGGATTTCTCAGCATAAATAGCAGCGCTTCACTCGTTCTGCCTGGATTCACCAAGTGAACAATAAACTTCGATTTGGTTGTCTCTATCTCTTCTCCAAAAGTATAGGTCTTGTTATAAATGGATTCATCTCCCGCAGCCATCGCTGAATTAAAATCCATTAAACTAACCTCTTCTTCCGTCAGTTTAAATGTATTCTCAGATAGTATCTCTATCTGAATCGGCACATCTGCGATCTGAAAATGATCCCAATCTACTTCGATTCGTATCGGAGATCGATCATAAAGCTCTATAGCCTTAATATTTGTTTTCGCATAATACTCCACATCAAAGTGAAGCTTTTTCAAAGCCTCACGTGCCAAACCTTTAGACCTTAGCCGAAGAATATCATTTTCAAGATTAAGTCCTGTAGAGAAAATATTTGATCTGTCAAGAATCCGCGCCTCCGGAGAAGTATTTGTCTTGATCATCATGGATCCTGACACCTCGTATTCATCCACTGTATAGCGGTGGAAGAGAAAAGTAGCGATAAGAAATATTGCGATAAAAAGCACGTAACAAGGCCAATAGCGAATGTATTTGGCTATCACGTATCTGATTTCCAACGCTTTTTCCTCGTTGTCTAACTGGCTTAAGTCTAACTTCTCCATATCAACTAGTTACTCGTCACCAAATTAATAATTAAAAGAGTGGAAGCTAGCAACCCTGCAAAAAGCGCTAAAGAAGCTGTTAAGTTATCTGCATTGCCAAACTGCCTGATATTCATCGGCTCAATATACAAGATATCATTTGGCTGAATGAAATAAAACGGGCTTGCTAATAATGCCCTATCGTTCAAATTTATTTGATGGATCTTAGTCCCTCCATCGTATTGACGGATGATAAATAATTTATTTTTCTTTCCTAAAAGTGTAGTCTCGCCCGAATTAGCCAAAGCATCGAAAATGGTTGCCCGATTCTTATAAATCACACTGACTCCTACGGCGTTAAACTCCCCCAGCGTTGTATATCTGATCCCTGCTATCCTTAGTTTAACGTAGATTTCTTCTTTGAAAAACTTGTTGATCTCTGCCTGTACCTTTTCCTTGGCCTCCTCTTCTGAGAGTCCTGCTATGTTGATTTTACCAAGCTTTGGCACCTCTACATCACCCTTTTGATCAATAGAATATCCTCTGAAATACAGTGGATCGGAGCCTCCTCCCCCACCACCGCCCATTCCTCCGGCGCTCTGTGTATTCTGAAAGGTAAATGCTTCAATCAGTTCAGGATCTGAAGTAGCAAAATCAATCTCAACAATATCAAAAGGTTGTAATATGTATTCGTAATCTACCTCAGCAAAAGGGATAAATTCGTCTAGTTCAATTGGGGTGTTATCAGGGAGATTTTGCAAGTATGTGATTCGCTTATTACTAATACAACTCGTCGCACAAACCACAAAACCGGCGAAAAACAGGATTTTCTTCATTCTGGAAGCATAAATTTAGCTTGGGTCAAATATATAAAAATACTTTAGGACAAGGGTCAAGTTTGAACTTAGAACCCAGAAATTAGCAAACTCAATGTACAATTGTCAACGATCAAATTTCAAATTCAATTTTCAAGTTGGTGAAAACCCAATGGTCAATTTCAAAACCAACATATAGGAAATACATCCATACTCTTTGCATTTCTTCACGCCATTCGTGGCTAATAAAAAATCTACCTATCTTCATCACATGCAAATAAGAAAGGCCAATTCTAGCGATCTACCCTCAATCATTGATTTATTGAAGGTGTCTTTGGGAGAGAGTTTGGTTCCTAAATCTGAGGAACTCTGGAACTGGAAACACCTAGCAAATCCATTCGGCTCATCGCCAATTCTAATTGCACAAGATAATGGACTGATCTGTGGAGTTAGGGTGTTTTTAAGGTGGGAGTTTCGCCAAGGAGAAAAACTCATAAAGGCCTGTAGAGCGGTGGACACAGCAATTCATCCTGATTATCAAGGTAAAGGAATTTTCAAAAGTCTTACGCTTTCACTTATTGAAGAACTTAAGGAAGAGGGCGTAGAATTAATTTACAACACACCGAATGCTCAGAGTTCCCCTGGGTATGCGAAAATGGGCTGGGAAAAATGGGGGAAGCTACCTCTGAAGATGCACTTTAACCTTAAGCTAGGAAAAAACAAAAATCAGTCGCCAAAAAGTGACTGGTCTAGCATTTCAAGCCTCTTTGAGAAAATAGAAAATGGAAGCCACACCTCTGATAAGATTCAAACGAACCTTGTCTCAGGTTACCTGAATTGGCGTTATACCACCTGCCCACTATTTCCATATCATTTTATAAGTGATGGAGAAACTTACCTTTTGATCTATAGAATTAAAGATGGGAAAATTGGCAAAGAACTCAGAATTGTAGATTTCTTTCAGCTTTCCGGGTTTGGGAAAAACGAAAAAAAACAAGTAAATGCACGACTAAAAACCGTTCAGAAAAACGAGGGTGTGAGATTCACTTCTTTTTCAGGATTACAATTTCAAAATGATTTGCCAATTGAAATGGGACTTCTGCCGGTGATGTCCATCGGCCCGGAGGTTACGCTTCGTAAAGTAGCTACTTCAGATGACCTCGTCCCGAAACCCTGGGCTTGGAGCTTAGGTGATTTGGAAGTTTTCTAACTTCGCTGTTCATCATTCATCCTTCCATAGTAAATGTATTGATAACAATCACCGAAAGGATTGTTAGTGTTAGCGCGAACAGTGGCTAAAATCATTCTTGCAATAATGTGAGTTTATGTCTTGCTGAGCA
>NZ_MSSW01000114.1 GCF_002150685.1 Algoriphagus antarcticus
GCATACATACAGACTATTTATATTTTTTATTTTGATCTTGCATTTGACACTTTTTTGTAAAACGATTATTTTTTGAAATATGATTGCGCCCCTTCCGATTTTGGTTTTTTTCAATTTGCCTCAAGTAATATTCCCTTATTTATACTAATTTTATTTACCACTGTTGTTTTTTTCTTTTGTACCATAGTTCAATTTTCAAATAGCATACAGATTACTTTAAAATTACGCCTTACTTATTGAATGCTGACTTTAAATCATTTGCAACTAATGCTTGTGCTTCTTTAGCTTGTTCAACAACGGCTGCCATACCAAAAAACTCATGTGTGGTTCCGTTATAAAGTTTGTAATTAGTAGCTACGCCTGCCTTTTTCAAATTGTCAGCTAGTAATTTTCCCTCGCTTCTTAAAGGATCGTACTCGGCTCCAATAATTGTCGTAGCTGGCAAACCTTTTAAATTTGCATCCACCAAAGAGATCATCGGGCTCTTACCATCAGCAGTATTCTTTAGATATTTGTCAAAAAACCATTTCATCAATGCTGAGTTCAATGGCTTAGTATTCTCACTTTCTTTGTAAGACGAAGTGGTAAAATCGTATCCGGCAATTGGATATACCAATACCTGGTATGACGGCAATTGTATTCCTTTGTCCCTTGCCATTATACTTACCGCTGCAGCAAGGTTACCTCCTGCACTTTCACCTACCACCGCAATTTTTTTGGGATTACCTTTTATTGAAGTTGCATTTTCAACTACCCATTTGTATGCAGCATAACTATCATCGTGTGCTGTTGGATATTTATGTTCAGGCGCCTGTCTGTAAGCCACGGAAACTACTATAGCTTCTACCTGATTGGCTAGTCCTTCTGCAGAAGCATTATAAGTATCAATGCCAGTAATTACCCATCCACCGCCATGATAATAGACAATTACGGGATATGAATCTTTGCCTGTTTTAGGTGTATAAATACGAAGATGGATTTTACCTCCCGGCACGGCGATGTCTCTTCCCACAGTATCCAGATTGCTAGCCGGTACCGAAATTTTATGCTCTTTAATTACAGCCATGGCAGCATCAGCAGGTGTGGGTTGCTTTCTTGCTTCCTGTGCTGATAAGCTGATGAGCGGTGGTGCTTTAAAACTTACTAGCTTTTCTATCACCACAGCCATAGGATCTGTCATATCTTTTCCCCAGCTTGGTTTTGGATCTGCAGGTTTAAGATTAACTGTAGTGTTTGATGAGTCTGCCATAAGTGTTTCTGAATTCTCCATGCTACTGGAATCAGTTATAGTTTTGCTATTATTGCATGATGCAAATAAGAGTAAACATGCTGCCGTTAAAATAGGGAGGCTATTTTTGCAGGCTAAATATTTTTTAAGCTTAGCATAATTCATTTTTACTTTAATTTTTTTGTGTACAATTTTAATGTTTAGATATTTTATAAATCTTGCGCTACTTTACAATCTGCGTTGATTTGAAGGAATATTACTCAGCCTTCGGAGATTTGAAAATTCAAAGTGAAGTCTTTTTTTAGCTTCTTTTAGAGATATATTAAGAATGGAAGCTGCCTCATTCAGTGAATTGCATTGAGTAGTGAGCAGATGTACTAGTTCGGCTTCTTTAGGAGGATTTAAATTTTTGGGAGGTATACCAATTTCTTTTAAATGATTTGTTGTATAAGAATATGTGTATCGCAAAATGGCAGGACAAAATGCATATTTAGTTTTTGAAAGAATTTGTTTTTGTTTTAAGTCAAGGAAAGCACCCATAAAAATTTCTTCTGCAAGTAATTTATCTTTTGTAAGATTATAGATCAACCCGTACATAGCTGAGGCGTATTTATCATACAATTTTCTCCATGCTACAGGATTGTTTTCTTGAAGCATTCCGATGATTTCTTTTTCTGAGACTATATTGTTTTGTAAAGGCATATTTCGTGATACTTTGGCAATGACATGTAAACCAATCTTACATCCGCAAACCATTAAAATTTCTGTGTGCGTAAGGATTGATAGTCCAAATATGATGCTTCAAAAATAAATGCTTTGAAAAGCGGTAATGCTACACATTTTAGGAAATAAGTTGTAATATTCACAGATTTCTGAGGATATTATTTCTCAATTAAATACCAGAGGTTGAGGGGATTATTACTCAATTAAGTATTGAGGTCATTATAATATAGGAGTGCTTTTAAACAGTTTAGGCGAACAGAAACGACTCGAAAAGGCTATTTCTTAAAGTTTTCGAATACGCCTTATATGGTGGACATAGATGAAAAAGAGGATTATTCTAACGGGAAAAATTGGACGCATTTATAAATACCATTGAATGCAAATACCTCTTGAATAATATGCCTAGAGTGCGAGGTGTTCCAGAACTTGTTTCGGTTAGCCAGTACCGCGAGTATTTTGGAAGAAGTGATGAGCTTAGGTGATTAAAAGGATTAATTCCTAGGCTACCTGAGAGAGGTCAGTCTAGCTCATATTTCGGGTCCAAACTTTTCAGATTTAAAACATCAATTTCGTAGTAAAAAAAATACGGCAAGAAATAAACTTTCTTGCCGTATTTATGAAATGGTTTAGGAGTTTAATATCCTGGGTTTTGTACTAAAAAACCTACTTCACTAGAAGCTCCATCAATCGCTCTTTGAGGAATCGGAAACAGCCTTTTATTAACGTCACTATCGGTTTTCCCTGTCCAAGTTCCCTCATATTTACTAAACCGTATTTGATAGTTTCTTCTAAAACCTTCCCAGTAAAGCTCAAATCCTGTTTCGCGGAACAACATATCCAGGTCAATGGAAGTCAATGCCTTTGGAGTCTGTGCCGGGCGAGCATTTCTGGAGGTTCTTAAGGTATTGATATCGGCCAAAGCACCAGCATTGTCACCTTTTCTCAACTTGGCCTCGGCCCGCATCAAATAAATCTCTCCCAAACGAATCAAGACAATATCAACGCTACTGTACGCACAACAATTCGGAGCGGTACTACTGAATTGATATTTTGAGAATCGGTAACCGGCGTTATGTAAACTACCCTCTGTGGTAAAATCTACTTTGCGCGTATGGTCAACATACTTCAGGTTTGCGCCACTTGTTCTTCTATTGATTACTGGATATATCCGCACCCGTCCATCGTCGCAAGTTAAAATGTTGCCTCCTCCGTCTTTTCTGGGACCCCATATAATACCACGAAGCAACCCCCTGTCGATTTCAAATTCCTTCGCCGCAATACAATAAAAATGGTCTGAATCATTCGTTGGTGTTACCCCGGTAAGATCTTTAAGATCTTCGGGTATAATTGTATTTTCCTTAAAGAAACGGGCATCAGCATCTGCCGGATCTATATTGCCATAGGCATCTATCCAAGTCTGATAAAAATCTGGAGTAGCTGCTACCGCATCCGTTCCGCGTGTGTTCGGGAATTCTGGTCTTGGTATCAAGTCGCCGGATATTGGCCAATAGGCCCATCGGCTGTGCTCGGTTTCAAGGACTCCCCTTTGATCAAGCGAAAATATTATTTCAGGATTAGTATTGTTACTATCATCGAATAGTTCAAAATATTCAGCCGACAAGGAATATGGTCCCGAAATAATATCGTTGGTATATTGTATGACTTTATCCATATCGGCTGCCGCAAAGTTGGGGGTGCCATAAGGATCGCGATACACGGCAGCATTCAAATATAAGCGTGCCAACAGAGCACTCACTGCATCTTTTGTAAACCTGCCGGGACCCTTATCATTATTGATGACCTGAACGACTGATAGAAGTTCACTTTCAATATAATCAATGGCTTCTTGTCCCCTAAGGATTTCAGATAGTTGGTCCGAGCTCTCCTTCTTAAAAACAAGGCCCCAATTATCAAGTGCCAACATATTTAGGTATGCCTTCATGGCTATCATTTCGTAAAGCGCATCTTGTGCTTTTACATCACCCATTTCAGCCACCGGGCTTAATCTATCCTCGGCTATGACCGCTCTTGATATAGATAAAGTTATAAATGTCCAAGAATCCCCTATCAAGCTATTGCCGGGGGTCATCAGATGTTGGTGAACAGCTATGAACTTACCCCCATCAAACCAGTCCGTACCCCCACGGTAGGGAAGGATGCCTTCATCGGAGGCAACTTCTTGAAGTCCAAAATTAGCCGTATGTAACCACACCTGACGGAGAAGTCCATAAACCGGCGCAATGGACCCGCTAACGACTTCGGCTTGGCCGGTTCCGGTAAGAGACTCGTCAAGAATTTCTTCCCCTAAGTCAGTGCAACCAAAAAATGCCAACAAAAACACCACTATCGGCAGTGTTCTGTAAAATCTTTTGTTTTTCATATTATTATATATTTATGTGATTTTATAAGAATCGTTAGAATGTTAAATTAAGAGCGACTAAAAACGTTCTAGCCCTGGGATAGGTAAAACGGTCGATACCGAAGGTTTGAATTCCGGCTGACGAGGATCCTGTATTGACTTCAGGGTCAAATCCTGAATATTCTGTTAGGACAAATAGGTTTTGACCTGTTAGCGAAAAACGGATATTTTGGAACGCATCCCCCAATCCAATCTTATCAGAACTTAAGTTATAAGCCAGTGTAGCGTTATTCAATCTTAAGAAAGAGCCATTCTCCAAATAACGTGTGGATACGGTATTGGCATTGCTCAACACCTCATTGGGGAATTGAACGGCAAAATCAGTTGAATTATTAGACCTGGCCAACAGTGCCTTATTGAACAGGGTCATAGTCGTATGATTATAAATCTTATTACCTGCTACTCCATTGAAGTTGAATCCTAAGTCAAAAGACTTGTACTTAATATTCAGGTAATACGCATAGATAAATTTTGGAATCGCACTGCCAACTACGCTTCGGTCATTGTCCAATACTGCACCATCTCCATTGATATCACTGAATATGTTGAGGCCATTATCTGCACTGATACCATCAAATTGAAGCATATAAAATGCCCCTAACGGCTCGTTATTAATGTAGCCATTGATAGTTGCACCTGTTTGGCCAGAACCTTGGGCCGACCCTGTAGTCAATACCGAATAGGGTGAATCCTTTACCTCGTTTTGAATGAAGGTAATGTTGCCTCCGATATTATATGAGAAGTCTCCCTTAGCATCGTTATTGTAATCCAATGACAATTCAACACCATTGTTTTGGATTATCATATTTGGAATATTCGTCCAAAATAATGCAGTAGGCTCAACAGGATCTGCAGGAACAACTTCCAACAATACATTGGAGGACTGCTTATTAAAATAATCTAATGTACCTGTCAAACGGTAATTAAAGAATGCGAAATCAATTCCCAAATCGATTTGTGTAGAAACCTCCCATTGCAGGTTGGGGTTTGCCAAACGTGTAAAAACAATTCCGTATGGATAACCACCAATTGAGTTGGCGTCGGTATCTATAGGATACGTATTGAGACTGCCGCCCCCTGTAATTAATCTATTTTCCGAAAAACTTGCTTTTGTGATCTTGGAGGGAATCTCCTGGTTACCCGTTTTGCCCCAGCTTGCACGCAACTTTAAGTTGTTGAAAACCGAATTCGCCATAAAATCTTCGTTGCTAAGGTTCCATCCCATTGCAAAAGAAGGGAAATAACCATATTTATTGTTGTCCCCGAACTTTGAGGATCCATCGGCACGCAACGTTGCAGTAAACAAATATTTGTCGGCATAACCGTAGTTCAGTCTGCCGAAGAAAGACTGCAGCTCGTTCTTAAATGCACCCGAATTTACTGAAGTAGGATATTGAGTTGTACTAGTCTGGTCTTGAAACCTTGGATCAATATTATTATTTGCAAATCCTCGGTAAGAAAATATTCTGGTTTCATCCAAAAATTGTTGGTAAGCATGACCCGCAAGTAGGGTAACATTGTGAATATCCTTGTTCCAGTTATAAGTAAGCGTGTTCTCTACCAGTTGATTGGTGTTATTACTAATTTCACTGTTCAATGAGCCATCTGAAATATTGGACTCATTTACAACTGAAGGAAAGGGTTTATACTGTTGATCCCTTGTGGTAGCGGAATAATCAACACCAAGGTTCAGCTTATAAACAAGACCATCCAGAATTTCGATTGATGGTGAAATAGTCGCCAAAATCCGGTTATTGATTGCCATATCACTATAAAGCTCATACCGTTTAATCGGATTTAAGGCGTTTGTAGTCAATAAGGTGGGTTTACCGTCCGTAAATGCGGGAACTGTAGGATTCAAACTAAGCATATCGCTTATCGTTGATCCGATGTCCGGGCGCAAATTTTCCGTTCGGGAGGCCGTAAGGTTATAATCTACGTTCAACCTACCATTGAATGCCTTTTGATTCATGTTCAATTTCCCTGAATAGCGCTTCAGATTGCTATTTTTCAAGATTCCTTCTTGATTCTGAAAGCCGATGGATGAGAAATAAGAAAATTTCTCCTTAGTGGCTCCACTCATGGAGAAGTTGACATTTGATGATACCCCAGTCTGGGATAATTGATCTTGCCAATCCGTATTTCCCCCTAAGTCTTCCAATGTTCCACCCACGGCCACTACTTGTCTACGAAACTCGTCGGCATCGAAAACATCTATTTTATTGGAAAGAGATGACACACCAGTAGATACCGAAAGATTAATTTGAGGTTTTCCTTGTCCCTTTTTAGTGGTAATTACCACTACTCCATTAGCTGCTCTGGAACCGTATACTGCCGTAGCACTGGCATCTTTTAGCACATCAATACTTTCAATATCGCCAGGGTTAAGAAAATTCAGAGGATTGGTGGAAATGCCCGTAGAGGAATTGTCTAACAAAAAGCCATCGACCACGTAAAGCGGCTGTGTTCCAGAACGCAAACTTCCGATACCCCTAATTATTACATCTTGTGAGGCACCTGGTTCACCACTAGTTGAGGCAATGGAAACGCCGGCCAATTTACCCTGAATCAGTTCACCTGGGTTTGTAACCACTCCCATATTAAAATTCTCACTAGTTACAGAAGCAATGGATCCAGTAACGTCTGACCTTTTTTGGGTACCGTAACCGACCACCACAAATTCACTCAATTGTGAACTGTCTGGGGCCAATTGGATCACCAGGATTGATTGCCCATTCACTGAAACCTCTTTTGGAATATACCCCAAATAAGAAATTTGAAGAATAGCATCTGCTTCGACATCAAGAGTAAATTTCCCATCCAAATCTGTTATTGTGCCCTTTTTTGTTCCTTTTACAAGAATTGTTGCTCCGGGTAAGGGTAATCCTGTTTCATCAGTAACTGTACCTGAAATTGTTTGCCGTATGGATTCCAAATTTAATAGGGGGTCTTTTACTTTCAAAAGCACCTCATTATCGACATTTTTAGAAAATACATCAGATGGACTAGCGCAAAAACCAGCCAAAGTAATCAACCATGCAGAAACACGAATGAATTTATAGAATAGTAGTTTTGAATACATAAAATTTAGGAATTTAAGTGGTGGATGACATAAGATTTTTGGATACTTTTTTATTTATAATGAAGCTCTAAAAGTAATCTATGTACAATAAAATGCTGTTAAGTAGGCGTTATGGTTGTATTAACCATAACTCTCCCAGCCGAAGTGCTTTCCAAAATGATCGAGGTCCGAATTACCGTCAAAAATGCGGTTGAGACTGGCTTGTAGGCGTTTTGCTAATTATATTCAATCTGTACTTGATTTATCTAGCTGTGTTGTCTGTATTTTGCTGGTCACCACTATTATAACTTCCGGTCTATGGGAGTTTAAATGCGGGTTTATTTAGTTAAAAAAAGGCGTCCATAAGCACAGAAACGGCAGTGTTAATTTAATTATACTCAGGTTGGGATAACTAGTGTGAGAATTTAAACGCTTTGCGTAGCTCCTGGTAGGCTTTGGCTACGGATCCACTACTCAGTAGGAAAAGTATTTTTTTCGTAGTTGTTGTGAATTGTCAGTATAGCTAGACCAAAAAGAACAGCTACTACAATTAAAATAGTACTAATAATCCCGCTTACTCCAAAGGACATTCTGATTAAAATAGTTGAAATCACAAAACCAGAGTTTCTTATAATTTTATGAAATTTGTTGGTATAGAAGAATGATATTAAGAGCAATACTACATCTACCAAAATCAAAATCGTAAAAAACTCGTCAAAAAAGAGGTTGTTTATGCTTTGAAATGGTTTTAATTCACTGGGAGAAAGTGAATTTCCAGTGAACCAATTAATTGAGGTGTACAAGGCCATAAAGAAAAATAGTGGCACTAGAATTACAGCGATAAGCTTTTTCTTTTTTACGAATCCTTCGATCACGGGATTCATTCCTTCCTCAGTATCGATTTTTCGTTTTCCCTGCTTTAGAAATAGAAATATTAAATAGAAAAGTAAAACTGATGCTACAATATCATAAGTAAATTGAAGGTCACCTTTTATTTCAAACCAATTTGAAGAGAGTTCTAAAGATGATAAATCTTTAAATAGTTTTCGAATAATTATAAGTGTGATAATTTCATACTGTTTAGTTATATATGTGGTAAAAGACTTGGGCAAGTAATAAATTAAAAGGTAAACTTCATAGATAAGAATAAAAGAAAAGGGTGTATAAACTGCAGATATCGGATTCTCCAGCAATTCTGAGTTTGTTGATAATTCTATAAAATTAAATTTCAACAAATAGATTATTCCTAAATGAATAAAAAAACTTAATAGTGCAATAGTAAGAATGATTTTTTCAGCTCTTTCCCGAGTTTCCTCAGAAAGCAGCTTATCATTGAGTAGCGGTAAAATATTTTTTCTATTAATCATCAAGACATAGTTGTCTAATTGTTTCAGACTTTGCGTTGGGGAGAAAACTGTCTTGAAGCGACAAAGTTTATGAATTGGACAAATACCTTTGTTTGAAAAGTCTATCCTTCGATTCAAATCTGGTATGAGCATTTTTGAATTTTGGATTAAAATTAAAATCAGGGAAGTTCCAAGTGGGATACAGACTGCTGCGAAAGTGCTAAACTGGATGGTGACTTCTGGACGAGACTCCCTCTCTTTCGACGCAAAGAATTCACTTACTTGGCCGTAAAAGATAAAGATCCAAATCCGAGGACCTACCTACCGTTGGTAGGTGTAAGCCAATTTGTTCTTTTTCATTTGTAAAAGGAAGCACATTGACTCCTACGGCAAAACATCTCTCACATAAAAAAAGCCCGATCATAAATCGGGCTTTTAAATAGAGAAGGTCTATTATTTTTTATGTAGGTACTC
>NZ_MSSW01000115.1 GCF_002150685.1 Algoriphagus antarcticus
ACGCTTTTCTGCCAGCAAGCGAATTCTCTTTGGTCAATGGGTTGGAAGACCGATGACCGGAGTAAATCAGAATTCAATGTGTCTTTGGATTTTCGATCCTATAAATTTTCTACTCGCCAGATTCCGTATAATCATATAAATTAAACGTTTACGCAAGAACTTGAAAGGAGATCTTTAGTCTTTCAGCTCATACCATTCAATTCCCGTAAGTGGGATTCTTCGTCCTTTTGGTGCTTCCGGGGCGTAGTTTGTGGCCAGATAATCAAGGATTTTTGCTTCATTTTCACCAAGATCCCAAAGCCCTTGAGTCTCCTGCATCCATACGATCTTATCGTGCCAGCCTTCGCGGGTAAACCGATTTTGTAGGATCAGGGCACTAGAGTGACATGAGATACAATTTCCTTTGATCAACTCAAGTCCTTCTCCCGTGATCAATCCTGTAACCAAGTCCTTTCCCTCTACTACCTGATCGGCTGGATCGGATTGGCTTGATGCAAGTTCGGCAGGAAGTTCTACCGAGTCTGTGCTTTGCCAAGCCGAGATTTCTGGTCGGAAAATCAATAGTAGTACCACTCCCACGAGCAACACAACTATTCCCACCAGCCCGGCAACAGACTTGAAAAGACCATTGAAAAATTGGAGGTTTTCCCTTTTTGACGATGACGGTTTATTTTCAGGTAGTTTGTTCATTCTTCTTAGCTTACTTTCACGGCGATTCTGTGACAGGCATTGTTCAGGTAGCCCTTAGGATTCCATCCAGGGATTACCATGGGCTGAGAGATTCCCTGATCGTCGGTTGCTCTTGCCCAGATCTCATAATACCCTGCCTGAGGAAAACCCAACTCGATAGACCACTGCTGCCAAGCCAGTCGATTTACAGGTTTTTTCAAGTTGCATTTTTGCCAAGTAGCTCCAAAATCTGTAGTTACCTGCATTTCCCTCACTTCATACTCTCCGGCCCAAGCGTGTCCCTGCACGGCCAATTTTTTGGAAGTGCCAAACATCGCTCCGGATTTTGGGTAAGTGATGAGTGATTTTACAGGCATGGATTCAATGATTTTCATATCCTCATCAGGCACTTCCTGTCCAGGAGCTACAGGATATTTTGGAACTCTGTAGGAATCGCCCATCATTTTCTCGCCATCATGCACTTTATTTCTCACGACTATTTTGTGAAGCCATTTGCCAGAAACTGAAGCTGGCCAACCCCCGCAAACTAGGCGAAGTGGAAAGCCATGGGCAAGCGGGATGTCTTGTCCGTTCAGCTTCCAAGCTAGCAGCGTCTCATCTTGCATGGCTTTGGCAATAGGCACTCCTCGGGAGATCACCACTTTTGCAGGGTCGCCATTTAAATGCTTGTCTTTGCCATAGTAACCAATATAAACTGCGTTGGATTTGATGCCCACATCAGCCAAAACGTCCTTTAATCGAACGCCAGTCCATTCCGAACAGAAAACTGCTCCTTCTTCCCACTGATTGCCCGATGCTGGGGGATAAAAACCAGCTCGGCCATTTCCACCACATTCAAGAACCAATTGATAAGTGAAGGCTTTGAATCTCTTTTTGAGCTCATCCAAACTGTAAGTTTTTTCCTTCGAAACAGATTCTCCACCTATTGTAAGAGTCCAGCTATTCACGTCAATATCTTCTGGAATCAGCCCGTTATTTCTGATGAAAATACTCGCAAAAGGAGTGACTGCATCATTCAATAGATTCGGTGTCGGCTCTACATTCCAAGGCTTTTCATTTCTGATAATCATTCCTTTGCTTTTGCCTTTCATTGGATCAAAATCTGCAGGTAATGCAACAGGGAGGTAGCCTTTGGGCATGGTGGCAGCATGAACTATATCTGCGCCAAGAACTGCGGTCATCAAAGCAAGGGCACTTTTTTGTAAAAAGGCTCGTCTATCTTGAGTGCTGCTTGAGGTTTTCTTCGGGCTGTTCAGGTCAGGTTGTGACATGTCTACAATGGATTGAAAAGTGATGGAGAGTAAAATTAAAAATCTTACCGACTAATGCCCTATTGGCGGCAGAGCATTTCAGTGGTGTCTTTGGAAAAGTTTACAAAATCTAAAACATGAGCAAGGGAAACACAAGGTCAAGTAGTAGTTTTTTGTCTTATTAGGATGTCCCAAAAGAAACGGGAAAGTTATTGCGTGTGGGATTTGAGATCGGATGGATATTGCCGGGATCTTCGGGGTGATCAGAAGACGGGTAGTCGGATTGATCGATCCGAGCGAGCACTATGTCTTCGCCCATTTGGACGATACACTTTTTCGCAAAAAAGGAAAAAAAGTATTTGGAGGAAGATGGCTTCGCGACCCTTTGGGACCTGCTTTCCAGACTAATTTGATCTGGGGACAGCGTTTTATACAACTTTCACTTTCCTGTTTCACCAAGATGGGTGCCGTACAAGCTCGAGCCATTCCGATTGTGTATCACTGCCCAACGGAGCGTAAGCCTGGCAAAGGAAGTGAGCAGAAGGACTGGGAGCAGTTTAAAGAGACTCAGAAAAAAAGTAAGCTCAGTGTCATGGGAGCCGAACGAATCAGACTATTGAGAGAAAATCTTGATCAGGATGGTTTTTCAGACAAAGAGTTGGTCATCAGTGTGGATGGGAGTGATACCAACGAAGTGGTACTCAAAAAAATCCCTCCAAACGCTACCCTGATCGGCAGAATCCGCAAAGATGCCAGTTTATATCTGCTACCCGAGCCAAGGCCTGTAGGGAAAGGACGCAAAAAAGTCTACGGGGAAGCACTCCCCACTCCCGTACAGATCCGCCAGTCCGAAGAGTACTCATGGCAAACCGTCCAGGCTTGGGCTGCGGGAAAAGGCATGACTTTGAGCTTAAAGTAATCCAACGAGTCAGATGGCGAAAATCAGGAAACAAAGATCTCAAACTGGTCATCATCCGTCCGGTAGCTTACAGACGCACAAAAAATTCCCGACTGCTCTACCGAGATCCTGCCTACCTGATCCGGTCGGATTCGGATCAATTTTCACTTTTCCAATTCTTTTTAAGTTGTAGTAATTCTCCTCATTTTTGTCCAATGCAAATGCATTGATTTTCTGACATTCCTCAGCAGTGTCAAAGGGAATTCTAGAGACAAGCTGTGTTTGATCTGCCAATTTTATCCAAATTGAATACAACTCGGAAAAGTGCTGTAAAATAGCGTTTCCAAGCAATAAAGGTTTTTTTCCATTTTGATAGACTCATATTCATTCGGATAAATGCCTCTATCACGACCTTACATGTTAAAGCTCCATCCATCATCGACTCGGAAAATAAACTCTTTAAATTTTACATGAATCCTGCTTGTTCTCATCACATTTTGAAAATCTCAGGTTCGGCCCAAGTATCCTAAAGCAGTTCTATTAAAGCATTGAGAATCCATGTGCTAAGGATCTCCCAGTTCGGTTCAAGGATACTTATTCCTAATAATTGCTAATTTATTTATCTGATTTCAGAAGCAATTAATTCTTAGGTGTTTTGAATTTCTGGAAAATGATACATTGAAAGGGATTTAGTCAGTCCCATTAAATTTTCACGATATAATTTTCCATGAGGGAACAAATCTTTCATTTGTTTTTCTGTCAGAAGCTTCACCTCTTCCACTCGTTGTATCGCAGCGTCCTTAGTTTGGCTTTTACTATAATTCCCCAAATTAAAATTATTGGTCAAATAGACTCTAGTATTGAAAGGTAAAAACTGGAAAAATGGGAAAAGCCAATGTGGTTCTAATGGGAAATAATAGTTGGGAGTTTGGACATAATAGTATTTGCCTACCCGCCTAACTTCGTTTGCCATCTTCCTTTGATTTTCGAACGTGAAGAGATGTTCAATTACTGAATTTGAAAATACAATGTCAAATTGGTTGTCACGGAACTCACTTAAGTCACATGCATCACCCTTTACACTAGTGAAACCTTCACGCGTGACTTCAATTTTGTCCAAGTTTAACAAAGTGATGTGAACGTTAGTATTACTAAATTTCATTCTCTCCCAATAAATTTCAGTCCCACCGATATCTAAAATCCGAATAGGGGGTTGATTATCTACTCTTTTTAGAAGATCCAGAAAGAAATTAAATCTTTTTTCTCGAAAGCTCTGGTTGATTGAACCCTTATATGCGGGGTCTAAAAATTTGGTTGCCATATTTAATTTAAGTTTTAGTATAACCACAAGATGAGCCAATCACCGCTAGTGTTTCATGGCTTGATGTGGCGGAAAATGGAAAGTTAAAAGGTAACATCTTTTCTGTTTTCGGCAATAACAATATTTCGATTGTCAATTTATTGTTTTGCCTATAAATTAAATGGAAATCTTTCATTTCTCCAATTATTTAATTTTAATGCAAGTCAAAACACTTACGGAAGTTTAGTTAAAAGGTCATTGAAGAGTGAGACACATGAATACAGTCTGTAAATCATGGGATTTTTTTAAAATCACAAATGCTTAAAATTTTGGTTTAAGCCCATACAACTTGATTTCTATTCTGAGCAAAATCTTCAAGTTTGAGCATCATCCTTTATTTGGTCCTGTGCAGCAAGATTTTTTTCATTCAATACTATCTAGCTAATTCCTGTTTGCCATGTTGCATAACATTTATTACTGATTTGGGGATTTTTGATTTTTTCGAGATTTAGGTGCTCACTATTTTTTCCATATCCAGATAGGTAAGTATTCTACAATAACACCAAATGCTTTTAATCAGAATGTGAAATTTCTACTCTTAGAACGGATCTCTCACCAAACTTTGCCCACCAGCGAACAAAAATGTCCGATAGATTTTTAGCAGATAGTACATAATTGGGAAAATTGGGCTGTTTTGCCAGTTTTTTAATGGCACAGAAATTTGATAGTGGAGGTGAGGGGAATTCTTTGTTTTTCGGAGTAAGGATTTTATAGTTCTAGGTCTGGGTGACAGAATGAAGTGGTCAGTGCGAAAAAGACCACGGCGTAGTCAAGGTGGAATACTGAAATTCAGCCATTGACAACCCGACAACAACGACAATAGTAAATAACTGCTGAATATCGAAGTTTTGGCAAGCAACTAAGACAATCCGACAACAGCAAATAAAAGTCCTTAGAACGTTTAACTAACACCATTTACAATGTGGAAGAACTACTTTAAAATTGCAATCCGTAATCTGGCCAAAAAAATGGTTACGTCATTGCGCGGAGGAAGGAGGACGACAAAGCAATCTCATTTTAGAATCTAGAATTGGAGAAAATTGACAACCCGATAAAAATGAAAACATTCATACAGAATGATAAATGCCAAACGCTGACTAATGAAGATGATGTGGATATCAAAAAACTCTACCTATGTTAAAAAACTACTTTAAAATCGCGTGGAGAAACCTCCGAAGAAATAAGCTAAGGACTTCTATCCATATTTTGGGTTTGTCCATAGGAATAGCGATTTGCTTTTTGATTTCCAATGTGGTAACGCATTCGTATAGCTTTGACCAATTCCACCCTGATAAGGAGCGGATTTATAGGATTAATACCCTGACAGATTGGGGAGATGGTGGAAGTTTTCCTAATTCTGGAACCCCAGGACCACTTGGTGAAGTGATTGAGGATGAGATCTCAGGCATCGAAACGAAGGGCAAACTCTATACGATGTATGAGACATTAGTGGCTTTGCCTAGTAGAGATAAAGTGTTTGGAAGGTCGAACGAAGTGACTTTTGCTGATCCGGGATTTTTTAGAATTTTCCCTAGAGTATGGCTTGCAGGCAATCCGGAAACAGCTTTGATTCAGCCTGAATCACTGGTGATCACAGAAGAAAGTTTGCATAAATACTTCCCCGGTTCTGATGCAGCAGATGTTTTGGGACAGGAATTGATGTTTGTGGACTCTGATTCTATCTATGCAAAAGTCACCGGAGTAATAGCCGATTTTACTCATAATACAGATTTTATTTTCCGTGATTTTATTTCCTACAGTACCATCCGAACTCCAGAGCAACTCGACTGGTATGGATTGCACGACTGGTCATCAGTGAATTCGAGCAGCCAGCTTTTCGTCAAACTCGCGCTGGGAATAACACCTGAATCGGTAGATGAATCATTTAAGGCTTTGGTCACCAAAAATATGGAAGCTGGAGATGATGGGGAATACAATACTAGTTTCTTTGCAGAACCGTTAGCAGACATGCATTTTGTGCCAAATTATGGCAATAGCGGCGTTTCCAAAACCTTTTTAAATGGGTTGATCTATATAGGATTACTAATTCTAGTGCTGGCTACCTTGAATTTTGTAAATCTAGAAACTGCCCAAGCCATCAGCCGATCCAAGGAAGTTGGGATCAGAAAAACAATTGGAGGCACTAGATTTCAGTTGATCACTCAGTTCTTGGCGGAGACATTTTTGATCGTTTTATGTAGTACGATCTTAGCGCTGGCTCTGGTAGAAGGCATCAAAGTGCTTTTTGAAAGTTACTTGCCTGAGGATTTTAGAATCGATTATTTCTCGTTTTTCAACTTACTTTTTTATGCAGCTTTCCCGCTTTTATTGTCGTTAGTTACCGGTATTTATCCGGCACTGATACTTTCCAACTACGATCCGCAACGTGCTTTGAAGGGAGAGTTGATCAAGACAGGTAAATTTTCCGTAGGAGTATTTTTGCGCAAAAATCTTACTGTCATCCAGTTGTCCTCCTCCATCGCTTTTATCATACTGGTCTTAGTGCTGAACTATCAACTGAAATATGTCACAAGCCAGCCTTTGGGTTTTGATAAGGAAGCAGTGATGTACGCGAATGTCCCTTTCATGTCAGATCCAGATAAAATGCTTCAACTTCAGGATCGCTTTAATCAAGAAGCTATAGTCCAAAGTGCCAGCCTTAGCGGAAGCTTGGTATCGTCCACGAGTCTTTGGACTTCGGATGCTTATGTGCCGGTGGATACGACTGAGAAGGAGATTTATATACAAGTCATGAATGTTGATTCTGCTTTTGTACGGGTAAATGGTATTCCCTTGCTAGCTGGCTCAGACGGAATTGATCGGGAGGAAGAAATATTGGTCAATGAGCAATTTGTGAAGGAAGCAGGTTTTGCAAGTGTGGAAGAAGCGGTAGGGACTGTGATCAGATATAGCGATGAGAAGGTAAAAATTATTGGAGTCGTTGCTGATTTTCACTCCAGAACGCTTAGAGAGGGAATCCGTCCCTTGCTGTTTACGTACAATCCGACTTATTTCCAGACGGTGAATGTAAAGCTGAATTCAGATCAAAACTTGGCTGCCGCGAAGGAGCGCTTAGAGCAAATTTACCTGACAGTTTATCCTTATGAATCGGCCTCCTTCAACTTTTTAGATACTCAAATAGAACGATTTTATCAGGAGGATGTGAAAATTAAAAATGTGCTGGGTTTCGCCTGTGCACTTGCAATTTTGATTTCCTGCCTGGGATTATTCGGGCTGTCCAGTTTTACCATTGCTCAGCGTACCAAGGAGATCAGCATAAGAAAAGTTTTGGGTGCCTCCTTGCAGCAGATCCTATTCTTGATCTCTAAAGAGTATATGATTTTGGTGGGCGTGTCCTTTCTGATAGCAGTTTTCCCAGCGTATTATTTCCTAAATGAATGGCTGAATGGCTTCAATACACGAGTTGAAATGCCCTATTTGATATTTGCAGCAGCCGGCTTGGGAGTGATGGTAATTTGTTTGTTGATCGTCGGTATTCATTCCTATGTCGCTTCGCAAACTAATCCTGCGAAAGTACTGAAGAGCGAGTAGGGAAATAAAATGTCTCGTGGCGGCGAAACATTTAAAAAATTCATGTGCCAAATTGCCAAAGTCAGGCTCAGTATCAGCCCATGGTAAGCGAAGCAAAACGCCAAGTATGGAATGATTTGATAGAAAAGAGCACTGTAGGTGTGGCTCATTTTA
>NZ_MSSW01000116.1 GCF_002150685.1 Algoriphagus antarcticus
TTCTACTGGCAAGATTCTGTATAATCACAAAATTTAAAATGGTGAATGAGAAGAGTTGTTGGTTGTTGGTACGCCAGTGTTAAATCTCAATAATTAAATATAAACCTTGTGCCCTCTGTGAAAAACTCCGCCTACTCTGTGGCTAAAAAAAAGAACCACTAAACCTGATAAAAGTCACTCCTTGCCCTGAGGCCTGGCAGGCATAAGGGAAACAATCATGCCTAGTTTTGCTTTTTCAAAACAAGTTACTCTCTCCCTATAGATATGCCTTATCAAACCGCAGCACATAGCTTCCATATTCCTGTCATGGGACTGGGATATACCGTAGACACTCCGATCAAAGTAGCAAAATATGGAATCTCCAGCGTGGTCTCCATCATGGATGATCACCTCTTAGAAGACATGCGAAAAATCTACTCGAAAAAATTTGTCCGTGAATTCATTCCTATTGTTGATACAGAAGAAGATTATCGAGCGAAAAGAATCACAGCTTATCTCGATTTGACTCAATCTCTAGTAGAGGAGCAATTCAGCAAGTTGATCAATGAGGATTGGGCGACGAATACAGAATTCCGAAAATATCTGGATCTTTTGCCAGAAAACACCATGCTGTTGGACCTGCTTGCAAAGCTGGAAATTGCTTCAGAATCGGAGAAATTCCAACTCAAGGAGGAATTCAAATCCAAACTGAGCATGGGTTCCGTCGATGTGAACATCATGACGAAAGTGGACAAGATCAACCATGACAAATCAGGTAAAGAATTACCAAGAGAATATTCAGACGCTTTGTCTGCGCTGAGAGGATTTGCGAAGAGCAAAGCTAACGGATCAGTCGTTTTCTCAGCAGGAATGAACCCTGCGTTGTACAGCTATGCCGAGCAATTTTCAGAATTTTACCCAAATCAATTTGGTGAGCTTTCGAAAGGAATCATTCTAAAAGTAAGTGATTATAGATCTGCCTTGATCCAAGGAAAATTCTTGGCTAAGAAAGGACTTTGGATTTCAGAATTCAGAATCGAGTCTGGTCTGAACTGCGGAGGTCATGCCTTTGCTACGGATGGATTTTTGATTGGGCCGATTTTGGAAGAGTTCAAAAACAATAGAAATGAGCTTTTTCAAACACTTTATGAAACCTGCCAAAACGCACTTGAAAACAAAGAACTAAATAGCCTTTTTAAAAGCCCATCATTCAAGATAACTTACCAAGGAGGAATAGGAACTGCAAGCGAAGATAGCTTCTTGCGAGAGTACTATGAGCTCGATGGAACAGGCTGGGGAAGTCCGTTTCTACTCGTGCCGGAAGCCACGTCTGTAGATGATGTTACCTTGGATCGCTTGTTCAAAGCAAAGAAATCTGACTTCTTCCTTAGCCATGCATCCCCACTTGGAGTTCCTTTCCATAACCTCAGAACATCTTCAGGAGAAGAACAGCGGCAGAACCGAATCGAGAAAAATCGTTCTGGAAGTCCTTGTTACAAAAAGTTTCTTATGAATAACACTGAATTCACAGACAAGCCGATTTGCACCGCTTCCCGACAATATCAAAACCTCAAAGCCAAGCAATTTGAAGCGGGAGAAATTGAATCTGAAGAAATGGATAAAGTGAAAGCAAAGGACTGTCTTTGTGAAGGTTTGAGCGCACCGGCGATTTTGGCTGCAAGCGAAACTCCAAGACGGAATCTCAACGCAGTCACTATTTGCCCTGGGCCGAACCTAGCTTATTTCAAAGGTACGTTTACACTTAAGGAAATGGCTGATCATATTTATGGCAAGCTATCGCTAAACGTGGACCTAGAGAGACCGCATGTTTTTGTGAAGGAATTGCAGTTGTATGTAACTTATTTGAAAAAGGAATTTGACACCAAAATCACAGAGAAAGTAGCCAAGAAGGAAGCGTATTTGGAGAAATTCAGAAACAATCTTATCGAAGGTGTAAGTTATTATCAAGAATTGATAAGCTCAGTTCAAGTGGATTCAGACGATATTTTACGGAAAATGAAAGGAGAGTTCCAAAACATTAAAAGTGAAATAGAGTCATTTAGCTTATCGCTAAAAACGGAGGTGGTATAAGAAAAAGAATATCCGTAGTTCGAAAAAGGATACAATTAGAGCCAGAGAAAAAGACTAAAGTTCTGATACCTGCTAGTCAAATAGAGATAAATAGAAGATGTTCAAACCATTTTTCACATAATTTCCCCCCTCCAAAAAAAACTACACGTAGTTAAGTTCATTGTTTATCAAGACTTTGTATCTTATAAAAAACTTGACAGAAAATGGAAAACAACTTTTTAACACAAACCCAAGTAGCTTTTCACAATTTAAATGGCTTAGTAAATGGTATAGCCATGGATGGCATGATTACCATAAGCGAATACCAGGCACTGAAAGCTTGGTGCCAGACTCATCAAGGCCTTTGCTCCGAGGAACCTTTTCATTCATTTTTCGAAGAAATATCTGCCAAAGTAAAAACCGGGACTATCGGCTCCGAAGAGATTTTGGAACTCAAAGAAATTCTTGAAAAACATGCCCTGAAATTTGAAGAGAAAGACAAAACTAAAGCAGACTTGCACTTTCTCCAAGGAATCTGCTATGGCATCATGGCTGATGGAGATATTAATAAATATGAACTTGAAATGCTTAAAAAATGGATGGATGAAAATGAGCATTTGTGCGCAACTTATCCATTTAATGAAATCTACGAAGTGGTGGAGAAAGTGATTGAAGCGGGAAAAATTGATCAAGAAGAATACAAATATCTGGTGAAGTATTTCAAAGAGTTTATGAAGATTGAATAGCGGTTTTCTGAAGGTCTATTTACCACAGTGGGCATGGAGGTTTACGCAGAGGGCACTATTGTGATTTCTTGTTTTTTAAGCAAAAATGGCTGAATACCGAAAACTTCTCAGCCAAGTCTTAAGGGTTGGGTAAATCAAATAGGCTCACCTTTAACCAAAAGTCTGAAGCCTGACTCACATCAAGTAAGGAGCGAAATAGAACCTTCACCCCCACTTGAGAAATGCTAATTCATGATTTTTTTGCTTTAAACCTTTGTTTATTTCCCATAAAAAAGCCTCTGAAATCGGATGATTCAAAGGCTTCCATTTTTATCACGGTGAAGTCCGGCATTCGGAGAAGCAGGAAAATGATTTTCAAGTTTCTCAGATGCTTCTTATTTGTAATCTCGAATTTTCTAGTCTATCTCAAAACTTATACATCGCCGTCAACCCAAAAGTCGTTGGATTGCCTAGGTGGGATGGGCCGAAATTATAAGCATAATCGATGTAGGTTTCATCAAAGATATTTTTTGCCCAAAGAGTAAACTCCAAAGTATCGGAAATCACACCAAACTTAGCATTGGCGATTTGATATGCATCTTGGCTGATCGTATTTTCCAAATTAATAAACTGCTCTCCGAAGTATAGCCACTCACCTCTAACTATCCAGTTCAAATCCTTGGAATTAAAAAACTGTGGTGTCCACTGTGCAGCCACCATTGAGGTCACTTCAGGGGTGAAAATCTGTCTATTACCTGAGTAATCTACTTCTCCGGATTCGCCCGGAAGCATCAAGTTGTCAAACGTCGCATGGGTATATCCAAAGCTCCAATCAATGCTCAAATTGTTCGTTGGGATAGTATTAATCTCCCACTCTACCCCTGTGCTAGTCAGATCGCCCGCGTTTTGGGTCACTATAATCGCGTCCGGCAAGATCAACCCCGGGATTTGAACATCTGAAATCGTTGTAATAAAAGCTGCTGCATTAACTCTCATTTTTCTGTTGAAAAAGTAGTTTTTGCTGCCGATTTCAAAGTTGTTCGAGAACTCCGGATCATAAGTAAATAAGGGCGGGTTACTCGGGTCTGAACCTATCTGAGTCAGGCCTCCGGGTCGGAAACCACGACTATAGCTCCCGTATAGTTCATTGGTATTTGCCAACTGGTAAGCCAATGCAACTTTGGGAGAAATTGCATTGTAATTCACATTTCCAGTGGTATCCGGCTGAGTTACCATCGGATCACCCTGCCCAAAGTCGAGCTCCTGTCCTACGGTCAACTCCTTTTTCTCATAGTCTGATCTCAAGCCAGCAGTCAGTTTCAATTTCTCAGTCAAACTGTAAGTAGCCTGCCCGAAAAAGGCGAATCCGTATCCTGAAGCGATGTTCGTATTAAGAGTAGTAAAATTAGAAATCGGAGAGCCTACCAAAGCAGCATCGTCTCCAAAATAAACCCCTTGTCTAGTCGGAGCATCCGAGGTAAAGCCAAAGAACCCAACCTGCCAATTCAGTTTCTGACCAGTATTTGCAGAAGCCAATCTAAATTCCTGAGTCCAAACGGAAACGGTATTCCAGTCTTTCCCATAATCATTCATAATAGATACTCCGTCAATTGGCGAAAAATCCCCATCAATGGGAGTTTTGTAGTAGCGGTAGTTATTCTGGTAGGACGTCTGTGAGGAAAAATTGAATCGTGGCCCTGAGTTTTTGATTACGAGAGAAACATTTTGGCTATCATCGACCATCTGTGTAGTCGCATTTTGATTGACTACAAATGGATTCTCCAAAGCTGAATCAGGATCTGGAGCTAGAGAAAACGGCCCATTATTTCGTCCTGTGTTACTTTTAAAGTTTACTATAGCTTCCCAGTTTTTTGCAAAAAGGTAATTCAGATTTCCTGCGATCAGAAAGTTCTTTTGGGTATCAAAATCACTGTTATCAAACAGATTTGTGTAGTATCCGTCCAATTTGTCCGATAATACAGAGACGCCCATGTATAGCTTTTGTGGAAGCACAATAGTCTTTACCCCCGCAGCAATTCTAGAAAATCCATAATTTCCGATATCGGTTCGGACAAAGCCAGAAAGCTCATCAGACTTAGGTTTAGTGATGATATTCATTACCCCTCCCATAGCATTTCTACCATAAAGCGTTCCTTGTGGACCTCGAAGAACTTCGATTCTCTCCACATCATTTAGCAGGAAAAAGTAGGTGTCTAATCCAAATTGATTCACTCCATCCACATAAGTGGCTACCGCTGGCTCATAGGAAGTCGTGGTAATTCCGCGGATGGAAATCACATTTCGGTTGTCGCCAGGATTAGAAGAGTACAAATTGGGAATGTAGCCACGAAGATCCTTCGTCTGCCAAAGGTTCATTTCCTCCACCTTTCGATCATCTATTGCTGATAAGCTGAAAGGTACTTTTTGAAGATTCTCAGTTTCTTTTTGAGCAGTCACCATCACTTCACCCAGCTGGGTTTCAGGAATGGTATCGGTGGTTTGGCCAAAAGAAATCTGGGAAGCTAAGCTGGTTCCCGCGACAAAAGATAGCTTCGCTAGAGTTTGGATATTGAAGATCGACATGAAAGTAATGGTACAGTTTCAGCTACAAATTTAAGGCATTGAACCGTAACATCGCCTTAGCGAAAGAGTAATACCACCTATTACATAATTGATGCTATTTCTAATCTGCTAATTCGAAGTTTCAAACTTGGATTGGCTATTGGCATAGTCGATTGTCGATCTCGCTACGCCAAAACTAGCAGGAAGCGAAATATAGTCGAGCTGATTGCAGGCAATATTGATCAATGCTTGATGATGTATGCAATGCTCCAAATTGTAGCAAAGCTCACGATTGTAGCTAGTCCGTATTGTTTCAAAATCTGATCCTGCTGCCATTTTTAAGAGAAGCTCTTTATCAGGAAGTCTGATATTTGATTGGATTTCTTTGATTTTCACCAAAGCCAGATTAACGTCAGTTTCTAACCTCTTGTCTCGCTTTCTATGATCATAGCAAACTAGCCCTGACTCATATTGAGATACTAGGCAGTCATAGAGTTCTAATATATGGCGAACATGCTGCCCGATACTTGAGGTCTTCAAAACTGGAGAGAAATCAGAAAAATCATTGGGTTTCAATTGAGCCAAAAAATCAACCAATTGATCCAAAACTTCAGCATTCAGACGTGCTATCATATAATCAATTACTTTTTGGTCTTAAATAAGATGTGTCAAAATATAGAATAATGTTTACAATTATTACTTTTTCAGATAAGTCCTAAGGCTTCTCAAAGTATCTCTTTCTTTGAATTCACTCCTTTGTCCAACCAAATTGTGCTTTGCCATCATCCCCATAGTTTGAAAATATGAACTGATAGTTCTTAATCCTTCTTGATAGTTTTTCTCCGGAGAATACATATGAATAGGCTCGGCATTGGCTCCGTTCACTTCCAATATGACGATTCTTTCTGGATCAGATAGGTCTTTCAACTCATCCACTTTCACATCCAATCTACCGTAATTTATTCCTTTCACAGATTCAAAAATCTGCTCAAAAGCAGCTGTCATTTCAAAACTGATGTATTTACTGTAATCCAGGAATACTGCTCCTTTACAGTGATTTCCCATCGGACTAAGCTTTACTATTTCATTCGGATAAGGAATTGAATCCGGGTTTGCCAATTGAAAGAGATTCTGGTAGCGACTTGCTCTGGGATGCTTTTGGATCAAATAAGAAATACTCGATATCCCATCTCCAATCACCTGAAGTGAAATTTTTCGAGTCAGAGAAGGAATAGAAAATTCGCCAGTCACTGGATTCTTGAAAAAGAACACACCATATTCCTGAGACGTCTCGATAAACTCTTGAATCAAATGTTCCTCCTTTGGTTGATCATGCAGATAAATTTCCAGTTCCATCTGGCTCCGAATCAGCTTCACTCCTTTTCCCCTCTCTCCCATATCAGGCTTTATGATAAAAGGAAATTGTATGTTTTGATCATTGATCTTTTGACAAATTAGAACAATGTCTTCCTCAGGATGAATCAGACAAGTCAAAGGCAGATTAGCCTGCGGAAAATGATTTTGAGCCGTTAGTTTGGAGTAATTATATAAACCACCATTCTCCAAAGCTGGGTTGGCGGCGGCAAAGAAATTTGCTTTTCGGAGTCGAATAGCCCAAGAAATACCAAGTAAAAACATGGGTAAGTGAAACCACCAAGAAGGTCCAAACTCAAAGGAATTGGACATCCGCGTTGGATCTGGCAACTTTTCCCAATCAGTTGTTGAGAGCTTAGATTCTTCCAGAATTTCTTCCATTACCATGTTTATTCTTTATTATGAGTATTCGCCTATCTGCACAAAGGTATTTGAGAATAATACTTGAAGTTCAAATTTGTTAATTCCCGCCGCGGCGGAGGGCAAGGGGGATTTTTACTGGATGAAAGCAAACCATAATTCTAGTAAATGCAGTCTTTCCTATAATCACATTCCCTACTTATCCTTTTTGACCGTCGGCCAGTTTTTGTCCGCTTTTTTGATCATTTCAGCTTCATCGGCCATCCAATCCGCTTGCACTTTCTTATTGTAATTCAAATACAATTTATCATCCACTACCTTCCATGCATCTGGAGAAATGGGGGCTTTGTATCCAGCAGCCAAGCCAAAAGCGCAGTATCCACCATATTGAGGCATGTATTTAGAAGGATTGGATTTGAAAAGGTCAAGGTTTTTCTGGGAAGAAAAATACCAATTCGCTCCATCATGGCTAAACTTCAATTCGTCCTTACCCATTATAGGTTTGGAATGAGTGAAATAAGCTACAGGATCATAGCCTTTTATCGCTTTATCATCTTGGGAAAATACTTCTGGCTTTTGAGCATAAGCCATGCATATCATTAGAATCAGCAAAAAACTGAGGACCGCCTTTTTACAATAATTGTTCATAATAAGTATGTTTAGAGTTTCGCTAAACTTCTAGTCAGCACCTTCCATATAACTCAAAGCACTTTCAATAAACTGGATTTAAATGTCGCAATCATTACAAATTGGAGAAAAAACATCTCAAAATTCTACTACCCTGCAAAAATAAAGTAAGCTAGCCCTATTTAAAGGTCG
>NZ_MSSW01000117.1 GCF_002150685.1 Algoriphagus antarcticus
ATATAGAGTTCCTGTTCGTCAGTACAGACACCGCAGTCTGGCTTACTTCAGTGCATACCTCGCGGTAAACCACCTTGCCACTTGCTTGGCTTCGGGTAACGACTCCCGCGCTTAAGGGACTTTCACCCGTTGGAACGACCATCTTTTTGGTCTATATTCACCATTCAAGGCACACACAGCACCTACAAGAAATTGGCGGTTCAGTACTCCGCAGTCACATTTGTGGTTAATCAAACATTGGTTCTCCGCATCAAGTTTTGTGGTGAAAATCGCCAACTTCTTGTAGCTGCAAAACGTTAGCGGTCATTGTAAACCGACACTCATATAAAAACTGACAACTAAAAATGATAGAAACTAAAAGACTTATTTTACGACCATTAACTTACGACCAATTAGTAAAATACACTAAATGCGACAATTCTTTGGAAGAAGAACTAAACTTGAATGAAACATCGAGGACAATATCACCCGAATTGAAAGAAGCATTTGAACAAACAATTTTACCAAACGTAGCCGATAAAACTAAAAATTACTTGTATTCTACACTTTGGACAGCTATTTCAAAAACTGAAAATAAAATGATAGGTGACCTATGTATTGTTGGTGAACCAAATGCCGAAGGTGAAATAGAAATTGGTTATGGAACTTATGACGAATTCCAAGGGAAGGGATTTATGACAGAAATTGTAGGTGGAATTATTGACTGGACAAAAACACAATCTTCTGTAAAATCAATTATCGCCTCGACAGACAAAACAAATACAGCATCTTTCAAAGTGCTTCAAAAAAATAATTTTATTAAAATTGGCGACTCAGAAACATTATTTAATTGGAAATTAGAAATAAATAACAAAACAATTTAATGACGAAAAACAACGAACCGCTAACAGCACCTACAAAAAATTGGCGGTTCAGTGGTTAAATGAAGCTTTGTGCTACGTATCAAGTTTTGTGGTGGCAGACAGTTTTGTGCTTCGAAATCGCCAACTTCTTTTAGCTGCGAACCGTTGCCACCAATTATGAAAAAAATCCTGCAAATAACAATATTTCTATTTTCAATCGGAGTTTTCGCTTGCGATTGCGATGAACCGAAAATAACGGAAAAATTTATTGAGTCTGAATTTGTTGCTAACATAACAATTCTAAAAATCTATCCGAATCAAAAGAATGAACAAGGATATAAAGCAGATATAAAGATTAATGAATTGTATAAAGGCGAACAACTGAAATCAATTTATGTTTATGGCAGAAGTGATAATGGAATTGGAAGTTCTTGCGATATTTATATTCCAACAAATACAAAGTTAGTTGCTTATGCAAGAAAAAATAAAGACGGGAATTTTGGAATCGGAATGTGTTCTGGTTTGCTATATTTAAATAAAAGCAATCAGAAAAAACAAAAACGAGAATTGGAAATATTAAAAGTTTTCAAGGAAAAAAATATTAATTCGACTGACAAAATAACTTATAGAGAAAAATCAAAACTTCGTGAGGATTTAAAACAATTTAAAGGAATTGAACTTGACAAAAATTTTGGAATTTATGAAATAACTTTCGCTTCTGATTTGACAATTAAAACTGTGACTGAAATAAGTGGATTTAAAAACCCGATAGACCAAAAACTGATAGAAATAATCGAGAAATCCGAATGGTCAAGTAATGACAACGGAATTAATGACAAAGTACCTGAAAATAGTAAATTAATAGTCGGAATATATTTCTATCCAGAAGAAAAAGGAAATCCGAGCTTTTTAAGTAAATACTATTGAAAAAATAACTGGTGGCAACACCGTGTATAATTCATTGCTAGGCTTTTGCGTACTTGGAAATTCCTGCGGAATTTCCTCTGGTTCGTTTTTGTTTACTAATTTAGTTGCTGAAACACGCAACGAAATCATACACCAAACGTTGCCACACATTTGAAAAATGATGCGATTAAAACTAATAACAATGATTATCTTGATGATTTGTGTAAAAAGCCTTGCACAAAGAAGTGGAGAACTGTATAACACAATTTCCAAACTTGACAGTACTTTTTTTAAAGCACTAAATGACTGCGACCTCAAAAAATATGAATCTTTTTTAGCCTTTGATTATGAGTTTTATCACGACAAACAGGGCTTAACAGTTTCAAAAGGAAATGAAATGAAGTCAATGGAATTGTTTTGTGGAGAGCAACGAGAAAGACAACAAATTAAAAGAATACTGATAAATGAGAGTCTTGAAGTATACCCTGTTACAAATTACGGAGCTATTGAAAATGGAGAACATATTTTTCATCTCGTAATAGATGACAACATAAGTAAACCTATATCAAAAGCTAAATTCACAAGTATATGGCGGTTTGACAATAATGAATGGAAACTTGCAAGAACAATAAGTTATAATCACATTCCATACGGAAAAATTCAACTTAAGGATGAAATTCTGGGATTATACGAAGGGAATTATCAATCTTCTGATAGAATGGTCAACATAAAAAAAGAAGGAAAAACTCTTAAAATGACTGACTTGGTAGACAAAAAAGAAGTATGGAGTGCTGAAATGCTTGCAGAAACAGAAGATATGTTCTATTTAAATCAGAATAATATCCAAATTCAGTTTATAATGGAAAAAGGAAAAGCCAAAAAATTAGTCGTTTACGAAAATGGCAATCAAATAGAGGAAGCTATAAAAAGCCAATAAAAACGTGTGGCAACACCGTATATAAGCTATGGCTTGGTCTGTACCCATTTGGAAAATCTTTGGATTTCCCAAAGTTGGTTTATATTTGGAGAGGTTCGTGCTAAAACACGCCACAGCTCATATACAAACACGTTAGGTGCAAGCGTAAAGAAAGACACAACCGACAGTAAACGAATAAACATTTAAGGCAATATGACATTTGAAAAAATACATTCTGACACCAATTGTGACTGTTTATCAAAAGCAGTAATTGACACATCTAGTGAATACGTTCGAAAACTGAGAAAAGACAAAGTTGAAGATAAAGACTTTCTTACACACTGGGAAAGAGAAATTCGACCTGAGGCGGAAGATTGTGAAACTATCTGCTCATACAAAGGAGTTTCAATTAACCAAGTAAAGCCTGAATTTGAAAATCAAATATTGGAAAAATATAAAACCACATTTACAATCAACCCTAAAAAGGGGGCACACTACTTAAAATTCAGATTGAATGAGGACACTGGTAAAGTAAAGTATTCACCAGAGGAAGACGACAAAAGTCATTATAATTTATTCAAAGCTGATGATTTCAATTTGGATAAAATAGTTATTGTTGAAACAGTTAAATTTGCATAGAATGAACGAATTTAATTTACATACAAAACAAATACTAAAAAACGACCAAGTGGAAATCGTTAGTAATTATTCTGTTCTTCATTTTGACGACTTCCCCATTCTATATATTGGAACAAATAAATATGGCAATAAGATAATAGGTTCACATCTTGAAGAAGACGATGACACAAAAACTATCTTGACATTGCATACTATTTTAACAAATAAGGAATTCCATCAATTTATGAATGGGAAAATTTCATATTTAGAGATACTTAAACAATCTAGTTCTTTAAGCCTTGTTCAAAAGGACTTTAAATTTAAAATTAAAAAAGCTTTCGATATTGATTTCAACTCATTACCTGTTGAATATCTGCCAACAACCGAATCTTATTGTCCAGCAACAGTAAAAGCACATTCATTAACTTTTTCAATTAGCCTAAAGGGTAAACTGGCAGACTTGAACAAGGCAATTGCAGATGAGGTTTCTAAAATACAAAATGGCTTCACAGAATTTCTAGAAGACAGAATAAAATCTTTAAAAGGTTTCAATTTGGTTCCTAAAGCTTTATTGCAACCGTATGCAGAAGGAAGCTTTAAAATAAACTTTGAATTAGACATAAGCCAAAAAGACAAAAAAGGAGGAAATCTTTTTCTACCCCAAGCACCAATTGATAAATATATTGCAAATTATATTAGTTACATTTCTGAAAACTTCACTAAAGACAAGGATATATTTACTTCAGAAAACAATGAATTTTCCGAAAAACTTAAAGAGTTAGAAACAATTCTTAATGAAGTTTATGAAAAAGCCTTAATCAATAAACCCGAAAACTTAAAAGACTCTATTAAAGCTGACATTATAAAATCGGCAGGTAAATTTGAAAAAATAACTGAACAAATTGGCGAACACTTTGAAAGTCTTTCAATATTAAATGTATCTCAAACAGATGAAACTCCTCTTGCGTTTATGGATATTAAATTTTGTAAAGATTTTCAATCAAGTGTTGAGGACATTGAGATTTCTAAAAAAGGAATGACAATAGACGATGAGTTTAAAGAATACAAAATTTACATATATCACTTAAATACAGACACAAGAACTGGAAACGCATTTATAAGAAACATAGACAATGATGAAGAAATGTCGAAGCCCAAAATTAAAATAAATGGAGACGATGGACTTGAACAGACCAAATATACCGAAAGCCTTTACCTAAATAAATGGATTGCCGTAAAAGCAAAAGCAAAAAAAGTTGGTGAAAAATATAACCATTTAGACATTGAATACGAAAATTGAAACTAACAAAAACAGAAAATACGACATCTGTAAACAAAAAATTAATTTTAAGAACAAAAAAATAGTTGAATAAAATATGGCAAATAGTAACCTGACAAATGCAAGAAACGCAAAGAATGATGAATTTTATACGCAATACCACGACATACAAAAAGAAATTGAAGCGTATTTAGAATTTAATCCAAATGCTTTTCGTGGCAAGACAGTTCTTATGCCTTGTGACGACCCTGAATGGAGCAACTTCACAAAGTTTTTTGCACAAAATTTTGAACGATATGGACTTAAAAAACTTATTAGTACAAGTTATGCCCCAGACAGCAAAACCTATAAAACCAACTATCAACCAACCCTTTTTGAAGTTAACGACCCTCAATTTGACGAATATAAAACTGTAAAAAATGGCAAAATATTTACACTGACAAGGGACAAATCGGGTGACGGAAAAATTGATGTAAATGATTTAGAATGGGAATACTTAAAAGGTGATGGAGATTTTAATAGCAAAGAGATAAAAAAACTTAGAGACGAGGCAGATATAATTATTACAAATCCACCATTCTCATTGTTTCGTGATTTTCTAGCTTGGGTCATTGAAGCAGACAAACAATTTTTAATAATTGGGAATATGAACGCCATAGCTTATAAGGAGTTATTTCCTCACATTAAAGAAAATAAAGTTTGGTTAGGTGCAACCAACTTTAATAAAGGTATGTATTTCAAAGTTCCATCTGACTTTGTTTATGCGGACACTTACAAATTTGAAAAAGAACAAAATGGAGAAAAAGTTAATCGTGTGCCAGGTGTTTGTTGGTTTACAAATATTGACCACGGGAGACGACACCAACCAATGCCTTTGATGACAATGGAGGATAATTTGAAGTTTAGTAAACATAAGGAAATCAAAGGCAAAGAATCTTATGACACATACGAGAATTATGATGCAATTGAAGTCCCATTTGCAGATGCTATTCCAAGCGATTATAAAGGTATAATGGGAGTTCCGATTTCATACCTTGATAAATACTGTCCAGAGCAATTTGAAATAATAGGTTCAAATTTAACACACGGAATACCTATGTCTGAGGTTGTTAAGAAAGGAACATTTGTCCAAGGCGGTCCAAGTTTTTATACCGCCAATGGTGACGGTACTTTTAAGCGTATATATACAAGAATTCTCATTAAAAACAACATTATCAAAAAATGAAAACAACATTACGCACAGACATAACAGTGAAAGATATTTGCGATGGTTTTGTATATAACCAACTTGAAGGTAAAGGATTATTTGGCTTGTCTGGTAAATTAACTATTCAACCCGAATACCAACGAAATTATATTTATGCAGACGGCAAAAGAGATGTTGCCGTAATTGAATCTATTTTAAAAGGGTATCCGTTAGGCTTAATTTATTTCAATAAAATTAACGACAATAATCTTGAAGTATTAGACGGTCAACAGCGTATTACAAGTTTCGGACGATTTGTAACTAATAAATTATCTATCAAAGACGAAAGTGGAATGGAGCAATATTTTGACAGTATTGCAAGTGATAAACAAGCAAAGATTTTAGAAGCAAAACTTCTTATTTATGAATGTGAAGGAACTGAAAGCGAAATAAAAGAGTGGTTTAAAACAATCAACATTGCTGGTGTTCCACTTAACGAACAGGAATTATTAAATGCAGTATATTCTGGTCCGTTTGTTACACTTGGCAAAGAAGAATTTAGTAATAGTCAAAACGCAAACATTCAAAAATGGAGTGCTTATGTTTCGGGTAGTGCAGACAGACAGAAATTTTTAGAAAGAGCATTTGATTGGGTAAGTAAAGGTAACATTGGCGACTATATGAGTCGACACCGTTTCGACAAAAACATTACAGAGTTAAAAAATTATTTTACAAGTGTCATCGACTGGGTTTCGACTGTGTTTATAGACGTTGAAAGTGAAATGCAAGGACTTGAATGGGGACGTTTGTATGAAACATATCGCAAACAACCATATAATTCAAAGACTGTATCAGAAGAATTAAAAAAACTCTATGCCGACCCTTATGTAAAAAGCCGAAAAGGAATATTTGAGTTTATTTTGGGCGGTGCGACAGACACAAAGTTGCTTGAAGTTCGTGTATTTGACGAAGCAACCAAAAAATCTATCTGTGCAAAACAAACAGCAGAAGCCGAGAAAAAAGGAATTTCAAATTGTCCTTTATGTGCTTTAGGACACGACTCAAACAAAACTAAAATTTGGAAATTAGCGGAAATGGATGCTGACCACGTAACAGCTTGGAGTAAAGGCGGAGCGACAGACACGAAAAATTGTCAAATGTTATGCAAGACACACAACAGAGCAAAAGGAAACAGATAAAATATAGCGAACGGCATAGACATAATGAACAGAACGCCAGCACCTAACAGCACCTACAAGAAATTGGCGGTTCAGTGGTTAAATGAAGCTTTGTGCTTCGTATTAAGTTCAGTGCTGGCAGACAGATTTGTGCTTCGAAATCGCCAACTTCTTGTAGCTGCAAACC
>NZ_MSSW01000118.1 GCF_002150685.1 Algoriphagus antarcticus
CCGCGCCGATTCAGCTGCATCGGTAATATCCAGCACGTTTCAGGAGCCAATGGATTACAGCGATGGCTCCGTGTGAGATCATCAAAATTGATCACATAGAACTCTGGGACAACTTTGTAACGGTGCTTATTTTGAAGCCAGGTATTGTAAACGATGGACGATAAATCATCGAACTTAAAGTCATACACAAACAAGGAAAAGCCCTTTTTGATGTGTTGAGTGATCACATGACGGATTACAAAATAGCTTTTCCCAGAACCCGGCGTTCCTAACACCATTAGTCCTCGAAAAGGATTTATGATATTAATCCAGCTGTTTCTAATACGTCCTTTCAAGTTGTAAAGGGCTGGTAGGTTTATAGAAAATTCATTTTCAAGCAGCCTTTCTTCCTGAGGAAAAGTCTCATTTTCTGTGTTAAAAACATCGCTGCTAAGTCTATCATGAATAATTCGTGAAAGCATTGTACCGCCTGAAAGTATGCACAAAAACCCAACTGAAGTCAATGTCATGTAAGCAATCGAAATCAAATCTATCGGAGCTTTCAAACCCATTACAAAGTAACTCCCAAAGTAAAAACCCAGTCCTAAAGCCAAGTAAATCAGAGCAATTCTGCTACTCATTTTTTCACTCTTCCTACCCTTAATTCCAAGCAAAGAAATCATCAACAGTCCTAGAGCAATGAACTTGGAGGTATGGAAATTCTCAAACAATCCAGTTGTAAGAATATTCATCAGCACCCCATCTGTCAGTTCAGAAACCAACTCCCAATCATTGAATGTAGCATAGCAGTAATAATAAAAATGCAGTCCCAAAACCCCGATTCCCATTAACCTGGTCATATCCAAAATCTTGCGTAACCCCTGCTCGTTTTCTCCTGTCTGCATTCCCATCCCCCGCTAGTTTAGTCCCTACTTTGTTTGTGTTTTTCTCTTTTTTCGCTTCTTCTTCCGCCATTCAAATGGCAGATAACTATATGTCTCCTCTGGAGTAATTACTGTCTCCAACATAGCTCTTAAAGAGCTATTGGAACTTCTGGTCTCCTTATCCATAACCGGTAGAATTGGACGCAGATCTGTTGGGCTTTCATGAGTTTGACTTGTACATTTGATGTATGCTGCTGGAGTGACCGTGTCATTTTTCTGAGTAAGACCTAATCGATCCAACAGTCCATTCGCACTGTATTTCTTACCCAATGCACTTCCATTATACACACATTTAGTTCGATGATCCACAAAGGTGACCCCATACAATCGGCCCTCATTATTCTCCCGTTTGACTGTGACAATGCCTTGCTTCTCCATGCTTTTTATTACTTCATCCAGACTACTTTTAGACATCTTCAACACAGCCAGATCAATTGCTGAGCGAATCGAATTGATATGTTTCTTGCGTTCCACTTTATTGGATTCAAACTTGGATTCAATCGCATTAAGAGTTGCTCGAAAGTGAAAACTGCTTGCCTTTATCGGTACTCCAATTTTATTTTCTTCTCCGTCTAATACCCGGTAAACCAGTCCTCTATTTTTAAAAATTCGTGATTCTTCAGTCCCACGGTCAGCCACTATTCGATAGCCTTTCAATACCGCATTAAGCTCTGGAAGGGTAGTGAATTTGTAGCTTTTAAGCACATGCTGAAGCACGTTCCCAATAGCTCGTTTAGTCTCAGATTTGCCATAGTCCAGTCTAGAAATCGAAACAGGCTTTGCTATAAAAAGTCCTTGTTTTTGTGACTCTGCAGGCACCAATCCAAACAGGTTTTCCAATGCTTTTCTTGTAGGTTCCGACTTCAATTTACCAATATTATGCAAGGGAATTCGCTTTCCATCTAGCTCAATATTGGTGGTGACAATATGCAAATGTGGGTGTCCTGCATCGTTATGCTTATAGACCAGATAACGCTGGTTTTCAAAGCCGATTCCTTTCATGTATTTCTTGGAAATCAACTGTAATTTCTTGTTTTCAAAGACCTCTCCGGGAGCAAAATTTAGAGAAATATGGACTGCATTTACCGCAGTTCTGGAATTCAACTGTGCAAGTTTCATTAAGTATTTTAGTCGCAAATCAGCTGACTGTTCTGCGTTTTGGGATGGATAATTGGCGGTCGAAAGCAATTCCGCTGCGCCTTGCTCCACCTTGTTTTCATTGTAGTGAAACGGCCTTCTTAGCGACGAACTTGTCTTTATGATTGCAACCATTTCTCCGCCGTCTGATTGATAAATCTGTTCACCGACTGTAATGAAACTAGAATTGTATTGTGCAATTCCTGGCCTTGTACCAAGAAAGAACTCGTCTCATTTTCACCTACAGAATTTAGTTTTTTGGCTATTTGATTGTAGTTGGTTGCAAGTCCGTGCAAGTCTCTTTTCAGCATAGTCAATTCTGCGAGCAGCTCCTGCATTCCGGTATCTTTATACCTACCGATTATAGGCTGTTTCAAAAGCAATTTCCTGGCATAATCCCTCAGGCTATATTGAACTGTCTGCCCAAAATTCGTTTGGATACTTTCGTATTCTTTACAAGTCAGCCTAACATGCAGCCATTTTTCTCTCTTGCTTTCTTCCTTCATCACGCATCATTTTCAAAGTTCAACAGCTTTATAAATTCCAAACCCCACGACTTCGGAGTTAGGGGTTTCAAGATCCGGTTGTGATACAACCGTACATCTTGCCGATTTCAGAGGACACAGGAAATCCCGTTAACTTTCTGAATGATTCGCAGGCTTCGGGAAAATCTGTGATTCATATCATTTTCTTCCTTCTAGATGATACAATTATAAAAAGTAGCTGCTGAATTAACCTATCCTGATCAATCTCTAAATAGGCTGAAGGCGACATAACATTATATTAATATGGGCTAATTTCGATACTGGCACATTGGTAATCAGACTGAGACAACACCAATCCCAAGTTTTACTTATATCGCTTAGCTCATCCGGTCAGATTATACAGCGTATACCCCATATAAGCTTCGAGCACGGGCTTCTGTTGCAGTTCGGTGATCACCAGGGCGGTCACATTGGCAATGGCGATTTCATTCACTCCACCTGAGGTAAGATTCTGACCGTATTCGGTGAGCTGCTGGATCAGTTTCTTATCCATACCTGAGCGTACAAAGCTGGCAGGTGACAACTTGAATTTCTTTGGATCTACGTACTTCCCAAAAACCCCAAGCTCCACACTGTCGCCTTGCTGCACTTCCTGTGATCGGGAAGGACCGAGGACTCGACCTCGATCGGCATTGAGCCAAGCGGTGGCATATCCGCCGGGGGTCTTATTGTTTTTGTCTGATCCTTATAATGGACTAGAATCACAAATTCTAAAGAATATGTGGTTCTACCCTTAAGTTAGAGGGGATATAAGTTTAATCCTCCATGGAAAAACAGTATTGCGCTTCTAAAGTTGGCAAAGGTTCGATAGCCTTTACCTTTTGTTTTGAGCTCCTGTATTTTACCATTTAGACGGTCAGCCATTGCATTGCTTAGATTCATTATCAATGCATTTACCACTCCGGAAACATGGTTATTGAATGTCTCTACTACTTTGTCTATTTCCTTAATTTTTCTACTCTTCGAGTCAGCAGTCCATTTGTTGTATAGTGTCCAGGCGAAAAGCTTTCCGCAACTGAACAGCGCTTTAAAGTTTTCTCTTACTTGCCAAGCCTTGCTCACCTCATAGTTCGCACCGGTAATTGCCTCAAACTTGATCCGTTGTTTCTCTGTGAGGTTTTCTGAATTCTTAAGTAAAGGATAGCGTGTGTGTTTTAGCTCCTCATGCTGTTTTACCTCTCGGCGACGCACTTGATCGATCGCCTTATTGAGGTACATCATCAGATGAAACCGATTGTGTGTGATCGCAGCATTGGGCAGTAGCTCCTCTGCTGAATTGATATAAGCTGGCCACATATCCATGCTGACTGAGGTTACCTGGCCAAGCTGAACTTCGGTTAATGTTCTGTTAAATAATGATTTGCACGCCTCCTTGGTCCGATCTTCTTCCACATCAAGAATACAACCAGACCCCGGATGACTCAGCACAGTGATATACTCATGACCCTTCTTAAAGGATTTTTCATCAATACTTAATTGGTCAAATACAAGCGCAGAATAGTTTCTTCTAGCCATGCCTCGTTGCGTACTTAGGTGCATGATTCTGTTCACCACATTGAATCCGCAACGCATAAGCTGGGCGGTTTTGGACTGATTTTTACTCGCCTTGAGCAAGTCTATTACAGCATGCTCGAACAGGAAGGTATGACGCTCGTATCCAGAAGCCCAGTTGGGCTGGACAGTCTTTACTTTACCCTCAGAAGTAATAATCCGAGGCAGTTCACACGTGATATAAGTCTTGTATTGCATCGTGTCCAAGTGCCTCCATTTACGTGCGGGCGCGTGATCATAAATGTTACAGAGTTCACCAGTCTGGGTATCTTCTACCTGCTTGGACAAACAGACTATTTGGATAGAAATTTCCTCTTTAGAAAAATCCGTATCAACCGATTTGACTACCCATCCATCTTCTAAATCTAGTATTCTTATGAAAAAATTCTGTGTAAACATCTTTTTGCTTAAAGATAGCTATTCCATTAAATTCGTGGTAGAACCTCCTGATATTCTGATGAACCACTTCATGTTGCTCAATAAGTTAAGCTTTATAAATAAAAATTTCTACTTTAAAGTCTCTAACGCAACTTAGTTCTTTGTTTTACTCCTGATTCCATAATTAAATATTGCAAGTAAAAGAGTGAGTAAATAAGCAAATATTTTTTGATTTACTAATTCAATATGCCTTGAACTCCAAAGCATGTAAAGAATAGGTAAGCTCGCGGCACAAAAAACAAACCCTCTAGTAAGTTCTATATCTAATTTTATTAGACTATTGAACTTTTGAAGTGATTCTTTATATAGTATTAATAACAATATCACCATTAGTGCTGAAGCGGTTAACAGCAGTTTAAAGCTAAACAAATGATCCGTGGTTGTGACATAAAAACAAAATATTATCACCATGAACAAAACAAATAATCCCTTGACTTTTTTCATCGATTTGGTGATTTTTCAAATTTGTGAGTAATTGACAATCCTTCAGGGCTAGCAACTTTTGAAGTGGCAAATCCTGTTGCTATACCCGCCCCAATTTGATACTGCATAGATAACCCAGCTGTTGCAAATGCTACTCCTATTGAAGATGCTACACCTATCCCCGCATTGAGCATATCTGCCTTAGTTTGTAATTGACTGTCTCCACCATTTGCAATTTTATAATCTGAAACGGAATTTGCCACTTCAACTAAATCATTCCCGATTTGATCTATAGAAACATCTTGGACCTCGGTCATATAAAAAGTATGATTTTCTCCTGTTCCCGAAGATGTAAAAGCAAATTGTTTTGCTGTTGATGAAATTTTCCCATCTGAATCAATTTTTAAACTTGTTACCACAGTTGTCGTTGCTTGTTTAGAACTCGTCTGAAATGTTTTTGTAACTACATCTGTTCCTGTTCTTTTGCTTTCCCCATTAGAAGTCTTGTCATACGAAAATGTTTGCCTAATTTGAGTAATTTGCCCAGTTCCGACTTCATTTTGAGTAGGATCCTCGCTGTCGCTGTGTTTTGGGGTTGCGTGAACGATTGCAACCTGCGGTGCCATCCCATCCGGATCGATATACCTCAGCGGATTATTGTACGCATAATTATTATGCAGTTATTTTATTTCTTCATAGATAATCTCGAAAAACAAACTTTCTTCTTTATTATTAAAGAACTCCTTTAACATTAAAAAAACTCGATCTCTATTTACTGACAACAGACTAAAGTCAATACTATTATCTAAACTTGGTTCAGTTTTATCTTCTGTAATGTAAAATCCATCGACACCTAAAATATAAACCTGATCCTTCTCACACTCTTTTATAAAATTAAGCGCATCAACTTTTGAATAAAGATTAATTCCGCCTCTCTGTACTACTCTGTCTTTAAATAACTTCTCTATCCTATTCATAATTTATTTTGGAATATATGGATTAATAATTGTTGCATCTGGAATCCATTTATTATCCAACCTATTGCTTATTTGAATAACCTGATTTGTTAAATCATCTTTAACAACATATGAACCGTTTTTTTGAAAAAATGCTGTTGAAGCATTTCCAGTTGCACTATTTGTTGCTACTCTTGTAGTAAATGGATTATTTATTGTATTATGTATTAATTCTTGTGTCCACCCACGACTTCCCATTTGCTTTACAATCTTAGGTGTTAAGTAAGAAAAAACACTACTAGTAGCAGCAGCTGCCCTCCCTAATTTTAAATATCTCAGGAAAGCCAATATTGGAGGAAGTGGTATTATAAAAGCTTCTGGATGTACTGGTTCAACAGCACCTGTTGCCATTGGTCTTCCCATATCATTCAAAACAGGTTTATCTTGGCAGCAATCTTTCTTTTCTTGTGTATTCTCACTGCCTTTTGTTGCAAATTCACCTATATAGTCCGCCCCTTGAATATCTCGTGAACTAACCTTTCCATATCCAACATCAATCATAACTTCATCCCTCTTTTTTCCAA
>NZ_MSSW01000119.1 GCF_002150685.1 Algoriphagus antarcticus
TTAGTAATAGTTTTTGACACATTCACCAGACGTTCCGATGGAACGCATTCTTTAACGATTGCTCAGTTATTAGCAACCAATAGTTCTGTTGGGAAAAAGATGAGCTACCGAAGGTTTTTACGCAGTTGATGGTTGCAATTTCTTATTCTGTACGGCTGATTATTTTACGACTTTTCCTTCCGTAAGAAAGTCTTGGTGGAGAAAAATTCCTGTCCTGTGAGTTATTCGTTCCCTAAGTACGTTTGCCGAATTCCCTAATCTCCAATCTCTTTTCTCCCATCTCCATTCCCCCTCATTTATCCGAACAAAAGGAAAGCGAAAGGAGTTTTTTTGATATCTTTGCAGCTTTATTTCTGGAATATGCCCGTCAAACCCAATATTTCTTTTGAGAACTTAAAGGTTGCTTTTGCCTCAAAAAGTGATGCAGAACTAAGGAGAATGTACCTGGTTTTTGCCATGTTGAACAATAAGTTTATCTCTGATCTTGGAATTGCCCTGACGAATATTGGCTTTAAGCTTCATTTGCCTATCAAGGGAATCATGAAAAGGACAATGTTTGGTCATTTCTGTGGAGGAGAGACGATTGCTGAAAGTACTTCTGAAGCGCAGAAGCTAGCTGAATTTGGTGTGGAAAGCACACTTGATTACTCGGTAGAAGGGGATGGAGACGAGGCGAGTTATGATCATACTTGTGCTGAGATCCTGAAAACTATCGAGAAAGCTGAGAATCAATCCTCCTTGCCTTTCGCAGTTTTCAAAGCGACCGGACTGGGAGATTATGAAATCATGACCAAAGTGCAGGCTGGTGAGATTCTTTCGCAGGATCAAAGCATGGCTTTTGACAGAATGAAAAACCGTGTGGACCGATTGTGTCATGCAGCTTTCCATAAGGGAATAAAAATCCTGGTTGATGCCGAGGAATCATGGTTTCAGGATGTGATAGATGAGTTGGCTTACGATGCCATGGAGAAGTACAACCGGGAAACTTGCATCGTATATAATACCTATCAGATGTATCGTCACGATATGCTAGCTCGGCTGAAAGCAGCTAGAGAAGTAGCAAAAAGTAAGGGTTATTTATTTGGAGCTAAGCTAGTGCGTGGAGCATATATGGAAAAGGAAGCTGATCGGGCAGAAGAAATGGGCTATCCAAGTCCGATTCAACCAAGCAAATCAGCAACTGACGAAGATTACAATCTCGGTGTGGAGTTTTGCATTGAGAAGGACGTTTATTTGGTCAGTGGTTCGCATAATGAAGCAAGTAATCGCCTTGTGGTAGATCTGATTGAGAAACATGGCATAGACAAGAGTTCAGATCGCGTATTCTTTGCGCAGCTATATGGGATGAGTGATAATATCTCCTTCAATCTGGCGGATGCTGGTTACAGGGTTTTGAAATATGTGCCTTATGGGCCAGTAGAAAAAGTAATGCCTTACCTGATCCGCAGAGCTTCAGAGAATTCCAGTATTGCGGGGCAAAGCAGTCGGGAGTTTTCGATGATAAAAAAGGAAATTACAAGACGGAAGGTTAGTAAAGAGTAAACAGTCGCGGTGATCAGTTGGAGTCGCAGTGTGAAAAGTAAGTAGTAAAAAGTAAAAGGTGTGAAGTAGAAAGATGAAAGGTTATAAAGTTGTAAGTATGCGATAAGCATCGGACATCGATCAACTGACACCCAACAATAGAACAAGAACTTAAAAATTCAAATCAATATAATGCAACTTTTAAGCGAACAGGAAATAGAAAGACGGAAAGACCGGGAAGAGCTGATGAAGCTGGGAATCAATCCCTATCCTGCTGAGGCGTTCTCGATCAATGTCACTTCGGAGGATATTCATCGTAACTACGAAAACCGAAAGCTTGACTATAAAAATATCGAGATCGCTGGCCGTCTGATGAGCCGTCGCATCATGGGTTCTGCTTCATTTGGAGAGATTCAGGATGCTACGGGAAGACTTCAGTTCTACGTCCGTCGGGATGATATCTGTCCTGGCGAAGACAAGACCCTTTACAATTCTGTGTTTAAGAAGCTACTGGGAATCGGTGATTTCTTGGGGTTGAAAGGCTATATTTTTACTACTCAGACAGGTGAGATTTCTCTCCATGTTACTGAGATGACTTTGCTTTCCAAGTCTGTGAAGCCACTTCCTGTGGTGAAAAGAGACGAAGATGGAAACGTGCACGATGGATTTACAGATCCTGAGATGAGATACCGTCAGCGCTATGTGGATCTGACAGTAAATCCTGAGGTGAAGAAAACCTTCGTGACCCGTTCCAGAATCATTACCCAGATGCGCCGTTATTTCGACGATCACGGTTGGCTGGAAGTGGAAACGCCAATCCTTCAGGCCGTTCATGGCGGTGCTGCTGCACGCCCATTTGACACGCATCACAATACCCTGGATATGCCGCTTTTCTTGAGAATTGCGAATGAGCTATATCTGAAGCGATTGATCGTAGGTGGATTTGATGGCGTGTATGAGTTTGGGAAAATGTTCCGAAATGAAGGCATGGATCGTACACACAATCCTGAATTCACCTCCATGGAAATCTATGTTGCCTACAAAGATTATATCTGGATGATGGAAATGGTGGAGGAATTGATAGAGCAGGTCACAGAAGCCATTCATGGCAAAACCAAACTGACTGTCGGTGCAAATGAGATCGAATTTGCAGGACCCTACAGAAGATTGACCATGTACGATTCCATCAAAGAATTCGCTGGAATCGACGTGAGCAAGATGGATGAGGAAGGCTTGCGCAAAGTTTGTGGGGAGATGGGTATAGCAGTGGATACAAGTATGGGCAAAGGTAAATTGGTGGATGAGATCTTCGGTGAGAAGGTGGAGGCCAATTTGATTCAGCCAACTTACATCACAGATTATCCGATTGAGATGACGCCTTTGGCGAAAAAGCACAGAACTGAGCCGGGTTTGGTAGAGCGATTTGAGCTGTTCGTAAATGGTAAAGAAATCGCCAATGCTTACACGGAGCTAAATGATCCGATCGATCAGCGTGAGCGTTTTGAGGAGCAATTGAAGCTGGCAGAGAGAGGTGATGACGAAGCGATGGCGATGGATGAGGATTTCCTTCGTGCTTTGGAGTACGGCATGCCGCCAACCTCAGGTTTGGGGATCGGCATCGACCGTTTGACAATGCTACTGACGAATAATACCACAATCCAGGAAGTGCTATTCTTCCCACAGATGAGACCTGAGAAAAAGCAGGTGGAACTGACTGAGGAAGAGAAAGGAATTTTTGAACTCTTGAAGCTAGAATCTCCAGTTGCGTTGGCTGACTTAAAAGGGAAAGCTGGACTAAGCGGTAAGAAATGGGATGTAGCTATGAAAGGCCTTACAGGCAAAGGAGTTGCTAAAGTGACCAAAGACGGTGATGCTATTACTGTGTCGCTGGTAGATTGATTTTAGGCGCATTTATACATATAGAAACCGGGCTGAGAGGCTCGGTTTTTTTTGTGTGTGTTTTAGCCTCCGGTGGCTTTTATTTAGCCATGCGTTGCAACTCAATGAAAAATGATGAGCTTTTCAAAATATCGTCAAGCCTGAAGTGCCTTTCAGACATGGCGGGCAGGCACTTTAGGCTTGGCTCGATAGTTAAGAAATTATTTTCGGTAAAGTCCAAGGCGCTCTATAGTTTGGCCAAATCAATTCATTGGCTGCTGCATTTCCGGTAAATTCTCTTTTCGCTTCATCCCAAATCAATTCCTCCGCTCCAATTCTTGCGGCAATATTCGGAATATGCGCATGCAGCGCGGCGATTCTACCAGCCTCTGGGGGACAAATGGGTTGATTTCGGGTTTTGATGCATTCCACAAAATTGGCCACGTGGAGGTTATGACTATCAGTCATTCCTTCCAGTTTTTTGGCTTCTATTTTTGGGGCTTTCGCTTCTGGATCCCATTCCGGATAGATGTCATAGCCACCGCGATTGACTACCAGCGTGCCTTTCTCGCCAACATACCCTATTCCGTAAGGTTTGCCGTATGGCCCGGTTTGCAACCCACCATTCATATCGTAATTGATCAAAAAGTCCTTTTTTGGATAGAGGACATTCATCGTATCGAAGGTGTTTCGATCTCGATTCTCCTTATTGACATTGGCTGCGTAGGTAAGCACCTTGGAAGGCACGGCGGGATTATCTTCCACCCAGATCGCCATATCCAGCAGGTGGACACCCCAGTCAGACATCAACCCACCTCCATAATCCCAGAAATGTCGCCAGCTTCCGTGAAAGCGATTTGGGTTAAAACTTCTCGAAGGGGCAGGCCCCAGCCAGAAATCATAATCCACCCCCTCAGGTATCGGAGTCGTAGGTTGGATCAAGTTGCCAAGTCCGTAATTGAAGTTTGACCAGATATTCACCTTTCTGATTTTGCCGATGTAGCCGCTTTTCACCAAATCCCGGGCTTCGATAAAAGCTTGCCCTGACCGTTGCTGCTGACCCACTTGCATGATTCGATTGAACTGATTTTTTGCATTGACCATCAGCTCACACTCACCTATGGTATTTGCCATGGGCTTTTCTACATAGACATCCTTTCCGGCTTGGCAGGCGGCCACAGCGATCAGGCAATGCCAGTGATCGGGCGTACCGATAATTACCGCATCCACATCGCTGCGTTCCAGTAAGATTCTAAAGTCGGTGTAACGATCCGGTTTTTTTCCGGTTGCGGTTTCCACTTCTACAATTCTCCGATCGAGTACGTTTTGGTCTATATCACAGAGGGCTACACATTCCACTTCCGGAAGTGCGATGTGATGGAGAAGAATTCCAAATCCCATATTATTGCAACCTATGAGTGCTACCCGGACCCGGTCACTTGCAGCGACGCCTTGCTTGGCTTTCAGCAGAGAAGGGGCTAGCCAAAGTCCGCCAGCGATGATTCCGGTGGATTTGATAAAGGTGCGACGGTCAGTCATAGGGTTTGGGTTTTGGATTGGGAAAAGAATCTCGAATTCAAAATAGGGGAAATAGAGATGAATAGGAAGAATGGCTGCTTAAAAGACTGTTAATATTATATGATTATCCCGAATAATGCCAGTGGCCATTTTTTCTTTGATTTAGCAGACGCTGACCGATGACGTCCCGATAGTTACGGGAGAAGTAGCGTAAATACTTGAGTTCACCCAATTATAAGATGCTTTTGTCTCTTCAGTTGCAGAAAAGCGGATATATAAATAATAGGTTCTACCACGAATGTTGTGAAAACTTTGTATCCTAAAAGAATAAAAGTTTTAAGATTTCCAAAAACTGGCAACTGAATGGTCAAAATCAGATATAAAGCAGCCTGTAAAAAGAATAAACCACAAAGAATCAAAAGAAAACAAAAAGCGGGCTTTTGTTTTCTTTGTTACTTTGTGGTAAATAAATACGGATTTACTACACCATTTTAGAATTACTTCCATATTTCGAATCGGGTTATTTTAACAATTATTTTATTGATCT
>NZ_MSSW01000012.1 GCF_002150685.1 Algoriphagus antarcticus
GGAAAAAAAGCATACATATTGTATTACTATTAAATGTATATACATATATATTTTTAAAAATTTTTAGCCTCTCATCTTATCTAATAGATCATTCAGAGTCTCTATTTCTTCAAGATTCAAATTGATAAAATCCCTATTTGCCTCTTCCACTTGAGGTCGTAGATCCTGAAGCAGATCCAGACCTTTCTGAGTGATTAAGATATCAACCTGTCTTCTATCATTGGGACATTCTGTACGAATGACAAGCTCCTTACTTTTAAGCTTTTCGACCAACCGACTTGCGTTAGACATCTTATTTAGCATTCGATCTTGAATAGAAGAAACTGTCGTAGGAATACCTGCCTGGCCTTTCAAAATTCTCAATACATTGTATTGCTCAGGTGAAATAGCATAAGGCTTGAAAAGGCTATTTTGAGCAGTTGCCAAATAACTCTGCGTGTAAAGAATATTTACCACCAACTTGTTGAACGGATCCTTAAATTCCTTTTGCTGGATCGCATCTTCGATTTTCCCCATTTCCTTGTTATTGTATTTAATGTATATACATTTAAATTGAAGGAAAGGTTTCCGATTTAAAAAACTTTATTGAAAAAAGATATTTGTCCCTTGAAAGAGTCTCTAAAAGTCAAATAAATTCCAATTACAAAAATTGACAAGTCATCATTTAAAAAAATATCAACCTCTCTCAATCAACCAATCTCCTATCAACCGATTGATCTCTTTGGGTTTCTCGATACAACTACTGTGTCCGGCACCTGGTATTCTATGCAATTTTGCCTTGCGTATGCTCATCTGGATGAACTTTGCTTTTAGTGGAGTAGTCGCTACGTCCTCATCCCCCACTATCACCATAGTAGGGCAAGTGATTCCTCCAAGCTCATTTTCAATTCCTTTCCTATATATCACACCATCGACAGCTCCTGTGACATTTCTTTTATTTGCTTTCAATTCAGACTTCCAAAAGTCAATTTTCTCAGAATTTAGTGGGTCAATTAGCCAGCTTTCAGCAAACATAATTTTCATCACCTTGCTTGCCACAGGCGGGATTATTCCCACCCATTTCACAATTCCATTGAGGGTTTTGTATTTAGGTATGTTTTCTACAGGTTCCGCATTAGCAGAAGTTTCCATCAGAATAAGACTTTTTATCAATTCAGGAAATCTAGATGCAAGCCTCATCCCTATAAATCCTCCCATAGAGAGCCCCGCAAAATGCACTGGCCCATCGCACAATTCTTTGATCAATTCCGCTGCATCTTCGGAAAGCGTATCCATATCAAAAGGCCCCGAGACTTCACTTTGGCCTTGTCCTCTATGGTCATAAGCAATCACGCGAAACCGAGTTTGAAGAAATTCTATTTGAGCACCGAACATCTTATGACTCCAGAGCAAGCCATGTGAAAAGACAATCGTTTCCTCCCCATTTCCTTGTTCCGTATAGAAAATATCAACTCCGTTTACATTGATTTGGGGCATTCTATTAGTTGTTTTTGAGTCATCTGCCAATACAAAATTGAACTGGCAGAGACCACTTTATTCAAAATTCAATTTTTGTTTACCAATCTAAACCTGGCTGGGTGATGGTATATCCTTCCTCTGCTTTTTGCTTATCCACTATCGCTTTCACATCTTCCAAAAGCTTTTTGGCATCATAGACTATTCCGTCCTTCACTGTGTATTTTACGCCACCCACTCGTGTTGGTTTATTATTTTCATCAATTCTGATCGCACCCGTTCCATAGAGAACTTTTAGATTCTGCAATGGATTCTCCTCTAGAATTACAAAATCCGCCAATTTCCCAACTTCCACCGAACCGATCTCCTTTTCCATACCTAGCAACTCTGCTCCATAAAGTGTCGCAGAACGAAGAACTTCGAGAGGATGAAAACCCGCCTCTCGGAGCAGTTCCAGTTCACGTATGTATGCAAACCCATAGAGCTGATAGATAAAGCCTGAATCAGATCCCGCTGTTACTCTTCCCCCTTTGTTTTTGTATTCATTTACAAAAGTCATCCAAAGGCGATAGTTTTCTTTCCACTGAACTTCCTCCTCTGTAGTCCAGTCAAACCAGTATGAACCGTGAGACTGCCGACTTGGTGCATAGAACCTCCAAAGTGATGGAAGAGTATAGACATCATGCCACTCGGCTGTACGTGCCCGCATCATATCGCGATTGGCCTCATAGATATTAAATGTAGGATCCAAAGTGAAATCAAGTGCCAGCAATTCATCCATCACTTTATTCCAATGATCTGAACCGGGTATGGCCGCTTGCTTCCATAGTTTGCCCGCCTCACCAAAGCGATGCTGCTCATTTTGGTAATTATAATCCAATCTAAAATCCTGAATCGTACGGTTTTCGAACAGCGCCTCAGGCAAACCGTACCAATGCTCCATGGAAGTCAAACCCGCTTTTGCAGAATTCATCACATTCCAACGAGCTACATCCAATTGCTGATGATGCATAGCAGAGCGAAGACCAATTCTCTTATTTTCTGATATCGCAGCTTCCATCACTTCTGGATTAGCTCCAAAAAATTTGATCCCATCAGCTCCATTAATGGCATTTTGAGTTACCCATGCTTTTGCTTGCTCTGCTGTGGTTATTGGAGCTTTTGCCCCTTGACCGAAACTGGTATAGGCCAATATCCTTGGTGCGGTAATTTCATTTGCCGCTGATCTTTTCTTCTGATCCAGCACCCAGTCCAATCCATTCCCCGCAGATGGATCTCGAATAGTGGTGATACCATGTGCCATCCATAGCTTAAATACATATTCCGCAGGCGTTCCCTGTCCTTGCCCACCGATATGTCCGTGGGAGTCTATAAAACCCGGGAGCAAATAGTGGCCTTCCAATTCATAAACCTTATCATCCGGACCTGCTTTTGGTCGACGATTTTCGTTGATTGGCATTCCAGGATAGCCGACTACCTGAATTTGAGCTATTCTATCCTTCTCTACCACAATATCCACTGGCCCCACAGGTGGTGCTCCTGTACCGTCAATCAGGATCACTCCTCTCAAAATCAATCGTCCATATTGCCCATCTCCCTCGTCACGGTCTGGAGCAGATTCTATTTGGGAAAAAGATGGAAGAGAAAGATAAAAGCTAAAAATAGCAAGGAGTAAAATTCTTTTTTTCATAGGTGACGATCTTATTAAGACCAATAAGTTAAGCTAAAAAGTCACAACAAAAAATCAAAAATAGATGAACAGCAAACACAAAAAAGCCCTAAGGGAATTCCAAAGGGCTTTAATAAGGATTGTTGGTGGTGTTTATAAATCCTTGAACTTTTCCATGATATCTTCAGAAATTCCAGTGAAAGAATATCCGCCATCATGAAAAAGGTTTTGCATTGTTACTAATCTAGTATAGTCGGAGAACATGGTTACGATATATTCTGCACAAGCTTCCGCTGATGCATTTCCCAGAGGAGAAAGTGATTCAGCGAAATTGTAAAACGAATCAAATCCGCCAATTCCAGTTCCAGCTGTGGTTTTAGTAGGTGATTGAGAGATTGTATTTACCCTTACTTTCTTCAACTTTCCAAATCTATAGCCATATCCACGTGCGATGCTCTCAAGCAAAGCTTTGGCGTCAGCCATATCTGTATAAAAAGGAAATACTTTCTGAGCGGCAATGTAAGATAGACCTACAATCGATCCCCACTCATTCATGACATCTTGTTTTTCAGCTACTTGCATCATCTTGTGAAAAGAGACAGCCGACACATCATATGACTTCATCGCCCAGTCATAGTTCAGATCACCATAAGATCTTCCCTTCCTGATGTTCGGAGACATTCCGATGGAATGCAAAAGAAAATCAAAGTTTCCTCCAAGATACTCTTTTGCTTCAGCGTAGAGCTTTTCGATATCTTCCGTGCTCGTAGCATCCGCAGGAATCACGATGGCGTCACATTCCTTTGCAAGGTCATTGATAGCACCCATTCTCATAGCAATTGGCGCATTGGTCAACACAAATTTTGCTCCTTGCTCTTTAGCTTTGAGCGCTGTTTTCCACGCAATTGAGTTCTCATCAAGAGCACCGGTAATGATTCCCAGTTTTCCTTTTAGCAAATTATCTGGCATATAGCTAGGGGGGTTATTTTCAAAAATATTGCCCAAAAATAGGAAAAAATAATCATTCAAGCCCCGAAATTGATGGAATGCACGAATTACCGACGTAATAACTCCTTGGCACTTTCTATAGCCGAGGAAGATGGTGAAGCGCCTGAAATCATTTTGGCAAGCTCCAGCACACGTTCTTCTTTTTCAAGAAGTTTAATTTTACTTACTGTTTTCTCTGAAGAATTATCCTTGTAAACAAAATAATGAATATCTCCCTGCCCAGCTACCTGAGGCAAATGCGTAATGCAAATAACCTGATGCTTCTTAGAAATCTCCTGCATCATCCCTACCATCTTCAAGGCTACTTCACCAGAAATCCCCGAATCAATCTCATCAAAGATCAAGGTAGGCATCGCCATTTTATCTGCCATCAGGTATTTGATTGCAAAGAGTAACCTGGAAAATTCACCGCCAGAGGCCACTTTTTTCAACGGCTGTGGTGCAGATCCTTTATTCGCAGAAAAGAGCAATTCTATCTCATCCATTCCATTCGAGGATGGTTCGATGGATTTATGCTCCATGACGACTTTGGAATTCTCCATACCAAGTCCAGCAAGTAAGCTTTCAAGTGAGCTTTGGAAATCCTTGAAGCTTCCTTGTCTTTTTTTACTTAGAGCTTTGCCCGTACTCGCCACTTGTTCCTTACTCTCTTCAAGCTCTTGCTTAGCTTTTGCTAGGGTTTCGTCCAAATTCTGAACCTGAAAAACTTTATCCGCAAGCTCTCTTTCTAACTCCATCAATTCTTCCACAGAAGCTACACCGTGCTTTTTCTGAAGTTGATAAATTTTGCTCAGTCTATCTCTGATTTCATCCAAGCGCTCAAAATCCACTTCCACCCTGCTATCTTCATCTCCCAGCGTCTGTTCAATATCTTTCAATTCAATATTTACCGCTTGAAACCGCTCTTTTAAGGAAGCAAACACATGAGCCAATCGCTCCAAAGATTGCATTCCGTGCTGGACTTGAGACATTCCTTGCGTGATCCCAAACTGCTCATCCTGAAAAAGATTAAGCATCTCATTGATCTTTAGTTTAATTTCCTCCGCATTCTCAAGGACTTCCTGAATTGATTCCAGTTCAGCTTGTTCATTCTCTTTCAGGCCTAAAACACTCAATTCCTCTAATTGGAATTGATTGAAATCAGCTTCTTTTTGTAGCTCAATAGCTTTTTTGCTTAGCTCATTGAAAGTCCTATTTGCTTTTTGAAAGGACTTGAAATCAGCTCTGTATTTTTTAAATTCTTCCTGGGTCTGAGCAAATGCATCAATCAAACTCAGCTGATAGCTCCCCTCGCCCAGCTGCAATGTATCGTGCTGGGAATGTACATCCATCAAAAAGCCTCCCAGCGTCTTCAAAGCGTCCAACAGGACGGGGGTGTCATTCACGAATGAACGGGATTTTCCAGCCGGGCTGATCTCTCTTCTTATGATACAGGTAGGTTCGTAGTCCAATTCAGCCTGATCAAAGAATTCTTTCAATCCATAATTAGCTATATCGAACATTCCTTCGATGACGCACTTTTTATCATCATGTAGCAATACTTTAGTATCAGATCTATTTCCTAAGAGCAAACCTACAGCACCAAGCATAATGGATTTACCGGCGCCAGTTTCGCCGGTTATCATACTTAGTCCTGGACTTGGCTGCATGTGCAGCTGGTCAATCAGAGCATAATTGGAAATGCTAAGAGATTTGAGCATGGGTAAAGAATTCGTTTGGGCAAAACTAAAAAATCGAGCTTAACTTTTCAGCAGCTCATTGTACTTTCTTGCATTGTTTGGGTCAACTTCCAAAAGCAGCTCCACAATTTCCGTCCGGATCTCAAGAGAAGCATTTTTCATAACCGACGCAATCTCGTCGCTTTTTGCATCCATAAATGCAATGGTAAATATTCCATTGGGCTGGGTTCTATTGGCTTCAGCCAAAATCCGAAGTGCTTCTAGCATATTACCATATGCCTCATCAGGACGAATCTGAAGAATATCAAGGCCTTGACGGTGATATAAATAATAGGCATCTCGAATGACAGAAAAGACCGAAGATGTATAAATATCATTAGTTAAGGCATAGCGGTTTCTACGATCAGAGGAACTTTGCACCCAACCAGGTCTGCCTGATTGCTGTGCGTTATTTACTATATCATTTGCTGCCGCAAAGAATTCATCACCTCCACGATTTTCGAACGTATCATAATCCAAGCCTAATGCGATATGTGCATAGAATGCCAATAAAGAGCTGATATTGTTCAAAAATGTAAACCTATTGAACTCCAATGGCTGAGATTCTATGTAATCAAAACTCCAGTTCCTATCGGCAAAATTAAAAACCAGGCTTTCATAATTTGTACCATAAACAGGTCTAACAGTCTGTATCTGCACAGTGGCAGTATAGGTTCCAACCTGTGGAACGTCATTGATCGTGATGAGAAGATTTCCTTTTATTCGTTCTTCAGGACGAAATTCATCAGTAGTCCAGGATCTACCGTTGAGAAATTGCTCAAAGCTGGTCTTCATCTGGCTAAACACATCTGTATTCTGGATTCTGGCTCGCTCGCTGTTGATGGTGACTGTGAAATTCAGCTCCTGAGAAAAGCCAATGAGTGGGTAGCAAATGAGGAGTAATAGGAAAATTCCTTTTTTCATAGTCTTAAAAATAAGGATATATCTATGCTCAAATCCAAACCGGGATATTTTTGATTTGATCTACTATCAGACTGGCAATTTGATTTTTTGGAGCAATGTCGGATTCAACCGTTAATCCAGAGGCATGAAAAATATGCACTTTATTTGTATCCAGTTGAAATCCTGCTCCAGACTCTTTCATTGAATTAAGTACAATCATGTCAAAATTCTTCTTGGTAAGCTTCCTCCGTGCATTTTCAGCTTCATTCTCTGTTTCCAAAGCAAAGCCAATATGTACTTGGTTATGCTTTTTCTTAGCTCCGAGCTTTGCTGCGATGTCTACATTTTTCACCAAATCTATCGAAAGTGTAGAATCGCTTTTCTTAATTTTCTCAGGATAAATTTCCGCTGGAGCATAGTCTGCCACAGCAGCTGCAAAAACGCATATGTCCATTTGATCATGAATCTCGGAAGAAGCCATGTACATTTCTTTAGCTGATTTCACATCCTGCCAATGAAAGCTATTTTTATTTACTCTCAAAGAAATCGGTCCCGAAAACACAAAGACTTCTGCTCCTCTGGAAAGAAAAGTATTTGCCAAAGCAAGCCCCATTTTACCACTGGAGTGATTGCTAATGTATCTCACTGGATCTAGTGCCTCTTGCGTTGGTCCCATGGTGATCATTACTTTCTTCCCATTGAAGTCAGTCTTGATCGCAAAAAACTCCTCGACTTTTGCAAGAATATGCTCTGGCTCCATCATCCGACCTTGACCAGATAGTCCACTCGCCAACTCGCCTGATTCAGCATCAAGGATTGCATTTCCGAAGGACTCTAATTTCTCAATATTTGAATGTACCGAAGGATGCTGATACATGTCCAGATCCATCGCCGGAGCTACCATGACAGGGCATCTGGCAGATAGATAGGTAGCAGAAAGGAGATTGTCACAGATACCGTTGGCAAATTTCGCCAAAGTATTAGCACTTATGGGTGCAACCAAAAATAAATCAGCCCAAAGCCCTAGCTCCACATGATTATTCCAAACTCCCGTTTCGTCCTTCTGAAATTGGCTTAAAACAGGTCTCTTGGAAAGTGTAGCTAAGGTGAGCGGAGTAATAAAGTCAAAAGCAGAAGTGCTCATAATGATTTGCACTTCTGCTCCCGCTTTGATTAGTAAACGAGTAAGAATCGCGGACTTGTAAGCAGAAATGCTACCCGTCACACCTAATATAATTTTCTTACCCCTGAGGCTCATAAAATTATTCGCCTGCTGGTTCCTCTGGAAGTCTGTGATATATTTTATCTTCCATGAATTCCTCCAACGCTAAAGCGCTAGGCTTAGGCATTCTTTCGTAAAACTTGGAGATTTCAATTTGCTCCTTGTTTTCAAATACCTCTTCCAAATTATCAACAGTAGAAGCAAACTCAGAAAGCTTGATATTCAACTCTTCCTTCAAGGTGTTAGAAATTTGCTTTGATCGCTGCCCTATTACATGAAGAGACTCATAAATATTTCCTGTCTTATTAGCGATTTTATCAAGATCTCTAGTAATGATGGATGGATTAACTGCCATATTCTTATTTGATTATAGTTCTATTTAATTTCTACTTTTTCTAAAGGTTTGACCTCTAATGCTTTTGCTTTTTGCTCAGCTAATCGTTCAGCATATTCTTTTTGAAGAACAGCGTGAGAAGCCAACTCTTCTTTTGCTTGCTCTTCTATTTCTTTCACTTTACCAGTATAAGGGCTGGTTGGGTACTTGCGATAAAATGTAGTCGCAAAACCTAAAGCATCTTTTAACCTCTCCTCTTTTTTGAGGAATGCGCTATTCTCGGCATATCCAGTACTTACTTCCACAAGTTTGTAAGCAAGCTCTTCATTATGCTCGCTTTCAGGGTAATCCTTTGTGAAATTCTGAAAGTTAATAATGCATGCTCGATAGAAATCACCAGGATACAAGCCGTCTTTAAGTCTATAGTACATAGACGACTCCATGTAGGCTTTCTGTTCAAATCTACCTTGCAAATCAACAAGCATTTCCATTGCCCGCTCATAGCTAGCTGACGCAGGGAACTTGGTGACAAACTGCTGAATCGCAGCCACTGCTTCTCGAGAACTTTGCTGGTCAAGATTAGCATCAGGAGCATCAAGGTAAAGAGAATAAGCGTTCATAAATAACGCCTCTTCTGCCAATGGGCTTCTATTATAGGTTCTGTAGAAATTGCTGAAATAGCCAGCAGCCTCGATATATCTCTTAGTCTTGAAATGACAATTGGCATAATTATAATCCGCCAACTCAGCCTTTTCACTTCCTCTAATCACAGGTAACACCTTATCATAAAGGATAATAGCTTTATTATATTCTCCTTCCTGATAATATTTGTTTGCACCCGCATAAAGCTCCTCCCAGTTTGTGCTTTTCTCAAGCTTGTTGAATGGACCACAGGAACTTGCAGCAAGTATAATGATTAATAGTAGAATGGATTGTACGCGCATTTTCATTTTCAAGACCGCAAATATACGGGATAATTATTCGGATTCAAATGGATGATTGCTGTGAAGTCAAGTCTTACTTCTTGACGAAGAGCTTCTTGGTCACAATATTCTTATTGTCCAAGAAAAGGGTGTAGAAATAAATCCCAGGGTTAAAATCAGACACATTTATTACCAAGGAGTTTCTTTCTGGATCAAGTTCATAATCTGCTATGGGATTCCCAATGAAGCTGTTTATTGCAATTCTTGCCTTAACAGACTGATTTTTGAAGTTGTAATCTAGCTGAGCTGTTCTCACACTAGGGTTTGGATAGACGTCACTAAGCACGATATCCTTATAATCAAACTCATTTACTTTTATTGCTGGATCATCTACTTCATACCTAGCTTCAACGACAAAAAGGTCTCTTAAATTGCTCTCATTTACAAAAGATAAATCAAAAGATCCTTTCGTTTCAGCTATTCCCATATCAAATTCCAGATACAAGTCAGTCAACAATTCGCCAGGTTCCAAGGTCAATTTAATTTTCGCAAGCTCTTTTTTCGGATCGTAGCACTGATCTCCGATACAAAGTCTTACTTTCTGAGAAGAGCCAATATTGCCACGAAGAGTTTTCAGAAGATATGTTTTGACTTGGTTAGTTTCGTTTTGCAGGATTATTGTTTTACGTTGGGTAGAGCCCAAATCCCCTCTAAATTCAATACCATCACTCAGCACACGCACTTGTTGGGCTTCCGCTATAACGGGAACCAACAGCCAAAGCCACGTAAAAAATATGAGTGATCGTTTCATGTAGAGTTTTAATCGATATGCTTTCAGTATTTGTAACTATATTCAATATACGGACAAAAGTAAGCCAATGGCTATGTAATCTGTGAAAAATGCGGTTAAAATCTGTTAACCTTTATGTAATTTTTTCGCCTTCAACACGTTACCCACTGTCCTCATACCACAAAAATGGTTATGGACTCTGTTTTTCTGGTTTCCAACCGCGTTTTTCTAGTGATTTTAGGATTTCTTCATCTGTTGGTAAAATCAATTCTACCTCTGGAAGATTAAATAAATTTTCTGCATTCGGGTCGATTTCTTCGGGTTTTCTCCAGGCATATATATCCTCCATGGTGGGTTTTTCTTCAAACCTCCAACTGAAACCTTCGAGTCTGGAATTCTCCTCATTGATGAGTTGAAAAGGGGTAAATTTCCCGTCGGGTTTTATACCGTAAGTTACGCGCTGAATAGTGCCATCTTTAAATCTGAGTTTAATATTCGCGCTCAGGGTTTTATTAATTCCCTGGGAAATAGTGTCTGCTTGCAACACAAAGTAAAGCGACTCTCCATTTCCATCAATATCAATCTTGTCCATTTGACCATTTTCAAAATAGCCAACCATCGTCCTGCCTTTCATCTGGTTGAAGTTCCTTATCGTATCCTGAGTGATAACAAATACTTTGTCCTTCATAAACACACGATCCAGCTCCTCATTAGCTATGTAAAACACCATGCTATCGGCAGTAATCTGACTTTTCTGGTTCCACATCACAGGATCTTTGAAAAGCTGAATGGATGAGTCAGAAAAATTATAAACCAATGAATCTGCCACTCCTGACAAATCTGATTTTACCAACTTTACAGACCGGAAAGCCAGTAAATATTTCATAGAATCCACCTCACCATCTTGTGAGATCAAGGAGTCAGAAGCCATATATAGGGTGTCTTTTTCAAAATACCTTCTGACTAAGGCATTCCCGTGTACCAAGCTATATTTGCGCTCCTCCCAATACTCCCCAACTTCCCCGAAAACCTCTACTTGCCGTTCTTTATTGAGTATACTCACATCTTCTATCCCCTCGTAATATGCATCCAGCTCACTGTAGAACAACTCTTGGGCTTTTATTCGGCTAGTTTCTGTCTCTACCACCCCATCGTAAAACCTAAACTTTTTCGCCTGAGTATCATAAAAACTACCGTTCTGGGCATCGAGAGTATTCCCTTCTTTTGAAATTAAATTGGTCAATCCTTTTGTCTCTGCAGTCTTTGGAATAGTGAGGTAAATCAAATCATTGGTTTTCATCGTGTAGTCAGGATTGACTAGCACTACGTTATTCTTAAAAGTGATTTTCTCATTACTCACCTCATACGTACCGAGCTCGCTCGTAAGCACATTTACTGAATCGACTACTTCCCCGTCATTATAATAATAGGCAATATTGCCGGCACGATCATAATCCAAGTATTCCGTTTTCAGCGTGGTTTTATCATTAGTAAATACGACGTTGTTCCGAAGCTTGGCAAGCTGAGTATTCCCATCGTATTCTGCATACCTACTCGTAGTCTTTACCGGATCTACCTCATCCACTATCCTTACATTACCGAATAGCCTTGCTTTATTTTCTTCTCTAAAAAAATGTGCTGAGTCACAAAAAATCAATGTATTCTTATGCTTCATCTCAACGTCGCCCAACAACCGCTCAAAGCCTTTTGCACCGATCCCGATCAAAACATCAGCCCTGTTAATATCCAGCGTGGATTTTCCCTGAGCTTGGGACGAAAATGAAAAGGAGCAAAAAGCCACTAAGAAAAATGAAATCCGAAATAAGGTTGTAGTCATAGCTGCACGAATGTGGGCAAAATTAGCAGAAAATGATATTTTTGATCAATGGTTGAAGCTTTTATCCGGCATATCCGGAACAAATCTATTTTAGATCCCTCCAAAACCTACCTATTGGCAAGCAGTGGCGGAATGGACAGTATGTGCTTAGGCAATCTTCTTACCAAAGCGGAAATCCCTTTTGAGATAGCCCATGTCAATTTCCAATTACGGGCAAAGGAAAGCGACGGGGATGAAAACTTTCTCAGAAATTGGGCGAATTCCTTTGGGAAAACATTCCATGTTCATCATGCCGAAACTTACGCCTTCGCATCAGAGAGAAATATCTCTACGCAAATGGCAGCCAGAGAGATTCGCTACGATTGGTTTGAAAAACTAAGAGTAGAGCGAAATCTGGCTGGAATCATTTTGGCGCATCATGAGGACGATCAGATCGAAACTATTTTCCTTAACCTTCTTCGAGGTACAGGTATAGAAGGGATTTATGGAATGGCAGAGCGTAGAGGCTGGTTAATTCGTCCACTATTGCCTTTTGCAAGAGAGGAAATCAAAGCATATATACTCGAAAATCAGATCGAATGGCGAGAGGACAGTTCCAATGAAAAGACGGACTATAAGAGAAATAAACTCCGCCACATCAGCTTACCAGCACTATACTCTACCGCTGATGATGCCAAGTCAAATTTATTGAACAGTTTCGCTAGACTGAAAGACACAGGTAAAGCTTTTGCTGTGCTTTTTGAAAGCTGGAAAATTGAAAAAATTCAGGACTCGGATGGGCTACAAATCCTTCCGTTAACTGATATTTTGAGGAAGGCTGGAGCAACATCGCTTCTTTACTTCTGGCTTCGCCCGTTTGGTTTCAATTCCGATCAGGCACAAGATATTTTGGAAACTTGTCAATCTGGCGATTCTGGAAAATTATTTGAAAGCCCTTCCCATTTGCTCAATCTTGACCGAGACCGGCTGATTTTGGCACCGATACCCAGTCAGTTTGACTCCATCTCGATTTCTGAAAGTGATATAGAGTTTCTTTTACCTGAGGGGAAGTATGAAATTCTCAAACTGGAAGGCAAAGAGGCTCTAGATAAAACCCGGCAAAATGCCATGCTCGACCTAGAGCGTTTGAGTTTCCCTTTAGAAATCCGCAGCTGGCAAGAAGGTGATCGATTTATTCCCCTCGGAATGAAAAATACCAAGAAAATCTCTGACTTTTTGATAGATTTGAAAGTACCTGTGGTGAAAAAACATGCGGTAAAAGTATTACTTTCCGAAGGTCAAATAGCCTGGGTTATTGGTTTTAGAATCGCTGATTGGGCAAAATCAACGGCAGCTACAAGAAAGTTACTTTATCTAAAAAAACGATAAGCAATGCGCAATCCATTTTCTAAAACATACACTGAGGCGGAGGAGCAAATGTTCCATTTTCTTGGACAGATAAAGTTTTTTGAGAGCTTGAAAGAGAAGGAAATGGCTCGATTTATCCCTGCGATGCATCACCGAAAGTATGTGAAGGATGAAGTAGTTTTCTTCAGCAAAGACCCAAGTCAAGCACTTTATTTAGTCAAAAGCGGAGACATCAGCCTCACCATTGACATTAAAGACAATTTCGAAACTATATTTGAAGTCAAAAGAGGTGAAGCATTCGGAGAAAACTCTTTGCTTGAAAATGCAAAGAGAACTTACACCGCGCTAATCGTATCTGACGAGTCCGAATTAATTGTAATTCCTCACTTTGCCATGCAGGAGATTTTTGACAGCAACCCAAAGATCAAAGCAAAAATGATGACCTCACTCACTGAATACTATAATCAAAACAACCAACGACTTTTTCGCTCTTATCGGGAATCGTTTGGCTTCTTCAGCCTCCGCCAGATGTTTGAATAACACACTTCAAACCCGCTAGCTCGCACTTGTCAAAAAACCTTAATTACTTCCAAAGTATTATGGAGTCAGTTTCGAATCCTAGGCATTGTTTGATATCTTAGCCCCGCTTTTTAACGCAAAATATTCATATTAAACTCTATAAATCTAATGAGCAAAGTAACCGTAGTAGGAGCTGGTAACGTAGGCGCAACTTGTGCCGATGTATTGGCTTATCGAGAAATCGCTGAGGAAATTGTCTTAATTGATATCAAAGAAGGTGTAGCCGAAGGTAAAGCACTTGATATTTTCCAAAAAGCCCCTATCAATCAATACGATAGCCGTACCACAGGAAGCACAAATGATTATAGCAAAACTGCTAATTCAGATGTAGTAGTAATCACCTCAGGCCTTCCTCGTAAGCCAGGCATGACTCGTGACGATTTGATCGAAACCAACGCCGGTATCGTGAAGTCAGTGACTGAGAATGTAATCAAGCACTCTCCAAACGCAATCATCATTGTGGTTTCTAACCCACTTGATGTAATGACTTACCAAGCGCATATCACTGCTGGTATTTCGAGAAATAAAGTAATAGGCATGGCGGGTATCTTGGATACTGCTCGCTACAGAGCCTTCCTTGCAGAAGAATTGAACGTGTCTCCGAAAGATATTCAGGCTATCCTTATGGGTGGTCATGGTGATACCATGGTTCCTCTTCCTCGTTACACTACAGTAGCTGGTATTCCGGTCACTGAATTGGTAGCACAAGACAAGCTCGATGCAATCATCGAAAGAACTAAGTTCGGCGGTGGTGAGCTAGTGAAGCTAATGGGTACTTCTGCATGGTATGCACCAGGTGCTGCAGCTGCGCAAATGGTAGAAGCTATCTTGAAAAATCAAAGAAGGGTATTCCCTGTTTGTATCAAACTAGAAGGTGAATATGGAATCGACGATTGCTATCTAGGTGTACCGGTAATTCTTGGCAAAAATGGTGTAGAGAAAGTATTGGAACTAGACCTAAATGCTGAAGAAAAAGCACTTCTCGAGACTTCTAGAGGTCATGTGAAAGAAGTAATGGAAGTTTTGAACAAGCTGGGTAAGTAATCCTAGCAGTTTTATATATCAGACCTGAGATTCTCTTGCATTTGTGAGAGTTTCTTAGGTCTGATTTTTGTAATATGCCATCTGAATCATCCTTGAGCCTGTGAAGATCTGGAAAAGCTTACTTATACTTTTTATTACCATTCTCTTCGCCGGAGGAGGCTTTTGGATCTACAAATCCTACTTTTCATCCCGCCAAGTCAATAGTCTTGAAGTAATTAGCCAAAATGCTGTTTTCGTCTTTGAAACGTATGAGGGTGCTGAGCAATGGAATACTTTAGTCAATGACCCGGTCTGGGAAATTTTAAAAGCACTCCCCGCATTTCAGCGATTATCTGATCAGCTCATTACGCTGGACAGTCTAAACGGAGGTTCCGGAGAAATCGCCAAATCCATTAACGGCCAACAAGCAACTATCAGTCTTCATCCCACCGGTATTGAGACTTTCGAATTACTTTTTACAGTAAATCTCAAACCATCAACCGCGACAGATTTCATTGACGAAATTAAGTCTCGTATTCCATCTGGATCACGATTCCAACCCAGACAATATTCAGACAAGGACGTGTTGGAATATTACGATCCGGACAACAACAGGCTTTGGAGTATTTCTTTACTGGGCGATCTGGCTGTGATTTCTTCCTCTTCCTTCTTGGTGGAGGAGGCCATCCGCTTCTATGTAAATGAAGATCAGCAAAGCTTTTACTCCTTAGTGAAGTCAATTCCATATAACTCAGATGCGCAAGGAAGGCTTTTACTTGCGGGCAAAGGATTGGGTAGCTTGTTGAAGGGAATCGGTGGACAAAGAGAGAGCAGTACCATTGCTGCATTGGAAATCATGCCTGGAGTGGTGGCCATGGATATATATCTGGAAGAAAATCAGATGGTTTTCAAAGGCCCGGTGATCTATGATGAGGAGGTGAATTTCACACCTTCCATTCAAGCTAACCTTGCTGCTATCGAAGATGTGGTTTCTAATCGTACCCTTGCGCTCACGCAGATTAATTTAGAAAGCATATATGAGACGCAAAAAATAGCTAATCGTGCGTTTACAGCTAGAGCGACTTTCAGCGGTGACATACAGCGCAAGCTCCTAGACAAAGGTTTCTTGGATAGCTTCACTGGAGAATTATATTTGCTTGATCTGGAAAATGCAGGCGGAGTAGATAAAAATCTAGCGCTATTGGCAAGAACTAGAGATGCCGATTTAGCAATCCAGCAACTCAAAGAATTTCAAGAAAGTGAAAGTGATGAAGGTTCTGATTTCTATTCGGGGCACGAAATACTATTCCTTTCCGAAGAAGATTTCCCAGCCCATTTATTCGCAGGGAAATTCCCGGGGTTTGGGCAGACTTTCATCACCTCAGAGAATGACGTGTTGATCCTAGCCAATTCCCAGCAAGCCATGAAGCTGGTCTTGGACGACATCAGTTCTGGAAGTACTTGGGGCAAATCCTCCAGAGCACCTGAAGCTAAGAAGGACTTGAGTCCGACCTCGGGTTTCAGTAGATTGTATTTGACGGATCACATTTGGGATTCCTGGACTAAAAAAGCCAATCCATCCTGGAGCTCTTTCCTTCAGAAATACTCTGAAGCGTTCCAATCCTTCCCATGGATTTCATTTAAAATAAATCAGCTCCAAGATAGAACTGAGGCGACATTGAGCTTCCCGTATGACGGTGAATCCATTCCAAAGATCGAAACTACCGACCCTATCTCTTTGCAGCCAAGCAACAGAATCTCCTTTGATGAACGATTGATTTATGGGCCAAAATCTATCATTAATTATCAAGACAATACGGAGGATTTGCTTGTACAAGACCAAAACAATGTCCTCCACCTGATCAATTCCGCAGGTCAGGAAGTTTTCTCAGAGCAGCTTACAGGCCCGATTGTATCGGATGCTTTCCAAATTGATTACTACAAAAATGGAAAGCTTCAGTTGCTAGTAGCGACCGCAGACAAAATCTACGGAATCGACAGATTGGGTGATCCGCTTCCTTCCTATCCAATCAGTATAAGCGGAGAAAAGATCACTCATTTCAATCTCGTTGATTACAGCAATTCAAAAGACTATCGGTATTTTATTAGTACTGAAGGAGGTAATTTATTCTTACTTGATAAGACTGGAGAAAAACTGGAAGGTTGGGATCCGAATCGAATAGGAGCCAAAACTATCGGAGCTCCGACACATTACCGTGTTCCCGGAAAAGGTGATTTCATGGTGGCCTTGACGGAAAACGGAAAACTTCAGCTTTTCAACAGAAGAGGAGAAAGTCAATCTGGTTCTTCCGTCAAGCTCGCAGACTCCTTCAATTCTGGTTTGATCGCTTGGAGAGATCCAAAATCCCGATCCACACTGCTTGTTGGGATTACCAAAAACGGTGAGGTGATTCATTCGAATTTCAACGGAGAAATCGGATACAGAAATCAATTGATCAAAAATGACCGTGACAGTGAATTCCTGTTGGTAGCAGATCAAAAACAAAACGATTTTGTCTTCATCTCGCGTCAGTTTAATGAAGTAAGTGTGCTCGATAGAAATGAAAAACCACTTTTCAGCATGCGGGTTTCAGATGAAAATCTGGTCTATCAATATTTTGACTTCGGCTCAGATAGGCAATTATTCGCGATAACAGATCTCAATCAGGAGTTTTGCTATTTGTATGACCTAAAAGGAAATCTGCAAACCACCATGCCGCTGGAAAGCACTGGTCCAATCCAAATCACGTATCAGTCATCCTTGGGTCAGTATTTGATCAGAACAGTAAGTGGCTCTACCCTCACAGAATTCCAGTTGGCAGATTAGGCATATCAGGATTCCCTTGGGCTTCGCCTTATGATTGGCTAACTTGCAAAAAAATCACCAATTCAACCAATGCTGAAAAAGTACCTCCTGCTATTATCCCTACTTATTTGGATTAGCACACACTCTTTTGCACAGCTGATTTCAGACAATCAGGATATTTACAAAGTTGGCAATTCGGTCAATCTGAGTTCTCCTTACCACACTACGCTTTCCTTTTTCTACAATCTAGAGGACGGACATTATCAGCCGGAAAATGCAGCTAAGACGCTTGATCTTTCTGATTATAAGGACAAAAATGGCCAGCGACTGGCTGTAAAATTGAAGCAGATTTTTGAGGGAAAAGGGATTTTAATCCGAACCAACGAAATCCCAAACGAACAAAATTATTCTGACAGCACCTCTGCAGCTGACGAGAATATCTATTATTTCGACAAGCAAAAGCTCCCTGGCATCTTCCTGCAAAAGACTGGCGAAAACTGGAAATATTCCGCCTTTAGTGTCAGCCAAATAGACGAGCTACACTCAGAAACCTATCCTTATGGCACGGCAAAGCTGCTAAACATCCTTCCTAAGATTGGAAATCAGGAATACCTGGGACTGCAACTATGGCAACTCGTGGGCTTATTTATCCTTCTTTTACTGCTCTTTCTCTCGCATTGGATTTTCACTTTAGTGGTGGACAAATTAATGCTTTATGTCTTCAAGAGGTATGGCTATGCCAAAGTTGGAGAAGATTACATCCTTCCCGTGGCACGAGTGATAAGTTTCTACTTGATAGTAGTTTTACTATCACTTTTTATCCGTGTTCTTCAGCTGCCTATTGAGATATGGTCATGGGTATTGATCGTGCTTAGAACGCTTAAGCCATTCCTGATTACCATCATTTTCTACAAATTGGCAGACGTGGTAGCTGCATACTTTACCAGACTGGCAAACAAAACAGAATCTACTCTAGATGATCAATTGGTGCCTTTGATGCGCAAGACGCTCAAAGCATTTGTGATCATCGTAGGGACATTGTTTATCCTCCGGGATGGACTCAACTTGGATATTATTCCATTCCTGACAGGTCTTTCTATAGGTGGTGTAGCTATCGCCTTGGCTGCTCAGGATACGATCAAAAACTTCTTCGGCTCAGTGATGATTTTCATCGACAAGCCTTTTCAGGTTGGTGATTGGATCACTTCAGGAGAAATAGACGGGACTGTAGAAGAAGTGGGTTTTAGATCTACACGAATTCGGACTTTTAGAAATTCCCTGATGTATGTACCAAATGGTAAAATCGCTGATGCAATTCTGGACAATCATGGGCTACGTCAATACAGAAGATTCTATACCACGCTGACAATCACCTACGACACTCCTCCAGCATTGATCGATGAGTTCGTAAATGGACTTCGAGAAATCGTACTAGCTCACCCAAATACCCGAAAGGACGGATATCATATCTATTTCAATAACCTATCTTCTTTCAGCCAGGACATTATGTTTTACATTTTCTTCGAAGTCCCTACTTGGGGAGAAGAACTGCAATCCAGGCATGAAATATTGGTACAGATTGTCAAGCTGGCCAATTCTATCGGCGTGCGCTTTGCATTTCCTACTCAGACGTTGCATATGGAATCTTTCCCTGAGAAAAAGACGCTCGTTCCAGAATATACCGGAGGTTACGAAGCAAAAGTGAGTGAGTTTGTCCAACGAGAGTTGAAACGTAAAGCCGAATAAAGAACCATTCACGAGAGCTAGAAAATCCTACCCAGCAATGAATTTCGCTCTTGCAGAGCTTTATTAATTGGACAAATCCTCTTATTCCCAGCCCTCGAAGGTAGGGCTATTATATCTTGGACTTTTCATCTCTTTTTTCACTAAAAGGCAAAATCATAAACTGTGCCCTCTTCGAACTTCGTGGTTAATCGACTGTCAAGAAAAAATCACTTCACTTCAAAAGTTCTGGTGTAGCCTTTAAATTCTCCTTGCTGAGTTATAGTTTTCACAGTAATCTGATACTTCCCTTTGAGATCAGGCACTGTGATTTCAATAGAATTTCTAAGCGGAGAAGTGTCAGGTATTTCAGACCAAAATAATATAGTTCTCCAATCCATGATATTCTGATCTTGGCGAGGTGCATCAAAGAGTGATTCAGCAGACACTACTTTAGGTTGAATTCCTTCATAGTCGAGGTAGATGCCATTGGAAGGAATAGGAAATCCTCCAAAGTCATTCTTATACGAACTGAAGCTCATCACTCCTGGAAACTTCTCTTCATTTAAGAAAAAAGTTCGGGTCAATACATCAAGTTTTTCAAACTTAGTAGGGTCGAAAGCTGCAAGCAAATCCGAATCAAAAATAGGCAGTGCATCAATCAGCATGAGTGGGTTTGAGTCAAAACCAGTATCTAGAACTTCATCAAGCGCTCGAAACTCCTTTTTCTTCTTGATTGATTTTACTGAAACTTCCTGCACATATTCTTTGACCACCGTCTCAACCGTTTCAAAGCGTGTGTAATCATCAAGTAAGTACGTCCTATCTTCTACAAACCCTGTGACAACCGGAAATAAAGTAGCGTCAAACTCATTTACATAGTATCCTTCGACTTGCCCTCCCTTTAGCAATTCTTTAAGAAAATTCTGATCAGCTGGACTTATTTCAAGTTCGGGAAAAACAAAATTGCTTTTGAAATGAGTAATAGGTGCTGGCGAAATAATCCCAAAATCTAATAAGCTTTCATTTTTATCAGCCTGTGCAACCAAATATTTCCAGTTTTTCATTCCACCCGCATCAAAGAACATGCTGCCATCAGAATCAGGCCGATCTGTAAAGAGGGCAGACTTTTCACCGTGTAGTGACAGGTAGTACAGCTGCTTCGTATCACCAGCAACCTCCTCTACTTTGGCCTCAATTACATGTCCGAAAAGCTCAGGAATTAAGCTATGCTCATCTATAGTATCGTAAGCTCTCGCTGAGGAAATCATTAATTGATCAGTCAAAAATGGATTTTCAGACGCTACACTTACTTCACTTATTTTACTTCCCATAGGTAGCTCTATAGTTAATTTGGATCCAGGCATATTCACGTCCTGAGACAGATTTATCCCATTCGAACCTTGAGCTAGAGCAACACTCTTTCGCTGCGCAACTACAGTTGGGGGGACATTTCTATTAAAGACCGTAATGAATTGCTGAACTAAGCCATTTTCTAAATTTTGGTATGGGCTTACTCTTGTAAATACCCGAAGCAGGTAGTTGTCTGATGGCAGATTAGTTGGGAGCTGTAGAAAGTTGAAGCTTTTTCCATCCTCCAGAGGCATCTTAGCAATAGCAACTGATTCATTATATCGATTAACAAGTTCCGCATAGATGATCTTGGACTCGGCGGGAGAATTGTCATGATAAGCCTGACTGGCTATCCAAACCCGCTCTCCTCCAAAATAAATTGTCTTGGGAATAGAAAAATCAACTGTCTCACCACTTAGAATCTGACCGATTGTCACCTGAGAAAAGCTAAGGATTAGGAAGATAGATGCGAAAAATTTATGCGTTAAGCTCATATTAATCCTCCCAAAAATCAGGTTTCACATTTGTTCCTCTCAATGTACAATCCGTACAACGTCTTGCAGCTCCTTGATAGCCTATTGGATTAAATGTTCCTTCGGGAATAATGGGAACTACAGGCACAAAACTTCCGCTAGCAAATAATTGACTGTACTTTTCCATCAGAACAGTGTCCGGCTCAATAAAACAGCTAAAATAAGCTGGCACTTCAGCCCTCCATGGAATCACCTCCCTCGCATCCACAAATAATCTTCGTTGCTTGACTGTCCCCAAACTCACATAACCGACTACAGGAGCATCTGGGTTTTGATCATTGTTGACATTTCCTCCGATGTTGGAAGGTAATGGGCTGAATATCGAACCAAGGTCATTCGTGTTTTTGCGCAGAATTTCCCAAAACTCAGAAGCCTTTTTATCCAGCGCTTTCTGAGAAATAAGAATACTATAGCGTAAAGATAGCCTCTCATCATTTTGCAAAATCTGAGTGATGGACTGTCTAAACACAAACTGATCTTCAAATCTGGAGGAAGTTTCCAAAATCAAATCGGCACTTACTCCTCCTCTATAGCACAAACTAGTTCGCTCATCTACTCCTCTAATAACGACTTCTTCTCGCTCTGTATCATATCTATAAGTAGATGAGATTTTTGGTCGGAATGCATAGGTTTCCTCATATGTCCATAGGAAGTCATCTGCATTTTCATCTCCTTTGGTAGTCAAATATATCTCTGCTCCTAGCTCGTTTTTCACAAAGCCAACATCGATAATTTCAGGAGTAAGGATTGGCTTAAGCAATTCTGAAGTGTAGCTTTTTCCATCATTAGTTGAAATATAAAGCCTGTACTTATCCTCTTCAGCTATATCATAAGCAAATTCAAACTCCCCATTCCCCAAATCAGCTAATGGAAATTCTTCTCCTGACTCTGACATCAGGTATACCACCGCACCTGGGTAACTTGGTGAAAACGAATCGTCCGTTTGAATATTCCTGGTATAACTGAGTTTCAACCTACTTGGCAACCCATCTGTATCCAAATACCCTTCCACCACCAATACTGATAGATCTGCAGGTTCAATTTCCGGATTGAAAGGCTCTCTACATCCAGTGATGAATAGGATACAGAAAAATATAATTGTGACAAGTCTATTCATCAGAAACGGAAATTGTATGTAATAAATGGAATAGGCTGAGCAAAAATAGACAATTGATAACCTTTCAGTTGTCCATTTACTGGAGTGTAATACACTGAATATGGATTACTTCTACCCAACAGATTGTAAACTCCAAGTGACCAAGACGAATGTGCCAGTTTCTTAATCTTATGGCTTCCCTCTAGATTTATTGAGAAATCAATTCTGAAATAATCAGGGATTCTATACGCATTTCGCTCAGAGAAATAAACGCGTTCCGAACCGGCATAGTCAAACTTAGAGATCGGCAAAGTAATCGGCCTTCCGGTACTGTAATTAAGATTCAGAGAAGTGTTTACACGCTTGCTCAACTCATAATTGGCAGTAAGCACCAAGTGATGAGGCTGATCAAAATTGCTGGAATAGTATTTTCCGTTGTTGATTTTCTCTATGCTTGGATCATCAGAGGTCTTCATTAAAGAGCGAGAATAAGTGTAAGCCAAAGATCCTTTGAGCGATCCCGTACTTTTCTTCAACAACAGCTCCAAACCGTAGGCTTTCCCATCCGAATTCAATACGTCCTGCTCTATATTTTCATTGAGAATAATATTGGCTCCGGAGCGATAATCCAGCAAATTGGCCATGTATCGATAGTAAACCTCCGTAGAAAATTCGAGTCTATTTTTTGCGAGATTTCGATAATAACCCAACGAAGCCTGCCCTCCAGTCTGTGGTCTGATATACATGTCACTCAGCTTCCAAGAGTCTGTAGGAGCAATAGAGGCGGTATTTGATAATAGGTGGATGTTTTGTCTCATGGTATTAAAACCAGCTTTCACAGATGACTTGTTATCCAGCGTGTATCTGGCAGACACCCTGAATTCTGGTCCATGATACGTTTTTACGGTATTGCTGTTATCAAATGTTTCCTCGCCGATTACATTACTATCAGTAATGGGCGCTCCCGGCACGTATTGATTCACTGTCATTGGCCCCAGCAGTTGATAAAGCATATATCTACCTCCATAGCTCACAGAAAGCTTTTCAGAAATAGTATATTCATCTCCGAAATAAACCGAAATCTCTCGCGCATTTTCCTCATCCAGCTCTTTGTCTATCACTATGGATTCAGGGCCGTAAGGCTTATTACTTCCTGGATTCAAAGAGTACTGAATGCCATGAATACCAAAGTTCATGATATGATTCTCATTCTTTCTGTATTCAAAATCCGCCTTAAAAAATAGCTGATTAACATTGAAGCCAAAATTGAATGAGTTTAAGGGATTCTCTTGCCCTATGATTCCAAATTCATAATTATCGCTCCCTACTGAAAACCTTCCTTCCAGTGCGTCATTGAAAAAGTGCTTCAATCCCAGCGCTACATTTAGATTTTGATAGGAATAGGTAGTATCTGGATCAAACCGAAAATCATCCTGACTTAGGTAAGCTGTCAGTTCTAATGTGTTTTTCTCATTGATATTATGCTGGATATTCGCATTGATGTCATAGAAAGTGATTTTACTATCATTCAAATCTGCCTCGTCATCCAATAGATCCAATGCCCAATCGGAGTAAGTCGTCCTTCCCCCCACCATAAAGGTTGTTTTCTTACCTATAGGCCCATCCAAACTGAGCCTACTCGTGAGGATTCCTAGTCCTCCGGAGCCTCCAATTTTGTCAGACCTGCCAAACTTAGGATCCACTTTCAATACTGAAGAGAGTCTTCCTCCATAATTCACCGGGATGGATCCTTTGTAAAGCTCTACTCCGTTTACAATGTCGGCATTGAATGCTGAGAAAAAGCCGAATGCGTGAGTAGGATTGAAAATCGTAGAATTACCATACAAGATCAAATTTTGATCCGCCGCACCGCCACGCACATTAAATCCGGATGTGGCTTCACCGACAGTATTCACCCCTGGCATTATCAAGATACCTTTTAGTACGTCCACTTCGCCCATCACTGAGGGAAGCCTCTTCACCTCAGCTATAGTTATAGACTGTACGCCCATGTCGAGTTTGTTCACATTGGACAATGCTCCTGAGCTAACCACCACTTCATCAAGTGAAAGTATCGTCTCTTCAACACTCATGTTGAGTACTCCATCTCCTTTCAGCTCTATCTGACGCTGCTCTTGATAGCCGCCAATGTTTTGCACCCAAATGGTGTGTCTCCCTTTGGGAAGAGTCAGTTGATACGTACCATTTTGATCCGTAGCTATTTGGTTATAATTGATTTTTTCCAAAACTATAGCTCCATTCATAGGCTTTCCTGACTCTATGCTCGTCACTAAGCCACTTAAAATAGCTGTTTTAGATTGAGGGTTGTCCACAGACTTCCCTATTACAAAGCGTTTGTTCTTGTCAAAAGCGCTTAGGGAATCTCCAGCGTTTGCCAGATTATCCTGCCTATCCTGTACTTGGAAATAATCATCTGGAAATTCAATTTGTATTCTTTGGCCTTTGCTTACCCAAATACGATTAGAATTATCTATAGAATAAGTCAAGTCAGTCTCTTCAATAACTTGATTCAAAATCATCTTGATATCCGAATCATTTGCCTGTAGGTTGACTTGAATATTTCGTACGTCTTCCTTTTTATAATAAAATTTAAAGTCAGTTTCAGCTTCTATCCTGGCAGTGAATCTTTCAAAGGAGAGTCCCAAATACATTCCAGATAGCTTAGGGGTAGTTGTCTGAGCCTTCAAATCACCAAAAAAGCAAACGACTAAAATCAACAGTAGAATTCTTTTCATTCGACAAAACCGTTAAAAGTTTCAGCCTTACTTTCCCTTAGGGCAGCCAATTCTAGAATGTATTTTTCCTTATCCATGGAGAAATACAGAGACTTACCCCTGAAGTATTTTTTCACTTCTTTCTTATTCAATCCCAGACTTTTAATTGCTTGTTTTTTCTTTCTGATAAGGACAAATTCATCCTCGTACCAATAGAAGTAATCTTTTTTCTCTACAAATCTATGGGTATATCTCCCCACCTCATTTGTTGGATCTTCAAACTTGTAATGCTTTATGAGGACTTTGACCTCGCCGTCTTTTAGCACATGGTAAAATCCATTTCTATTATAGGCATAAGAATCGTTACCAAGAAATCGCCTAAACAAACCACAATCCTTGAGTCGAAATTCTTCAATCTTCTCGGACTTGATTAAAATCTTTTGACGGTAAATAGGGTGGAATGTGATGACTACATCAACATTCTCATCATACAAGAGAGGCACCTCGGTATAGCTTATCTTATTAATGGACAACGTCCCTTCTCCAAATTTTCTGTCCAAATAGTACGGATCTCCATCATAGTTCATGGGTGGCTCCTGATATCGCCCCCCCGTGATGAGTTCTTGGAAGTATGGCAACTGCTCTTTATACAGGGACAAATAAGTCTGCGACTGCCCAAATGAGTTGGCAGTCATTATAAAAAACAGAAGAAAAGGTGTAAAAAAGTTTATTTTTAGCATATGTTCGACCCTATACTAGATCAGATTAGACTCTCTTTTACATGGAATAATTTGAACGGCAAATATAGTATTTAAATGGATTAAGACCTTAATTTTTCAATAAACCTAAGATTAAAAAAAGAAACCTAAAATGAAAAGAAGAAACCTACTCAAATCTATTGCCCTCGGAGCAACCGTACTTCCTCTGGCTCCGGTCTTTGCTTCTACGACGAAGAAAAAGGAAACAACGATACAATTTTCCTTAAATACCAGCACGCTTCGCGGCCAAAAACTTGATTTACCCCAAATCATCGAAGTTGCATCCAAGGCTGGATATGATGGAATAGAACTTTGGATCGCTGAGATGGAAGCCTATCTCAAAACCGGTAAATCCTTAGCCTCTCTTAAAAAGCTGTTTAATGACGCAAAAATAATCCCTGTCAATGCAATTGGATTTGCACCTTGGATGGCTCAGGATGCAGCGAAAAGCAATGCTGGGTTTGAGCAAATGGAAAAGGAAATGAATATGCTGGCAGAAATCGGTTGTAAGCGAGTCGCCGCACCAGCCATTGGAGCCACAGACCCGATAGATTTGCTGGCTGCTGGCGAGAAATACGCTAAGTTGATAGCGCTGGGAAGGAAAACAGGAGTAATGCCTCAATTGGAATTTTGGGGATCTTTTGCTCCCTTCCATCACATAGGACAAGCTTTGGCGACTGCTTCTGCCGCAAACGACTCGGACGCCCGCATCCTTCCTGATATCTATCACTTGTTTAGAGGAGGATCCGGATTTGAAGGACTTAAATTGATCAATGGAAATGCCATCGAAGTTTTTCACATGAATGACTTCACAACAAAACCAAGACTAGAACAAAAAGACAGTGACAGAGTATTTCCTGGAGATGGAATAGCGCCTTTGAAGGAAATCGCCGCAACGCTGAAGGCAATGGGTGGTACCAAATTCATGTCGCTGGAGCTTTTTAATGAAACCTACTGGGCTCAGGATGCGCAGGAAGTTGCGAATACCGGGTTGAAAAAAATGAAGCAGTTCTTTTAAACTCTAGCAAAAAATTGACGCTATTCAAAAGCCCTTTCAAGTTGAATTTGAAAGGGTTTTTACTTTAAAAATAATCTGGATCTAAGCTTTTCTGCCAGTAAGCGAATTTTCTTTGGCCAAGGGGTTGGAAGACCGATGACCGAAGACCGGAGTAAACCAGAATTTAATGTTTCTTTAAATTTTTGATCCTATAAATTTTCAACTGGCAAGATTCCGTATAATCGCAAAAAATAAAATGATAATCCGTAATGATGACAGTGTCCATATTTTCTTTGATTTAGCAGACGGGAGAACCGCCACAGCGAGGCAGGCCGATGACGTCCCGATAGTTATCGGAAGAGGTAGCGTAATTGCTTGAGTTCACCCAATTCTATGATGTTTTTGTCTCTTCACTTGCAGAAAAGCGGATATACAAAAAAAATATTCAAGTCATTCCCCCCTTAAAAAATTGTTGGCAATATCAAAAATATTAAAGCTATAGGCACGAGAATTAAAAGAAGTATCGTAGCTGCATCTTTTTGTGTTCTAAACCTTCCAACTCTCGGATTTCATCTTCAGGTTTGATGAAATAAGAATATATTCTCTTGAATACAGAACTGTAACTAATCAAGAATAAAACAGAGAAAATCAATGGAGATAAGATTTTGATCGTTTCTGTAGGATATTGAGTGGGATACCCAAGTTTAATTGTATCCCACCAATCATGACCATAACAAAAATTATAGCTGAGAGAAAGTAGATTGACATGTAAAAGCGATGATTGCTAAAGGCAAACTCTTCCCCATACTTCTTTTTCATAGTGGTATAATATAGTTTCTAAGATCAAGAAAAAACTGTCTCATAATTTTCGATCTGCTTGAAAACAAGAAAAGCTGCTTCGTAAAACAGCTTTTCTTGACTAATTATTTTAATGGGAATGATACTCTCATTTGGTTGGAGCCCTATACTTTCTCTATCCAATCCACTCCAGTATCCTTCCAAGCTCTCTCATTTGCTGAGTCTATTACCGCTTCGCAAACTTTCTGCGTTTCAAATGCATCACGAAAAGTTGGATGACAAGCTTCCCCTGTTTCTAGGCTCTTAAAGAAATCAGCTACCTGGTGAATGAAAGAATGCTCATAGCCAATGGAAGTGCCAGGAATCCACCACCTATCCATGTAAGGATGATCTCCATCCGTCACGTGTATAGATCTCCAACCACGAACCTGACTTTCATCGTCATGGTCAAAGTATTCCAAACGAGTCAAATCATGCAAATCCCAACGAATGGAAGCATTCTCTCCGTTGATTTCAAATGTATAAAGTGCTTTGTGACCTCGTGCATAGCGAGTTGCCTCGAATAAGCCCAGCGAACCGTTCTCAAAGTGACAATGGAATATGCAGGCATCGTCAATAGTTACCTTTTTCTTTTCACCAGTTCCTTGGTGAACTCGCTCCTTAATAAAAGTTTCAGTCATGGCAGAGACATCTTTGATCCCCCCATTCAGCCACATGGCTGTATCTATGCAATGCGCCAGCAAATCGCCCGTCACACCTGAACCTGCAGCATCAGCATCCAGTCTCCAAAGTGCATCTCCGCCTTGTGGCAAATCAGGACTGATTGTCCAATCCTGAAGGAAGTTTGCGCGGTAATGAAATACCTTTCCAAGTTTACCGGAAGCTACGATTTGCTTTGCCAAAGTCACGGCTGGTATTCGTCTATAGTTATACCAAACTGTGTTTTTAACACCAGCTTTCTCCACTGCTTCCACCATTCCTTGGGCTTCCATGACAGTTCTGGCAAGTGGTTTTTCACAGAGGATCATTTTACCAGCGGCTGCTGCAGCTATTGCAATCTCAGCATGCATGTCATTTGGTGTACAAATATCCACTGCATCTATATCGTCGCGCTTTAGCAGCTCTCGCCAATCGGTTTCTACAGATTTATAGCCCCACTGTTCTGCAAAAGCTTTGGCTTTTTCTTCTCTTCTAGAGCAGCAAGCCTGTAAAACAGGAACGTACTCGTACTCTGGGAAAAAGTCTGGAACTCTTTTGTATCCATTGGTATGTATTCGGCCCATCAGACCAGTCCCGATTAGACCTATTCGTATATGTTTTTTATCTTTCATGTTTCTATAATTTGAAATTAAAAGGATTTAAAATTTGAAATTGTCTCATGACAAAATATTCAGATATAATTGAAAGGTTCGAGTTTTGAATTTCAAATATCAAATCTCAAATCTTTTCTACCACCCATGTGCATTCCGCACTTTCACTAACGCAGCAAGGATATCATTCCAGGTTTGTTGATTGTTCATGACGTCATTTGGGAACATACATCCATCCCAGCAGATGTGCTTGAAAGCTTTGGTCAACTCACCTTTTTCATCACGAAGCCAGTAGCCAGCATCATGGGCAATGTCCAGAACTCCATTTGGGTCTGTTGCTTGGCAATGTCTACCAGTCTTATCATGCGAACCAGAGCCAAAGACTGATCCGTCATTTTGAGCTACGTGGAAATCAATCGTCCAAGGTCTAAGCGCATCGGTCACTGTTTTCAAAGCAGCTTTGACAGCCTCACGGTCATTGAGATCTGCATCTTTTGGCAGAATTCTATGCTCTGGAGCATTATATCCCATCGTGTAAAGGAAAGTATGAGACATATCTGCCTGGAAACCAATATTAGGTCTATCTACCATTTCTAGTAATTCTACCATGTGTTTCCAGCTGTGCATAGCTCCCCAGCAAATCTCACCTTCCGTGGCTAATTTTTCACCGTAGCCGGCAGCTACATCACAAGCTTCGCGGAATGTTTCGGCAATGATTTTAGTATTTCCTGCGGGATCCTTTGCCCAGTCTTCTACGCCGGCTGCGGAATCAATTCTGACGACACCATAGTGGCGAACACCAAGATCGTTGAGTTGCTTTCCGAATTCGCATGCCTTGCGAACCATGTCGACAAAAGTCTTGCGCTGATCAGCAGTTCCCATTGCAGAACCCGCCCAAATTGGAGCTACTAAAGAGCCTGCGACAAGGTTATGTTGCTGGAGTTTTTCTGCTAGAATCTTGGTTTCATCAGGATCGTCAAGTGTGAAATGTGGCTCAAGCAAACCTAAATCAAGCCCGTCAAATTTCACACCATCAACTTCAGCTGCTGCTGTCATCTTCAGAAGGGAATCGAAGGGAATTACAGGTTCAGAATCTGGTCCTTTGCCCACTATTCCTGGCCAGGTTGCATTATGTAGTTTGGGAAAATTATTTTGACTCATGGTATTTGGGGTTATTGGTTATTAAAGTTTGAAGACCGAAGACCGAAGTCCGAATCACGTACTTCAGTATTCGATATTCATCATTTATTATTTTCTAGTTTGTGGACTGTTCACTGCGCACTGAATATTGAAACACTCATCACTCCCAAACTTTCAGATCCGGATTATCTGGGCCGAAGTGCTTCAGCATAACAATGGGATCAGTTTTAGAAAGGTTTGTGATTTTCACACCAGCTTGGGCAGCTTTTTCACTGACAAAATACTCGTCATGAGTCAACTGGCCAAAGCGAATAAGGGCAGGAGTTTCTATATCCCAATCGTTCATTTTACCATACCCCTGCATCATAATCATACCATACGCAGCAGAATCCTTGATAGACACTGTCTGACCTGGATAGATCGTTAATTCCTTGGCGCTATAATCATGTGAACGATAGCAAATCCAGCTGTCATGATATCCGGCAGCATGCATTTCCTCTTCATTCCCTACTGGAATTGGCTCCATATAGCGGGTCTCTAGGAGATTAGGATTGACGTTCAATTCCCAGTCTATCATTTCTACCAATAGGTCATAGTCTCCTACTCTATCTTTCGGAGTAGCATTCCAAAGTAACTCATCCGGGATAATTGCTTCATTTACCAAAGACTGATACATCGCAAAAATGTCAGATGCTTTCTGCGGCTCATAAGTACACAAAGACCCCGGAGCATGAAGCATTCCCGGAGGAACATCCCAACCAGTACCCGGCTGAAGTCTGAAGGCTTGAGAATAGTTAGTAATCTTATTGTCTCCCTTATTGAAGTTCATCAGACATTCCTTGATCTGCTCTTTAGTTGTACCTGGAGCGATGCCGAAGAACGTATATGGAAAATCACCCCCATGATTGTTCAGTTGCGGAGGATAATAATAAGCTTCTGGCTTCCCGTTTTGGCCTGTAAGTTTGCCAAATTCATCACTTGGGTGAATGTGATGCGGAAGTGGCCCCATGTTGTCAAAAAACTTGGAGTACATAGGCCAGGACTTGTATTTGTCCCATAGACGGCCACCGACAATTTCTCCTCCTAATTCATCGATCGCATCTTTCAAAAGAAAAAGTTCTGTCTTACCGCCCTCTTCAAGAGCTATATGACTGAGACCTTCATTCTTACTGGTCAAGGGACCATTTTGAGCAGGAGTAGTAGATGAGAACCAACGTTCGTCGATACCTCCACGCTCACCTCCTAAACAATAGTAATCATCTGGATGAAGTTTGATTCTTCTGCCTGGCACACAAAACGAGCGAGGCACCCAGGTCGGTGTTAATCTAAGTATTCCTTCTCCCTGTTCGAGAGCCTTTTTTGCTAAACTCATGGGTTTATTTAATTATTTGAGATTTGAGATTCGTTATTTGAGATTGAATTAAAATATTGAAAGATATGAAGATTTGAAAATTCTATAAGCTCCTTCATCTTTGATATTCGTCATTCCTAATTTTACATTTTACATTCTAAATTCCTTTACTTTTTCTCCTTTTAATACTTTCAGTTTGATTTCATACCTCCTGCTTTCTCCCGGCTTCAATAAAATCAAGGTCCCATTTTCACGGGCGGCGGTTTGACCAATCGGCGGGTTTGTGGCAGGTTCTAAGGCTGTCACATATTCATTTTTGCCCCAGTGCTGCCAATTGATCAGCCATGGCATTTGTTTTTTGGAAAATGAAATACTTAAGCCAAGTTCCAATTCATCATTCATGTATCCGCAAGTGACCTGATCAGTATCATCCGCTTTTGGATCAATGAATGCCACATCCTCACCAAAAGCTGCATGCTCATCCATTGGCCCCGCACACTTGGTGAATTTGTTTATTTTATTAAAATCTGACATAGAATCGTCTGATTCTCTTTTTTGAATTTCTCCTTTCCACACTATCCTCGTTCCTTCATCTATAAGTGGCCAACCACAATTAATGTGATATAACACCATATGAGGCGCAGGTGAATTTCCACGATTGCTTACCTCATCTTTGATATTGATTTCGGCAGTCCCGATGGATCCTGATATGGTTCTTTTCAGCTCCAGACTTGGCCCAAAAGTCGTCGTCTCTCGAATTACACCTACTATTTCGAAACCCAAATTTCCTGAATAAATATCCGGCTGCTTGATGGAAATCAGTTCTGCTGACGTATTGCTGTAGTTCCCATGCAATCCGCGCTTTCCAGTCTCATCTTCATTTGGTGGACCCATAGAGGAAATCCCGCAAGTAGTCAGCAGTCCTCCACCGAAAGTCCTCAACCAATCTATTCCCTGATTGGAAAAAGGCTGAGAAGACACATGGCCTGCATTACTAATCCAAGACAAGCTGTGCTCATTATGAAAAGCATCCAAAATATCCATTCCCCGATCCAAAACTACTTTGAATCGAAGACCAGTTCCGGTATTAATCCAAGCGATGCAAGTGCCGCGACCCGCTCCATTGTCAAGAATGGAAGTTTCTATTCCTCCGAGCTGGCGGAAATTGGATAATTTATCTTTCCAATTGGATGGATCTGAGAGGTTCATTCTTAGGTTTGAGACTGATCTGTAATCTATTAAAAAGGCCTTCCGGCACTGTCCTGCCCTATATGGGTAAGACATGAAAGCACGGGAATAAGTTATGCAACTTATGAGGGAGAAATATGCCGTTAGTAAAAAATATGGCTTAAGTAGGAAATGGGTTCAAGTCTCATGACTTGGACCTATGACTTTGCAGTCTTCAGACTGCTGTTTTTAGAAAATCTCGATGAACTAGGCTAAAAGATAATGCTGTAGAATAGGATCAGAGGTGACACATTTTCTCTCTACCTTCAGTTTTAGACGTCTGAAGACTGCAATTTAAAAAGTCCAAGTCTGAAGACTTGGACTAATCAACCTCGTCATTGCAGAGGTATAGCCTGTCCCGAGCTTTAGGGAACGAAGCAATCTTTCACATAAAATCAGACTGCTTCGTTGTTCGTTCCTCACGCTTCGCAATGACAGAACAACAACACAGCATTCTTAAAACTTGAACTAAATCAGGCGGGGACTATGACACTACTATTATATTTCAATCCTCGTTCTCATCTTCTTCAAAAAGAATAACTTCTGCATCAAGCTCCGCCTCAACAAACTCGTCTCGAGCCATCCAGTATTCGGAGGTGATCAGTTGGTACTGGTTATCACCTTTGTCGCTCAAATCCCAAATAATCGAATCTGCCTCTTCAAATTTAACTTTGCCCTCCAGGTGATCTGAAAACAGTCTTTTGATCAGGTTGCTGTCATTTAACGTATGCTGGAAAGCCTTTAGAACGACCTCCTTCGTGATCGCTTCCGCATTTGGATCCTCACTGCTCATGACAAACTCCGTAATGGTGGCTTTGGCACTTGGAAATTTCCCGTTGTAGGCCTTGTGTAATAACTGGTTGATATTAAAAAGCTGGTGATGTAAACCGATTACAGGGTATTCTTCAGAAATTTTATCCAAGAGCATGTCATGAGACATTTGATCAATCTGACCTTCATTGAGTTTGTCCGAGAGTCTATATTCAAGCATAATCGCTGCCGCCTCAGCCGGTTCGAAGTCAGATATAGCCATCGAAAGTAGCTCTCTCAACTCAGCCGGGTTGGATTTTGAGGCATCTGGGAAACCGAAACGATCAAGTAGTTCGATTAGATCCTGATTGCTCCAACTTCCTGGCAGTTCATCTACTGTTTTTACATTATTGATGATGATATGGTAATTCATAATTTGTGGTTTAGGTGAAGAAGGTATGAGAATGGAATTGAGTTCCTATTAGCAATAAAAAATCTAAAGATAATTCTAGGATCAGTCTGGTTCAAAGTTCCCTGACTTGGACCTAAGACATTGTAGTCTTCAGGCTGCCTTTCAAAACATAGCACTGAGGTTAAGTAAACAGAAAGTGTTCTAGAATTGCGTTAGAAAACTACATTTTACCTTTACCATTGATTAAAGCAGTCTGGAGACTGCTTTATTGTGAGTCCAAGTCTGAAGACTTGAACTAATCTACCAAAATAAAAATGGCCCAAGTTTTTCAACTAGGGCCATTTTAAATTTTTATCAGAAATCCTATTCTACTGCTTCAGCATAACATCCTTATACATAACAGTCATTGGAGGTCCTACATGCACCTGTACACCAAGATACCCTGACTCCATCCTGTTTTTGGGATCTTCATCATGCACCTCAGACATCAACTGCCCATTCACATAATGCTTTAAGACATTGCCTTTAGCCACAATGTGAATACTATTCCATTCACCTGACTTAATCTTAGCACCTAGTTCGGCCCTATCGCCGATTTCCTTTTCTACATTAAGGCCCTTCCAAGCATTTTTCTCCACATACTCTCTCACTCCTACTCCATCTGGCTGAGAAGTTATCTTGGTTTCTTGACCTCTGTAAGCTAGCGTAGTACGTTTACGCTCTTCGTAGTTTTGTCCTGTATAGTTGTTTTTCCCATCAATATCTGCCTGATAGCCTTTGAGTGCAAATGGAACATCTTCTACCATTTCACTTCGGTAATTTATTCCGGAGTTTCCCCCTTCAGAGATTTTAAACTCAGCTTTCAGCTCAAAATCTCCAGGTTGTCCACCTTGCCAAATCAGGAAAGTATTGGCTTTCAGAAGTGTCTCAGGAGTAATTGTACCCGTAATTGCTCCATCTTTAACAGACCAATACACCGGGTTTCCTTCCCAGCCATCTAGTGTTTTTCCATCAAAAATGGATTTAAAACTAGCTTCAGTCTCGGTCATAGTCACTATAGAAGTAGACGTATTCTCAGCTGGTTGCTGGCAATTCACAAAGCCTATCACCATCATCGCCCCTAAACTAAGTGCCTCAATTCTTAACCATTTAGATATTAATAGATTTTTCATTCTTCGGCTTGGGCTTTAGTTTGATACACTTCGTGATTTGAATTACCACCTGAAATCAAGTAAGCCATCAAATCTTTGAGTTCTTCATCATTTAGTCTGTTGATCATTCCAGGCATCATGATGGATATTTTCGAATCCTTAACAGTAGCCACATTGCTTTTTTCAACTTTTCGTAACACCTCTGGAGAGAAAGGATTTTGAGAAACTGAGTAGCTCGTTTCATCTTCATTGATTAATCTTCCCATTACAGAACTGCCATCTTTTAGCTCAAAAACACTTGCTACATATTGCTCAGAAATCACCTCACTTGGATTGATCGTAGCTTCCAAAATATCTTTTGGTGAGAATCGGGTACCCAATTGAGATAAATCCGGGCCTATATTTCCACCTGCGCCACCAAGTGTATGGCATGAAAGACACTGAGAGGCAGCATACATTGCTTTGCCTCTTGCCAAATCTCTTCCTCCCAAATCTGCCATCAATGGTTCAGCCTCTTCTACAGTCCACCTCTTACCAGGACCTTCTGGCTGAACGTCCGAATTTACCAAGTCATTTCCGTTGCCTGTCAGCATCGCAGCTCCTGATAGCTCATCGTATTTATCGAATTCGTTCGCAGCGACATGCGTAAGTGCCATTTTTCTAGCTCTATCAATGAATCCAACATAACTACGGCCGCCTTTGTATTTGAAAGCATCCTGAATCCAAGTGAAATATTTCTCATGAAGCTCAGGAGTCCACCCTGTCGTAGCCCCACCTAGCACTGTAGCCAGATAAGTTTGCTGAGCAGGAGGCACATTCGCAAGCATGTTTGCGATATCCAATCCATACTGAGGATTTCTCATAATCAAATCAGAAGAAGAGGTAAAAGTCTTCTGGTATTCAGGATCATCTTTAGCTTTTTCAAGAAGTGCCAAAGTCTTTTCTACCGCATCAGGAGCATCCAAATACACAAGAAGCACTGCCAAAGCACGATCAAGATTATTGTTATTAGCAGGGAAATTAGGATCCAAATAAGCGACTAGATCAGATTTCAAAGAACCCGTAGGCTCACCCTGTCTAGCTATAATCAACTCAAAAGCTCTCAGCAAATCTTGCTTTTCTTTTTCTTTCAAAGAACTGTAATCAATTCCCATCAAAGCCTGAATCATCGGTGCTCCAGCTCCTTTATCAGAATGCCTTGCCAATGCTATCATCGCTTGAGTCAAAACCACGGGGTCTTTCTCCGCCAAAGCTTTTGCTTTCCAAGAATTAACTGGCTGGTGTTCTACAGCGATTCTTGCTGCATATTGAACAAATCTATCTGCGTTGTTAAGATTTGACCATGCCAGGTCAAGTCCTGAAGCAGGTGCTCCATCCACATGTAAGGCTTCAAGTTCACGGCGGGTTTTCGCTTCTGACGGAAGATCCGCTAGAGTCAACGACCCCTCATTCCCTTCAATGTCACCCTCGTAGTAAACTCTGTATAGATCCGACTCCAATCTTCTACCACCAGTCATAAAATACATCGCGCCGTCTGGGCCAATCGTACCGTCTGTCAAAGGCAAAGGAGAACCAGAAATAAATTCTTCTGCTTTTGCTTCATAAGTTCCACCTTTTGGCGTCAAAGTCATGGAATAAATAATTCCAAAACTCCAATCAAATGCAAATAGGGAATTTCTGTATTTAGCAGGGAATTTTGCACCAGTGCCAAACATGACATTGGTAGGAGAGCCCTGTCCGATATTCAGAACTGCAGGCAAGTTGTCCGGGTAATTTGGAGACCATTTTTGGTTACCAGTTCTCCAGCCATACTCGCTTCCGCTAGTTACATGACAGATTCGAGTAGGTCTATACCAAGGCATCCCAAAGTCCCATTCCATATCTGAATCATAAGTAAACAGATCACCAACCTCGTTGAAAGCAATGTCAAATGGATTTCTATATCCTGCTGATATCAACTCCCAGTTCTTTCCTTCAGGATCTATATTTGCCACCCATCCTCCGGGAGCCATTCTATCATTAGCATGACCTCTGGGATCTTTGATTTCAGGAAAAAGATTATCTTCTTGCCAAACATTTGGTAGTCTGTAAGAATCCATTTCAGGCACATCCGTATGATTTCCAGCTACTATGTAAAGCGACTGACCATCTGGGGAGAGCTTGATACTGTGAGGCCCATGCTCTCCTGGCTGGCCGGTAAATCCTTTGATTTTAGTCACTGACTCATATTGATCATCCCCATCCAAATCCTGAATACGATAAAGTCCTGTACTTTCTTCGAAGGTCTCATTACCATTGTGATTTACCATCACGTAAATACTATTGAATGCATAGAGCAGACCTTGAGCATACCCCATCCCCACCTGAGGTTCGGCTACGTTTCCGATGATGAGTTTTTCCACTTTCGGCGCAACAGAATCACTCCCTATTTCCGGGATTTCCAATCTGTAGAGAAAGCCATATTGATCTGCAGTGATCAGTCGATTTTTGTCATCAAAGGTCATTGCAACCCATGATCCCTCGTCCTTTTCTCCAGGACTTAGCAGATGCTCCGCTACAAACCCATCAGGGAGTTTGAGTTTGTCTAATTTCGGGTTGCCGGTGAGCTGTCTTTGGGAGCTTTCTTCCTCTTTATTCTTGGCGCATGATACAGAGAAAAGCACCACAGCTGATAAGAGAAACAAATTCCTTATTGAATGTTTGAGTGTCATAGGGTAAATGTTAATGGATAGCAATATTTAGAATTTTAAGTTGGTGAATAATTTCTCTATTCAGAAACCATTCATGAAATTTACTAGTTATTCTCACCTTAAAATAGTTGTAGAATTAACTAGAGCCGTAAAAAAATAACCCAACAACATAGAACGAAATCCTGTCTAGATGCTGGGTTATTCTTAATTTGAATTTTTTAGAAATAAGGACTCAAGTCTGATTCTGATGCGGGATAGGCATAAAACTTTTTGATGTTGGTAAATGCATTACTTCTTGGAACTGCTCCCGCGATTGGCGGATAGTAATAATCCAATGGATTTGCAATGACCCGCTGACCGTAAGGAACAATTATCTCTTGAATTCGATCGGTTCGTACAATATCAAACCAACGCTTGTTTTCGAAAGCAAGCTCAACTCTTCTCTCCTTGAAAATCGCTTCACCAACTTCTGTTTGACCAGCTGCTGCGGTGGCTGCTAGTCCTGCGCGCTGTCTTACCTGATTTAGAAACGTTATAGCTTCTCCTGTTTTCCCTTGTTCATTTAGAGCTTCTGCCATAAACAACAGGACCTCTGCATAACGATAGACAGCCCAATTAGTACCGGTATTATTGTGTTGGGAGTGCAATTTGGCATGTTTCTTTATATAAGGATAAGTCTTATCATCTCTGAAACTTCCCGCAAGAGTCACATATCCAATGGATGCTGCTTCTCGGAGATCGCCCTCTTCATAGGCCGCAATAATATCTGGAGTAGGTATGTTGTTCCCTTCTCCATCAATATTCTGAGGATTGCTTGTTCCCATAATTGGCAGCAATTCAGCAGCACTGATCGGTCTCGGCATAAATTGATAGATAAAATTACCATTAAGACCTGCTGCACCTTCTAGAAACTGCACTTCAAAAACTGACTCTGCGTTGTTTTTATTTGCCGTATTTCCCGGGAAAGCCATTTCATAACTTCCCATCAACTGGTACCCTTGAGACAATACAGGAGTTAAAATCTGCTCTGCTTCAGCCCATTTCTTTTGGTGAATATAGACATTCGCCAATAGTGTCCGAGCGGATCCTTCTGTAGCTCTTCCAGGCACTTGAGTAGCCTTTTTTAGCAACAAAGGAACAGATTCCACCAAATCTTTCTCAATCTGAGTGTATATCTCAGCTTCCGTTGCCAATGGCAACGCAGCTTCTTCTCTCGTGGCAACGGGAGTTAAATGAAGCGGCACACTTCCGAAATACCTTACTAATTCAAAATAGGCATATGCACGTAGGAAAAGGGCCTGGCCTCTCACATTTGCCTTTGCAGCGGCATCAAAGTCAACGTCATCGATCAAGCTAAGAATTTGATTGGTTCGTGCAATTATCAGGTAATCCTGTCTCCATTGATTCAATACGTGAGTATTAGCCGTAGTACCGTTGGATTCAGGAACTGAGAAATCAGCCAAGTCTTCCTGGTTATCGGTCGCACCGAAGAGCACATTTCTTGCATAATAGGTGTTATCAGAGTGCATCTCCGAAAGCAACCATGCACGATCATTAATGATACTCCGCAACGGTACATAGGCTGCATTTACGGCTTGCTCAAAGTCAGTTTGATTTTTGAAAAAGGTAGCCGAACTCAGTTGAGTCTCTGGTACTACCGTAAGAAAGTCTTCACAGCCTGTTAGTGCTAAAGCTGTCACTAAAATGGCTAGGATATATTTTTTCATTTTTTTTATCTTTTTAGTTGAATAAATGAGGTGGAATCCTTACGATTAGAAAGTAACATTGACACCGAAAGAGATCGTACGTGGAACAGGATATCCTGCCAAATCTATTCCTGGGCTGAGGTTACCTCCGTCTCCCTGACCATTATCCTGCATACTGACTTCTGGATTTGATCCTCCCCAATAGTCAGTAAATACCCATACATTCTGAGCAGAACCGTAGATTCTGGCTGATTTAAATGCTTTTGGTAAGTTATTGAATGTATAGCCTACTGTAATATTTCGAATAGTGAAATAGGAAGCATCCCACACGAAATTACTGTTTGGCCAATCACGCTCAATTCCTGTTACGTTTCCACCACCTACTGTAGTACCGAATATTCCGTCGCCGGGATTCTCAGGTGATCTAAATCGATCTTTGACTCTAGAAACCATATTGAATACTCCGTCAAGATTGGCGGTAGAGAAAAGGTGTCTCATGTAAAGTTCATTCCCCTGCGAACCGGAAGCGGTAATACTTGCATCCCAGTTTTTCCAGGTAAAGTTGTTGATAATGCCGTACGTAAAATCCGGAAATGGATTGCCGATGATAGTTCGATCATCCTTATCTCCTCCGAAAGTAATTACTCCATCACCATTGACATCTTCCAATTTGATACTTCCCACTGTAGATCTACCAGGGATCTTAGGTGAATTGGCTAAATCTTCTGCATTGGCGTAATTCCCCAATTTATTCAAACCATAGAATTGACCAAAAGGCTGACCTACCTGAGTAATGTGAAATTGACCATAAACCCGATCAATACCATCCGCCAATTCAATCACTTCATTTCTATTAAAAGAAATATTAGCATTTGTAGTCCATCTGAAAGCACCTGTAGTATTTACTGATGTTAGCGAAAACTCATGTCCCCAGAACTTGATCTCTCCGATGTTGTCATTGAAGTTTGTGAATCCCGATTCTTGCGGAATCTGTACTGCATAAAGTAGGTTTGTAGTATTTTTAGTATAATAATCATATACGAATGTGAGTCGATCATCCCATAATCCGAGGTCTAATCCTATATCGAACTGCGTGGTTGTTTCCCAACCTAAGTTTGAATTGTTCAAGGAGGTAATCCCGGCTCCAGGGAAAACAGTATTTCCAAAAGCTGCATTGATTGTATTATTGACCAAGGCATACTGCGTATAGTTACCAATATTGTTATTTCCAGTCACCCCGTAACTGGCCCTGATTTTAGTAAATGAAATGCCAGGATTATCGACTAGAAAACCTTCATCAGAAAGAACCCATCCTACAGAAGTGGAAGGGAAAACTCCCCACCTGTTATTAGCTCCAAATCTGGATGATCCATCACCTCTTATCGAAGCCGTGAAGAGATACTTGCTCTTGTAATTATAAGTTAGACGAGAAAAAACTGAAGTAAGAGCCCATTCTTGAACCGCTGAAATAGATCCGTTTCGATTGACATTGATAGCCCCCTGAATAGTCGGAAGACGATCATCAGCATAAGTATCTGCCTGAATTCTAGTACGGTCACTTCGGAAGCGCTGGTTAGAGAAACCTACCAATGCTTCAAAATTGTGATCACCTATGCTTTTACCATAAGTAGCAATATTTTCATTTAACCAGGATAGGTCCTGAAATTCATCACGAATCGAAACTGCAACTGCCGGGATCGCTACGTTGATTTGGTTAGTAGCAGTAGATGGATTGAAGAAAAAGTAATTAGAATTTCTTAATTCTGCATTAAAGGTCGTCTTCAAGGATAGTCCCTTGATTGGCTTCCACTCTAAATAAGTATTTGCCAGAACATTTAAAAGTTTGGTCTCATTCGTGATTTCATTAGCTGACCTGAGCCAGTTTGGATAGGCAAAGATATTTCCGGTGTTCGCGGGGAAACGATTGAACGAAGTCAATTCGCCATTTTCTTGATAAATCGGCATTACTGGCCAGGTATGAAGTGCATTGAATAAAATACCAGTTCCACGAGAACCGTCAGTTTGCGGGGTGTTGTCCACAACGTAGCTTGGAGCTACATTTACTCCGATATTAACTTTATCTGAAACAGCGTAGTCAGTATTCATTCGAAGTGAAAATCGCTCGTAATCAGTGTTTCTGACCACGCCTTCTTGATCGAAAAATCCGGCGATAATAGCAGTATTAACTTTTTCTTTGTTAGAAGTAATAGTCAAATTGTAAGAAGTAATTGGTGCTGTCTCCAGCATCGCACCATACCAGTCATTATCTTGATCACGAAAATCGGCAGGGTTCTGAAAAATTTCAGGAACAGCTTGGCCCGCATCGGAATAGTAGTCCTTCTTAAACTGGGCAAATTCCTCTGCATTGAGCATTTCTAATCTACCTTGCTCTGGGACTGTTTGCCAACCAGTAAAAACATTAAGGTTTACATTGGTTTGACCTTTGGTTCCTTTTTTGGTGGTAATCAAGACTACTCCGTTAGCAGCACGAGATCCATACAAGGAAGTGGATGCAGCATCTTTCAAGACTGTAATTTCTTGGATTTCATCAGGATTTATCGCATTGATATCGCCTGTAATTGGAAATCCATCGACTACGTACAAAGGCGAACTACCACCAGATACAGAAAGCTGGCCTCTAATTCGAACATTCATCCCTTGACCGGGCTTACCGGTAGTCTGATTGATTTGAACTCCAGCCAGTCGACCCTGAAGTTTCTGGGCTACGGAAGATACTGGAAGATCCTTTAATTCCTTTTCGTTTACAGTTTGAATAGCACCAGTCACTTCCCTCTTGATCTGACTACCGTAACCCACCACAACTACTTCAGATAAATCAGAGGTAGAGTAAGCGAGAGTTATCTGTAAATCGGCGCTATTAGATGAGACCACAACTTCATTAGTAGTAAATCCAATAAAGCTCACTACTAGGGTTTCGCCTACGGAAGCTTGGATCTGAAAAGTCCCGTCGATATCTGTCACAGTTCCTTTCTGTGTGCCTTTGACTGAAACTAAGGCCCCTGGCACTGGTTCATTATCTCCTTCGGAGACCACAGTACCACTTATAGTTATCGACTGTGCAAAGGATGCTGACACAGATACGATAAACAACGCTAATAAAAACCCCACAAATCGGGTTTTTAAACAAGTTTGATAATAGTTTAGCATAGGATTGGGTTTAAGTATTGAAATAAAAACTCACCCAATTAACCATTCTAAAAAACCTATTCTATCCTGCACCATCCTGAATATCTTTCTAATCTTGCATATTCATGAAGTTAATCCACAAATGATCCTTTATTATCGCTTAACTCGATGTTTGAGCAAAAGTCTTAGCTACATACTTAAATTTCTGAACTATTATTGAATATTTTATTTAATAAATATCAAAATTATTTTATAAAATGCAAACTCCTTAATTCTATATTGCTAATTTTCGATAGGTCAGTGCTTTTCTTAAATACAACATATAAATCATGAAATCCTTCTATATTTAAAATTTTTATGTTATTATTTTTTAATAAACTATTATTACCATTTCTTTCCAATCGCAAATCACCAATTAATTTTCCATCAGAAGAGTTCAATCTAATCTCTATAATTCCAAAATTAATTTCTTTAGATTCAGATAAGATTGATAAATCAAGTTTAACCTCATTAATTCCAGCTAAATCGATTTGCTTCAAAGCTATAAAGGAACCGGACTTTTTTGGAATCACACTTGATCTACTTACAAATATTTGATGATTAATTTCCACTTCGCTAAATACATCAAAATTAATTATGGGAATTAGTGGATTTCGCAAGACGACTATATCTGATCCAATTAATTGTGGCGCATTACTTGAACCATTATCTAAATAGGAAGCTCTAAAAATAAGCTTGACATGTGAAAGAGATCCAAATATTTTTTTATTATCAAATATTTTATCATTAGGATTTGGAATAATATAGGCATCACTATTAGCAAAATGTTTTACAATGTCTTTACTCTTCAGGCCTAGTATGTAATCCACTAACAGTCCAGCTTGCAATTCATTAATTTCTGGATGGGCTGGCATAGCCATTTTTGAATTCCACGCACCACTTCCACCTTTCAGGATTTTATCAATCAAATATCTTCTTTCCCCTATTGTGTATCTTTTTGATATTTCAATATATGATGGACCAATTAAGTTTTCGTTTTCAATATGACAAGATATGCAATCACTTTTATTCATAACATTAGTAGCCACGACGGATTGCAAAGGAATCATTGCATCAAATTGTTTGAGCTGAACTAACAAATCATTCAAACCTTCCTCTTCATAGCTACTATACTCAATATTCACAGAAACTTGATCGGCTTTTATTTCGTTATTTTTGAGGCTTCCATCTTCATTATCCAAAACTTCTACATTATATAAAAGAGTATCACCATAAAAGTAAAAACTTTTATTTTTATTTCCCAAATCAAAACCTACTTCGGGAGAGTCATTACCAACAACTATTTCAATGGAATCATTTGCTTCAGCACCTTGAGAGTCTGAAACTTTAAGATTTACCAAATATGTACCAGGCTCCTTTAATGTTATTTGTGAATTGGCATCAAAAAATGTTTGAATCTCTCGATCATTTAGTTCAATAATCCATTCAAATTTGAGATCATCATTATCCAAATCAATTGTTCCACTTGAAGACAAATTAATCGTTAATGGATCAGCACCAGCTAATTTATCAGATGAAATTTTTACTATAGGACTTCGGTTACCTGAATTGTATTCAATCCGGCTAAGACTTGCTTCTGGATTTAATCTATAAGGTCCTCTTCCATATTCCAATACGTATAAATCTCCATTAGGGCCAAATTTCATGTCAATTGGACCATTCAATTTCAATTTAGGAAGAAATTGTTCCATAGATTCAAAATTACCATTTACATCAAGTGTAACAACCATTATCCATCCCCTAGTCCAATCAGTTATAAACCATTTACCTTCATAATATAAAGGAAATGCCCTTGAAGCATTTTTAAAATCATTATTCCTATAGATTGGTCCTCCTGCAGCACTATTACTGCCACTACCCATCAAAGGAAATTCGTCTGATTTTGTTTGAGGATACCAAATCAGAGCCGCTTCAGGCTTCGGAAGATCTTTAATTCCAGTATTATTAGCTGATAGATTTAAAGGACTTTTAGAGTTAAAAGCTTCTCCAGTAGTATTTGTTAAATAATCAAAATTCCAGTAATTCAAATTAGGTCCAATAAAATAAGGCCATCCAAAATTCCCTGCTTTTTTTGCGATGTTAAATTCATCATATGATCTAGGACCAAATCCAGTAGAATCAAGCACTCCATTAGGACCAACTTCACCCCAAAAAAGCCAGCCAGTTTTACTATCTAAACTAAGCCTCCAAGGGTTTCTATTTCCCATTGTATATATTTCAGGCCTAGTATTTAAAGTGCCTTTGGGAAATAAATTACCTTCTGGAATTGAATAAGTACCATCAGATTCCGGACGGATACGAAGAATTTTACCTCTCAAATCATTAGTATTGCTTGAAGATCTCTGAGCGTCAAAATTACTCCTTTCTGCTCGAGCATCAATAGGATTATAACCTCTCGGATCATTAGCAGTATTATCACCTGTAGTAATAAAAAGGTTTCCATCGGAATCAAATAATAAACCTCCTCCAAGATGACAACAAGAAAGCCGCTGATTAGGTATTTCTAATAAAACTATTTCAGAATTCATATCCAAAGAATCTTGTTTCCACTCGAACCTAGATACAATACTTCTATGTTTACCCCCTGCTGGAGAATAAAACACATAAATCCACCGATTAGAATCAAAGTTGGGATCTAAAATTGCGCCAAATAAACCATCTTCTCCAGTTGGAGAAATCTGATCACCTAACTCAGAATAATATCCAACACTAACATCGAGATCAGCAATTATTTTTGTTTTATTATCTTTCGGATCATACAATTTAATTTTACCCTTTCTTTCTACAAATAACACTCTATCATCATCTAGAATCTCAAATTGCATAGGCTCATCTAAATTATCTACTAATAACATCTTAGTGAAGCGACTGTCATCAGGTTTTATTTGTTTTGGGCTATCACAGGCGAAAAAAAGAAGACAGGCTCCACTTATGATTGCAATTAAATCATTATATATATATCTCATAATTAAAATAATGTAAAAGTATTCTAATTAGTATGTTTAATCATCATATTTCTATACTCAATTTTCATAGGTGGACCCACATGAACTTGTACACCTAATAAGCCTTCATTACTTCCATTAACTTGGTCTTTATCAGTAACATCACTCATTAAATTTCCGTTAATAAAGTGCTGCAACCGGTTACCTTTTACAATAATATGAACGCTATTCCAATCGTTTGTTTTTATCTGTGATTTAAAAACACTAATATCCCCAGTATTCCCGACATCTTTACTAGGTAACCACTGATTATTTTTAATAAAGTCACTCAACTTTGAAGGCTCAATCGGTAGGTCCTCGAGAACTACCACTTTACCAGGATTAGCAAGGGTAGTCCTTTTCCTTTCTTCATAATTCATACCAGTAAACCAATTTTTTCCATCAATATCACATTGATATCCAACTAGCGCATAAGATACCCCATCAACAATTTGACTCCTGTAATTAATTCCACTATTTCCATCTTCAGAAATTCTATAGTCTGCTTTGAACTCGAAATCTTTTGTTATTCCATTTTTCCAAATAATAAAGGAGTTACGATCCAATATCGTGGCTGGCGTAACTTCACCTACAAGATTACCATTTTCAACTCTCCAATAAGTCGGATCTCCCTCCCAACCCGATAAAGATTTCCCATCAAAAATATTTTCATAACCCTCATTGGACGAAGGTACTTTTACAGAATTACATGAAACCAATGCGTGGAACATTATTATAGCAATTAGAAATAGGCAATTTTTTATAAAATATTTCATAGATATACAATTAATTGATATACAACCTTAAACTAATTAATTTTTAGAGTTACAACTTAATAACCTGGATTTTGGATAAGATCTGGGTTAACGATTATTTCCCTTACAGGAATAGGATATATTAAATTAAATTCGCTTACTTTAAAGGAGCCCGATAAAGGTTCCGTATTTTGAGGGTAATAATAATTACTAGGATTACTAATAACCTTCTGTCCAAATTCATTCATTGTACTAACTACCTTACCTGATCTTATTAAGTCTTGCCATCTTTTATTTTCAAAAGCTAATTCAATTCTTCGTTCTTTTAATATAGCCTCCTTAAGATCAGGCTGAGAAATATATAAAATATTATCTAAACCTGCTCTAGATCTAACTAAATTTAAATATTCGACTGCCTCACCACCCCTTCCTTGCTCGTTCAAACTTTCAGCAAGCATTAATAGGACATCTGCAAATCTAAAAATTGGAAAATTGCTATTAGTTTCACCATATCGAGCATGTGGCTGTAAATACTTTTTAATATAAGGAAAATTATTATAAAAAACACCAGGGACAGGAGAGGGACCTGTATGAAAACCAATAGACGCAGAAAATCTTATATCCTTTTCCTTATTTTCATATGCCTCCAATAATTCAGGAGCTGGGATATTAAAATTTCCAAAATTTTGAGCTGCCGGGCTAACACCTGTAATAATAGAGGGATTAGATAATGTAGGTAAAAAAGAATATAGAAAGGTACTTCCCACATTGAAAGCAGTTCCATCTAAATAGGAAATTTCAAATATCGATTCAACATTGCCTTTATTTGAAGGCTTAAATAAATCTGCATAATTAGGCAAAAGGGAATATTCCATTTTCAAAACTTCTCTTAAAATATTTTCAGCTTCCTTCCATTTTTTTTGAGTAAGATAAACATTGCCTAATAATGTATAAGTAGCACCTAAATTCGCCTTACCTAGAATTTGATTTTTCTTTGTGGGCAATAAATCCTTTGCACTATTTAAATCAGAAATAATTCGGATATATACTTCATCAGGGCTGGATCTTGCTAAAAATGCTCCAGAATAGGAATCAGGAACCTCAAGAAACAATGGAACTCCACCAAATTTTTTAACCAATTCGAAATACGCAAAACCTCTTAGAAACATAGCTTGCCCCTTAATCTTATCTTTATCGGCTGGAAGAAAACCAGCATCGTCAATTTTGGCTAAAATTTGGTTCGCTCTAGATATAATTTGATAATACCAAGTCCATTGATTTAACAGATGAACATTATTTGTTTCTAAAGTAAAAGTCGCAAAATCTTCCATAGGTTTTGGACCTCTATTAGCTATATTAAAAACAAAATAAGTGTTATCTGAGACAAGCTCTGATAATACCCAGTCCATATTGTAAATACTTTGCAAAGGTTGGTATGCTCCTATTAAGGCCTGATCAAATTCGTCTTTCGTATCAAAGAACTGATCAGTTGTCACAGAAGTCTCTGGCTTAATATCTAAAAAGTCATTACAAGAACTTACTAATAAAAGAAATACCGTTGCTATGATTATATTATTTTTCATGATGTCTCAGTTTAAATTAGATTAGAAAGTAACATTAAAGCCTACACTTATGGTTCTAGGTATCGGGTAAGAATTTTCATCAACTCCAGGGTTTATACCGCTCCCTGAATTTCGAGTATTAACTTCTGGGTTTGTGCCTGGATAATTAGTAAATAGAAAAGCGTTTTGAACACTACTATAAACCCGTAAATTATCTATAAATTTGTTATTTTCCATTGGAAAATTATAGCTTAATGAAATTGTCCTTACAGATATATAACTCCCATCCTTTATAAAACGAGAATGCCATCTATCTCTTTCCAAGAAGGTTGTTCCTGCCTGAGTACTTCCATACAACCCTTTCCCAGGATTTTCAGGTGATTTCCATCTATCCTTTACCTCTTCTAATACGTTGAATACACCATCTAAATTAGTAACCCAGTTATCATAATGTGTTAAAATTTGATTTCCATATGAACCAACAAGCACTATAGATAAATTAAAATTACTGAATGAAAAATCATTTGTAAAACCTAGAGTATATTTTGGCCATGGATTACCTATTTCTGTATAATCTCCAGGAAATGTAATCACCCCATCCCCGTTCAAATCTTCGAATTTTATAGTCCCAACTTGAGATGAACTGTGTTTTGGAGAACTATCAAAATCTTGTTGATTTATATAAACTCCGTCTTGAACAGCTCCATAGAATTGACCCAATGGTCTTCCCACTTGAGTTCTATGACTAAAGAAACCATAACCAGAAAGGCCATGAAAAAACACTCCACCTGCCGTACTTAGACTAACTGTTTCATTTCTATCAAATGAAATATTAAAATTAGAGTTCCACGAAAATCTATCATTATTTATTAAAAATGAATTTATACCTATTTCGTGACCCCAAAATTTCAATTCTCCTACATTGGTCTGAAGTGAATTGAACCCTGATGATAATGGAATATCTACATTGTATAATAAATCACTAGATATTCTTGTATAGTAATTATAGGTAATTTGAACTTTATCATTAAACAATGTCAAATCAGTACCAATATTGAATTGCTTGTTTCTTTCCCATCCAAGTGCTGGATCTCCTATGTTACTAACACCACGACCTTGTCTAAAACTATTTCCAAAAACATAATTTGAGGGAGTAAGTGAACTTCTAAAAGCATAATTGCCAATATTGAAATTACCAACAACACCATAACTTGATCTTATTTTAAAAAAAGAAATTGCCTCTATATTCCAAAAATCTTCTTCAGAAACAACCCAACCTAAAGATAAGGATGGAAAATTACCCCATCTGTTTTGTGGTCCAAATCGAGATGAGCCATCTCTCCTAATTGCCCCAGATAATAAGTATTTATTTTTATAGTTGTAGTTTACTCTCGCAAGGTATGAAAGTAATGACCACTCTTGGACATCATTAGTAACAGCTATTTGACTTGCAGCACTTACTGCTTGGATTTTATCATCGGGATAATTTGTGGCATTAATAAAGGTGTTTTCAAATCTAGATTTCTGGGATGTAAACCCTATCAATACATCAAATTTATGTCCATTTACCTCTTTATTATAGTCTATTGTATTTTCAATTAACCAATTTTTTAGACTAGTATTTCGCTCAGATCCAAATGGAATAACTGGTGGTGGAAGAAATAACCTTCCTGCTGTCGATGGATTAAATTGAAAAATTTTATTTTCATTCAATTCAATATTAGCACTGACCTTAGCCTTCAACCCTTTGATTATCTCATATTCAATAATTGAATTAGAAAGTATTGAAAGATTTTGATCTTCATAAACGCGCTCTTTAGCAACCCTTAACCAGTTAGGATTTCCAAATGAGGACGGATCAGATGCAGTTAACCTTAAATTACCATCTTCGTCATATGGACCAACCAAAGGCGTTGTAATAAGCGCAGATGAAACAATATTACCACCTGCAGCACCATATGGATTTCCATCTGAACTAAAATTAGTATTAGTAGCATACGTAGGAGCTAAATTGAAACTAATCTTTAGTTTATCACTAGCTTGAAAACCAGTGTTAAATCTTAAAGAATACCTTTCATATCCTGTCCCAACTACAACACCTTCTTGATTAAAATATCCAGCAGTCACCGCAGAGCTAAATTTTTTTGACCCGCCTCTGAGCGTCAGATTATAACTTTGTATCGTTCCAATTCTTGAAATCTCATCCATCCAATTTGTGCCAGAATCAGCATATGAGGCAGGGTCTTGAAACATTGGATTTACAGGCCTCTTATTCAACTCTGCTGTTTCTTTTTGAAATTGAGCATATTGAACAGCGTCCATCATTTTTAAATTTCGGTTTTCAGGCACTCTATCAAATCCAATAAATGAATCAAATTCGATTTGCATTTTACCTGCTCTAGCTAATTTTGTTTGAATCAAAACAACACCATTTGCACCTCTTGACCCATATAAAGCAGTAGCAGCAGCATCCTTTAAAACACTTATTGTTTCAATTTCGGCTGGATTTAAATTATTCAATCCACCAGAAACTGGCATACCATCAATCACATATAATGGTTCCGATCCTGCACTGATTGAAGCCGATCCTCTAATTTGGAATCTCATGCCTTCACCAGGTCTACCTGTAGTTTGATTGACTCGAACGCCAAGAATTTTTCCCTGGAGCATTTGACCTATTTGAGGAACTGGAGCTTTTGTAAGGTCTTCAAAACTGATACTTTCTACGGCAGAAGAGATGTCTCTGGTAGTTTGACTACCGTAACCCACTACAACTACTTCTGACAAGTCTGAGGTGGAATATGCAAGCGCAACCTGAATATTTGTACTTTCAGATGTAACTACCACCTCATTGGTAGTAAATCCAATAAAGCTCACTACTAAAGTTTCGCCTACAGAAGCTTGGATTTCAAACGAACCATCAATATCCGTCACAGTCCCTTTCTGTGTACCTTTGACAGAAATTAATGCTCCTGGAACGGGCTCGTTGTCCTCCTCGGATACCACAGTACCTTTTACTGTAATCGACTGTGAAAACGATGAAGACACAGATACAATAAAGACCGCCAATAAAAAACCTACAAATCGGGTTTTTAGAAATGATTGATAATTATTTAGCATTGGAATGGGTTTAAGTAGTAATTTTAAAACTTATCCAATTAACCATTAAAGATGATTTGTTCTATCCTGCACCATCCTGAATATCACATACTTAAATATTTATTTTATAAATTTAAAAACAGGACACTACAGGATAGATATAAAATTTAAATCATTTAAATAAACTATATAGTGTACAACAAAAATTTCCTTTGAACGCATTAATTCACCCTAGGCAATTGATCTCCTAATCATTCAAGAAAGCATTGTATACCAATCTTCAATTGATAATCCCGCCGTTTATCCCTAATATTAGCTATCACTAGTTCATACCCAAAAAATGCTTAATAAATCTCCCCAAAACCTCTTTGTCCTTATCTTATTGGGACTCCTTACTTTTCAATGTACTCAGAAAGAAACTTTCATATTACAACCCAATACTAGAATCGCCCTGATCGGAAACAATTTGGGCTCTAGAATGATGGATTATGGAAGTTTTGAGACAGAGATGCAACTCAGAAATCCTGACAAGAATTTATTCATAAGAAACCTTGCAGACCCTGGAGACACACCTGGTTTTAGACCTCGATCGGGGACGAATGATCCGTGGGCATTCCCAGGAGCTGGGGATTTCCAGGATGAGTTCGCCACTCCTTCAGGAAGCATAGGTCATTTTGAAAAGCCTGACGAATGGCTCACCAGACTTCAAACTGACATCATTATAGCATTTTTTGGCTCTAATGAATCTTTTCAGGGAGTAGATGGCATTGAAAACTATAAGGCAGAATTGGACGCTTTTATAAAGCATACACTCCGTCAGCAATATCATGACACGCTTTCCCCGAAATTGGCAATCGTCTCTCCTATCGCTTTTGAAGACTTATCAGAAAAAATCGATGTCCCAGATGGGAAGACTGAAAATGAAAGCTTGAATCTCTACACAGTCGCCATGCAAGAGATTGCTGAAAACAACAAGGTAATATTTGTCGATGCTTTTACTCCCAGCAAGCAATGGTATTTGGAGACGGAAGAAGATTTGACAATCGATGGCTCACAGCTGAACGAAGCTGGCTACAAAAAATTAGCGGTGCTTTTGGCAGATGAAATTTTTGGTGAGCAAAAAATCAAAAATGAAGCAAATCGTGAACTAGTACATGAAGCTGTACAGGAGAAAAATTGGTTTTGGAGAAATGACTACAAAATCCCGAATGGCGTTCACGTGTTTGGGAGAAGATACGATCCTTTTGGTCCAGACAATTATCCTTTTGAATTAGAAAAAATCCGCCAGATGACTGCGATCAGAGATACCGCGATCTGGATGGCAAATAAAGGTGAAAAGAAAGATCTTGCAGCTGCCGATGCAGATACTGAAAAGCTCCCAGAAGTAGAGACAAATTACAATCCTGCAGCCAATGGAAGTCTTGAATATCTCTATGGTGAAGCCGCTCTCGCCAAACTAAAAGTAGCTCCAGGATACAAAATCGAGCTTTTCGCTTCAGAAGAAGAATGGCCAAATCTTGCAAATCCTGTTCAACTTTCCTTTGACAATAAAGGCAGACTTTGGGTGGCGACCATGCCGAGTTATCCTCATTACAAGCCGGGTGATTCAAGACCCGCTGATAAGCTTTTGATCTACGAAGACACAGATAATGATGGCAAAGCCGATAAGGAAACTGTATTTGCAGATGATCTGCATATTCCTGTTGGCTTCGAACTGGCAGCTGAAGGCGTCTACGTTTCCCAGGGAAACAACCTTATCATATTAAAGGATGATAATAATGACGACAAAGCTGATCGCAAAGAAATCTTGCTAAGCGGCTTTGACGATCACGATACTCACCATGCGATTTCTGCTTTTACCACAGATGAGTCCGGTGCGATCTACATGGCAGAGGGAGTTTTCTTGCATACGAATGTGGAAACATCTTATGGCCCTGTTCGTGCGACAAATGGTGGTTTTTACCGATACACTCCAAGCAGACATAAGCTGGAGCGAGTGGCTCAGGTAAGTATTCCGAACCCTTGGGGAATTGCTTTTGACGAATGGGGACAAAACTTCTATGCAGAGACTTCTGGCCCTAATGTTAACTACATGATGCCTGCTTCAGTACTTCCACGCTATGGCAATGCCACGAATAAAGGAGCAAACCTGATCCAAAAAGATCAAATGGTGCGCCCAACTTCCGGTCTTGAATTTATCTCCAGCAGACATTTCCCGGATGATGTGCAGGGTGATATGATCATCAATAACACCATCGGGTTTTTGGGAACCAAGCAGCATCAGATGATCGATGAGGAAATTGGCTTTTCTACCAAATGGAGACAGGATTTACTTACCTCCACTGACAGAAATTTCCGTCCGGTAGATATGGAAATCGCTCCTGACGGTTCTCTTTACGTGGTCGATTGGCACAATATCCTAATCGGTCACATGCAGCATAATGCACGTGACCCACTTAGAGATCACCAGCACGGGAGGATCTACAGAATCACCTATCCTTCTAGACCTTTGGTCACTCCAGCTAAAATCGATGGGGCAAGCATTCCTGCACTACTAGAAAATCTAAAACTCCCTGAATACAGATCGCGATACAGAACTCGTAGAGAATTGCGGGGAAGAGACCAAGCCGAAGTTTCAGAGGCAGTGGCTGACTGGGCAAGTAAGTTGGACAAGAACGATTCTAAATACGAGCACAATCTCCTGGAAGCACTTTGGGTGAGCTGGGGAATCAATAAAGTAAACCAGGACTTACTTGAGCAATTGCTAAAAGCAAAAGATTATAGAGCAAGAGCTGCTGCAGTACGGGTACTTCGATACACCGGCCATCAGGTTTCCAATCAGAAAGAGCTGATGACAGAGGCAGTAAAAGATGAAAATGGTCGCGTTAGACTTGAAGCAATCGTGGCGGCATCTTGGATGCCACGTGAGGAAGGCTTGGAGGTTCTTTCGGCAGCTGAAGGTAGCGAGATGGACAAGTGGATCACTCCTGCTTATGAAACTGCCGTGGCTCATCTTTCAGGCTTATCAGTGGAAGACAAAAAAGTAGAAGATATCAAGTCCTCCTTGACAGGTTCGGATAGAGAACTTTTTGTACTTGGTAAAGAAATTTATGCTAGAGAAGGCTACTGCAGCACCTGTCATCAGCATGATGGTCAAGGCTTATCCGCTTCACAGTTCCCTCCACTTGCAGGTACCCCTTGGGTCACTGGAAGTGAAGAACGCCTGATCAAAATAGTCTTGAAAGGCATGATGGGACCGATTACAGTTTTAGGCAGAGAATATCCTGGGCAAGTTCCCATGACACCCTTTGAGGGAATGCTTAACGATACTGAAGTTGCAGCTGTCTTAACCTATGTAAGAAACTCTTTTGGCAATCAAGCTTCGTCTATTTCGCCTGATTTGGTGAAAAAAGTAAGAGCGGAAGTCAAAGATCATAAGGGATTCTACCAGCCTGCAGATCTGCTGAAAGCTCATCCGATGGAGAAGTAGTTGGTGGATGTCGGATGTCGGGTGTCGGGTGTCGGGTGTCGGGTGTCGGATAAAGAAAATTGGGTCCTAGGGTTTGAGTTCCTTGTGACCCAATTTTTTCACTCTGATTTAACCAGTTAAAATTTCAATTCTATGAATATCCTTAAGCAGTCTTTGCCTTTTCTTTTACTATCTCTTCCATTATTCGCTGCTGCGCAGGAAACTACCGTCAAGTTCAAAAAGCTGGTAATCGCTTATGAAAGCACAGAATCTGTGGGAGTTTTTGATGTGGACAATGACGGAACACTCGATTTGGTTTCAGGTAGTTTTTGGTACAAAGGGCCAGCATTTTTGGATCGATTTCTCATCGGGCAAGTCAAACGCTTCGGCGAATATTACGAGGATTTCTCGACCATTCCCATGGATGTGAATGAAGATGGGAAAATGGATTTTGTGACTGGAGGCTGGTTTGAAGGCACCTTGGTGTGGAAAGAAAACCCAGGAGATGGCAGCGAATGGAAAACCCACGAAATCGCTAAAACAGGAAATATTGAAACTACGAGAGGATTTGACATTGACGGAGATGGCATTTTGGAAATTGTGCCAAATACTCCTCGAAAAGCACTAGCCTATTACAAAAAGACTGGGTCAAATCAATTTGAGAAATTTCCAGTAGCAGATATTCATGGGCATGGATTGGGCTTCGGTGATATCAATGGAGATGGCCGTGGTGACTTGGTGATTTCCGAAGGATGGCTGGAAGCTCCAAGTGACCTGAAAACAGGGAAATGGATTTTGCACCCTGATTTCAACTTAGGTGATACAAGCATTCCGATGATAGTCACAGATGTGAATTCAGACGGATTAGCAGATCTGATAGTCGGACAGGCACATGAATTTGGGTTGTTTTGGATGGAACAGAAAAAAGAAGGCAACCAAATAAGCTTTGTGAAGCATGAAATAGATCCCTACCAATCGCAATATCATACGATGGAATGGGTGGACATCGACAATGACGGACAGAATGAATTGGTCACTGGAAAACGCTACCGAGCTCATAACGGCAAAGACCCTGGAGGAAAAGATTATGCTGGTCTCTACTATTTCAAATGGAATGGGGAATCCTTCACCAAAAATGTAATCAGCTACGGTCCACTTGGCGAAGGCAAAGGCAGCGGGCTTTACTTTTCTGTTGCTGACCTGAACGATGATGGCTGGAAAGATATAGTAGTGGCAGGAAAAGACGGGTTGGTGGTTTTTGAGAATTTGGGCAGACCTAATAATTAGAGGACTCCTGCTCCATAATGCTGTACGGGAGGCTCGAAGCCGCAATTAGCCTGCTTCGTAGTGCTTTTGCTCAGACCGGAACCTATTTCGAGCAAAGACTCTTCTCAAAATTAGACCACCACATAAAATCCTCAATCCACCTTATCCCCTACTAACTCCGCCGCTTTCTTCTCAAATCGATCCCGCATTTCGCTCAATATATCTTGATATTTCTTTTTGTATGCCAGATTCTTTTTCTCCAAAGGATCCTTTTTCAGATAGTACAACTCCTCATGTGCTAAGTCTTCCTGATAGCGGAAATACTTCCAATCTTCAGTTCGAAATCCTTCACTTGCTGGAATAATCTTAACTTTCCAGAGATGCTCTGCTACAAATTCCTTTCTTGCGATAGCAGGATTCTCCCCTTTCACATAACCAGCTAAACTTTCACCTTGCCACAAATCTGGAGCAGAAACTCCTGCGAATTCCAGTATTGTAGGCGCAATATCGATGTTCAGCGCAAAGTCAGAAATATCCCGATGTCCTGGATTTCTCGGATCGTAAATGATCATCGGCACCCGCAAGGAATTGTCGTACATCAGCCATTTTCCCGCAAGCTGACGCTCGCCATAGAAATAGCCATTATCACCCATAAATATGATAACTGTATTATCAGCAATACCCTTTTCTTCCAAAAGCGCCCTGATTTTACCGATCTGCATATCCACTTCCGAAATCATGCGATAATAGCCTTTCATACTTTGCTGGTAATGCTCAGGAGTATCGTATCTCCAAAACCAACGTGTACGGCTTTCGCTAGTCTTCACATATTCAGGCTGCGCGTCAAAGTACTTTTTCTGTCCTAAAATAGGCCCGGGAATCTTCACATCCTGATACAAATCATCCACAGCGTCCGTCCAGAAAAACTGGTCCTTAGCGGGATCATGTGCATGCGGTGCGCTGAAACTCAGTGAAAGAGAAAATGGATGATCAGTAGGCGCATTTTTGATAAATTCCTGCGCCTGATAAGAAGTATATTCTGTCAAATGAACCGAGTCTCCATCTATAGTTTTGTAAAAATAACCGCGTCGATCAGGATAGGAAACATCCCGATCATAGCTATCCACCTCATCAAATAAGGCACTTAGCTCAGGGTACTTAATCCCAAATTTCCCGAAGAACCCAGTATGGTAGCCAGCTTTTTTCAGTTGCAAAGGATAGGATTCTGCAGCGTATGTCTCCAACAATTGATCCTGTCCAAAAGTGTAGCCATGCGTCCGCTCATAGAGTCCAGTGAGAATACTCGCTCTACTCGCCGCGCAAATCGGTGTGGTGACAAAAGCATTTTCGAAATAAATCCCCTGCTCGGCCAACTTATCCATTTCCGGTGTTTGTATGATATCATTTCCAGCATAGCCCAATGCATCCCAGCGTTGATCATCCGTGAGGATAAAGAGGATATTGGGTTTTTTCTGCTGTGCAAAAGCAGTAGAACTTAAAAGAAACAAAAGGCAAAAAAGCAATTTTTGAGAGGGCAGGTTATTCTTCATAGTTTCCAAAATAGTCAGAAAAGTACAACGAAGGTATCCTGTGGAGTCCTTATATCCTTTTTCATTTGATTCTTTCTCTCTAAAGATTATTACCTAATCTTTTTCTAAACTTCATTTCAGTCCTATTGTAAGAACCGCCTAATTGACTTATATTCACTAAAGTAGGATTGAAAAAAGGTCTATTTATTTGAGAAACCATAAATTTAAAAAAGATCTCCTTTTGCTATTTTCGAAATTGAACGAGTATTTTTTTTATTTCAATTCATAATTCTTCCAGTGAAAACCCGTCGATCATCAATTAAATTTTTAAATGGAAAAAGAAACCATATCCCGTATTGTTAAGCGAATTGCAGAAGATAAATGCCTGGTCATACTAGGTCCTGAACTCTTGTATGAAAACGGAGAGAGTATCAACAGTAAACTAGCTAAATTCCTTCAGGAGAAAATCGGGGATCAGGTCAAGTATTATCCGGATGACGAGATGTTTAAGTTTGCCAGTTCTCATACCACTGTGTTAATTGAAGATGACATACAGGATTTTTATGATCAATTAGAACCAAATGACATCTATCGGAAAATTGCTGAAATCCCTTTTTCGACAATTATCAATACGTCTCCCGACAAAACTCTTAATAAAGCCTTTAAAGAAAAAAATCTCAAGTTTGATTATGACCATTATCGCAAAGGAGAATCCCAAAAAGTTTCTCCAAGAGCGCACAAAACACTGATCTACAATATTTTTGGAGATTATACAGACATCAATTCTATTGTACTGACCTTCGATAATTTATTTGATTACCTCTTCAGTATCATGGGAGATTTTGAATTGAATATCAAAACCGAATTGCGACATGCTACCTCTGTACTTTTTATTGGGTTTAATTTTGACAAATGGTATTTCAAACTTTTACTGAGACTGATCAAAATCAATGAAAATAAGCTTTTACACTCTCATGATATCACACAGGAGAATAGCAAAAGTTTCTACTCAGAGGAGTTTAAAGTGGCATTTTTTGGCAAAAGCTCAGCAGCAGAAATTATCTCAGAAATTCATTCACAAGCCATAGAAAAAGGGCTGATAATTTCTAATTCAGAAATCTATGTATCCTATGCCTGGGGAGGAGAAAGTGAAGAGATAGTCAATAAAATGGATGTAATTCTCCAAAAAAATAACCTGAAACTTACTAGGGATAAACGGGATCTGGCCTATCAAGAACGGATAAGCCTCTTCATGGATCGCATTGGAAAAGGCAAGGGAATAGTGGTGGTCATCAGCGAAAAGTATTTGAAGTCCCCTTATTGCATGTATGAGCTATTGGAAATCTACCATAACCGGGACTTTGAAAAGCGGGTAATCCCTATCGTACTTCAAGATGCAAACATTTTTGATTCGGAATCACTCCTAACCTATCAAGACTATTGGAATGGTGAAAAAAACAAACTGGATCAAAAAATAAAGGAAAATGGAGGCGATGCCATTGCTGTGATAGGTGCTGAGTATATGCTTTATAAGCGGGTGGTAGATAATTGGGGTGCGCTTATGAATATCCTCAAAGACCTGAATTCCCTATCTCCTGAAATCCACTTGAACACTGATTTTGAAGCATTGATAAAATCGATTAAGGAAAAAATTTAGTGACATCAATGGTAGGGAGGAACGAACTAAGCAATCTCATTCTTTAGCACAGAACTTCGAATTTTAAAGATTCCCATTATAAAAAGCATATTTCACAAATAGTAATCAAATGGAAAAGCAATTCAGATATCCAGGTACCAGACCTTTCCAAGAGGATGATCGTGAATTGTTTTTTGGACGAAATACAGATATAGAAAAACTAACCGAACTCATTGTTCTCGAAAAACTCATCCTGCTGTTTAGTAAATCCGGCTATGGGAAATCATCCCTACTTAATGCAGGGGTCATCCCAAGACTCAATGAGGAAGAAAAATTCCAAACGCTAAGCATCCGTCTAAATGATCCAAAGCGAAATCCAGTCGAATTACTAGCCTATCATCTGGAAAGTAAAATCAAGGAGTCCACTTTCCTGGAATCCAAATTCAACATTACTGATGAGCTAACAACTGATACGGAGGCAAAACTCTGGTATTATGCAAAGTCAATTCAGCTAGCTCAAAAAGATTCACCTGCTTTGGTCTTAGTATTTGATCAATTCGAAGAACTTTTTAATTATGCCCCGGCCGAGGTGAACGACTTTGCAAGTGAAGTAGCAAATCTTCTTAACCAAAATTTACCCCTAGGAGTCCGGCAGCTTTTCAAAAAGAAAATAGTGGCTAATAAAGTCTACTTTTCCAAAGCTGAAACAGATCATATACTTGAACCGCTAAATATCAAAGTCTTATTTTCCTTAAGAAGCGACCGAATCAGTTTGCTCAATCAATTGAAAGGTCCGATTCCTGCAATCTTTAAAAAGACTTACGAACTTCAACCCTTGAATGAATCCCAGGCATTGGAAGCAATGCTTGAGCCGGCAGAAAAAGCAGGGGATTTTGCCTCGCCGGTATTTACCTATTCCGAAGATACAATAGCCAAGATTCTTAGCAGTCTCAAAGACAAAGAAAATCAACGCATAGAAACCTTCCAGCTACAGCTGATCTGCCAGCATGTGGAAGAACAGATCATCCAAAAACAAATAGCACATCCCACTGCGACCAAACTAGAAATTACAGCTCCCGAACTGGGGAATCCAGCTGATATTTTCGAGGAGCACTACAATACCATTATCAATAGTCTTCCTGACGAAAATCAACTCCAGGCCAGAATCCTGATCGAAGACAAATTAATCATAGGTGGGAACCGGGTACCACTACCTGAGTCGGTCATCACCTCCGAACATCAGATTCCTGAGCAACTTCTAAGGACTTTGGTCGATAAGCGATTACTGAGATCAGAACCCAATACGGTAGGAGGAACCAGCTTCGAGCTGAGTCATGACACCTTGGTCGCTCCAATTCAAAAAACCGCTCAAAGCCGAAGAGAAAAAGATGCGGAAAAGCAAGCTAAAAAAGAACGAGCTGAAAAAATAAAAACCCAAAATAGGCTTAGGAAAACTAGGTTATTGTTAGGAGTGGCAGTAGTTTTTTTAGTATTGGCTCTTGCTGCTATTTTTTATGCTTTTGATCAAACAGGTAAAGCTGAAAAGCAAGCTGCTACCTCCAAAGCCTTACTTTTAAATTCTACTGCAAATGATTTATTGGCAAAAGGTTTTAAAACCGAAGCATTGAGAGTCGGACAATTTGCTTACACTACTGCGCTAAAAGCCAGTTCCCACCCACCCACCCCCATTTTATCTCTCTTGGGTAATGCTTTTTATTCCGACATTCCATTAC
>NZ_MSSW01000120.1 GCF_002150685.1 Algoriphagus antarcticus
CTGTTGCAGCTCAGTAATCACCAAAGCAATCACATTGGCAATGGCGATTTCATTGATTCCTGCGGTACTGAGGTTTTGACCGAATTCTGTGAGCTGCTGGATCAGTTTTTTGTCCATACCTGATCGTACAAAGCTGGCTGGTGACAACTTAAATTTCTTTGGATCTACATATTTCCCAAATACCCCAAGCTCCACGCTGTCGCCCTGCTGCACTTCCTGGGATCGAGATGGACCCAGTATGCGGTTTCTCCCGGCATTGAGCCAGGTAAATCGAACCAATAAGCAATCTTTTCTGAAATGAAGAGGCACTTAAAAACATTACTACTAAGCTCTGAAAGTCTATCAACACACTGATTTACAAAATCTTTTACATATCAATCGGATTTAGGATTAAACTTAAAAATTTTTAATATTTGCCTTCAATATCCTCCTTAATTGCTTTTCAACATTCATTACTGTAATTTCATGCTTTAAGGAAATTTCAACGCTAAAATTAGTATAGATTTTGCAAAACAAGATGATAGAGGAAAAGCACTAGACTTTCTATGAAGAATTTGGAAACTTTTCCAAGACTTGTGGATCGATTGCTGGAGAATATAAAAAAGGCGCTATGAAACCTGCTATTATGATTTCTACATAAAAACTAAATGCTCTTGAATACACTCCTAAGATGATCTTGTATTTGGCTGTAGCTCAACGACTGTAAGCTATTTAAAAGCTAAATAAAGGAAACGACTTAACTATTATAGAAATCTTACTTATAACCCCAGAATTAAGACGAACTCGCTATTTAAATACCCTGATGAACAATCATATATTATTTCTACTATTTCTAACATTTTTAACAATTAGTCCTCAAGATAGGGGCATTAAAGTCAATCTAATACCCACATTTGTAGAAAATCAAGAAAAAAAATATAGTATAATATATTCTGTTCAAACAAATACGGATGGGACTAAGCAGATTATTAATAAAACAAAAAAACAAGTCGATATTAAAGTTATATCCATTCACGATGATATCATTGATATGCAATGGAAATATACCGATATAGAATTTATTGAGTCCACATATATAAACAATCCATTTACCGCCTTAATGAATACTTTATGTGCTGGAATAACAATAAAATACTCAACGGATAAAAGCGGAGTAATAAAATCAATTACTAATAGAAATGAAATATCTACCAAATTAAGAGAAAGTATCGATGAAAAATTGACTCTATTTATAAACGAAAATAATATTGACTCATCTAAAGTGTTAGCTACTAAAAGTCAGCTACAAATGATATTTTCAGACCACTCACAAATTGACAAAATTATCATCGGAGACCTTTTCAAATTCCATCAACTGTACGGAAACGAATATTCTGAACAGCCTACCAAAATTATAGTAAATAGTGATATTTGGCTTGAATCACATGAAGTCGTATTAAAGTCAATTGACAAATCTAACCAGACATGTTTACTTCTTTCAAACCTTGTTAACGACAGTAGTAAAGAGATAAATGGTTCTTTTGAATACAACCTTTCAGATTATTGGCTTATAAATCACCGCTCGCAAATAGCTTCCTTCACTCCGTTAGATGTAATGCAGTTTTATCAGATCCAGCAACTACCCTAGTCATTCAATAATCACTTTCCAATTATTTTCATCCAGATGGACTTCAGGGAACATGTATCTATCATAAATCCCCAAAGAGATTAAGGAATCAATACCATAAGTTTTTAATGAATCAACCTGAAAAACAAATAAATTTAATCGATTGTTACTGGCTTTCTTAATTCGAAAAGACCATCCCTTTGTGCTACCCATTTTTATCAGCCTCTTAGTTTCATTAGGGCTAATACTATTCTGTATATAGTATTCAGTTTTATTTAATTCAGACAATGTTGGAATACTATCTAAAAACGTTTCAACTGCTACTACATGAGAAGTGCTATTATGCACCTCTAGCCTCCCATCATAGTAGTCACACCCTGAGAAAATTACAGTAAAGATTAAATAACATGGTGTTTTCAGGTTCATAGTTAGAATAGAGAAAGTTTAAACATGATTATATCCAAATCTTATTTTACTTAGTATTTAAATTAATAGACTTAGGTGGATAAGCTAACATCCCTGAATGCTGAGAAGGAAATATTGGGTAATTATTCATATCCCAGTTAGATGGCCTACCAAAATACCTCCATGAAAGTAGATTAGCAGTCCATTCAGTCCATGTACTTTGGTGATCAAAAGCCCCATTATTAGCTGCATCAGCACTCATTAAACTTACAGACATTATTGTTCCGTAGAAAAAGTCACTACCCCATTTCTTAGCTTGAAGAACATGACCAAATTCGTGCCTCAAAAGATTAATATTATATTTATCATTAAGATTTACAAAAATTCCAACTCCAGGAAGAGTTCCCGCTGCTCCTTGTCCAATTGAACCTACTTCCGTAGTAAAGACTCTAACCCCTTCAAAATATGTCGATCTATCAAGCATTGAACCTGTAAACGGTTTAGATGAGACGCTATTATTATGTAAAGTAAATGGTGATACTCCATTTTTGTCTTTTGCAGTTTCGAAGTTCCCCGCATAATCAACTCCTCCCAGAAGGTCTCTAGAATTAACCATCTGGCCATACCCTGTATCAACCATTACTTCTTCCCTTTCCTGCCCCACCTGCCCAGTACCCACTTCATTTTGAGTAGGATCCTCACTGTCGCTGTGTTTCGGGGTTGCGTGAACGATTGCAACCTGCGGTGCCATCCCATCCGGATCGATATACCTTAGCGGATTATTGAAGGCATAGTTATATGGTGAATGTCTCCGCATCTTCTCCGCCATAGGATCTGATACAAACCATCGCCCAATCGCTGGGTCATACATCCGCGCTCCAAAGTCGTACATATTCACTCCCAAGTGGCCGTTTGCCTCCCACCCTACAAGCTGGCTCTTCGCTAAAATGATCCAAAGGGATCATTTCTATACGCTCAGCCCTCATTATAAAGATAGGGATTGACTTTGATTCCACCATACTGGTAACCTAAACCAGTTAACTCAACACCCCAAGGATCGTAATGAGTCTCCTGAACGAGAAGCGGACCCGTACTTAAGATGCGGAATTGATCAAACCAAACATCATCGGAAGTCTCATTGACCAAGTACGTTTCAATGTACCCGTCCATAGGTACAGCTATCTTTTTGATCAGTCCTCGTGTTTGTTTATGGCTTTTTTGGAAAGGATTAGTCTGACCGCTATCGGGCTCATCAGTGAGTGTAAAAGTAGTAGATGCGCATTTAGTATTTAAATCTTCTATTATACCTTTAGATTAGAGTTTACTACTGCAAAAGTCCAATTCCTCAAAATAAATCTCTTCTTTATAATCCCAACTGTATACATGTTGGTCCTTAATGAAAAAATAAAATGTATGAATCTCGGATGAGTCAACTTGATCTCTAATAATACAGTTAATTTCAACCAAATAACTATCCTCAAAGGCCAATTTTTGGCGAACATTTAAGAACGTTCCATCAATCTTTTTATCTAAAAACTCATTCCATCTCAATTCTTCAACCTGGTAACCAATATTAATTTTAGAAACTAAATTTTTTTGGCTTAATTTATTTTGATAATCTTTTTCCAATAAGTTATAATCATAATCAGTTATAGAATGATATGTTTTAGCAAATCCATCCTCCCATAAAAAACCCGGTGATGTTAGCCTACAGGTGACATTATCGGCATAATAAACCATATTAAAACTAATTAGCTGCTTCAAGCTAGGGTTATTAAGTGTGTCTAAATTCAAATCCACCCCACTATTCTCAAATAAACCATTTTTACCGAACAATTGATTTACAAGAAAGTCTAAGGCAATAGACTCCACTGCAACATTATAGCCCTCAACTTCAAGTTTCTTTTCTGCAACTTTGTTGCATGAAAATATAATCAACATAAAACATACACAAAACCAGACAACAACGACTATTTTAAACCTTAGAAGCATATTATTTTCCATTTAAATAATTATATATCTTTTGCATATGTTGGGGATTATTAATTACTTCAAATCTAATCAATCCTCTATTACTTCCATTGGTAAATATTATATTAGAATACATAAGTCCGTTAACTGCATTTTGCTTACCTTTATTATGAGTTAAGCCGTGGACTTGGTTATCTGAATTTTTTGTCATAAAATCACCTCCAATTTCAAATCTCATCCATATAGTTACTTTTACATTCTCGCCAAGAATTTTCCTAGTTCCGCTTGTAGAAGAAGTTATTCCACCGAAGGCTCTAACAACTTCACCCAAAGAATCTTCTAAACGTGTACCTACATCAATAAAATTTTCTAAATACTCCTTTTTTTTATTTTTCTTCATATTCAGAAGAGCATTCAATAAATCCTGGCCGGAATTACTCTTGCTAAGATCAATTAATCCTTCATTTTGTTGATCTTGCGATTTACCGTTTTCAGTTTGATAGCTGCCATTGAAAGAATCCCCACCTAATGTTGAATTTCTTGCGCTGTACGAACCATATCCATCGGACCATTGAAAATCACTTTTTTGGCTCATTGACCTTCTAATCGCATTTCGTGTCTTTTTGCTAGTATAGTATTCCCCCA
>NZ_MSSW01000121.1 GCF_002150685.1 Algoriphagus antarcticus
CGTTAGCTCGCATAATAGAAAAAAATGAATCCAGCCGAAGATTGCTTAAAATATCTCCAATCGAGAAATTGGATAGAACTAGCAAAAGTTTTATCTAATAATGCGAACGCAAAAGATTTAGCTGAATCTCAAACGTTCTTAATATTTGAAAACGTATTTATAGACGAGTTAAAGAGACATGAAAATGAAACGAATGATGACTTAATTGTTGTGGCTTCGAGAATCTTCCAAATACATAAACACGACAATTCAACTTTCACATTATCTGAAAATGCTCTTAAAGGCATTGCTAGGTATTTATTTGACAAGACCCCCAACGAAATTTATGCTAAAATTCTTATTGATGACCCAGACGCACAATTATTCTTAGGAAACCTGAAAGTAACAATTCAAAATAAAATTGATATTGACCAACTTAGTGCAAACCTTAATATAAAAATTGGCGAACATGGGAATCTTCAATTTGATAAAGATATTTTCAATGGTTCTCCTCAAGAGAAAGAGCTCTACCTAGCCGCTAAGAAAGTATTAAATAATTCGATTATACTCCCAAATACTGCACTCAGTACAATTATAGACTCTAAGGTGTGCGACATTCTAAATAATATCACCGCTAATTTTTTTTACAAATCAACACTTGACTTATGTATTGTAAATCCAACTACATTTAGACCAGAACTATTTATAGAACTTGATAGCAGTTGGCATGATAAGCCAAAAAATTTAGAAAATGATAAGATGAAAGACGAGATATTTCAAAAAGCAGGTTTAAAACTACATCGACTTAGAAAAAAACAAAACAAAGAAATGATTGATATTTTTGAACTTTTCATTAGACAAAATTACGCAAGCTAACAGGCGTTTGGCAAAAAAGCGGGTTCAGTGCTTAATTGAAGCTTTGTGCTTCGTATCAAGTTCAGTGCTGGCAGACAGTTTAGTGCTTCGTAATCCGCTTCTTCGCCAAGCGCCAAAACGTTA
>NZ_MSSW01000122.1 GCF_002150685.1 Algoriphagus antarcticus
TAGCCAATTGTAGGACGACCTCAAACAACAAAGAAAAAGTGAAATTGTTAGACAAATTAAAAGCGTTGACAACTAAGCAGGACAAATCACCTGAATTGAAAAGGGGAGAGATTAAGCATATTCTCATTCAGACAGCGAGTGAACTATTGTCTGACTTTGAGTTTTTAGCATATAAAAATAGGTGCTACACATTTCAGCGACTACGACAAGTAAACAAGTCGACTGTTAACGAACTTCTTCACATAATTTTTACGCTTAAAGACAAAAACTTTGCTTGCTCTATTGCTTCAAGACTAAATCCAGAATACATTTTTTCTAACAACTACAACATTGGACTTTTAAATCCACACCAGGACTTAAAAGTGTTGAGACATAATTCCGGTGCGTTAAATATTCAAGACGCTTACTATTTTCACAACGGACAAGTAGAAACGACAACAAAAACCGTTATGGAAATTTTTGGAGACTTTAAAAAATATGGACTTCCTTTCCTTGACAAACAACTTGAACTACTAAAATCAAATTCAATTATCAAATGTGGGTTTGACTACATAGACGACTTGCAGACTGACAAGGTAAATCTAAAAAAGGAGATTACAGAAGAACTCAATAAAGGCGGACTTTTACTTTCGAGTCTGAAACACCCAATTTATTTAGACCTGAAAGAAAAATTGCAATCAGTGAGCGGACAAAGTAAAGAAGACAGACAAATAATTCCAAAGACAGCACACGAACTATTAGAAATATATTGGACGAGATGAAAAGAACAACTGGCTATAACAGGCGTTTGGCAAAAGTGGCGGTTCTGTGCTCCGCAGACACGTTTGTGGTTAATCAAAAGTTTGGTTCTCCGCATCAACATTTGTGGTGAAAATCGCCACCTTCGCCAAGCGCCAAACC
>NZ_MSSW01000123.1 GCF_002150685.1 Algoriphagus antarcticus
CCTGTAATTGTACACCGACACGAAACAGACAATCAACATACAAACAATTAAAAATAACATAAAATGAAAATCATCTTCAATGAAAACCTAGCTGGGGTAAAATCAGCAACAGACAAGTCAAATGAACTTTTAAAAAATGACGAATTTTACAAAGCGATTTCTGACCACCCCAATTTTGATTTAAGTACGGCAAGTCCTAAGATTATTGCTGACTTGTTAAAGAAATCAGATTTAGAGTTTAAAGTAGAGATATTTTATCCAAATGCTTTTCAATCTATAAAATATAGGAAGACATTTGCTTATACAGACGAAAGGTTTCCAAATACTTTGTTTTTAAACTTTAAAAAGTTAGACCGTGAGATTGAAGACATTGCAGCAACAATTATTCATGAAAGTATTCATGCACTTGATGATGCAGAAGAAATCTATACTTTTGGTCATGGCAACAATAGTCCCAAAGGAAAGGATAACACAGCACCTTACTGGATTGGAAATCTAACATATCGAATATTGAAAAATAATCCAAACGCACCACTTTTAGCGTTTGACCAAATGGAAGAAGATAACATCGCATAATTATTAACAACTAAAAAAATAAAATCATGGCAGTTATAGGAACAAAAAAGTTTTGGAAACCTTCATTAGGAGCTTCTGCAACCCAAAAGGAAAATCAAATTCTAAAAAATGCGGGTTATATTAATCTGCAATTACGGACAGTAAATTATATGTCTGTTGGTAATTTTTGGCAGACCACTTTTGGCGGTAAAGATAAAATTGCGTTAGCAACAACCTTGAAATATCAATCAGGTGTAGATTCCATTGAGGCTACATCAGTTCAAGATGTAAGAGAAATTAAAGTCAATAAAAATTACAACTTAGGTCTTCAAAGGAATATAGCAATAAAAATACCAGCAAATGCTGATGCAATTGCAATTGAAGTAAAAATGACTGCTGTAAAAAATGACTCCTTACAAGCTAAATTTGACATGCTTAATCAGCCTGAATACCAATCGGCTTTGCAACTTGCACCCACAGTTGTAGGACAAGTTTTAACAATAACCTCTTTAGTGAAAAAGTTATTTACAGATTCAGACCCACATGCTCAACTAGAGGCAAGTTACGCAGGTATAATTAGTTCGCAACAAGAAGATAACCCTGTTAGTAATGGAAAATTGACAAGAGGGCTTTTGATAATGATTTCTACAAATGATGGCGACCCATTCAATAATGTAGATGAATCAAAGTTCGATTTAAGAGGTGATGCATTGTACTACAATAATAACGAAGTTGAAAATACTTACTTGGTTTTCAATATTTCGTTTGAACAGTTTAAAGGCGATGATGAAAAGTCAAATTGGTTTAAGAAATATAATGATGCGTTAAATAATCTTGACAAAATCCAATTGACACAAGACCAAGTCGAAATTTCAAAAATATATTCGGATTCAAAAACTTTATGGATTGAAGGCAATGCTCTTATAGACGCAGATGCGACTTATATAAACAAAGAAAGAGTCCAGATAAAAAATGCAGCAATTGCTTCCATTCAGGAAAAATATAAATCATTAACAACTCCTGCCCAACCTATTTCACTTCTTAACGCAACCGACATCCTTAAAGGTTTGACTGGTTCTACTTCCTTTCATACAGTCGAGTTAGCATTACCGATGACAGGCAGTTTTCTTAATTCTAGTTTTGACATTGACCCTAAGAAGCCATTCGACAATTCATTATTGGAAAGTTTGGAAAGCGACAAAAATATTGACGACATGTTGACTAAAGATAAAGGAGCATATCTTGACAGTTTGAAGAAACATAATTTGACATTTAAACTAGGAAAGAAATAACAACTACAGGTAACAAGCGTTTGGCAAAAGTGGCGGTTCAGTGCTCCGCAGACAGTTTTGTGGTTAGTCAAAGTTTGGTTCTCCGCATCAACATTTGTGGTGAAAATCGCCACCTTCGCCAAGCGCCAAAAC
>NZ_MSSW01000124.1 GCF_002150685.1 Algoriphagus antarcticus
CGTATATAAAAAATAGCGGTTTAGGTGCTAACCTGAACCGTTTTGCATTTAATTAAGTATCTTGCTTTCCGAAAAGTTCGTGCATAAAATCCGCTACTTTTCATATACAAGACCGTTGGCGGCAAGGCACAAATGACTGACAGGTTTCAAATGAGACAACTAACTATTTTACTTTTAACATTAGGGAATCAACTGTTCGGACAGACGACAACAGATTCCGACGAAAAAATGCTATTCAAACAAGTAATAAGTGTAGACAGTATTTTCTTTCATGCGTTGAACAATTGTGACCTAAAGACATATGAGTCATTTCTCGTTGACGACTTTGAATTTTACCATGACCGAGGCGGACTGACAAAATCCAGAGACGCCGAAATGAAATCAATGACTTCGTTTTGTGGCGAACAACGACAACAACAAAAATTAAGACGAGAACTAATTCGAGAAAGTGTCGAGGTGAGCCCAATTAAAGACTTTGGAGCTGTTGAGACAGGTCGACACCGTTTTTTCTTAGTAATTGGCGATAAGTCAGAAAAGTTAATTGAAGAAGCTAAGTTTACAAACATCTGGCAAACTCTATCAACTGGCTGGAAGTTAAGCCGCGTAATTAGTTACGACCATCGACCCATAAGCAATGTTCAGCTAGACGACAATGTCTTAGATCGTTACACTGGAAAATATCAAATGGCTCCGGACAGAGTAATCGTAATAACCAAGAATCAAAAGCTACTGAGAGTAAAGGACGGGGATTGGAGCGCCGACCTGTATTCAGAATCAAATTCAAAATTTTACCTCGACCACGGGAATGTGCAGTTTGAATTTGTTAATGGACAAAAAGGACGAGTGGAGAAATTAGTAATCTTTGAGAATGGGAATCAAATTGAATCAGGGACGAAAAAGGATTAATAATTTAGAGTGACCCATGTGCCCAGCCGCCAACAAAAGTATTTGCAAAAGCAGGGCTGGACGATCAAACATCAGCTATGTACAAGTATGAGCAGTAGTTCGGGCTGACATTATAAATTTGGCTTTTAGTTGTTAACTTCAACTTTATATTTTCAATTGAGCATTTGTACCGGGCAGACGAGCAATGAATTCCCTGCCTTCGCAAATACTCAACGTTAGCGGTCATTATAAAAACAACTTCATTAATACTCAAATAAATCTTGCCTAAAAAAAAAATCACAAAAAAGTAGAAAATAAATTGTGTTTATTTATCTTTGCAACTAAGATACTTATGAAGGAAGATATAAATGAACAAAGAAAATATTATTGACATAAGAAAATTGAGTCAGAAATACGCTTATACCTCAATTCAAATGCATGAATCCATTGCTAGAAATGCAGGGTTTTCAGCGACTGACCATAAATATTTAGGTTTTTTTCTACAAAAAGGTAATTTGACAGCAGGCGAGCTTGCTGAATTAACAGGATTGACCACAGGAGCAATAACAGGGTTGATTGACAGGTTTGAGAAAAAAAATCTTGTAAAGCGTCAATTTGATTCAAGTGATAGACGAAAAGTAATTATTGTACCCGATTCAAAAAAAATAATTAAACTTTTTGAACCATACTACAAAGAATTTCAAACCGAAACAGAAAAATTAATTGCTAGTTTTTCATTAGAAGAAATTAAAATTATTGAAGCCTTTATTTTAAAATCTATTGAATTAATGAATGACACAAACAAAAAAATTAAAAGTCAAGCATATGTCAAATAAAATAAATGAAGATACAACTATTCATACACCATTTAGCCAAACATATTTTCACGGTACAAAAGCTGATTTGAAGTTAGGCGACCTTATCGAAGTTGGTTACAACTCAAATTTTGGAAAAAGAAATAATGCTAAATATATTTTTCTTACAGCAACATTAGACCCAGCAATTTGGGGTGCTGAGCTTGCGGTTGGACTAGGACGAGAAAGAATTTATTTGGTTGAAGCCATAGGAGAACTTGAAAATGATCCAGACTTGACGGACAAAAAATTTCCAGGAAATCCAACAATGTCTTATCGTTCAACAGAACCGTTTAGAGTTGTAGGAGAAGTAACAGTTTGGCAAAAACACCCAACTGAACAAGTGAAGGCAATGAAAGACGCTTTGTCAAAATTAAAAGAACAGGGAATTAACTCACTAAATGACGAATAACTTTGACCATAAACAAATCATCAAACCGCTGACACGGGCTTTTTATGAACGGCTTACGGTAAAAAAAGAATAGTAAAATATAAATATGGAAAACTTTAAAAAAACAATCATACTTCAAGCGACAGACAAAAGTGTTTATGAAGCATTGACCAACTCTATTGCAAAGTGGTGGACAGAAATGTTTGAAGGTTCTTCTGATAAACAAGATGAAACGTTTACCATACGTTTTGGGTCTAATGTTTTCAAAACATTGAAAGTTGAAGAGTTAATACCAAATGCCAAAGTGGTTTGGAATGTTACCGACTCTGTTATTGACATACCAGAACTCAAAAACAAAACAGAGTGGATTAACACTAAAATAATTTGGGAAATATCAAGGCAAGATAGCCAAACAGAAATATGTTTAACACATTTAGGCTTGACACCCGAAATTGAATGCTACAATATTTGCGAAAGTGGTTGGCATAATTTCACCGATAGTCTGACAGATTTTATAAAAACAGGTATTGGTAAGCCATTTAAAGTTTAACCTAAGATAATAAAGATTAAAATGAAACATAAACAAATCGAAACCGACAAATTAATTCTGAAGGTAGGCGAAGGTAGAACTTACAACTGCGGAACTATGACAGCTATTTTTAAAGCGGATGAAAACGAAACAAACGAGAAGTATAGCATTTCAGAATGGTGGTTAGAACCAAATTTGGAAGGCGTGGGTGCACACTTACACGAAGACAATGACGAAGTATTTTATGTTTTGGAAGGTACAACTTCTATCCTCGTTGGCGACAATTGGATAGATGCAGAAAAAGGAACGTTTATAAGAATACCAGCCAAAACTATTCACGACTTTTGTAATAGAACTGACAAAAAAACAGGCGTTTTAAATTTTTTTATTCCCGGTGGCTTTGAGAGAAGTATGCCTTCAATTGTCAAGTGGTTTGAAGAAAACAAATGATTTTTATGGTAGCTATTGATACTTTCAGAAAATTGGCACTTTCGTTTCCAGAAGCAACAGAAGAACCTCATTTTGAAAAGACTTCTTTCAGAGTGAAAAAGAAAATCTTTGCAACTTATGACGTTATAAAGAAAAGAGCTTGTATTAAATTATCGGAAATTGACCAAAACGTTTTTTCGTCTTCCGATAAGAGCATAATATTTCCTGTTGACAATAAGTGGGGCAAACAAGGTTGGACACTAATAGAAATGAGTAAAGTTCATAAAGAACTATTTATTGACGCCTTGACAACTGCATATTGTGAAGTCGCACCTAAAAAACTTGCTGACCAAATTAGACCTAATGACAATGAATAGAAAACAACGAACCGCTAATCGAGTAGACGGCCGTGAGCCATAAGCCCACGGTGCGCCTCTCACACCACCGTACGTACGGGTCTTCCCGATAAAAATCGGGACAGGCT
>NZ_MSSW01000125.1 GCF_002150685.1 Algoriphagus antarcticus
CCGTGTATAGACCATTGCTGGGTCTGTGCTTTTTTGGAATATTATAGCAATCCTCAAAAGTTTGTCTATATTTGGATAGGTTCGTGTGTGAGACACGCAACGGTCCATACACATCAACGTTGGCAGTAATTAAAAACCAAAATAAAACCAGAAAATAATATAGAAAAATATGAATAAATTAATAGTTACAACACTTTTGCTTTTTTTATCAATTGTTGTGAATTCTCAAAATGTTGAAAATTATCTTGAAACGGAAAAAACAATAAAATTCGACAATCAGAATTATAATTTAGTATGGAGTTCGCACCCAAATGAAGTTTATTATAAACAAGAATATTTAACAAAAGAGCAAACTCTTGAGAAATTCAAATCAATGGTTACAATTGACTTTCTAAAAGGAGAGTTTAAAGTAAAAGATTTAGTAAATCAAAAAATTCAAGAACTTGAAAAAGCGAAAGAAACTAATCCAATAATAAATTTTACAGTTTTAGAAAAAGACGGAGAAACAATAATTGACTTTATAATGAGTGTAAGTTCTGAAGACGGAAAAAAATTGTTGGTTGTAGAGAGAAATATTTATAGATATACAAATATAGAAACTGAAAAAACGAAAGGATTATTGCTTTTTTCTGTAAGCAAAAGAGCTTATGAAAATGAAATATCGGAATTTTTTGAAAATCTGAAAAAAAATAAGAATAGTCTAATAATGAAAGTTGGAAATTTTGAGATTCCGAAGATAAATCCGAAAAAATAAATAACTACTGCCAATCGAGTAGACGGCCTCGCCAGTTGTAACTGACGAGGTGCGCCTCTCACACCACCGTACGTACGGGTCTCGTATACGGCGGTTCACTGGATTGTAGGTTGCGTTTTGAGGTAGTAGGAAAGCATTGACTCATACCCTTTTCTTCTTAGGCGTGACAGAGTGATAGTAGTAATCAGAATTGGACTCTGAGCTACTGCCCATCCACCTTTTCTAGTTCTACTCCATGCATACGCATGATCTTGATCCACTCCCAATCTGATCAGGTTTTTACGTTTCCGCTCAGGCTTCTTCCAGTCATGCCAAATACAGTATCTAAGTCGGTTTCTAAGCCATTCATCGATTGATTTCAGTTTCGCTGTAATACTGGCGAGACGATAATTGGTTACCCATCCACGCCAGACTTCAGCCAACTTTTTCAACCGTTCCTCGAAGCTGTAAGGTTTGGTTTTCTTGGTGAGCTGCTTGAGCTTTCGTTTAAGTGATTCCCAACTGTTCTTTTTGACCACCAACTGGTATTTTCCTTTCACCCCTTTCTGGTATGTCGGAACAAATGCATGTCCCAACATTTCGAAGTTAGAGGGTCTGCGGATGCCACTTTTCTCTTTGTTTATAGGCAGTCTGAGCCTGTCTTTTAGAAAAAGATAAATCTCGTTACCCACTTTTCTAGCCTCCTTCTTTGACTTGGTGTAGATGCTGAAGTCATCAGCATATCGGACATACTTAAGGTTTCTCCTTTCCAGTTCCTTGTCCAATAAATCCAGAAGGATGTTGGACAGAAGCGGGCTGATAGGAGATCCCTGTGGTACACCTTTCCTACGCCTGTGCAGTTTTCCGTTGGTCTGGATGGGTGCACGTAGCCACTTTCTGATGAGACGGAGAGTTGTCGGACATTTTTCCCGTTGGTAGATCAATTGGAGAAGCGTCGAGTGGTCAACTTCGTCGAAGAATCCTTTCAGGTCAATGTCCACAATGTCCTGATAGCCATCATTGATGTTTTTCAGAGCCTGTGTAACTGCCTTGTGGATATTCTTTTCGGGACGGAAGCCGTAGCTGTGTTCCTCGAACGTGAGTTCGTACTTGGTCATCAGCACTTGGCTTACTGCCTGTTGAAGCCACCTGTCTACTACTGTGGGAACACCTAATAATCTGGTCTTTCCGTTACTCTTGGGAATTTCCACTCCCTTGATAGGTTTTGATACATACGTATGGTTAAGAATGGATGTGGCAATCCTGTCCCTGTTGCCTTCCAAGTAGGAAAGTAATTCAGTCACATTCATGCCGTCCACCCCTGCCGAACCCTTGTTCTGCACCACCTGTCGGTAGGCTTTATAAAGGTTCTTACGGTTGAGTACTTTTTCTATCATCATTTACTTGTTAACCCTGTCCGTTTAAGATAAGGCTGTACCAAAACAGTACTCCCTATCGAATTTGGACGTAATCCAATGTTCAGTCCTTCACTACTTTTGTGAGACCTCCATAGTTCTTATGGCTCGTTGCTCATAGCTACTATGACCTCTGCTGACTTCTCTTGGATGTTCTCGACATCTAGAGATCTCCCTCGGTAAGATGAATATCCTTGTGCCTATCGCTGCTCTATCTACTATTTTGGCTCATCTCTGTAAATCAGAGCTTAGGACTTCGGCATGATGTGCTACCTCATCCAGCCTCATAGCCTCAGTATAGAGTTCCTGTTCGTCAGTACAGACACCGCAGTCTGGCTTACTTCAGTGCATACCTCGCGGTAAACCACCTTGCCACTTGCTTGGCTTCGGGTAACGACTCCCGCGCTTAAGGGACTTTCACCCGTTGGAACGACCATCTTTTTGGTCTATATTCACCATTCAAGGCACACACACGGTATATAAAAAATAGCGGGTTAAGTGCTTAATTTGAAGTTTTGGCATATTAATAAAATTTGTGATTAACCGAAAGTGTTGGCATTTTAAGCCGCTACTTTTCATATACCCAACCGTTATAGCCAATGATAGGACGACCAAAAACAACAAAGAAAAAGTGAACTTGTTAGACAAAATAAAAGCGTTGACAACTAAGCAGGACAAATCACCTGAACTGAAAAAGGGGGAGATTAAACATATTCTCATTCAGACAGCAAGTGAAATTTTGCCTGACTTTGAGTTCTTGGCATATAAGAATAGTTGCTACACTTTTCAAAGACTTAGACAGGTAAACAATTTGACCATTTATGAACTTCTTCACATAATTTTTACGCTTAAAGACAAAAACTTTGCTTGCTCAATAGCTTCAAGATTAAATCCAGAATACATTTTTTCAAATCACTACAACATTGGACTTTTAAATCCACATCAGGACTTAAAAGTGTTAAAACATAATTCTGGTGGGTTAAATATTCAAGACGCTTACTATTTTCACAACGGACAAGTTGAAACAACAACAAACACCGTTGAACAATTTTTTGGAGACTTTAAAAAATACGGACTTCCATTCCTTGACAAACAACTTGAAAAATTAAAATCAAATTCAATTATCAAATGTGGGTTTGATTACATTGACGACTTGCAGACCGACAAGGAAAATCTAAAAAAGGAAATTACAGAAGAACTCAATAAAGGCGGACTTTTACTTTCGAGCATAAAACAACCAATTTATATTGACCTTAAAGAAAAATTGCAATTAGTAAGTGGCCAAAGTAAAGAAGAGCGACAAAAAATACAGAAGACAGCACACGAATTATTAGAACTATATTGGACGAGATGAAAAGAACAACTGGCTAT
>NZ_MSSW01000126.1 GCF_002150685.1 Algoriphagus antarcticus
CTCTATGCTGAGTGGCTCAACTACGTCAAGAGCTAAATCCAAAGTAGCTGGCTTAAATCCTTTTGCTGTGGCGATAACTTTATCAGCTCTGGTGTTTCCAATTGAAAAAGTTGTTCCATTTGGATTAGCGATATCAATAGCGCTTGTTTCAAAAATAAGTTCACCAAGACCAGCGGTTGCAGGAAGTGAAAGCCAGTCGTTGTTTCCAAAAACTGTCTTGTCTTTCAGATTGAGAATATCATCAATAATCAACCCTATAGAACCTGCTCCAATTCCTGAAAGCGTGCTGCTTAAAGTACCTGTAGCACTAAGTGATAGCTCAGCAATTGCTGAATTGGGATCAAAAGAAAGTATTCCAGAAACAGGCGTGTCGGTGCTTTCGACGATTTCTATGTGGGTGATTTTAGAGTTATATCCACCTTCTCCAGTGATAGTCAACAAGCCGTCAGTTACTTCCACTATCATTGATTCTGTTTTTACCTGACCTGGAGTCGGTTGAAAAGCAGGAATGATTGTAAATCCTTCTACTGTTGCACTGTGACGGCTATCCAAATTAGTTGGACCAAAATCACCTAAACCAAGAGTCACTTCATACACTCCATCTGGAATTTGAATCTCCCAAATCAATTCATTGCCTCTGTTGTTTCCTGCCCATTGAAGTGTTCCACCGGTATTATCTCTGACATTGTCACCTTGGAAATGAACTAGGCTACCTTCAAGTTTTCCTTGATTAGATGCAGAGTTATACGCAGCAACTGAAGTAAATCTATTTCTACCAACGCCATTAGTTCCATCAGTAGCATCAATAGGTGTTCCACTTGACTTTAGCTTCCATCCATATTGAAACTCAGAACCATTATTTGAAATAGTATTGCTGCCAAAGGCTTGTCCATAGTCTATTGAATATCCAACAGGAGGCGTAACGATATTGTCCTGGAAATTAATTTTTGCTTCAAATGGAGCCGCTGTCAATTCTGTCACCAAAACCTGCCATACTTGATCAATTCCATCTTCTGCTGTCACTGTATAATTTACAGGAACAGAGAAATCTTGCGCTACTCCGGAAGCAGGATTAATTGATGATAAATCGGAGATCGTAATTGATGGTATCAGAGGGGAACTTGTTGCCCCAGTTGAAACTTCTATAGAAATAGTATGATTGATTGGATCCACGGTTGCAGGCCCAGTTTCTTCACCTAATGAAAAAGTCAAAATACTGTTTTCAGAACTTTGAGTAAGTGGAAGAACCTCAATAGCTTGAACAATACCATTATTAATCGAAGCTAAAAAGTTAAGATTCAACTCACCATCTGAAACTACTACATCATATGATTTGAGAGCTAAAACACCTTTGCCAAATGAAGCTACTAAATCAAGATCGTTTTCAACTACTTCATCTTCTAACAAAATATCAAATATTCTAGTACCTACCGCAGTCTGAAAGTTCTCCACCATGTGCACTCGAACAGTATAACTCCCATTAGCAATTGGTAAAGAGTATCCGAAGTCAGGTCCAAATCTTCTAGGATAATATAGATCGGTATGACCCCCTGGAACTGAATACGGGGTATAAGCTGTGTTCGATGTCTGAGTGATTGTGGATTCAGCGGTATAGAGAAAATCTGTATTTTCAGCCTCAAAAAGGTCACCATCTTTGGTATAATCAGCACCAAAGACATTCATTCTAAAAGGAACTGCAATCGGTGAAATCCCAGCGGCTTCTGTGACTGTGACTGTCCAAACTTGAGAAGTTCCATCTTCTGCTGTCACTGTATAATTTACCGGAACAGAGAAATCTTGCGCTACTCCGGATGCAGGACTAATGACTGCAGAAACAGAAATACCAATTGTAGGAATCAGTGAACCTAGGTTGGACCCATTTGCCACCACGATGGAAACTGTATTAGTGACAGCATCAACAGTTGCTGCTCCAGTTTGCTCTGAAAAAGAAAAATCGACAATGTCGTTTTCAGAACTTTGAACTTCGGAAATAGAAAAATTCTTAAAGTTAGCTACAATTGGATTTCCTGTAGAGTTTCTATGAGAAGTGAAAATGCCTGCAAATGAAGATAATTCTGTTGGATTTTCAGAATCAAAAGTTACACCAGAAAAATATGAAGTTGGTACAGGCCTGATACTTGGTTCTGAAGTAGCAGATATCACCTGCACTTCTTCACCGTTACCTAACCTGAAAAAACCCTGAGCAGTATTAGCGACAGGGTCAAGTTCAAGTCTTAGAGTAATTTCACCTGAATTGGAAGTTAGATCGGAAGTATTTATTTCTAAGAAGGCAGTCGCTTGGGAAGATTGGTCCATATCTTCCACTTGTAGCTGAATTTTTCTATTTGTTGAAGAAGTTTTCACTATGGCCAGCTTCACATAGTGGTCCTCATCAATACCAAACCAAATCCCAGCCTGTTGAGAGGAGTTACCTGAGCTAACAGAAAAATCTGGATTATCCAGTGTAGCAGAAATACTATATATCTGATTAGAAACATCTAGACCCGCACCCAGAGCATTTACTTGAGTATTAGTATTTCCAGATGAAGGTGATCCCTGATCTGACTGCTGACTAAAAAAAATTCCTCTTGTGCTAGTTATGGTTAAGCCCGAACCATCTCTTGAGATTCGGGTAGGGTCATAAGATGTTAAAGAAAGGTATGGAGCCATAAACTTGCTTGACTCTAAAGTCATTGAAAACCCACTTTCAGACAATCCCCCTTGATCAAGAGTGAAATCTAAATTTATAGGGAGCGTTCTTTTAATTTCTGAACAATCCAACGGACTTATTCCTCCACAAGGAGCTAATTTCTCCGAACCATCAAAGTCAAAGTCTCCGTGGTACTTTTCCAGAAATTGACCATTTGAAGAAAAGGAATTCTTTTCTGAAAGCATTCCTTTGAGCTCAAAGGAACTGAATAGAAGGAACCCTACAAAAAAGAGAATAAGGGTGGCGAGCGATTTGTAAAAACTCTTCATAAATAACAATTATTAAGGTTGGACCAGGTAGGCTTAAAAAAAAAA
>NZ_MSSW01000127.1 GCF_002150685.1 Algoriphagus antarcticus
CTGTTGCAGCTCAGTAATCACCAAAGCAATCACATGGGCAATGGCGATTTCATTCACTCCACCTGAGGTAAGATTCTGACCATATTCGGTGAGTTGTTGGATCAGTTTCTTATCCATGCCTGTCCTCACAAAGCTGGCTGGTGACAACTTGAATTTCTTTGGATCTACGTATTTTCCAAAAACCCCAAGTCCACACTGTCGCCCTGCTGTACTTCCTGAGATCGGGATGGCCCCAGGATATGGTTTCTCCCGGCATTCAGCCAAGCAGTAGCATAGCCGCCGGGAGTCTTGTTGTCTTTGTCTGATCATTATAATGGACTAGAATTACAAATTCCAAAGGATATGAAGGTGGAATTGCAAATTCCACCCAGTCACCACGAACTTTTGACTAAGCCGAGCAGGGGAAGCGGCTGTCCGGATAATTTTGTATGTTGCATCGGGCTGGTTATTGTGTGTAACCACAACTTGCACCAAAAGGGGGAAACTACCAAATAGGTGTTCCGTCTTTCCCATTTTGTACTATTCTAGGAATGCTGATTTTGGCTGACTTTTTTTACTCGGATGCCAGTATATTTAAATTAACTTGCATATTTCCCGATTTTGGTAGCTGCATTGTTACTCCTCCAATAAAAACTCTTGGATAATTTGCAGGGCCTACTACCGAACCAGTAGGGACATGTAACTCTTTTAGTTGAGATACTTTTCCATCTACAGTAATACTTACTCCTCCCCTAAAATAAACATCTCCATTTCTGCTATTTGGAGTATGACCTGAAGCAACTATTGAAACATACCAGCTTCCGTCCGATCCTTTGTATACACTGTAACCTCCATCAATATAGAATGTAGCATTTGCACCAACATATTCAACAAACATATAGTCTAGTTGTGTATCATGGATACTACTTGACTGTTCCGAATAAGAATTTTGAGTAGTTTGTTCTCCCCTCGATTCATTTTGTTCACCAGTATTTTCTTTTTTATTTTTCTTATCAGAAAGATATCCTCCATCTTCTGTATGGCTCCATACACTTCCAATATCAATATCTTCACCGTACCCTCCCTTAACAACCTGCCCAGTAGCCACTTCATTTTGAGTTATCCTCACTGTCGCTATGACTGGCAGTGCCTTGGTTGATAATTACCGGCGCCATCCCATCAGGATCGAAATATTTACCAAAAACTCTAACCTCCACACTATCGCGCTGCTCTACTTCTTAGCTTCGGACTCTGTCTTTGACGGCATAAGACCAAGCCACATTAATAAACTTTTAATGCGAATAGTAAATTCGTGGAAATATCAGGGTGGAATTGCAAAATCTCTTCAGCCAATCAAATTTCATACTTCTGGAAGGTTTACCTAACTTACAATTCAATTAGAATAGAAAAGGGTAAATAAAAACTACACCTATCTATACATGTTCTTTTTTTTTCCGGAAGTCAGGAATTCCAAACACACTTAAGTAGAGAGAAAAATGTCATTTACTTTTAGATATAATTATCAAACAATTACTTCATTACACGAACTCCCTGAGAATCCAAATATTCCAAAACTCTCAATACCTCTTCTCTATTTCTTAGAATTCTTAATTTGTGAAATCTACCATTTACCAAAATCTCAATCACTGGAATCATTTTTAGTGCATTATAAATTGAAAATACAGATATCCCACCTAATACCAATATTGCAATTAGCCCGTGTCCTAATAAATTAAAAAGCCTCACACTCTTATCTGGAACTAACGCACTATTTATTACATAATAAACAAACAGCATCAACAACCCTAAACATATAAACCCAAGTATTAATACAGCTGCCCAATTTTTAACAGATCTTCCTTTCTTTAAAAAAGCATTCTCTATTTCACTATATAATATCAAGCGATAAGTATATTTATTTCTAAGAAGATGAATGCCTTCTGGGGTCAATTTAAAAGTAGAATCAATAATATCTTTCATAACTTAATTTCTGATTTACCTGAGTCTGGGTTTTCCAATGGCAGACCTGGACCAAAGTAAGGTTGCCCTGGCATTGATCCAGGAGGCATTTTTGGACCCCAAAGCCAAAGAATATTATCTAAATGATTCAAAAGATGTTCTCGAATATAAATTCCTAGTTTTGATTGGCCCATATCTGTTTCCCCGAACTTTCTTCCACCTGGAAAATATTCAAACATATTTATTCCTTTCATGCTATTCCAATTCTTATCAACCCAAAAAGTATTTCCTCTTCTATCAGACATTTTAAAGTACGTTATACTATTAACTTCTTTAGAATTCCCCACATATCCATATCCTTGGCCATTTTCTCTAGATATTTCATTAGGAGCAGTTTTTTGTTTAGAGTCACTATTTCCTGAACAGCAATCTTTCTTCTCTTGACCATTCTTGCTTTTCTTATCAGAAAGATATCCACCATCTTCTGTATGGCTCCATACGTTTCCGATATCAATATCTTCACCATATCCTCCTTTAACTA
>NZ_MSSW01000128.1 GCF_002150685.1 Algoriphagus antarcticus
GTATGACTTCGGAGCTAGGATGTATAGCCTGTCCCGATAGTGAAGCGTATCGGGAATCCGGCCATTGGCAGATGGTTTGTACTTGATCCACTGGCGGAAAAGATGCGTAGGCATTCACCGTACAATTATGCATTCAATAATCCGCTGAGGTATATCGATCCGGATGGGATGGCACCGCAGGTTGCAATCGTTCACGCAACCCCGAAACACAGCGACAGTGAGGATCCTACTCAAAATGAAGTGGGTACTGGGCAGGTAGTTAAAGGAGGATATGGTGAAGATATTGATATCGGAAACGTATGGAGCCATACAGAAGATGGTGGATATCTTTCTGATAAAAAAAGCAAGAATGATCAAGAGAAGAAAGATTGTTGTTCAGGAAATAGTGACTCTAAACAAAAAACTCCTAATGAAATATCTAGAGAGAATGGCAAAGGATATGGGTATGTAGGAAATTCCAAGGAAGTTGATGGCATAACTTACTATAAAATGTCTGATAGAAGAGGAAATACTTTTTGGGTTGATAAGAATTGGAATAGCATGAAAGGAATAAATATGTTTGAATATTTTCCGGGAGGTAGCAAGTTTCGGGCGACACATATGGGGCAAGATTTAATTTCAATTAAAAATTCAAAGGCACGACAAGTGATTGAAATTTTGATTAATAGAGGGCTTGAAATTTATTTCATGAAGCAAAATATGCCTTGGCTTTTGAATGACCCAGTGATTCCTGTAAATTTTACTGAACTTAATGAAAAGAAGCTCTTAAAAAATTGAATTATGATTGATGTTATTGAGTTTAAAATTGATTTAGAAAATGGTTTGTTTTTATTTAAAAATGGGCCTACTAGAGTGTTAAAATTCAGTGAAATTTCTAGCTTGGAACTTGGATATGGTGTTATGGTTAAAAATAGAATTATTCTAATAGTAATTTCTATATTTTTTCTGCTTTGTTCAATTATTATTTTTTATAATCTATTTTCTAGATTTAATCAGTTTAATTCTGTGTTGGAATTAGAAAATACTGAGGTGAGAAAGATTGGAGTAAATATTGTTTTAGCCTTTGTATTTATATCGATGTCTATATATGTATTATGTGAATTATTAAGTAAGAAAGTCTATTTAAAAATAAATAACAGAAAATTAGTGGTCTCCAAAGAAATGGAAAATCCTAAAGTTAAAATTTTAAATAATTATTTTAAGAATAATTTTGAAGATAAGTATAAATCTAAACTCTCATACTGAGAGTGGAGAAGTTTCTTGTTATTGCAGGTGAGTGTAGTATAGGTATAATTTGTAATGGGGTGTTGGACTCTAGGTGTAGTTTGTCCCGTACAGCTGTCGGGACTACACCTTTATATATATTGAATTTTTAATTCGAGCAACTCTCTTTATGTTGATGATATGGGAGAAGCTTATCAAATTCGTGATCAAGAAATCGAGTAATTGAAGATCTTTTAAATGTAGGCAAGAATCACCCAAGCGAGATTCTATGAGACCAATAAAATCAAATTTTAACTTATAAAATACCTTATTTCTTTACGTTCCAAGTGGTAGGTTGGGCAGATGTTTTTACCAGAAAAGTATATCGGGATTTCATTTTGGAGAATTTGATCTATTGTCGAAAGGAAAAGGGTTTGTATTTGTACGGCTATGTGATCATGAGCAATCATATTCATTTGGTCGTTCAGCAAAAGGACAGAAAGCTCTCGGATTGGGTGCGGGATTTCAAAAAGTTCACGAGTAAGAAATTATTGAAAATGATTCTTGAAAACTCTCAAGAAAGTAGGCGAGAGTGGTTGAAGATGATTTTTGAGTATCATGCTAAGTTTAATAAGCGATCAGGCGAATTGCAGTTTTGGACCCATGAAAATCATGCAATTGAGTTGTATAAACTTGAAATGATTGAAAGCAGGATGGCGTACATTCATGAAAACCCTGTTAGGGGCCCTGGGTAGAAAATGCTGAAGATTTCTTATATTCAAGTGCTCGGAACCCCGCCACGTCGGGCAGGTATTCTGGATTGAAAGGTTTAATTGAGGTGGATTATTAGTGAGTCTGGCAGGTATTCCCAATTAAAAATTGGAACTGATAGGAGGGTGTAGTCCCGACAGCTGTACGGGACAAACTACACCCAGTCACCACGGTGTCGAGACTACACCCAGTGGGGGGAATCCTGCTATAGACAGATGGTTTGTACTTGATCCAA
>NZ_MSSW01000129.1 GCF_002150685.1 Algoriphagus antarcticus
AGATTCATTATATTGAAATATCAATTAAGCCAAGAAAAAAGTGAAGACTGATCAACGATACGAAATTATTATTTACTGGAGCGAGGCTGATGAAGCATTCATCGCGGAAGTTCCAGTACTCGCTTGCTGTGCTGCCGATGGAATCAGTTATTTAGAAGCCCTTCAAAATGTTGAGATTGTGATTCAAGAATGGATTGAAACTGCGAAAGAAATTGGCAAGTCAATTCCAAAGCCTAAAGGAAAATTGATGTTTGCCTAAAAGAAGTATTCATATTTTAGTAATAAGTATCAAGACCTTTGAGGTTTCAAAAACCTCGAAGGTCTTTTTTTGATTAATTCCTTCTAATTAAACCCTTAAAAAGTCTGGATTTTTGTAATTATTCCAAATTCGGAGCACATATAATTTTGATCCATCAATCTTATAGTACAAGGAAATTTGCTTTCTGATCACCGCTTTTCTAACAGATGGAATCTCAGTTAGCGTATACAGCTCTGTATTTATTTGGATCATTTCGATGACAGCATCAATCTCTTTGATCAAGTTACTTGCAGATTTTTCTGACTACTCTTTAATCAAATAATTAAGATTTTCGATTAAATCCGCTTCTGCATCGTCAGTCCATATGACCTCCATATTTGATCAAAAAAGTGTCGGGAAAGTCGCTTTTATAGTACCCATAACCGTGTGATGGGATTTCACTTTACCTTCTTCAATTTGCTTAAGACCTTTTTCTATTGCTCGTTTCTCATCTGAACTGAGGTGATAAATATCTAACGCTTCGTTCTCGAGCTGAATAGCCTTGATTTGATTGATCACTTTAGTGTCATTGATATTTGACAACCAATAAATCAGATTTATTTTTTCTTCCTTTATATCCATGACTTTAGGGTTTATTCAAATTAACGATTTCGCCTGTGGTTTGTGCTACATCAATTAATTTAAGTACAAAGATAAAAAAACACCTTTGCGCAAAACTCTGGAACCTCAACAGATTAGTAGCCTGTGCTGACGCTTTAAAATAATTGGATTTCTTACTCCCTTTGACTCTTTCAAACTCCACCACCCATGGATTGAGAATTTCGACTTTCGAAATAATGGGATCGTCAAAAACAGCTAAAAACACATCTTCAAATCTTCCCAATTTCCGCTCCCAAGACTTATCCCGCTTGGCTTTGAGTTCAATTTCGGAAAGATTGGATTCGTTAAACGAAAGCTCAACAACCACCTCCATTTCGCTTTTTCCTCCAAAAGATATCGTCTTCACCTCTGTCACATAGCCCACAAAGGAAGCAACCAGCTCAATCTCTGCCGGGAAATTACCAGATAGGCTAAACTTACCTTCTGCATCGGTGGCTATGCCTTGGGTAGTGTTATTGACAAAGACGTTAGCGAATGGAAGAGGAAGGCCAGTTTCTTTTTCTCGAACTACTCCTTTTATGGATTGGGCAACGGCAACTAGAGAGGAGAAGAAAAATAAAACTAAAAGCAAGTTTCTCATAGCCGATTCGGTTTAAAGCTTTTTAGAAAAATACTATACATCTAATCATTTAGAAAATTGACAACTAGATAAATATAAGTTGGGTAATCCAGCAATTCCTATTCTAGCTAACATCTTTTCTTTTGTCAGACCATTTAGCTCAAGCTTGATACGCTAGTTAGGTCTTCAGAGTTAGACCATATCAATCAAGTCTTCAGAGGTTTATGAGGAAAAGTCAATAGATTTTTTCTGAAGTCCATTCTAAGGCCCTAAATAAATTAGCCTTGTCTGAAGGGTTGGGTACTAATTCAATTTAGCGATTCTCAAAAGGGCAGAAAGAACTAAATCGAAAATCACATAGGTAATTTCAGGACAAAACCCTCTGAAATACTTCATATATTCTATAATACCTTGTTCCGAAATACGACTATTTTCAGCTTCCTCGTAAATTGAGTAAAACTCTATTCGAAATGGAAACTCTCAGAATCAAAGCCTACCCAAAAAATAAAAATCAAATCAAATCGATTGCAGACTTTTTAAGCAGAGAAGGAATTGAATTTGAAATAGTTGAAAAGGAAGAATTTCTAGTGTTCGAAGAGGAATTAGAATCGAGCTTGGTTCAGGCTGAAAAGATTGAAAAAGGAGGATTAAAAAAGGAAAGTGCCAGAGACTTTTTGAATGATCTATGAAGTAATTCTAACACCAGATATTAAAAAGTTTTA
>NZ_MSSW01000013.1 GCF_002150685.1 Algoriphagus antarcticus
ACCGGAGTAAACCAGAATTTAAGGTGTCATTGAATTTTTGATCCTATAAATTTTTTACTGGCAAGATTCCGTATAATAACATTTTGGTTTAAGTATAATTTTTCATGACTTTCAAAAATCTCTTGACTCCTGGATTCTTGAAGAGTCTTTTTATATACGTGACTTGTTCAGGAACTTAGAACTCAAGTTTCTAAACGTCATTTTTATCCTTATCGTCAAGTTTAAATCTTAGTCAAGTTTAAATCTTACTGGAAGTCTCATTCTAGTATTAACAACTGTCCCATGTTGTTTACCAGGGTTCCAGTCGGGTGCATTTTCGATGATACGAACAACTTCCTCATCAGCGCCGCCTCCGATTCCTCGAAGAATCTCTATGTCAGAAAGGCTGCCGTCAGTATTGACCACAAAGACTACAATCACTGTTCCCTCAACACCTAACCTTCTGGCTTCGGCAGGATATCTCAAATTATTTTTCAAGTAGTTATTCCAACCTTCCATATCTCCCGGAGGATTTGGCTGCTCTTCTACTACATCAAAAATTACTTCCCCATCCTTAGCCATTTTTCTTGCAGTAATATCAGTGGGCCCTATCTTGGGAGCTGCTGATTCGCCCATCATGGTAGGGCCCTCGATGTCTTCTTCGGGCGTTATTTCACATGAAAACACGAAAAATAGTGCCGCCATTACGGGAATTGCAAGCAGAAATCTGCGCATTTCCTTTTTCTGAGATTGTGGTTTACTCATCATAATGATTCGTTTTTTGGTTTGAAATTGATTAAAGTTATTCATGAAGTGCCAGCCCTGTCCTCCAGTGATCATCTGCAGTAAAAGTCCTGAATACTCCTTCTTTGAATAGGTAGAAGTCACTCCCTGATCAGCTTGATATTCATGCACCTCACGTAGTGATCTTTCGAATTGATAGATCAGCGGGTTGAACCAAAAGATGATTTTGGCAAACTGAATCAACAGCAAATCCCAGCTATGCTTCAAGCGCACATGAATCGATTCATGCAGCACGATTTGCTTTTGCTCAGATCTATTCGGATCGAAATCCGGTAGCAAAATATAGCTGAAAAAGGAAGCCGGAATAAACTTAGGATGCACCGCAATCCAGTAATTCTGATAGCGCATCAATCTCGACTTGCCAAGCAAGCGCTGGGAAGTAAGAAAGCCCAAAATCAAATGAACCGTCATCACTACCACTCCAGCGAGGTAAGTATAAAAGACAATTTCCTGCCAGGAAAAGCTAACCGACTCCTGGGCAACTTCTTTGCCCACTAGAAATTCTGGGAGTAGAATCTCCCCAGTACCTATTGATGTGATCCCCACATTAAAAGACAACATAGGAATGACAAATGAAAGCATCAACATGCCGATCAATAACACACGATTCAGGGTGAAAAATGTCAATTCACTCAAGACAAATCGATAAAAAAGGACTGTGATAGCGACGCAGATACTTGCCTCGACAAGATAAATTAGGATAGCATTCATGACTCATTAGGTTTGTCCATATCATCGATCATCTTCTGTAAATCTTCAATTTCCTTATCAGAAATCTTATTTTCCTTCACCATGAAAGAGAGGAAATTTCCCACCGAACCTTCGAAATAATGCTTTACCAATTGATTCACGCTTCTTTTGCTATAGTCAGCCTGTGAGATCAATGGAAAATACTGGTGTGTGGTGCCATAAGCTTTGTGATCCAAATACCCTTTCTTCTCCAGTAGTTTGATAGAAGAAGCCAAGGTGGTATAGGGTGGCTTTGGGTCTGGCAGCTCTTCGAGTACATCTCGGACTAGCGCTTTTTCAAGTCTCCAAAAAATTCGCATGATCCTTTCTTCGTTGCTATTTAATTCGTTCATATCCCTAATGTAAAAACGAATTTTTAATAATCCTACGAATTTTTCGTATTAGTACGGTAGAAGCGTACCCTGAGATAATAGAACAAGATTGTTTGATCACTTTTACCCAGGCGTTTATGCTAAGTTTGAGTAGTATGGGCTTACAGTTTCTTTCAGCATAAGGCTAAATCATAGGCCGTGCTCTCTGTGAAAACTCAGCGTCCACCGTGGTTAAAAGATTTTTAGCACAAATCGGTAATTAAATAGTAAACACTTGCCTTACTCTGCGAAAAGCAAAAAATAACTCTGCGCCTATCTGCAATGATCTTTCTAAATATTTTTCAGCCTCTTGAGCTGTATCATCAAAAGCTTTTGGATCCTCATATCGTAGCGGAATGCGTATATCAGCACCTGGGATAAAAGGGCAATTCTCATCTGCATGATCACAAGTCATGATGGCAGCAAAGCCTTGGTGAGGATTTTGTTTATCCTCGTAAATCTTAGAAAAAACAAGGATCGGTAGTGCATCAGCACTTGAATAGATAGAATAAACTGGGTTTTGCTCTCCTTCTTTTATTATATCAAAACCTGAAGTTTCTAAAGCTTTGACTGCTCGCTCATTGAAAGCCGTTGCCTCCACACCACCAGAAAAGCTTCGGACAGGAATTCCGAAATAATCAGCAGCTGTTTGAGCCCACACCTGAGCCAATTGACTACGACGGCTATTGTGCGTGCAGATGAAATTCAAAGATAGGTTCCGGTCAGTAGTCAGCTTGTCAAGAATATACTCAACCAGTTGAATAAGTACCTCCTCCCGTTCTTTGGAAGGAGAATACTCAGAATAACTATCAATTACGGCTTCAAGCTTCGGGTATATTTCCATTGGGAATTACTTAACAACAGCCAGAGCCAGGTGTACAAAAAGTATCTTTTTCAGCCAGCGTAGCTAGTCTGATTTTTGGTTTTGACTGGGGAATCCCACACTTTTCTTTCGCTAGACAATCTGTCATCTTGGAGGTTAAGACAAAAGCCTCTCCATCAAAATCAAGTCCGTACTTACCAATCGTATCACTTTGGTACTCCACCTCTACTTCCAAATCCTCCAAGTCAAGAACTTTTTCTGAAAGCGAGATGATATCCAATAGTTTCTTTGCTCCCAGTCTATGGTCAAAATCCCCATCTTCCCACAATTGGAAAATGACAGCTTTTTCATCTCGGACGGTACCACCACAATCGATAAATTTCTTGTTGATTTGTCCCACTTCAGTAATATGGAAATGAGCAGGAACCTTTGCTCCAGAAGGCAGAACAAATTGAAGTTCTGAAAGCTCCGGAAGTTTGGATTTAATTTCTGATAGTTTCATGGCCTTGTATTTAATTGTAATATTACGATATATAATTTCAAATTTTTTTAACAGCAATCTTCTTCAGCACATGCAGATACATGCTGATCGAATAGACCATTAAACAATGTTTTGACGGATTCCCACTTTTCTGAATTGATGCAGTAACTCACAGATACTCCTTCTACAGTGCCTTGGATCAGCCCGATTTCTTTCAACTCGCGAAGGTGCTGCGAAATGGTAGCCTGAGCCAAGCCAAGTTCATGTACCAAAGTCCCGTTTATACAGGACTTCGCTGCCAGCAAATACTGCAAAATCGCTATCCGTGCAGGATGACCCATTGCTTTTGCTAGCTGTGCCAGCTCATTTTGCTGGGCGGTAAAAAGATCTGATTTTGTGATTCCCATAATTACATTGCAATATTACGATACAATTTACTTTTCTCCAAAATAAATTAATCATCTTTTGCCTCTATCAAGACAGTTTTGGCAATCACCGAGGCTACATTAAAATAGCCCAAAACATCTGAATCACCTTTTACGACGCTGATATTGGAATCCGGATTTTGTGGGGGCGGCGAGAAAAGTCCCCCGTCATTAAATAGCAAACTGACTAGTTGATTAAGGTATTCGTAGCTGCTCTTATTGATTCTGAATAATTCAAGTCTTACCCTATCTTTTTCGGCGAAAGAATAATTCAACTCCAAACCTTCCTCAAAAAACGATAAACCAAATGTATCATCGAATAGCAAATAATCACCGCGGTCATTTTTCAGTGTATCATTTTCTATCACTCTGATTCTATAATAATTATCCTCTTCAAAAGTGATTTCTCCATACACTTTTATGTAATATCCTTCATCCCGAAAAAGACGCTCTTCTTGGTATTCATAGGCGACACTATCGACTGTGGGTGGGGCCAAAAGTATTCCGGAAGACACGAATTCATTTTCATTCCAGATGACATTTAACTGATACGTCACTCCTACTTTGGCTACTTCTCCTGAATTAAGGGGTAGGTAACTTTGTGTATTTATATTGAATACAAATGGTATCTGTCGTGCAGTACCAGGTGCGGTGATAGAGACCTTGGCGTCAGAGATCACTTTAGTCTCTACTGAATCAAAATAATTTCTAGCTAGTGAAATAGTTATTTCATTGTAGAAGGGATTATCTGTCCAAATAGCTTCGATAACTGGCGTATCAGCTTCAATAACAACCAGTGGCAGGTCAACTTCCTCTTGGCAAGAAAAACTCAGGATTGCAAAAAGGACAATACTTAATCTCTTCATATCAAAACTCAAAATTATAGGTGATTGATGGTAAAAATGTAAACAAATACGTCATTACTATGCCTTGCCTTGTGGACACGACAGGACCATCCTCAGCACTATCATATCGAAAATCATTGTTGTAGATCTCTCTGAATTCATAGGCGAAAGGATTTTTCCTTCCATAGAGATTATAAACGGAGAAATTCCAGCTCCCTCTCCATTTTCTTCCTTTATCAGCATTTTTGTAGGTAACCGATGCATCCATTCTATGATAATCCGGAAAACGATCCTCGTTCCTGAAATCTGAATACAATGGAACTGCCTGATAATCCAACTCATAAACACCGATAGGAAATGAAACTGCCTGCCCAGTGGTATATATAAATGTGAGACCGGCAGACCAAGAAGGTGAGAATTCATGATTCAGCACCAGCGTGATATCATGCGGTCTATCGAATCGAGGGTTATATTTTTGCCCCAAAGAGATCCCTGGAATCTCCCTCCAAGTCCTCGAATAGGTATATGCCAACCAGCCTGTTGTCTTACCTATGTTTTTCCTCAGCAAAAATTCAGCACCATAAGCCCAACCATTACCGGTGAGAAGTTCGGTTTCTACATTATCTGTGAAAAGTACCTGAGCACCATTTCGCAAATCGATCACATTTCTCAAATCCTTGTAATATCCCTCTACAGAAAACTCCCATCGGTTTTCATCAAAATTGTGAAATAACCCGAGCGAAATTTGATCAGATCGTATTGGAGGCACATAAGTTCCTGCCAAAATCCAGCGATCTATAGGCAAACCAGCAGAGCTATTGGATGCTATTTGCACATATTGGAAATTGCGATTATAAGCTGCCTTCACAGAAAACTCCTCATTGATCAAATATCGAAAAGCTATCCTTGGCTCTAGACCCTGATAAAACTTAATATTCTCAAGCACCTTGAAATTGACGGTATCTGTGACAGGTATGTCTGGCCCTACCGTATTTCCTTCATATATATAGTCAACTCCATTTCCTATTTGATTGAATAAACCCCACCGAACTCCTGCTTCAGCACTCAGTTTAGGGGTGATTTCGTAGGTGAGCCCTCCAAAAACACTATTCAACAATCCGTTTTTTGGATTAGTATTGATTGACTCTATGCTGCTGTTTTCGGCAGGATTCAATTCTATCGGGGCAAAGTGATACAGCTGGCTTTGGAAACCCCAATAACTTTGAAAGTTATCACTCTGTAGCCATGTCCACTGAGCTTTTGCACCAGTTTCAGAAAGTTTATTTTTCCATTCAAAACCTGTATCAGGATCCACAAATTCTACGCGGTAGTTATATCGGGAATGATAACCCTGAAGATCAAAAAACACCTTGTCAGAAATATTCCTGCTCCACTGAGCTGAAGAAATCCAATTTGTCCATCCCAAACCAAATTCATCGTCAAGCCCAAGAAAATCACTTCCCTGATAGCTGGAAATAGTGAGCTTATCTTTTTCGCTGAGAATAAAAGATAATTTCGCACTCAAATCATGAAAATTAAGTTTGTTGTTTCTAAGATCTTCATCCTTTGAAAGCTTCAGAAACACGTCTGCATAGGTCCTTCTTCCGGAAATTACAAAAGTGGATTTATCCGAAAAAAGTGGCCCATCCAGCGTCAATCGCGAAGAAATACTGCCAATTCCTCCTTCACCGTGAATTTGCTGATTGTTGCCTTCCCGCAAAGTCACATCAATCAACGAGGAAAGTCGCCCGCCAAAAGACGCCGGCATGTTCCCTTTATATAGCTCCACCTGATCCAAAGCATCCGGATTGAATACTGAAAAGAACCCAAAAAAGTGAGAAGCATTGTATATGGGTGCCCCGTCCAACTGTACCAAATTCTGATCTGCAGACCCTCCGCGGACGAAAAGACCAGTAGTGCCCTCTCCAGCTGTCTGTACCCCAGGGAGCAACTGCAAACTTCTCAGCAAATCTACTTCGCCGAAAAGAGCAGGGATGTTTTTAATAGTAGCAATGGGAACAGTCACTTTACTGGTTTCCATGTTTCTGACTTGCTCATCAGGCCTTCTCTCCTGGATAATTATCTCATCGAGAGACATCTCTTCGGGTTTGAGAAAAAAACGCTGTGACTTTTCCAAATCTTTCGCAGTAATCACTCGCATGGAAGTCTCAAAACCTATAAAAGAAACTACTAAACGAGCAGGCAAGGATTTGACATCTATTTGAAATCTCCCTTCTACATCGGTTACCACTCCACTTTGCACATCTCCTTCCCAATAAACACTTCCCCCCAGGAGAGGTGACGAATCAGTTACATCAAAAACCTGAGCGGTAAAAACGCTTGTTTCCTGGGCGATAACCTTCGAAAATGATAAAAAGGAAAGGAACAGAAATATGAATTTGCTCATTCTGGCAGTAGGCCTCATGTTGCATTAATTAGAAATATAATTCCAAAGCTAGACGATTCACAAAAATTAATGTTTGTTAATTATGAAGAACATTTGAATTTAGCGTTAACACTTATCGCATTCTCCCTTTTAAAGTAAGCTTTATTTTATAATTTCAGGCAATGATTTGGGCATATCCGGACGTAAAACTCACTCTATTGCTAGCAGGCATTTTCGGTTTGCTATATTTTATCTACCTATTTCGCTATTGGAAAATCAACCATAAGTTAGAAGTAGAGAAGCGTAGGCTGTTCACTAAGGTGGTTATCAGAACCATCTACATTGTACTATTTCTCATTGCCTTTGCTGGTCCATCCATTGGCACCTCGCTGAAGGAAATTCAGGAAGAAGGTAAAGATATCTTCATCGCCGTGGATCTATCCCAGTCTATGAATGCCACAGATATAGGTCCTAGCCGGCTTCAGCGCATTAAGTTTGAGCTAAAAAACCTGACAAAAAGCTTTCCTTCCGATAGAATTGGATTGATTATCTTCAGTTCGGAGGCATTTATGCAATGCCCACTGACCTTCGATCAAAGTGTACTTCAGTTGTATATCGATGGGTTGAATACAGGTTTGGTTCCAAATTTCGGGACAGACCTGAATGGCCCGCTGAGAATGGCTGAGGAAAGATTTCTGAATGATGAGAGCCCAGAAGTAAAGTCCAAATCAATTATTCTGATCTCAGATGGAGAAAATTTCGGTGACGATCTGGAGGATATTGGATCTCAACTGAGCAGTGAAGGAATAAAAGTTTTTTCTCTTGGAATTGGTACAACGGGGGGAAGCAGCATACCAAGAGGTAATGGACTAGTGATTGATCCACAAACTGGTAAGCCTGCCCAAACTGTTCTTGACCGTGACCCTCTTCAGCAGATTGCTTCAATAACCAACGGTCAATATTTCGAAATTTCCGATGAAGTTCAGGAAATCGGAGACTTGATAGCCGCTTTGGAACGTGTAGAAGGCGGTGTGACAGGATCCCGAATCGTAGAAGCTTCCGCAAATAAGTATTTTTATTTCCTATTGGCTGGCTTAGTCCTTTCTTTGCTGGACATGATGCTACCAATCAAAACTATCAAACTATAAATGAGCTGGAGTAAGCTAACATTGGCTGTTTTTCTTCTGATTCCTGCATCTTGGACTCGGGTTTCCAGGTTGAATTCCGCCATTGATTTGGCAGAAGAAAGCTACGCCAAAGCTGAATATGAACAGTCCGTAACCAATCATCAGATACTCATAGATGAATTTGGCTACGCTTCACCTGAGCTTGACTACAATCAGGGATTGAGCAATCAGTATGCAGAAAAAGTGGATGAAGCCAGCGGGTATTTTGACAAAGCCTCTATCGCCCCAAATAAGATGTTGGCCTCCTTTGCATTCAATCAGGGAGGAGTGATATTGGGAAATAAGAAAGAATATGAACCTGCTCTCAGTAAGTTTAAATCTGCCTTGATCCAAGATCCAAATAATGAAGTAGCCAGACACAATTATGAATTGCTGGCAAGATGGTTGCAACGTGACCAAGAGCGTAAGGATCAGGAGGATAATAAACCCGATCCATCTGACTTTGCGAAGCGCAAAAAAGCAGAGGCAGATCGCATGGTGGAACAATTCCGCTTCAAAGATGCGTTGAACTTAATGAATGAAGCTCTGCAGCAAGATGAAACCGTTGCGGCTTATCAAGATTTTATCACCAGTCTTCAAGAAATCACCGAGATCGATGAAAAATAAAATTTTATTACTTCTGGGATTAGCTTTCACCCTAAGCATGGCTTCAAGTATCGCCCAAACTTCGGGTGAATTCTTTAACCGTGCAGCAAGATCCTATGTAAAAACTGAAAAAGACCTAGCCTTAGCGACCGTTAATGATGGTTTGACCAAATTCCCCGAAGATGCAAAACTCCAAGCTTTGAAAGAAAAACTGGAAAAAGACCAGGAAGAACAAGACAAGAAAGATCAGGAGAACCAAGAGCAACAAAACCAAGAGGAAAAGCAGCAGCAAGAAGATAAGCAGAGTCAAGGTGAGGACGGCGAGCAGCAGGAATCCAAGGAGGATGGAGAGAAGACCAATGAGGATAAAGCCAAAGAATCCCAAGCTGGTGACCCTTCTGAGCAAAGTAATGACAAGCCAAGCGAAAATGCGAACGATCAGATGGATGCCAATCTAGCTGACAAGCAAAAGGCTATGGAGGAATTCAAGGAAAAGCTAAAAGCTATGAACCTCACTCCCGAGCAAGCTGCGCAAATACTCGAAAGCATGAATGCTGCGGAATTACGCTACATTCAACAAAACAAGAAAAAAGCTACCGAGAGACCTAAGAGAGGCATTCCTGATTGGTAAAATGTGGGATGTTGGATGTAGGATGACCGACGAACCATCTACATCGGACATCCTCCATCGGTCATCTAACATCAACAAAACCCAAATATCATGATCAAAGAAGTATATATCGTTTCAGCTGTAAGAACCCCTTTGGGGAGTTTTGGAGGGAAACTAGCTGGACTTACAGCTATAGAACTTGGTAGCACCGCTATAAAAGGCGCTTTAGAGAAAGCCGGAGTAAAATCAGAAGAAGTTCAGGAAGTTTTTATGGGGAATGTAATTTCCGCAAATCTTGGACAGGCACCTGCTCGCCAAGCCTCTATTGGTGCTGGAATTGGCTATAATGTTCCCTGCACTACTGTTAATAAAGTCTGTGCTTCAGGCATGAAAGCCGTGATGTTTGGCGCTCAATCAATCATGCTTGGCATCAATGACGTAGTTGTAGCTGGAGGAATGGAAAGCATGTCGAATGTGCCTTTCTATGTTCCAAAAGCAAGATTTGGCTATAAATACGGCAACGCAGAATTCGTTGACGGGTTAGTAAAAGACGGTCTTTTCGAAGTGTATTATAAATTCCCGATGGGGAACTGTGCAGACAATACTGCAAAGGAAATGAACATTTCGCGCGAGGATCAAGATGCTTATGCTATCCAATCCTATCAGCGATCGGCTGATTCTTGGGCAAAGGGCTACTTCAAAGATGAAGTCGTTCCGGTAGAAATGAAAGGCAGAAAAGGCGAAACAATCGTCATCGACGAGGATGAGGAATATAAGAATGTAATGTTTGACAAAATCTCTTCACTTCGACCTGTTTTTGACAAGGAAGGAACTGTCACTGCAGCAAATGCTTCCACGATGAATGACGGGGCTTCTGCTTTGGTTTTAGTGAGTAAGGAAAAAGCTGAGGAATTGGGATTGAAACCACTTGCAAAAATCAGAGGCTTTGCCGATGCGGCTACTGATCCACTATGGTTCACCACTGCTCCTGCCCTGGCCATCCCAAAAGCAATCAAACATGCAGGCTTAACTGCCGAAGACATTGACTTCTATGAAATCAATGAAGCCTTTGCTGCAGTTGCTCTAGCCAATCAAAAAGAATTGAACCTAGACAACAATAAAGTCAATGTCTTCGGTGGAGCAGTTTCCCTGGGGCATCCGTTGGGAGCTTCCGGAGCTAGAATTATTAGTACGTTGAACTCTGTTCTGCATCAGAAAAATGGTAAAATCGGTGTGGCAGGAATTTGCAACGGTGGTGGCGGTGCTTCGGCAATAGTTATCGAAAAAATGTAATTTTCATAAATTATTAACCGCAAGGCTACTCGTCTTGCGGTTTCTTTTTTCAGAATGAACAAACTCCTCCTTCTTATCGCGTTCAGTTTTCTAGCCAATTTTGTGATGGCTCAGGATACTATTCGCACCTATTATGATGAGGAAGAAACCCTCATCAAGGAATTGTATTTCAAAGTAAATGGCAAAGCAACAGGTGAAATCAAACGATTCGACGAAGAGGGGAATCTCGTTCAAGTCGGTCAATTGAAAGATGACCTAAGAAATGGAATTTTCGCAGATTTAGACCATGAAACTGGCGACACAGTGAGAACTATTCCTTTTGTAAACAACGTCCGGTCTGGTGAATCCAAAAGCTTTTTCCCCGGAGGCAAACTAAAGCAATCCTCTACTTATTTAGACAATCAGATTAATGGTGAGGTGATCACCTATTATGAGTCTGGCCAGGTTAGTGATAAAACCACTTTCAGCCAGAACAAACCAGAGGGACTAAGTGAAACTTTTTATGAATCAGGAAAGCAAGCTTCCAAAGTTTATTTCTCTGAAGGCAGGTTTGATGGTCTTTTCGAAGAATTTACAGAAAATGGCCAGATTTTGATTACTGCCAACTATTCAGATGGAGAGCTGGATGGAAGAGAAACTCAATACTTTGAAGATGGACAAGTGCTCTCCTTAATAGATTACTCAAACGGTATCTTGGATGGAATCTATGAACTGAATTACCCTGATGGCTCACCAGAGCGAAGAGGCAACTATAAAAAAGGATATGAAGAAGGTGAACTGGTATCCTATCATCCAAATGGAGTAATAAGAGAAAAAGCTGTTTTCAAGAAAGGAATCCCTGTCCAACCTACAGAGAAGTATTATCCTTCAGGTAAAGTGGAGCAGAAAAAGAGCTTTGACAAATCGGGGAACCCCATTTTGGAAATAAAGTATTATGAAAATGGCCAAGTATATTTCGCAGTTAATTACTTAAACAATGAACCTCAAGGTGAAGTAAGAATTTACCGCGAAGATGGTTCTTTGGAAGAGATAAGAAGGTTTCAAACTGGCAAGCTCCATGGGAAGCGAGAGTTTTATGATGAAAATGGTGATCTGCTGAAAACAGAAACATATAAAATGGGTAATAAAATCAATAAATAATACATCAGGCAAGAGCGTAAAGGCAAAGCTTTTTCTATTTTTGCCCAAACAACAAAAGGATGAGTAACGCAATCAAAGAAACAGATTTTCATTTTCCAGGACAGCAGGGATTTTACAAAGGTAAAGTTCGCGATGTCTATATGTTTGACAAAGAATTGATTGTAGTAGCATCTGACAGAATCTCCGCTTTTGACGTAGTTCTTCCAAAGCCAATTCCTTATAAAGGTCAGGTTCTTAATCAAATTGCCGCGAAATTTCTTGCCGCTACGGCTGATATCGTTCCAAACTGGGTCACTTCAACTCCAGATCCGAACGTAACGATTGGTATTCGATGCGAACCTTTTAAAGTCGAAATGGTAATCCGAGGTTATATGTCCGGTCATGCTGCCAGAGAATACCAAGCTGGTAAGCGTACTATTTGTGGCGTAGAGATGCCAGATCACATGCGTGAAAATGATCCTTTCCCAACCCCTATCATCACTCCTACTACGAAAGCTGACGAAGGGCACGACGAAGATATTTCGAGAGAAGAAATCCTGAAGCAGGGAATCGTAAGTGCGTCTGACTACGAGCAACTAGAAAAATACACGAGAGCCCTATTCCAGCGAGGTCAGGAAATGGCCAATGAAATGGGGTTGATCCTAGTGGATACCAAGTATGAGTTTGGTAAAGTTGGAGATAAAATTCTCCTAATCGACGAAATTCATACACCCGATTCTTCCCGTTATTTCTATGCAGATGGCTATGAAGAAAACCAAGCGAAAGGCATTGCTCAGAAACAACTTTCCAAGGAATTTGTTAGACAATGGTTAATTTCGAATGGTTTTCAAGGCAAGGATGGACAATCTGTGCCTGAAATGACTGACGAAATTGTAGAAAGCATCTCTGATCGCTATATTGAGCTCTTCGAAAAAATCACGGGTGAGAAATTCCAAAAAGCAAACACAACAGAAATTGAGTCTAGAATCGAAAAAGCAATCCTTTCACATCTAGGCCAAAAGATCAACTAACTTATACTATGAAATCGAGCATGTCACAAGCGACACATAGAGGGATGTCCCGATAACTATCGGGATAACCCTGCGAGATTCCATGTGACCTTTAAAAAAACAACAAACAAACACATGAAATATTCAATTGATAAAAAAGAACAGTATGTCATCTTCACTCCAAAGGAGGAAAAATTGGATTCATTACTTGCTCCAATTTTAAAATCAGAATTGTTGACGATTCACGCTGAAGGCTTCGAAAATCTTGTTTTGGACATGAGCGAAGTGAAGTATGTTGATTCATCTGGACTAAGCGCTTTGCTAGTTGGAGACCGTGAATTCGGTAAAAATGGTGGTGTTTTCATTATTTCGGGCGTTCAGGATCACGTGATGAAACTATTGAAAATCTCCATGCTTGACAAAAAATTAAACTTGGTAAGCACTCTTGAAGAAGCCAGTGAAGCCATCTTCATGCATGCAATTGAAAGCGGAGAAGAAGAGGAGGAGGAAGGTTGATACCGGACTTTGAAGTCACCATATTAGGAAACACATCTTCCATCCCTGTTCATGGAAGGCATCATACTGCCCAGGTCGTTAGATTTGGGCAGGATTTTTTACTGATAGATTGTGGTGAAGCGATGCAGCTTCAAGCTCGTGCTTTCAAGATCAAAGTCTCTAAGATCAACCATATATTCATTTCCCATCTTCACGGAGATCATTATCTAGGTTTAGTTGGTTTGCTTTCCAGCTATAATCTAGCAAAGCGCGCTACCCCCCTGACTATTTTTGGTCCGAAAGGGCTCGATGAAATCATCATTACTAATTTCAGGTATAGTAATACCAGACTAAATTACCCTCTGAATTTTGTGGAAACACATGACGATGGGCTGCATTTATTGCTAGAAGATAAGCACTACGAGGTATTTAGCTTTCCGTTGAAACATCGACTTCCTACCACTGGATTTCTGATTCGTGAGAAAGCAGGACTTCGAAATATGATCAAGGAAATGCTTCATCAAGCTCCTATTCCCTTCGCCGCAATCCAAGTTCTCCGCTCGGGAAATAATTATACCGACGAAAATGGCAATCTGTTCAAGGTCAAGGACTACACTTACCCGCAAGCGCCTTTGCGTACTTACGGCTATTGCTCTGACACGATTTTCAACCCAGAATTAAAACAATACCTTAAGAATGTAGATTTACTTTATCACGAATCTACTTTTATGGAAGATAATAAGGAACGTGCTGCAGTGACATTTCACAGCACAGCAATGCAGGCAGCTGAGGTAGCCAAAGTCAGTAAGGTCAAAAAGCTGCTTTTGGGTCACTATTCTTCCAGATATGCACATTTAGAGCCACTGCTCGATGAGGCAAAAAGTGTATTTCCAGATAGTTTTTTGAGTGAGGAAGGTCTGACTTATTCTATATGAACAAAACTCAAAACTCCCGTAAGACCAATCTTTTTATTATTCTGGGAAGCATTTTCCTGACCAATGCGATTCTTGCTGAGATCATTGGCGTGAAGATTTTTTCTGCTGAGAAAACACTTGGTTTTGATCCGGTCAACTGGACTTTTTTCGGGGAATATTTATTGGATTTCAATCTGACTGCTGGTGCCGTAATCTGGCCCGTTGTCTTTATTAGCACCGATATTATCAATGAGTATTTTGGTAAAAAGGGTGTAAAGAAAATCTCATTTATAACAGCTGGACTGATTGCTTATGCATTTATCGTGATCATGATTGTAACCAAATTGGTTCCTGCCGATTTCTGGTTAGACGTAAATGCAACTACTCCTGATGGAGAAAGCTTTAATATCAGCTATGCGTTCAACACCATTTTTCGCCAAGGACTTGGGATTATCATTGGTTCACTCACAGCATTCCTACTGGGACAATTGATTGATGTCTATGTGTTCCAAAAGCTAAGAGCCGTCACTGGGGAAAATAAGATCTGGCTCAGAGCAACAGGATCTACTTTGGTCAGCCAGTTTATCGATTCATTTGTCGTACTGGGAATCGCATTCTACATTTTCGGAAACTGGAGCCTAAGTCAAATCATCGCCGTAGGAATAATGAATTACATCTACAAAATGACTGTGGCGATTGCTCTTACTCCCCTACTTTACCTCGCACATGGGATTATTGACCGTTACTTGGGCGAACGACTCGCTGTCGAAATGATGGAGGAAGCGAGTGAGAATAAGTCGTTTTTGTGAGTTTGGATTTAATCGAAAGATTTAAAGATTGAAAATTTACTCGCTGAAGAAATTGGCTAATTATTTGAATATTTTGGAATAAGGAAAACATTAAGTCTACATATCTCATGAACTGACTTGAAGAAATCACTTTTAAGTCTATCAAATGAAGATAAAAAGGAACTCTTTTTTCGAGGAATAAAAGGTAAGTAGTGATAAAGTGCTGAAACTAAAATCATTCATTGTACATCAGAAAAATCTCTAGCCAAAGATTGGCTTTTCAAAGAAGAAGATGAGAAGTGGAAGGATTTGTAAAATGTGATATCGTAGTCGTTTCTTTTACCTTCTCAGATTTGATATCCGTGTGTTCCGTTGATCTACTAGTTTTAAATCCAGATTACTGATCGTGCCTTTGGCACTCTATGCATCTTTAAAATTCTTTTGAACCCAGAATTTCATTATGGACTTTTACAGGTCTTGCCCTTGGCAAGGGTTCTAAACCATAGTTTTGTGCTTGTGCCAACGGCACAACCGGTATCAGTCCCGAATACAGCGAAGCAAAATTCAGAGATTTGGGATGATATAATAAATTTGCGAGTACCAAAGGCACGATCAGTATTTAAAATCATGTTCCTGACAAATTATTATTCTTGAAAAAACCAGACTATCTCAGCCAAACCAAATTTTTATGTACTAAAACCATCAAATTTTAACGATTATTCTAAATACTTTAGAATACAGTTTGGTGTTCTAAATTATTAATCCTACTTTTGCACCGTCAATAAGACAAATAACAATTTTTCGTGCCGTGAATTCCTTACTGTCGCTTGTCGGGATATTTATTAGGACCGAATGGCAGGGAAATTAAGGAAACATCATGGATCAAACACTCAAGTTCTCAGACTTGGGAATTTCTTCAGAAATTCTTAAGTCAGTGGAAGAGATGGGCTATACCCAACCTTCCCCAATTCAAATTCAATCAATCCCCTTTATCCTACAAGGTAGAGATGTCATAGGACAGGCTCAAACCGGTACAGGTAAAACAGCTGCTTTTGGTATTCCAATCATCGACTTAGTCGATCCGGATATGAACAAGCCACAAGCAATCATTCTTTGCCCTACTCGTGAACTTGCTGTTCAGGTAGAAGGTGAAATCCAAAAACTTGCTAAGTATCACAGAGCAATCAATTCTGTAGCTATTTACGGCGGTGAGTCTATCGATCGTCAGATCAGAGTACTTCGTAAAGGAGTTCAGATCGTAGTCGGTACTCCAGGTCGTGTGCAAGATCACATCAACCGTGGTACGTTGAAGCTTGACTCAGTAGGCATCCTTGTTTTGGATGAGGCTGATGAGATGCTAGACATGGGTTTCAGAGATGATATCGAGGCGATTCTTCAGGAGATGCCTAAAGAAAGACAGACAGTATTCTTCTCTGCTACTATGGCCAAGCCAATTATGGACTTGACTAGAAAGTATCAGACGAATCCTGAAATTGTCAAAATCGACAAAAAGGAACTTACAGTTTCTAACATCGAGCAAACATATTACGAAGTCAAAAATCCATTGAAATTGGAATTGATGGCTCGTTTAATGAACGTTCACAACATCAACCTCAGCGTAGTATTCTGTAATACGAAGAGAATGGTGGATGAAATTACCGAAGGCTTGATCGCCAGAGGAATCGCTGCTGATGCACTTCACGGTGACCTTTCTCAAGCGCAACGTGACAAAGTAATGGGCAAATTCCGTAAGGGACATTGCAAAGTATTAGTTGCGACTGATGTGGCAGCAAGAGGTATTGACGTGGAAAATGTAGAGGCAGTATTTAACTTCGACCTTCCATTAGACGAAGAATATTACGTGCACAGAATAGGTCGTACCGGCCGTGCAGGTAAAAGCGGTAAAGCTATCAGCTTTGTGACTGGTAGAAGAGATAGCTTCAAGATGAGAGATTTGGAAAGATACACCAAGGCTACTATCACGAAGATGTCCCCTCCTTCTGCTGCTGAATTGATCGAATTGAAAAAAGCAAAATTCATCAAAGACGTAACAGAGCAAGTGGAGAAAGTAGAAGACAATCAAATCTTCGAAGCAACTATCGGACAGATGCTTGCTGAAGGACTTACACTTGATCAAGTTGCAGTTGGTTTGATCAAACTAGTAATGGGTTCTTCTGTTAAAGAAATGGCAGATCAGAACTTTAGCATAGATGCATCAGGTGGAGACCGTAGAAGAGACGGTGGACGCGATGGCGGACGTGACGGAGGAAGAGATCGCTCTAGCAGAGGTGATCGTGGAGATCGTTTCGGTGGTCGCAATGAAAGAGGCGGAGAAAGAGGCGGCGAGCGCAGAAGAGAATTCGGAAGCCGTGATGGTGGATCTAGAGATGGAGGCAACAGACCGGAAAGAGTTCGTGAAGCAAATATGACTCGTCTATTCTTGAACCTTGGTTCTAAAGATAGAATCCGTCCAAATGATATCGTAGGTGCAATTGCAGGTGAAACTGGATTACCCGGACGTAGCATTGGCGGAATCGATATCTATGACAACTTCTCTTTTGTGGATGTTCCTTCCAAAGATGCCGATCAGGTAATCAATGGAATGAAGAACAACACCATCAAAGGCAAGAGTGTCAGCATGGAAGTTTCAAAAGGTTAATAGGTTATAGGTTTATATGGTACTAAAGCACATTTCCTCAGGGAAATGTGCTTTTTTTGTGTCTAAGTAATTTTGCCAATGCAGCTCTTTTTTCAAGAAAACATCACTCCTCCCCTAATCAGTCTGGAACCTGATGAATCCAAGCATCTCTGTCGTGTGCTTCGCAAAAAGCAAGGTGATAAAGTGTTTGTGACAAATGGAGCAGGCACGCTATATGAATGTGTGATCTTAGAAGCGAATCCTAAAAAAACTAGTCTGAAAGTTCTACACACAACTGAAGTAGAAGAAGATAATTTCCACATTCATCTAGCCATCGCTCCAACCAAAAGTCCAGACCGTATGGAGTGGATGGTGGAGAAAATCGCTGAAATTGGATTCCATGAACTCACACTTTTGGAAACAATGAACTCCGAAAGAAGCTATCTTAAAACCGATCGATTGGAGAAAAAAATCATTTCAGCCTGTAAACAAAGTTTGAAGTATAGAATTCCCACCCTTCACCCAATTTCACAACTGGATGAAATCTTAGATTCAGATGAATTTGAAGATTATCAGAAGTTCATCGCATACGTGGATGAAAATCATACTCATCATTTGTTTGACAGTGCAGAAGCAAAAGGCAAATACCTGATTCTAATTGGTCCGGAGGGCGATTTTGATCCTAGAGAAATTCAAAAAGCATTTGATAGAGAGTTTAAGCCAGTTTCTTTGGGTAGAGCAAGACTGCGGACTGAGACAGCTGGATTAGCTGCAGTTCAAATGCTGCAAACACTAAATCGATAAAATAATCGTTTTTTTCTTGATGAGATAAAGTTCATGTTGAGGAAACTATGGCATTTTCATTAATTTAGAGTCAAAGACAATTTTTACCGTGCCATACAAAGAGCGAGAAATAGAAAAGAAGTATCATTCCATAGGAGAAGTAGCGCAACTATTCAAAGTTGCGCCTTCGTTGATTAGATATTGGGAAGGTGAGTTTGATATCATTCGTCCAAAAAAGGATAGAAAAGGCAATCGTCGCTATACCAAGATTGACATCCAGAAGATCAAGTACATCTATCATTTGGTGAAGGAAAAAGGATACACCCTTCAGGGAGCCCAGGAAGTAATCAAATCAGGGAAAGATCAAGGATTTGATAAGGTTGAGGCGGTGCAAAGGCTCCAGGAAATCAAAGATTTTTTAATAAATATCCGGGACGAATTCAATGCAAAATCAGGAGGATGACGATTTACGATACTTTCTAGCATTAGCGCTAGCGCCAAAAATTGGTCCTGGAGTATTTAAAGCCATAATAGCGTATTCAGGCTCAGCGGCTCATTTTTTCAAACTCCCAAAAGGAAAAGTTGCCAAAACTCCAAAAGTTGGAGAGAAACTACTTGCACTTCGAAATCAAGAATCCGAATTGCTCCGCACAGCCGATGAGCTAATCAATAAGTGCGAGAAGAAGCATTACACTATCCTCACGTCACTTCATCCTGACTTCCCACAGCGATTCAAAATGCAGGAAGATAGTCCTGTGGTGATTTTTGCACTAGGCAAAACCAATCTGAACTTTGATCGAACGATTGGCATAGTAGGAACCCGAAGTGCTACAAGCTATGGGAAATCTGCGACTCGGAAGATCATTGAAGATTTAGCCATTTACCAACCTGCGATTATTTCTGGTCTTGCTTATGGTATAGACATAGAGGCGCACCGGGCAGCTTTAGCTGTTGGACTGCCTACTGTCGCTGTGATGGGATCACCAATAGATCGAATTTATCCAGCTGTACATAGAAAAACTGCGGAGTCAATTTTAGAAACCGGTGCTTTGATCAGCGAATATGCGCCTGGAAGTACGATGGTTCCAGGTAATTTCCCTGCAAGAAATAGGATAATTGCCAGTCTTTCGGATGCATTGATCGTGGTAGAAGCCGCGGAAAAAGGCGGAGCATTAATCACTGCAGAGATCGCGTACAGTTATGACAAGGATGTCTTTGCTGTGCCCGGAAATCTACAATCTCAATACAGTGAAGGCTGCAATCTGCTTATCAAGAAAATGAAGGCTAATATCTACACTGGGCCAAATGATGTGGCTGAAGCACTTTTTTGGAGCAAACCCGGAGAAGTGAAAACTCAAAAGCCCCAACTCGATTTCACAAATCGCGATGAGCAAGAGCAAGCAATTCTTACCCTTTTGCAGGCCAAAGGAGAAGTAGAAATTGATTCAATGAGCATCACCACAGAAATACCGATTGGCTTACTTTCTTCGAAACTTCTGGCATTGGAATTTGAGGGGATTGTTAAGTCATTGCCGGGGAAAAAGTATAGGTTGTTAGTTTGATTATTAGGATTAAAAACCGACCAGCTCATCTAAGAAAGAAGATGGATCTTGTCTATTATCGAAGATTGTGATTACAATAATTTTATCCTTTTCAATCTTATAAAAAGCAGATGTTTGTTTAGTAAGTACATTCTTCTTAAGCCTTTTTTCAAGGTTGATTCTTCACAAGATTCAGGAAATATTGTTAACTGAGAGAATTTCCGAGTTACATTATTCAGAAAATCCTATATCACTTTAACAGACCATTCCGCTTCTAAATAATCTAAAAGCAACTCCAGTTTAACAGCTGCCAATTTGGTCAACTCTATTTTCACGAAACTTTACTAAGGAAATCATCCCATGAAACGGTCTCTCCTCTTTCTGCTTGTGCTAGTCCTACTTCTATTTCCTTTTTTTGATTTTCAGTTAATTCATTCCAAAAATCAGATTCCTCATCTTTCAGAATGGCTGAAATTTTTCTCAACAAAACTTCATCAGATACAGAAATAATTTTTTTGATCAACTCAGATTTCAATGATTCCATAAGGATAGTATTTAGATTGATATTAAAATAGAAATTCTATTTCAAAATAAGGTGTTAATTTACAGAATTCAGAGAGTTTTGAAAAGCTCACATTTTGCTTACCCTACACACCTTAAGGATTAAAAACAAACCCAGCCAACTTCATCGCCTCTCCAAATTCAACTTTATTAAGCTTTAGATCGAAGCCCGAAGCTTCCAAAGTCTCTATCATGACCTCGGTTGCCATATTACCTACCAACTCATCATCGGCCATCGGGCATCCACCGAAACCTTTGAGCGCTCCATCAAATCTTCTACAACCCGCTTTAGCTCCTGCTCTTACTTTGGCTCCAATATCTTCTGGCCTGCTGTGCAGATGTGCTCCAAATTCTATATGAGGAAAAGCAGAAATCTGAAGGCTTAGCAAACTCGCAATCAAGGCTGGATCAGCCACTCCTATCGTATCAGATAAAGAGATTATTTTCACCCCCAACTGCTCCAATTTCTCTACAAATCCCGCAACCAATTCTGGTGAATAAGAATCCCCATAGGGATTTCCAAACCCCATACTCAGGTAAGTAACCAGCGTTTTCCCTTTTACCTCGCAGAGATTCTGGATCTCCTCTACCGTGATCAATGCCTGCTTAATGTTGGCATTCGTATTTCTCTTTTGAAAAGTCTCCGATACAGAAAGTGGAAAACCCAAGTAATCAATCTCGGGAAAATGCATAGCATCCTCAGCTCCTCGCACATTGGCAACAATTGCCAGAAGCTTACTCTTAGAATTATGAAGATCCAATAAACTCAGTACCTCAGCCGTATCGCGCATCTGGGGAATAGCCTTCGGACTCACAAAACTCCCAAAATCAATCGTATCAAAGCCTACTTCCAGCAATTGATTGATATAGGCAGCTTTGATCGCCGTATCTATAAACTCGGGAATTCCCTGCATCGCATCCCGTGGACATTCTATCAATTTAATCATAGTGCCAAGTTACCAAAGATCACTAACTCTCTTGATGATATTTCAGTGGAAGCATACAGCTATTGATGAAATCCGGTACCATTTTCTATGCTTAGGATCACTATCCTTTTTAGCCCAAATGCCTAGAACATGGAAAAGTTGGGTAATAATGCTCATAAACTGGGGAAAATAAGAAACTTCATTGTTTGCTTCAAAACTGTCTAAAAAAGGCGATTAAAGCCATTAAACGCACTTTTTACTCGGTACACACTTCTCAACGAAAGATTGGAAACAGTATTGCATGAATATGTTTGGAATAAACCACCAAAATCTTACAAACAAACCTATCTAAAAATGAAAACTAAAGCAACTTTAATTATCGGAGCAGCAGTAGTAGCAATGTATTCTTGTGATACCAAAAACTACACTGAACAAGATCGAGTAGAAGTTACCACTAACTTAGAGAACTACGTGGACAGCGTTGAGAATGCCGTTCAGATGGTTCCTGTACACAATTGGTCTATGATAGATGAACGATATGACAGCTTGGATTCCAGAGCAGAAAAGGTTTATAATGACCTTGAAGTTGAAGATGACAATCTGGAAATGATCGAAGAACGGTACGAGCTTGCTGTGAAAAACGGTAAGGCTGAAGCTGATAATTTCGATAGAACTGCCAAGATGCACATGGAAAATGTAGAGACTTGGTGGGACAAAACTTCCTCTGACATAGAAAAAGGCACAAAAAGAACAGCAGATGATATCGAAGAGGCCACTCAGGAAAGCATGACTTGGCTAGAGCAAAACTTTGATAACTTAAGTGATGATTATAAAAAGAAATATGAAGATATCACTATGAACTTAAATAAAGACTAAAAATAACTAGCTAATAAATAATTAAGGGCGCATTTAGCGCCTTTTTTTTTATGTTTTCAATCCGTTAGCTTAAACATCACTGGAAGTCTCGCCTTCCATATTTGTGCGGTTCCATCTAGCGTGAATGGAGTCCATAAATCTTTATAGTTCTTGACCGCTCTCAAGGCTTCTTTCCCAAGTGATGCATGAATTTCCTCAGGGTTTGCAACTTCTGGGTTTAAAATCTCACCATCTTCTGATAAATCAAAAGCTATTATCACTTTGCCTTCTTGATTAGCTAACCGGGCGTCTACAGGATATCGGAGTGTTTTTGCTAAATAAGCATTCCAGCCTGCAATGCCGTCTTTTGGTAAGCCCTCTCCGAGTATCGGTTTGGAAGTAATTTCTCCAGACCCCGACAAATACTTTTCTAAAACTACCTCCTCCGCTAGAGTATTTACCTCCGATTTGAGATTACCATTATCATAATACTCTTTAATTAACTCTTCATCCGTGACAAAATCTCTCTTGCAAGTATACTTTAGCTTTCCATTTTCATAAAATCTCATGGTTAGTTCTGCTTAATTCTCGCCCTTTTCGTCTTTAATCAGCGTGTATTGAGAGATTTTAACTTTATCATTTTTACTATAGGTTTGAGTTTTCAAACTGAAAGAATCATCCTGAAAAACTTTATAGTAATTGTACTCATAAAGCAAGGTATCATAGACTTGAAAAAAGTGTTTATTTAAAAACTCCAAGCGCTGAGCAGTGAGGGAATTAAAGGACAGGGCCGTAAATAAAGCAGCAAGTAAGACTAGTTTCTTATGGATAAGTATATGCCCTAAATCTAGAATATTTCCTTGGCAATTTTATACGTGGTATCTGCTTTACTCATGGTGTAGAAATGCAATGATGGCACCTTCTTTTTCACCAATTCTTTGCACTGCTGAATAGACCATTCAATCCCCACATCCTTGACTTCCGCGTTGGTTTTGCACTTTTCCAATTCATCCATCAATGGATCTGGCAAGTCCAAAAAGAATGTTCTAGGAAGCATGGTGATCTGCCCCAAAGTAGAGATCGGTTTGATTCCAGGAATGATTGGAATCGTAATACCAGCAGCACGAACTTGATCCGCAAATTCAAAGTATTTCTGGTTATCAAAAAACATTTGAGTCACTATGTACTCTGCTCCTTTATCGACTTTTTCTTTCAAATGTTTCAGATCAAACTTCAATGAAGGGGCCTCATAATGCTTTTCAGGATATCCTGCCACTCCTACACAGAAATCAGTTTGAAAACCGATTTCAGTTTCTTCATGTAAATAACGCCCTTGATTCATTTTCACGATCTGCTCTACCAACTCACTGGCAAAGCCATGACCTTCTGCTTCAGGTATAAATTTCCCTTCAGTCTTAGGAGCATCTCCTCGAAGAGCAAGTACATTTTCTACTCCGATGAAGTTTAGATCGATCAGTGCATTTTCTGTCTCTTCTTTAGTAAATCCCCCACAAAGAATGTGAGGTACTGCATCCACATGAAATCGGTTCATCATCGCCGCACAGATCCCTACTGTTCCTGGACGCTTCTTCGTGCTGATTTTCTGAAGTAATCCATTCGGGTGCTTCTTGTAGATAAACTCTTCTCTATGATAAGTCACATCTACAAAAGGAGGTTTGAAATCCATTAAAGGAGCTATTCCTTCAAGCAATTCCTTCAGACTTTGGCCTTTCAGCGGTGGTAGTATTTCAAAGGAAAACAGCGTGTTTTGAGCATTTCCTAAGTGTTCGGTTATTTTCATCTGTTACTAATTGATTTTTTATGGTTAGATAGCCTGTCCCGAACTCCTTTCGGCAGAATCTCGCAAGGTTATCCCGATAGTTATCGGGACATCCATCTATGTGTCGCTTGTGTCACGCTCGATTTCATGAAGTAGGTTCTACTAGAGTTAAGTTAGGTTGATAGGCCAGATTTGGGGACAATAAACGCTCAGCATCACGAAGAGCAATCCCTTTGCGTTCTGCATAGCTTGCCACTTGATCTTCTCCTATTTTGCCTAGTCCAAAATATTTACTTTCTGGATTGCCAAAGAAATATCCAGAAACAGAAGAAGTAGGATACATCGCATAGCTAGAGGTCAATTCTATTCCAATCTCTTTCTCCATATCCAAAAGCTGAGAAATAGTCACCTTCTCCGAGTGCTCCGGACATGCGGGGTATCCTGGCGCAGGTCTAATACCAGGATATTCTTCCCGAATCAAAGAATCATTTTCCAAATTCTCATCCTGAGAATAGCCCCAATATTCCTTCCTCACAAGTTCATGAATATACTCCGCGGAAGCCTCAGCAAGTCTATCTGCCACTGATTTGAACATGATATCATTATAATCATCTCCATCTTTTTGGAACTCAGCAAGCTTGGTTTCCATACCAGTACCTGAAGTCACAGCAAAGCATCCCATATAATCTGTCTTCTCAGGATGTAGATAGTCAGCTAAAGATCGATTGGGCACGCCCTTTCCTTTTTTGCCTTGCTGTCGCAAAAAATGAAAGTTTGCTATCTGATCACCATTCATATCAAATACTGCGGCATCATCTTCTGATCGCTGCACTGGGTAAAGTCCAAATACTGCATTCGCAGAAAACCACTTCTCCGCTATTGCCTTGTCAAGCATTTCATTCGCATCATCATAGACTTTCTTGGCTTCAGCTCCCACTACAGGATCAGAAAATATCTTTGGGAATTTACCGCTCAGCATCCAAGTACTGAAGAAAGGAGTCCAGTCGATGTATTTTCGTACAACGTTCAAATCCAAATCTTTAAGGACAGTTTTACCTAGTTTTTTCGGCACGACTGGCACATAGGAATCCCAGTCAATTTCCACCGGATTAGCTTTCGCTTGCTCGTAGGTGATTAATTGTTTCAGTGATTGTTTGGCCTCGTGTTCTACCCGAAGTTCCTTATAGATTTCTTTGTATTTCAGTCTGTAGGCTTCCTTGGTTTCCTCAGAAATAGCTTCCCCCGCGATAGGAACGGATTTACTTGCATCCATCACATGGATGACTGTCCCACTATAAACTGGATCAATCTTTACAGCTGTATGGATTCTCGAGGTCGTAGCTCCTCCGATGAGTAATGGGATCTTGATTCCCTGACGCTCCATCTCTGAAGCCACGTTTACCATTTCATCCAAAGAAGGCGTGATCAAGCCACTCAGCCCGATAATATCAACTTTATTCTTTACTGCTTCGTCGATGATTTTCTGAGCGTCGACCATTACTCCTAAATCGATGATTTGGTAACTATTACACGCTAAGACCACTCCCACGATATTCTTTCCTATATCATGGACATCGCCTTTCACAGTTGCCAAAAGGATCTTTTTAAGGGAAGATTTCTCCTGCCCTTCTTCAGGCAAAGGCATAAATGGCTCTAAATATGCCACAGCCTTTTTCATCACTCGGGCAGATTTCACCACTTGAGGAAGGAACATTTTTCCTTCACCAAAAAGATCACCCACCACATTCATCCCGTCCATCAATGGACCTTCGATCACCTTCAGCGGATTTTTAAACTCTAATCTCGCTTCTTCTGTATCTTCTACGATAAAGTCCAAAATCCCCTTCACTAGCGCATGTTCCATTCTTTTGGAAACAGGATCTGAACGCCATGCTTCATTGACAACTTCTTTCTTATCCGCTGACTTTACTGTTTCTGCAAAATCAAGCATTCTTTCAGTAGCATCTTCTCTTCTATCAAAAAGTACATCTTCTACCCTTTCTAGCAAGTCCTTTGGAATGTCATCATAGATCTCCAACATGGTCGGATTTACAATACCCATATCCATTCCGCTTTTGATCGCATGGTACAGGAAAGCCGCATGCATCGCTTCTCGCACAGGATTATTCCCTCTGAAAGAAAAACTCACGTTACTAACTCCACCACTTACTTTGGCTCCAGGAAGATTCTCCTTGATCCATTTGGTGGCATTAAAGTAGTCCAAAGCGTTTTTACGGTGCTCATCCATTCCAGTAGCAACGGGAAACACATTGGGATCAAAAATAATATCCTGAGGACTAAACTTCACTTGATCCACAAGGACTCTATAGCTTCTCTCACAGATTTCAATTCGTCTTTTGTACGTGTCAGCCTGCCCAGCTTCATCAAAAGCCATCACCACGACTGCTGCACCGAATTTCTTCACTGTTTTGGCTTGCTCGATAAATTCCGCCTCGCCGTTTTTCAGGGAAATAGAATTGACTATCCCTTTTCCTTGCACACATTTTAATCCTGCCACGATAATCTTCCATTTGGAACTATCGATCATAATCGGGATTCGGGAAATCTCAGGTTCTGAAGCTATCAGGTTTAGGAATTTGACCATCGCAAATTCACCATCAAGCATTCCTTCATCCATACATACATCCAGCACTTGCGCTCCGCCTCGTACTTGATCCAATGCTACTTCTAGCGCGTCATCATAGTTCCCATTTAAAATCAAGCGTGCAAATTTCTTTGAACCAGTGATATTGGTTCGCTCGCCTATGTTGACAAAATTGATTTCGGGGGTAAAAACCAGAGGCTCTAAGCCTGATAGTTTCATGTAATTAGTTCTTGCCATCTTCTCAGTCCAACGTTTCTTCTAATTCTTCTTCTTGTATTTTTCTAGGCTGGAAATTAGCAGCCATATTCGCCAGAGCTGTGATATGCTCAGGCGTAGTCCCGCAGCATCCGCCCAGAATATTTAGCATTCCTTCTTTCAAAAAGTCTCTCACCTGATCAGCCATTTCACTTGCTCCTTGGTCGTACTGACCAAATTCATTTGGAAGGCCGGCATTAGGATAAGCACTCACATAAAATGGTGCTTTTTGAGCCAGCACTTTCAAATAAGGCCGCAATTCCTTCGCTCCCAAAGCACAATTCAATCCAACTGAAAGTAAAGGCACGTGAGATATGGAAATCAAAAATGCTTCCGTGGTCTGTCCAGACAAGGTTCTTCCCGACGCATCAGTAATTGTCCCGGAAATCATAATTGGAATCCCGCCATCCTTTGGGTCCAATGGAATACCTCTCTCCTCATATACTTCTTGAATGGCATACAAAGCGGCTTTAGCATTTAAGGTGTCAAAAATCGTTTCCACCAAAATGATGTCTGCTCCGCCATCCAACAATCCCCTAACTTGCTCAGCATATGCCTCTGCAAGTTGATCAAAAGTGACCGCTCGATACCCTGGATCATTCACATCCGGTGAAAGTGATGCTGTTCTATTGGTCGGGCCAATAGCTCCAGCTACGAAACGAGGTTTCTCAGGGTTCTTGGCAGTGAATTCGTCTGCTACTTCCCGAGCCAGCTTCGCTGATTCAATATTAATAGCATAAGCTAAATGAGAAAGCCCATAATCGGCTTGAGCGATAGTAGTTCCTGAAAAGGTGTTGGTTTCTATAATATCAGCTCCTGCTTTGAGATATTCCGCATGAATATCCCTGATTATCTGAGGTTTGCTCAAAGACAGGAGATCATTGTTACCCTTCAGAGATTTAGGATGTGAGGCTAGTTCTGGAGTTCGAAAATCCTCCTCTGTAAGGGTATAGCGTTGGATCATGGTTCCCATGGCTCCATCGAGTATCAAGATTCGCTGAGAAAGTTGTTTAAGTAGAGGTTCCGTTCTGTTTTGCATACTAAATTTTTTGTTAATCAAAAAGCTTGTCGAGCAAAACACGGAGAGAAATATAAAGTTCTCGTCCGCTCATCTGTTCCCGAATAATCGGGATGGGAGTTAGCACCTTATTTTCAGGTTGCTAAGACGTCGTAGGGCCCTTCCCTCGGTCTTTCTCGATAAGCAACCTAAAGGTAATAGCATTTTGATAATAAAACAGGAGAATCGCTTAAAAGGACTTAGTAAAAGCTTAATTAAATTGTCAAAAGAACAAAGTCATGGCCTTATCCCAATCCCAAAACTCAAATAAGGTCCTGCCATAAAACTTGACATACTAAAATCGCCAAGTTTGTATTTGGCCAGAGGGACTTCATAGCCTGCTGCTGCTGTAAACACCAAGTCAAAAAGTTTTCGTTTAGTCATAGGGATACCATATTCAGCAAAAATCTCTGGTTTCAGCATTAGCCCACTATTTTTCAAATATCCATCAAACTCTCTCTGCTCAAATAGCTCTGGGAAATCAGGTTTATCTTCAGTCATAAGTGTATAGCGGATATTTCCATAACCAACTCCTGCTAAAGCTCCAAATCCAAAATTTCTATATTCAATCAGATTGTACCCCAAATTCCCATAGACTCTTAGGCTATTTAATGAATGCTTTTTGTCACTGCTTGCATTACCGCTCATCGCTAGGTTGTAGAGCTCTGCACCATATAGAAACTTCTCTGCATTACCCAATATCCTCAATCCCCAGTTGGAAGGGGTACCTTCTAACGGATTTAGACCTGCATCTTCCAACTTGACATTGAAGTCTTTTGCATTAGTGAAGTGAACGCCTCGAATCAATGAAATACCGATGCTCGCATCCTTGTAAAAATAATTTCGATCGGGAAGAGAGATTCCAGCACCTACTCGCACGAAAGCGCCATTCTGAGTATTATCAAAATTGATCCCGTTCATATTCCATTTTCCTGCCAACGGACTAAAAGAATAACCCAATTTGGTAATGATCTGTAGTGCTTCAGGTCTGCCAGGCAAGTCAAAATCATAACTCAACTGAAAGCCAATTTCTGTAAGGAAATTACCATAGTGGAACGTTCCTCTTTGGATATCTTTTTTCCTGAGAACAAACCCGTGTTCTGGCCTAACCAAAAATTCATCTAAATCATCTGGTCGCTCTGAAGGCAACATTTGAAAATTGAAAAAACCAACTCCCAAGGACATGAAATGGATCAGCTGAAATCGCGACTCTTCAGTAAATGCGTAACCAACATTTAACAGTGCTCGTGAGGTCCTGTAGTTAATTGAAAAATCGTCGAGCTTACTTACTCCTCCTCTATTATGTAATACATCAAGCCCAAGAACAAAATCGTTGATTCTAGCCTGATAGCCTAATCCTACAGTTTGGTATCTATTCCTTAAGCCAGATAGGCCACGGTCTTCCAGCATTTTGTCAAACTGATTGAGTTTGCCTCCAGAAGTACCCACCAAAGCATAGAATGTAGATCGCTTGGTCATTAATTGCTGAGCCTGGGCATCCACACCACTAAAAAAAAAGAAAAGGAGTAGTAAGAATCTATTAAAAAGGGGCATTGAATAGTCGATTTGTATTAAGCTGGGGAACTCAAACCTGACAGGCAAAATTAATGCTAGACCTGAATCAACTGAGATCTTTCGGATTAAGATATTCAGTTAATTTACCATATAGTCCTTCGGGAGTAAATGGTTTTTCTACAAAAGCATCAATCCCGATTTTTTCCATCTCGTCTTTAATCTCGTGATAAGAAGTAGCGGAAAGAACTAAAATCGGAACTTTGCTCTTGTTCAAATCCTTGTTTCCCCTGATCCATTTCGCTACCGCAAACCCATCTAACACTGGCATCTGAATATCCAAGAGAATGATATCAAAGTCTCCAAGCTCGAACTGATCTATTGCCTCTTGACCGTCCGAAGCAATGACAAGATTACTCACTTGCCATTTTTTCAGGAATTTCTTAATCAAGATTTGATTTACCAGATTGTCTTCTGCCACCAAGATTGAAGCATCCTGCAAGGATTTCCTTTTAAACTCTAGCTGGTGAGTATTTGAAAAAATATTTTCTTCCACACAAATAAATTTCAATGAAAACTCGAAAATAGTCCCAACACTGAGAGTCGAAGAGACTTTGACTTTCGAACCGTGAAGTTCTACCAATCTTTTTACAATAGCTAATCCCAGTCCCGTACCTCCAAATTTACGCGTGGTGGAAGTAGAAGCCTGAGTGAATGCTTCAAAAATAGAAACCATCTTTTCCTCCGAAATCCCAATTCCAGAATCTTCTATTCTAAAGTTAATTTCGCATTCATTACCCTCTCTGTTTACTAACTGCAAACTAGTTTTGACCTGTCCTTTATTTGTGAATTTGATCGAATTGGAAAGTAAGTTATTTACGATTTGACCTATCCGTATCGAATCACCCAAAAGATTTTGCGGAATTTCCCCGTCAATTTCGGTGCTTATTTTCAATGCCTTTTCCTTGGCTTGAAAACTATAAGAATGTACAATCCGATTGACTAATACCTTCAGATTAAATGGGACATTTTCCAATTCTATTTTTCCAGCATCAATTTTATTAAAATCCAGTATATCATTGATCAAGGCCATTAAATTCTCGGCAGAAAACTGCAGTGTCCTCAGATTTTCCAACTGATCGGCTCTTGGATTATCCTCCATGAGGAAATGTGCTAATCCTATTACAGCATTCATAGGTGTTCTAATCTCATGACTCATAATCGAAAGGAATTGAGACTTCGCCATTGATGCCTGCTCTGCCCTTTCTTTTGCCTTAAACAAATCCTTTTGAGCTTGTTTTAACACCGTAATATCTCTGGCAATACCCGTGTAATATCGCATATTTGTTTCGCGTTCTACTACCATTCTTCCGTTAGAACTAACCACTCTATATTCTCCATTTTTATGTTTCAGGCGGTACTCCAAATACTGATTTTCTGCCAAAAAATCACTGACATCCCCGTGCATTGATTGGAAAACATCAAAATCTTCTGGATTCAGGTAGTCAAGAATACTAGTGCCGATTACCTGTTCGGAATCATATCCTAGAAACTGCTTCACGTTTGGAGAAATGTAATTCAGCACAAGTTTATCAGAAAGTGAAAAGATAATTTCAGTGGATTCCTCTACCAGTGTTCTGTACTTTACCTCAGATTTCAATAGATCTTCTTTTGTCTTATGATCCTTCATAAATTTCTCAGAGAGAAATTTCATTTCATGAGCTCTGACTATTAAAAATCTAACGCTATAGTCCGACGGGAGATTAGTAAATGACCACTCGTATTGCTGATTATCAAAGACTTTTGGGACTAGTGAATCTAAGACAGCATTTTTAGGAACTTCACCTGTTTCAAAAAAATTATTAAGTGACTTTACCAACTCATTGTCTTTAAATACGTCCCTCCATGAATCAGAGATTGGGACGAAGTTCGCTACAAAAAATTTGTTGAAAAATATTATTTCTTCAGAATCTAAGACGAATAAAGGAGCATTTATTTCATCGAAAACATCAGAGATGTCAAATTGACTGAATTGATTCATAGGTACAAATTCTCAAGAAATTCACGACTACTATTCAGGAATTTAGGGTTTATATTCAACTCCAACATCATAAAAATTAAGATTCCATTCAAAATAGTTACCGACAGAGTTCATTCTTTTATCTCACTTCCTCCTGATACCGGCTAGACAAAAAGAGATCTATACTTCTTTTCCCACAAACCTTTTGACTTGCAAATTCGTGAAGGCTGATAATTCTATAAATTTTAAAACTACTAACTGATCGTGATGATTGTAACAACCACTAACACACTTGATGGCTACACCGTGGAGCAGTACCTTGGCATTGTTTCTGGAGAAACCATTATTGGAGCCAATGTATTTAAGGATTTTTTCGCAAGCATCACCGATATTGTCGGTGGACGCTCTTCTGCTTATGAGCGAGTACTGAGAGAAGCAAAATCTACTGCGATGGCAGAAATGGAAATGCAAGCGAGAGCATTCGGAGCAAATGCGATAATAGGAATTGACTTAGATTATGAAACAATCCGTGATGGGATGCTCATGGTCACAGCAAGTGGCACTGCAGTGAAAGTGCTAAAACACTAAAATTTGAGTCCTGAATTTTCAGGACTTTTTTATTTCCATTAAGACTTTTTCTGCAGTTGTTTTTTTACAAAAATGATCCCCCACGATCACGTTGGGTGCTGTTTTACACATATCCATGCATTTAGTTTTGATAAACTTACAGCTTCCTCTATGCGGTGCCTGAGCGGTAATTTCCTTCAGTTCCTTATATAGCTTTTTTGCTCCTGCTTTTTTACAATCGGAGCCAGTGCATATAAATATTAATTTTCTTGAATGTTTCATTATCCTGCTGAAATAGCCTGCATCATCAAACCGCATAGGTAGGCACCATAAGTTCCCGCAGCATATCCTAACACTGCCAAAAGCACACCAACTGGCGCTAGGGAAGCGTCAAAAGCCGCTGCCACAATAGGTGCAGATGCTGCTCCGCCTACATTTGCCTGTGAGCCAACTGCTACATAGAAGAACGGAGCTTTGATTATATATGCTACGATGAGCATAATTAATATATGGAAAATCATCCAAACGATACCTACGACGAATAAAAGGGGATTATCAAACACCGCTCCCAAATCCATCTGCATACCAATCGTAGCTACTAACACATATAGTAATACGCTTCCCATGCGAGAAGCTCCCGCACCTTCTAACTTTCTTGCTTTAGTAAACGAAAGTAAAAGTCCGGCAGTAGTAGCGATCACTACTATCCAGAAAAAAGGTGAATCCAGCGAATATTGTTTTAAGCTGGGATAATTTTCCCCGATAAAAGGCGCAATATAATCTGCTATAAGATGTGCAAATCCAGTCACGCCAAAGCCAACTCCAAGTATAATCATGGTGTCGGACAAACTTGGAATCTTCATAATGCCCTTTCTGAATTCTTCAATCCTATCTCGCAGTTCATAGATTTTGGTACTATCAGCATTGAATAGCTTATCTATCTTCTCAGGCTTGGCCGCCCAGTAAAGCAAGACCGCCATCCAAAGATTTGCCACCAACACATCCACCGCGATCATCTGACTGAAAAGTTCCGGGCTGGGACCAAATACCTCCAACATAGCAGTTTGATTTGCTCCCCCACCTATCCAAGAACCCGCAATGGTAGACAAACCTCTCCATACTTCATCTGGTCCACTTCCTCCCAATAAATCAGGAAACACAAATCCAACTGTCATCAACGCCAAAGGCCCTCCCAGCATAATACCTACAGTCCCTGCCAAAAACATGGTCAGTGCCTTCGGTCCAAGCTTCAAAATTCCTTTGATATCAATACTGATCGTAAAAAGAACCAGAGAGGCTGGAAGTAAATACCTGCTGGCTACTTTGTAGAGTGAGGAACTCTCTCCCGAAATCAATCCAAATGAATTGGCGAGTGCGGGAATGAAATAACATAGAAGTACGGTAGGAACTACCCCGTAGAATTTCTTCCAGAATGGTTTGTCACTTGCTGAAGTGGCAAAAATGACAGCCAGAATTGCCATAAGCAATCCAAAAACTACAGCATCATTTGTTAGTAAAGGGGTATTTTCTTCCATTATATCCGGGGTAATCGACTGCAACAATACCAACAAAAGGCCAAAAAGCCCAAAGTCTAAGCCTTTCCGTTTTCGAGAATTTGCAGCAATTCACTGAGAATCATCGCTGTGGCACCCCAGACCATTTCTTTGTCAACTTCAAAATATGGCGTGTCCAAGCGAAAATTATTACTGAATTCCAAAATTTTTTGCTTACGAATAGTAGGTTCATAGAGAGTACTGACGGCAGTTTGGATGATTCTCGCGACTTCTTTTTCTTCTGCAACAAAATCCGGAATCACCTCAGAATATCCCAGAACTGGAGTTACCAAAAAATTACTCGCTGGGATGAACAAATCACTCATTCGACCTATCAGTTTGACCTGTTCAGGCAAAATCCCAACCTCTTCCCATGCTTCCCGAAGGGCAGTTTCTATTTCATCTTCATCTTCCTCCTCCATTTTTCCCCCCGGAAAAGCAATCTGTCCACTATGAACTCCAGGGTAAACAGGTCTTTTGATCAGTGGGAAAAACGCCTTGTCTCTGTCGGGATAAAGTAGAATCAAGACTGACCCTTTGCGATGGTTGTCAGGAAGTTTTGAGTCAAATCGCCTCATATCCACAGGACTGGGCGACATGGAAAGTTGCGCTTCTCTGCCCGGAAGTGGGTATTTCATTCCGTTTTCTAGCAAATTCAAAACGCTTTTGAAATCCATATTAGCTCAAATCTACCTGCTTGATTTTCGAATTAAGGTAGGACTGCGGTTCATAAGATAGTGAAACTTTTGCAAGTCGAAACTGCTTCAATTTATGCTCATTTACATTGATGAGCCAAGCCATCGGTCTATATCCTGCCTCTTCCTGAAAAAAGCCAAACACTAGGAATTCTTGCTCGTTCAGCCACATTCCTTCTTCAAACATCCCAGAAGGTCCCATGAAAAGCAACCTTTCTTTCATACCATCTTCTTTATACCAAACTACTTCTGAATCAGGATTGAGAAAAGGTTGATCAATAGCGTCTTGTGCTTCGATCTTATAACTATAGATATCTATGGTTCCATTTCCAGTTGGGTGAGGAAACTGATAGGGAAAAAGTGGATCTCCTTTTAGGATCGGATTTCGCTCAGGCATTTCCATCGGATCGATAGAATCGGTCATCACCAACTCAAACTGAGACGCATCAAAAATCCCAAGGTCATTACTCCAGTGTGTATGCCAATTCTTATTTTGTGCCAATCCCAGATCAAGCTGAGCTTTGTTCCGAATCAATTCTTCATCATCAATTGAGCTATCTCCAACACGCTCTTCTGCTCCTTTCTCCTTGCTTTCACAGGAAAAAAACAAGCAAGAAGCAACAATAACTGCGGCAAAATAAGTAAAAGTGAATTTTGGGCTCCTCATGTAAGTTTTAATTGAGAAGGTTAAGCTAAGTCTTGGCAACTAAAAAACAAAAAAGGTTGGGACATTGACCCAACCTTTTCCTGCTCTCAAACCTATTAAACCTATTGTAGATATTCGTTTTATGAATACCTCCGAAAATTATAAAATGTTTTCATATACTCCAAACAATCGATTGCGAAAGATTTTCGAAATTATATTTCCCCATAGATTTTAAACCATAAACCCTTAGAAATCAATGAAATTAAATTTGAGCAAACTCGAAAAATATTTCAGGTCAAATTTTAGCTTTTCGTTAAGTTTGGGTGAATAAACTTTTATGGATTCAACACTTACATTTCTACTAGCACAAAAAATTAAAACTGGCTTCATTACTTACATGGAGCTTTTCAGCACCTACACTCGTCTCGCGCCAAAATATTTCAGGGAAAAAGCATGGCATGCCACACATCTCAACAATAAACAACGACTTCGACTTTACAAGGATTTGCTCTTCCCCCTAGCTGCTGAATGCTCTCAAATGCTGGGAGACAAAGCCGCTGATTCGGCTAGCTGGATAAAGATTAAATCTGAGTACCAATTGCTTATTTCTAAAAGGCCTGACCAGGAATTGGCAGAAACTTTTTTCAATTCAGTGATCAGGAAGGCTTTTCCAAAGATGACTGTAGATGAGGATTTGATGTTTGTCATGGAGGGTTTTGATTCATGCACAGTCAGAGAATCCGATGCACTTCTGAGAACTTACCCTTCATTCTTAGGCTTGGAAAAAAATGTTCGGCAGATTCTTGATGATTATGACTTTGGCGCTCCATTTATGGACAAAGAGCAGGACATCAAATTTCTGATAGCAAGTGTTCGGAAGGTAATTTTGACACGATATAGGGTTGGCCCTGATACTAAAACGCAGATTTTAAAATCAGTTTTCTATCGGAACAAAGCTGCCTACCTGATCGGAAGGACGTTTTTGGGACATAAATGGATGCCTTTCATCATTCCTGTACTTCACGGTGACAAAGGTGTATTCGTAGATACGCTGATTTTTGACCCTAATCTAATGAGCAGCATGTTCAGCTTTACACGCTCGTATTTTATGGTCGAGGCTGAAGTACCCTCATTAGTGGTAGGATTTCTCAACTCGGTAATTCCACACAAGAAAATCCACGAGCTTTACAACGCCATAGGATTCAATAAGCATGGCAAAACTCTTTTCTACAGAGATTTTCTTCATCACTTGGACTCTAGCAATGATCAATTCGAAGTGGCGGCTGGGATTAAAGGAATGGTGATGACTGTCTTTACTTTGCCGTCTTTGAATATAGTTTTCAAAATGATTAAGGATCATTTTGAACCACCGAAAAATATGACCCGCCAAGAGGTCCGTGAAAAATACAAACTAGTTTCTCTCCATGATCGAGTAGGAAGAATGGCTGATACGCATGAGTTCGAATACTTCAAAATCCCCATAGAACGAATCAGTCCTGAACTGATGATTGAACTTCGAAAGACTACCAATTCAATGTTGAAGATTGTAGAATCTCATCTTATTATAAAGCATTTATATACAGAGAGGAGAATGGAACCTTTAAATCTATTCTTAGGACATTGCAGTACAGAAGAAGGACTAAGAGCAGCTGAAGACTATGGTAGAGCTATACTTCAGTTGGCGCAGGCAAATATTTTCCCTGGAGATATGATGACCAAAAACTTTGGTCTGACGAGACAAAAGCGAGTGATTTTTTATGATTACGATGAGATTGAATTTTTGACGGACATGAATTTCCGGGTAAAACCAAAAGCAGAAACCTATGAGCAGATTTATGCTCCAGAGCCTTGGTATTCTATTGCAAAAAACGACGTGTTCCCCGAAGATTTCAAGCGGTGGATGATTGGCCGAAAAGATCTCAAAGATAATTTCCTGGATTATCATAAAGACCTTTTTGATCCGCTTTATTGGCAGGAAATCCAGCAAAGAATTGCCGCTGGCGAACTCATTCATGCCTTCCCATACCCGGACGAAATCCGCTTCCGACCTGAGGAAAAGATTTAAGTTCAAAAGTTTATTTCTTAGATACGGCTGCAACCGTTATTTTTGCATTCTGGGTTTAGCCCATAATCACCCCATGAATGAATTCTGAATCACAACCAAATATATCTCCCCCGCAAGTCAAAAAGACTAAAACCATATTTCTGAATACCTCCGAAGATGATGACAGACCTGTCTACATCTCAGGTAATTTCAATAAATGGGCCACTCAGGACCGTCGCTTTCAGATGAAGAAAATCGCCATTGGAAAGTATGAATTTACTTTTCCAGAAGGTGAAGAATTCGAAAACGAGCTTATATATAAATTCACAAAAGGTGATTGGTCTGAAGTAGAAATAGATCGCTACGGTAACCGCTCACTTAATCGGCATTGGAACAACGACAAAGAAACTAAGACTGAAAAAGTAGCAAAATGGCGTAAAAACTGGCTACCCTATCGCCCAAGTCAGTTACCTAAAATTCATTTGATTTCTGAGGAATTTGAAATTCCACAACTCAATAAGACTAGAAAAATCTGGGCTCTTTTGCCGCATGATTATGAAACAAGTGATGAGCAATACCCAGTTCTATATCTCCATGATGCTCAAAATCTTTTCAACGAAAATGCCAAATTCGGTAACTGGCAAATAGACAAGAAGCTTGCCGTGATGTCAGACTATGGCATTGGCAAAATCATCATCATAGCTGTGGAACATGGAGAATCTGAGCGACTACAAGAATACAATGTTGGAAAAACTGTGCTTGGGATAGGAAGTGGTAAGAAATACATTCGCTTCATCACCGACACATTAAAGCCTTTCGTGGATAAAACTTTTCGCACCAAAACCGAGCGGGAATTCACCGGAATCGGCGGAAGCTCCATGGGTGGTTTGGTTAGTATTTTCTCAGGTCTCATTTATCCAGAAGTTTTCGGAAAATTGATGGTTTTTTCACCGTCACTTTGGGTAATCCCAAAAATCAAATTTGGTTTTCTGGATTTTTTCGAACCTCTGGAGACGCGCCTTTACTTGTATGCAGGAGGGAATGAAAGCGAAACGATGGTAAAGCACGTCACCAAATTCCGTAAGCGCCTTCTCAAAAGAGAAAGTCTGAATGGAAAAATGAAGATCCGTCTCAGCATCAATGAAGAAGGTAAACACAACGAGATTTATTGGAGTGACGAGTTTCCAAAAGCCATAGAATGGCTGTTTTTCAGTACCAAAGAAGACTAAATCATCGAAAGCGACACACTATGCAGTTCAAGATCTATACAGAAAACAATGATAATTCATTACTTCTGATCATCCCTTTAGTAGGTTCAAACACAGCAGAAATCCTAAAAGAAAAACTCAATGGCTATTCGGTTAACGCCTCGCTTTTCTCTGGAAAAAAAGATACTTCCTACCAACTCGAACTCAATGGAAGGCTGATATTGCTGATAGGCTTAGGAGAAAAAACAGATTCTAGCAGTATCGAAAAGGCATTTCGAAGAGTTCTTTCAAAAAATAAAGAATTGGTTGACAAATCAGTTTCCATTGATTTCTCACCCGAATTCTCATCCGAATTAATCGAAAGTGCTTTAGTTGGTTTTCAACTTGGTGATTACAACATCGGTTTTTTCAAACAAAAGAAGGAAGATCAAAAAGACTTCACTGACTTAGAAGTCAATATCCTTTCTTCCATATCAGAACTAGCGCAAACCATTAATCGAGCTACAAAAACTGCTTCCGCCAAAATTGAAGGATTCAAATTGGTTGACCTTCCTCCCAATGTGATAACACCTGAATATTTAGCTAGCTGGGCCGAAAAGCAAGGTAAAACACATGGTTTTGATGTGAAGATTTTTGATCAGGAAAAGGCAAAAGCTGAAGGTCTAGATGCTTTTTTGGCTGTAGCCCGCGGAAGTGCAAAAGCACCTAAGTTCATCATCATGGAATACAGACATCCTGATGCTAAATCTCACCTTGGCCTCGTCGGGAAAGGAGTCACTTTTGATACTGGAGGATTGAATATCAAGACGCAGGGCATGGTGCACATGAAATCCGACATGGGCGGTGCTGCTGCCGTGCTGGCTGCGACGCAGTTAATTGCTGCACTTAAACTCCCAATTAATCTCACATCCATAGTTCCCGCAGTGGAGAATTCTGTAGACAAGGATGCGTATCTTCCTTCGGAAGTCATCGGATCTCATGCTGGATTAAGTATAGAAGTGATCGATACGGATGCTGAGGGACGATTAATTTTGGCAGATGGCTTGTCTTATTTGGTGAAAAACTACCAAGTAGATCAACTGATTGATTTGGCAACTCTGACGGGAAGCAGTGTTGGTACCTTTGGTTATGAGTGTGGAGCACTTTTCTCTAATTCCGATGCTATTTCAGATGCGCTACGTGAGGCTGGAATGCAATCTGGCGAAAAAGTCTGGCCACTTCCCATGTGGGAAAACTATCGGTCTGAGATGGACTCAGAGATAGCAGACATCAAAAATTATCATGGCAAACCTATAGCCGGAGCGATTACAGCTGCTAAATTTCTGGAAGCATTTATCCACGAACATCCTTCTTGGGCGCATTTGGATATAGCGGGGGTAGCATTCGGAGATAGTGAATTTTCAAAAACCAAATCAGGGACTGCTTTTGGAGTCCAATTATTGCTTAAATTCATCGAAAATCAATTGTAATTATGGGTGATCAGGGCAAGACCTTTCTTTGCATTTCCAACTTTTTTAAGGGAAATGCTTTTTTGATAGAGCTAAAGAAACAAGGTAATCGAGTGTTTTTGATTACCTCCGAAAAGCTTAAGGACAAGCCTTGGGCATTCGAATATATTGATGAAATTTTCTATATGCCTGGTCAGGATTTGGACTGGGATCTGGAGATACTGATGAAAGGTGTCGGCGGATTGATGAAGCAGCATAAAATCGAAAGCATCGTCGCACTAGATGATTACGACGTGGAAAAAGCTACTTATCTCCGAGAGTGCCTTAGAATCCCAGGCATGGGACAGACTACAGGAAGATTCTTTCGCGACAAACTTGCCATGCGTATCAAAGCACATGATTCATACATAAAAGTCCCAGCATTTGCGCCGCTCTTCAACGACGACGACATTAATCAATTTGCTGACCATATCCCTGCTCCTTGGGTTCTAAAACCACGATCCGAAGCTTCAGCTCATGGAATAATCAAGGTTCATGACAAAGAATCGCTCTGGGAAAATATCCATCAATTGGGAGATAACAGGTTGTATTATTTGGTGGAGCAATTCAAACCTGGAGATGTGTACCATGCAGATGGATTGATGATTGATGGTAAAAATCTTTTCTGCTCTGTTTCGAAATATTTATCCACTCCTATGGAAATATCTCAGGGCGGTGGGATTTTCCGATCGGCAAATTTGAAGTACGGATCTAAGGATGAAAAGGCTATTAAAAAAGCAAATGCTGCTGTCATGAAGGCTTTTGGTATGAAATCAGGGGCTTCGCATACTGAATTTATCAAATGCCGTGAGGATGGAGAAATCTACTTCCTAGAGACTTCCTCGCGAGTAGGCGGAGCACATTTAGCCGAAATGGTAGAAGCAGCCACTGATATCAATCTGTGGGCAGAATGGGCGAAAATAGAAGATTCTCTTGCTAAGAAACACAATTACCAACTCCCAAAAGTTGCCAAAAATTATGCTGGAATCTTGCTTACTCTTTCCAAATACGAGCATCCTGATTTGAGTAGTTTTAATGATCCCGAGGTTTACTTTAGAGTGCCGTTGAAATACCATGCTGGCTTAATAGTGAAGTCAACCAAGAAGGATCGTGTGATGCAGCTTTTGGATGATTATGCAGTGCGAATCGCCAACGAATTCTCTACAGTGGCAGATGCTCCTGAACTTAAAAAGTTTCATTAAAACCTCTATTCAGATTGAATAATCTGGTCTATTGACGCTCCTCTACTACTCAAAACTTCTCCTCTACTCCCAATCCAAATAGTGCAAAGTCGTATTTGACCGGATCATTCGCATCAAATTCCCGAAGTTTCTGAGTCAATTCCAGCGCAGTAAGCCAATCGGTTTGCTTTCTGGTGATCATACCAAGCTTCCTCCCCACCCGATCTACGTGCAGATCACAGGGGCAAATTAATTGAGATGGCGAGATGCTTTTCCAAAGCCCAAAATCAACACCCATCTCATCATCTCGCACCATCCAACGCAAATACATATTGATTCGCTTGCACGCCGCCTTGCGGCTTGGCGTAGCAATATGCTTTCGTGTCCGGGGAGGAGAATCAGGAAGGGAAAAGAAGAATTCCTGAAACCTCGTCAAAATAGATTCCATAGAATCTACATTGTCCGTTTGACCAATTAGAAAGGCTTCCTCAAGAGAACTATGATTTCTGTAAAACCAACTCAAAAAATGGATAAAATAGAGCGTATCCACATCATTGAAGGTTCTATGTTTGAAATTTAGGAAGGGTTTCAAATCCTCATCTTGATGATTCAGCAGAAAATCATGAGGGGAATCATCCATCATCTGTAACAACTCTATACACTTATTAATAATCGTCTTTCGCTGACCCCATGCCAAAATAGCAGCGAAGAAACCAGAGATCTCGATATCTTCTTTCTTAGAAAATCTATGAGGAATCGAAATCGGATCAAGAGTAATAAATTCTGGGCGATTGTACTGCTCGACTTTTTCGTCTAAAAAATCCTTGAGATTATGCATCAAAGCGCGACCTTAACTTCTCCGCCCTGTGTCCCATCAAACCATTTGAAGGAAAGTTCATTATCTACTTTTTCAGACACATGCCAATCGAAACATTTGATATTCGTAAGTGAGCGGAGGGAATCTTCATCCGGATCATACAAGCAAATGTCGAAATCCGGCAAATCCTTAGATTCAGTAGTATTCCACTTTTCCAGAATAAATCCTTCTTCGAGCACGCGTACTTTTTTTCCAAAAACAAAATCTGAAAGAACAGACGGCACACCATCTTTTCTTCTAAACTTGAATCCGGAAGGCCCAAATACAATTTGCTTGATCAATTTAGCTTCTAGCAAATTACCTGAATGAGGCAAATCCTCCCATTCCGACTCTTTTAAAACAACTGTCTTTCCTTCTGGGCGAAGTCTATTCAGGAATCTAGAGACCAATGAAAACAAGTAAGTCACGCCAATGAATAGCACACCGAAGCTCGCCAAAATCGGATAGGAAACAACAAAAATCAAATTCCAAATAAATCGGAAAATGTGATGGAATATAAGTTGGACTTTATTCATAGCTCGAACGCAAAATTAGCTTTGGCTTTGCGGAAACCAAAATTCCCTCTTAAAACCTAAGGTGCAAACTATAGGTTCAAAACAAAAGAAGACCGCCATTTCTAACGGTCTTCTTTTTTTAAGATAATACTTACAACTTTTTCTATCTGTAAAAAAGCTTCATAGAATTTGATGAGCACTAAAAATTAGGTTACGTCGGTCATCCTACATCGGACTTTCACTCTTTAATACATCACCTCTACAGGGAATCGACCATTGACAGCTTTCAGCTGATCGAAGGCTGCCTGAGAAAGCTTGATCACTAACTTGCTGTTGTCACCTGTTTCAGGAAGTGTACCAACCACTCTAGCAAAAATCGTCACATCATTCTCCTCATTCTTCACCCTCATGATGGTGCCCACTGGAGCAGTTCTGTGAAGAACCAAGTATTTCTTGTGTCCGCCAGTTCCTTGGATTAACTCTGCCTGGCCGGTTTCCTTGATATTCTTAAATCCACCAGAAGTATTGGCATCTGCTGGCTCCACCATCATTTCATCTACACTAGAAACCACCCTTGGCGTACCAATTACCGGCACAGTAGATTCTTGCATAGCACCACGACCTACTTTGAGAACTTGACCTTGTTGTAGATTATTTGAAGTCAAAGCATTCCATGTAATCAGATCTTCCACACGCGATGAATATTGACTGGCGATAGAAAAAAGAGTTTCTCCCACTTGCACAGTATGTGATCTCCATTCTCCAGGAACCATTGGTTTGCTGGTTTCTACAGCAGCTTCGGAAGTTGCAGATTTAATCGCCTCAGGTTTCGGAGATGGAGTTACCTTCTCTTTTACCTTTGGAGCTTCTTCGGTTTTCTTAGCTGGCTTCTCTTTGCCCTTAGTCTTAGTTATCTCTGTCGTCGAAGCAATTGCCACAACTGGCTCTTTCTCCACTGCTATTGGCACAGCTGGCTCGATAATTAACGATTGACCCACACTAAGATCATTTCCCTTCAAGCCATTTTCCTTCATCACACTTTCTACGGGCACTCCGTACTTTTTGGAAATGGAGAAAAGCGTCTCACCAGGAACTACATTATGCAAAACCGAGCCTGCTGGAAGTTCAGCCATTGATACAAAAGGCACTTTGATCGTCTGACCTATTTTCAACCCTTGTTTCAAGACAGGGTTTGCCTCTATAATTTCACTAACAGGTGATTTGTATCTTCGAGAAATCCCGAAAAGCGTTTCCTTTGGATCCACTTCATGCAAAATAAAAGACTGATCTCCTATGCGCTGAACACCCACCGAATCGATAGATACTAGCTCAGAAGCCATTGACAATGAGGATGAAAGTGAAAAAACAAGAAGAAAGGACCAGAAAAACTGTGATCTATTATTCATAGGGATGTGCTGAATTGGGAGTAAACGAATTAGAAATGCAAGATTAATTTCCAAAGTCACGAGGCGCAAGAATTATGCTAGAAAAGAAATGGGCTGATCGAGATCCTGTAATCCCTGCAAAGATCGAACAATAGTCCAAGAATCGGAATTTAACACTGGAAAATACATTAACAAATCTCAGCTATCTAAAGAAAAGAATCAGTTATTACGCGTATTTCGTATCTTTTATCATTCGAACATGCCTTCCTAAAATGAAAATCTATTTCAGCTCCTTACTCATTTTCCTTGTACTTTCTTCGCAACTAGTTCTAGCCCAAACGGATACTGGAATTGATAAGAAGGTTTTTACATTTAAGATCGACACCGATATTGATCCCGCCATGACACGTCGGGTGAAATTGGCTCTGGAAAAAGCGGATGAAATCGATGCAGATCTGATTATTATTGACATGGACACTTATGGCGGCGCGGTAAATGACGCTGATGAAATCAGAACTATGATTTTGAATTCTACGATACCGATTTATGTCTTTATCAATAAGGATGCAGCTTCTGCAGGCGCGCTGATTTCCATTGCTACAGATAGCATCTATATGGCACCGGGTGCAAGCATAGGAGCAGCCACCGTAGTAAACGGCACTGACGGGGCAGCCGCTCCGGATAAATATCAGTCGTATATGCGTTCAATGATGAGAAGTACCGCTGAAGCGCAAGGTCGTGATCCAAAAATCGCAGAAGCGATGGTGGATGAGAAAATCGAAGTAGAAGGCATCTCTGAAGCTGGTTCAGTGATTACATTCTCCGTTTCTGAAGCTGAAAAATACGGTTTTTGCGAAGGTCAATACGATTCGATTAAAGATATTCTTGAGTCGCAAAATCTCGGTGATGCTTCAATCATAGTCTATGAAACCAGCTTATCAGAAAAAATAATCGCCTTTTTCTTAAGTCCTGCTATTAGCGGGTTTTTGATTTTGATCATCATCGGAGGGTTATATTTTGAACTACAAACTCCAGGGGTTGGCTTTCCCATTCTCGCTTCTATGGTAGCAGTATTGCTTTATTTCACGCCGTACTATCTCAATGGACTGGCCGAGAACTGGGAGATCTTAGTCTTTTTTATAGGAGTGATTTTGCTGGCTGTGGAACTTTTTGTGATACCAGGTTTCGGCATATTCGGTATCCTGGGTATCATCGGGATTTTGACAGGCTTAGTCCTTGGGATGATTCCAAATCAAAATTTCAACTTTGATTTTGTTCCCGCAGCAGATCTTTTCGGAGCTTTGCTTACTGTTATAATAGCTGCAATTGCCTCAGTTGGCTTAGTCTTTTGGCTTACTCCAAAAGTGAATGAATGGGGAGCATTCAAGACTATCACACTAGCCTCTACCCAACAAAGTAGCGAAGGATACACATCATCTTTTTATGCAGATACTCTCAAAGGCAAAACAGGAGTAGTCCATTCACGACTCAGACCAAGTGGAAAAATAGAAATAGACGGAGATATCTATGACGCCTATTCCCGAGGAGAATTCATAGATCAGGGAGAAAATATCATTGTCATCTCCACTGAAGGCACTTCGCTGAAAGTGAAAAAATGGGAGGCTTGATAGAAATTGGTAAGTTTGCGCCATGAACACCTCTCAGACGATATACGACCTGATCGGGGAAGCAAAGATCCGATTACTTAGCAAGTATTTCTATCAGGAAGTTGCGAGAAATGAAGATCTCAAAAAGCTTTATCCTGAAAATTTGGAACCTGCGGAAGACCATCTATTCCTTTTTTTGCTTCAGGTATTCGGAGGTCCTGAGACTTATTCAGATCAGCGAGGTCATCCGCCCCTGAGAATGCGTCATGCCAAATGGAAAATCGATGCTGATATGCGAGATCACTGGATGAATGCAATGCTTGTCGCTTTGGATCAACTTCACGTCGACCCTAAAGTCAGCAAAGCCATGATGAATTACTTCGTCAAAGCAGCAAATCATATGATCAATCATGCGTAATCTTATCGCTAGGCTATATTCGATTTATGCCACACTAGTTTTCGCGTTGAGCTTTCTGCTTATTTTTCCATTTATATTGATTTGCATCTGGATTCCCGGATGGCAAAAATATGGGCGAAAAATCAACCGCTACTGGGCAAGAGGATATTTCATCGGTATCTTTCTTCCTGTGAAGATTCAGAAAAGCCAAAAGATAGAAAAGGACAAACCTTACATCTATCTCGCAAATCACTTCAGCTACTTGGACATAGCTATGATGGGATTTATTCCCGGTGATGTCATGTATGTAGGGAAAGCCTCTATTCGCAAAGCGCCACTTTTCGGTTATTATTTCAAGAATCTACATATCGCCGTGGACAGAGATCGACTGAAAAGCAGAGCTGATACCATGAAACGCACTGATCAAGCACTAGTATCTGGGACTTCGGTGATCATTTTTCCAGAGGGGGGAATCTTCACCAAAAACCCGCCTGAGATGATTCCATTCAAAAATGGAGCTTTCCGAATGGCCAAAGACAAACAATTCCCGATTATCCCTGTCACTTTATCTTTTAATCATCTAATTTTACCCGACGACGGAAAATTACTGTTTCATTGGAGATCAGCCAAAATGGTTCTCCACGAGCCATTACTTCCTGAAGATTATGATTCTGAAAATGCTTTGAAAGAGAAATGCTTTCAAGTAATTCAAAACCAACTCAACCTTGATAATTCTATATCATGAAAATAGACACCAATTCAATTAAGAAAATTGCTCATTTGGCAAGACTGGAATTTGACGAAAGCAGTGCCGAGAAAATGTCGTCAGACATGAGTCAAATCCTCGATTGGGTGGAGAAATTGAATGAAATTGATACTGAAAATGTAGAACCGCTTACTACGATGTCATCTGAAGAAAATGATATGCGCGAGGATAAAATCGCCCATCAGCTAGATCACGAATCCGGAATGAAAAACGCACCAAAGAGAGACTCAGATTACTTCCGCGTACCGAAAGTAATGGAGTAACGCACGTGAAAAACACATTAAATACCTCAACCCTCTTTAAAATTACAGCCCTCCTATTTATCATTTCGGGAGGGCTTTTTGCGCTGTATTATCTCATCTTCGATCCTCAGCCCTATGTCAATATTCAGGCTGCATCGTTTTTAGATACCATTCCTATTCCTTTTGACTGGGTACAGATTGGCCCGATTTCCTTCCCTATTCAAGTTGATAATTTTCTGGTTTTTCAAGAGTTCAAAGCACTTGCTCCAAAAGTTTATCTCACCGAATCGTACATTTATGCTGGCATTGTCTGGCTTGGGGCTGTTTCTGTACTGACCTTGCTCTCAGAGTTTAAAAAGGCATATTTCATAGTCGGGGGTATTGCTTGGATCGCACTTCTCACTTTTAGCGACTTCAATGGACTAAACATCGGAGGACAAAGTGCCAATTACCCTTTAATTATACTTTTAAGTGCAACACTGATTCCCCTGATGTATTTTCATCTCTGGGGACAAAAAATCCATTTGGTAATCAAATGGGTAATTTTCTTTGTTGCGACATTCTCCGCTTTGGCAATTCTCATCACGGTAAGTCCAATCACAAGTCCGGAGATTCACCTTGCTGAGCATTCGTTGACTATAGGCTTTTGTCTTGCACTTGCTTGGGTTTTCTGGAATGGACACGGGGTTCTTTCCGGTGTTTACATTTTGCTGGCTAGAGCCAATAGAAATCTCAACTTGAACATAACTGTTCAAATCAGCATCATAGCCTTAATTTATATTGGATCACTTTTCTGTCTCCTGCTAGACTTGCAGGGAGAGTTAAATTTCCCATTCCCAGCATTCTCTCCTTTATTTCTTCTTTTGCCTCTTGGGTTATTTGGATGGATTTCTGTTGGAGAAAAAGTTGAGCAAAGTGATGAATTAGTATCTACTTCCGCAGTCATTAAGGCACTATATTTAATAGGCTTGGGCCTTTCATTATGGCTGGTCTGGAAACTTAAACTTTCAGGAAATCAACCTGCTGAAGAGCTTTTCAAACATCTCCTGGTGTATTCCCAAATTGGCTTTTCCTTATTCTTTTTCATATACCTCTTGGCAAATTTCATGTCAATCATGAACACAGGCAAGGCTGTAGAGAAGATCCTTTACAAGCCTTATTCCCTTGTCTATTATCATATTAGAATAGGTGGACTAATCGTAATTCTAGTACTCACCACCTATACCGGTGGAATAGTAGGAGTCCAAGCCAGTGCCATGACCAGTAATATTCTAGCGGATTATTACTACCAAACTGACAAGAAACTTGAAGCGAGTATCCTGTACGAAAATTCCTGGATGCGTTACCGCAAAAACCCCAAGGCCAAGTTTGCAACTGCACAATTGCTTCTAGACCTTAATCAGCCTACTTTGGCAAAGCAGCATCTGGAAGAAAGCTTTACTGAAGTTCCTCAAGTAGATAATATCTTACTTTTAAGCGATAGGCTGCATCAGGAAAACAATGTTTTCGAGGCTATTTATTACCTGGAAAGAGGCCTTTCTATTTTCCCAAACGAGCCACATTTGCTCAATAACCTGAGTTTGCTCTATACCAAAGTCAACAAGTCAACTGAGGGATTGGAGCTGATGAAAAATGCTGCAAGTGCTAATCCGGTTTTGCATTCGAATCTCACCGCACTAAAAACCAAGCTTGGTCAACCTGAAGCCGATCCAAATCAATCGTTGGATCTGATCTCCCAAATTAATGAGCTTGCTGCTTCCAATGCGCTAGCAAATGTTCCTTCTGAAGAGCTTTTGCAATCCATTAAAGTCAACTTGCAAACTGAAGATTCTCCCATGCTTATCAATGCTGGATGGAGAAACCTACTTTCTGATGTGAATAGAAATGATCCAAGTGCGGATTTGAAGATGCTAGATAGTTTGGGACAAAATCCTGAAATGTTGAACTATCTGATGTCACTTCAAGAAACTGCCGTGATTAGGAGTTTGGCGGCGGGAAGAGTGACTGAAGCAGTAAAGAATCTTAATGGTTTGGCCTTTCGAAACCCAAATGACGCAGGATATTACTTGCAACTTTCAGGAAGTATTTTGGCTCAAAATCTGGACTTTCAAAAAGCTGCGAATGAGTTTATCGCCGCTGAAGAGAAAGGTTTTCAAGGATTCAGCACGCATCACTGGAGCATTTTTGGTTTGGCAGGAATGCCGGAGAAAGCAGTAGAAATTCGGGAAAAGTATCAAATCCGTCTTCCTGCTTATCTGAATAATGAAGACTCTGCAATTTCCGAGTATTTGAAAATAATTGGCCAAATCCACCAAACTTCACCCCAGAACCTACTGTCTCAATGGCGGGCACTTCCCGAAAGTGAATTGAAAACGGACATAGCCATTCGCCTAATTGCTTACAAAGCACATGGTCTAGCCATAGAAGATTTAAAAGAATTAGAGAAATTTATTTCCGATAAAATAGGCCCGCAACCAGAACTTAAAGCATTTGTAAACAATCCAGATCTTAAGAATAAAGATGCAGTCAAATCCTTCATATCCTGGATAAAAGCAAGTGATGAACTAACAGCCAATCCTTACCTTAGCCCACTGATTATCAGTGCAGTAGAAATAAACACCGACCCTCTTGCTCAATATGAAATTTTAAATGCTTCCACAGAATTCAACCGTGACCCTATATTATGGATCAAAAAAATCAAGGCAGCAAGAGCGAGCGGTTTGGATAACTATGCGGAAGGTTCATTGGAACAATTAAAAGAATGGATAAGTGAAGAGGAACTAGAGAGGCTCCAGAATTTAAACTATTGATTCCTATTACCGTTTTTTCTGTAAGCGGAAATATATTTCCCCACCCAAAATAGTAACTTTAGCAAAATCCCCAACCATGACAAAAATTATAGAAACCCACGAAATCAACAAAACCTATAAAATGGGCTCTGAAATTATTCAAGCCCTCAAGTCTGTTTCCATTTCAGTAGATAGAGGGGAATATGTCGCTTTCATGGGGCCTTCGGGTTCGGGTAAATCAACCTTGATGAATATCATTGGCTGTCTGGACACTCCTACCTCTGGGACTTATGTCTTGAATAATAAAGATGTTTCGGACATGACCGAGAATGAATTAGCAGAAATTAGAAATAAGGAAATTGGATTCGTATTTCAGACTTTTAACCTGCTACCGCGAGCAAGCTGCTTAGAAAACGTTGCGCTTCCTTTAGTATATGCAGGGATGAATAAATCTGATCGTGAAGAAATCGCTTTTCAGACATTGTCAAACGTAGGACTGGGTGACAGAACAAAGCACCGTCCAAATGAGCTTTCCGGTGGTCAGCGCCAGCGTGTCGCTATTGCGAGAGCCTTGGTAAATACACCAAGTATCATTCTTGCCGATGAGCCTACCGGTAACTTGGATTCAAAGACATCCCACGACATCATGGAGCTGTTTCATGAGTTGCACTCAAAAGGCAACACGATCATCATGGTAACGCACGAAGATGAAATTGCCCATTACGCGCACAGAATCGTGAGATTGAGAGATGGATTGGTAGAATCGGACACAATAAATCCGAATCCTACCCGTGGAATTGCAATGCACGCCTAATCACACCTTATAATTTCAAATAGATTCTTATTTTTGTCCTAAGAGAATCAAGGGCAAAGACATGAAAATCTATACCAAAACAGGCGATCAAGGAATAACATCATTGTTAGGAGGTTCACGGGTACCCAAATCCGACTTAAGAATTGATGCCTATGGGACAGTGGATGAACTCAACTCGTACATCGGCTTACTTCGTGATCAAGCGGTAAACGAAAAAAGAACTGAATTCTTAAAGGAAATTCAGGATCGATTATTTACCCTTGGTGCAGATTTGGCCACAGCTCCCGGCAAAGACAAAGTGAAAAAACCAGACTTACACCAGGAAGATGTAGAGCTTCTAGAGCAGGAAATGGACCAAATGCAAGAATTACTCCCACCTCTCGCCGCTTTTATAGTGCCTGGTGGGCATCAATCCGTTTCATTTTGTCATCTTGCACGTACAGTCTGCCGACGTGCAGAGCGAATCGCAGTTGAACTGACTTCAGTAGAGCCTGTTTCTGATCTAGTCATACAATATTTAAATCGCCTCTCAGATTTTCTTTTTGTACTTGGCCGAATGATGGCTCATGAACTCAAAGTGGATGAAGTAACCTGGAATCCCAGAAATAAATAATTAGCTACCTGGCTCAGTCAGATTAAAGGCAAAACCAATGAAAACACAACTTGCCCTACCGATAACTAAAGTTCAGAACTCTAGATTACCGGAAATAGATTTTTCAAACTTAGTTTTTGGACGCACGATCAGTGACCACATGTTTGTGGCGGATTACAAAGATGGTGAATGGTCTGACCTTAGAATTGAGCCGTATGGTCCATTAAGTCTAAATCCTGCCAATGCCACACTGCATTATGGTCAATCAATTTTCGAAGGCATGAAAGCCTACAGAAATGATGATGGCAAGATATTGGTCTTTCGTGCTGAGGCAAACTGGAGGCGACTGAATGAATCAGCAGAGCGTATGTGTATGCCTGAGCTACCGGAAGAAATCTTTATGGAGGGACTTACCCAACTGATCGATTTGGACAGAGATTGGGTTCCATCTGCGAAAGGCGCGTCTTTATATGTGAGGCCATATATGTTTGCTACGGATGATTACATCGGTGTAAAACCTTCTGAAACATACAAATTCATCATTTTCACCTGTCCTGTGGGCAATTATTACAGTAAGCCTGTCAGCGTAAAAGTAGAGACCAAATTTACCCGTGCTAATGAAGGAGGTACTGGTGCCGCAAAAACAGCCGGCAATTATGCTGCTTCTCTCTACCCTGCACTACAAGCTCAAAAAGCCGGATACGATCAACTTCTCTGGACTGATGGAAAATCGCACAGCAAAATCGAAGAAAGCGGGACGATGAACGTCATGTTCAAAATCAACGGAAAGCTGATCACTGCGCCTACGAATACTGGGACAATTTTGAAAGGAATCACTCGAGATTCAGTCATTCAATTGGCTAAAGAATGGAATGACCCTTTGGAAGAAAGATTCCTGACTGTATCAGAACTGGAAACAGCACTGATAGACGGAACGCTAGATGAGGCGTTTGGAACTGGTACCGCAGCTACTATCGCACATATACAGCGAATCAATGTAAATGGAAAAGACTACATTCTTCCTGCAAAATCTGAAGATGCATTTTCTTACAGAGTACTCGCAGAACTAGATGGAATCAAATATGGCCATGCGGCCGATCAGCATGGTTGGATCATTTCGATCTAAAAATCAACTTGTTATTATTTAGAGAGGCCGGGAAATCCCGGCCTTTCTCGTTTAAAATTTTTATTGATAGAAATGATTATTCTTCCCTACTTTTCATTCCTCACACTGCCGAAAAATTAACCTATTTCCCATTGACAAAAGCTAAGAGATTTTTGATAACCTTGAAATAGAGTTGGGGAAAGTATAAATTGAAATGTTAAGAGCCAGTTCTGTTCAAACCTGAATACGATGATCATGATAAGAGCTGTGAACTTTATTAAGAAATATGAATTCTATAAAATCTTGCTGTAACCCACTTAACCTCCACTTGAACAATGTACTTTAAGCCCAAAAACTTTTTTTACCTGATTATTGTAGTTGGAATAGGACTCCTTTTTGTCCAATCCTGCACCTCTAATGCACAAGAAAGACCCAAACCAAACATTATCCTCATCGTCACAGATGATCAAGGCTGGGGAGATCTAGGCATCAATGGTAACCCAAATGTACATACTCCGAACATTGACAAACTGGCAAAAAATGGGGCTCAATTCAGCAGATTTTATGTAAGCCCTGTTTGTTCTCCTACCCGAGCTGAGATCTTGACTGGCAGATATCATCCCAGAGGCGGAGTTTATTCTACATCCACAGGTGGAGAAAGATTGGATCTCGACGAAAAAACCATAGCCGAAATCTTCCAATCAAATGGATATAATACAGCTGCTTTTGGCAAGTGGCACAATGGCTCCCAACCTCCTTATCATCCCAACAATAGAGGTTTTGACGAATTCTATGGCTTCGCATCTGGACATTGGGGCAATTATTTCAGCCCTATGCTAGAGAGAAATGGTGAGGTGGTAAAAGGTGAAGGTTTTATTATTGACGATCTGACCAATAATGCACTGGAATACATTGAAAATAAAAGTGACGAGCCATTCTTCGTTTATCTGGCTTATAATACGCCACACAGTCCTATGCAAGTGCCCGATGAGTGGTGGAACAAATACAAAGACGCCGTCATTGACTCCACACATCGCTATGGGGACAAACAAAAAACAGATAAAACGAGAGCTGCCTATGCCTTGTGTGAGAACCTAGATTGGAATGTGGGCAAAGTCATGGAGAAACTGGATAGCCTACAACTCCTAGAAAATACGATAGTAATCTATATGTCTGACAATGGCCCGAATGGATGGAGATGGAACGACGGGCTGAAGGGAATCAAAGGAAGCACTGATGAAGGTGGCGTACGCTCTCCTTTCATCCTATATTGGAAAGACCAATTGAAACCACAAATCATCTCCCAACTAGCGAGTGCGATAGATATTTTGCCTTCTCTGATGGATCTCGCAGATATCACAAATCCATTCGACAAACCCATAGATGGTGTTAGCTTAAAACCCCTGCTTATGGGATCTATTGAAGAATGGAAAGAACGGTATGTTTACAGCCAATGGAGTGGTAATGTCAGTATCCGAAACCAGCAATACATGCTAGATAAGGATAACCAACTTTTCGATTTAAACGCCGACCCAGGACAACTTCATCCTATAGAACAACCATCTGAGGCTTTATTGTCAGAACTGGTCACAGCAAAAGAAGAGTGGAAAAACTCGGTGTTAGCAGAACTAGACCGTGATAGAGAGGAAGTGTTTCCTGTTGGATTTGAAGGCAGCAAATACACCCAACTTCCAGCTAGGGATGGTATTCCGCATGGTGGGATAAAACGATCCAGCATACATCCAAACTCCTCGTTTTTCACCAATTGGACATCCACCACCGACAGCGTCACCTGGGATACGGACATCCTCACTTCAGGCAAATACAAAGCAACTGTCTATTATACCTGCAAAGCTTCGGCGGTTGGTTCCACACTTCTATTGAAGCAGGGACAACATGAAGTAAAAACAATCATCAAAGAAGCCCATGACCCAGATTTTGTAGCAGTGGAATTTGATCGCTCTGTTCGTGATGAATCCTACGAAAAAGATTTTAAACCCCTGGAAATGGGAGTAATAGAGTTGGAAAAAGGACGGCATCCTATTTCAATGAAAGCAGGAGAAATTAAAGGAGCAGAATTTATTGATATGCGGTTGCTTGTCCTAGAGCGGGTGGAATAGAAAGAGTTTTAGGTTGGATAGCATGGAATATGAAAGAGAGTGGACTAGCGTAGCCCTTTTTCCGTCTAAGGCAGACTCGAAGAATTCGCTGTTCGAGATTTGCAATCTCGAATACTTATCAAGTGATTTAAAATCCAAGCAAATTCCTAGCTGGCTATGTAACCTAAGTTCACTCCCCGTAGACAAAGATGCGATTAGAGATGCATCCTTTCGTTTTGGTGTAGCGTTTTCTCCCCAATTGATATTCATTCGGTCAAAAACACAAAATTCCCATTCATTATACTATCCTCGGGTTGAAACCTGGGTCTTTAAATGTGCCGAACCTATGGTGCTTTTATTATTCTCTAACTTTACTGCGTTACACTTACAATCCTCTTCTCCAATTGCGTTTCCCCAAACACCATTTCTGCTGCGTGCTTCTTGGCAATTTCCATGATTTCTTCCACGATCTCAGGATGCTGATCTGCCAGATCAAAACGCTCAGAAGGATCATGCCCCAAATTATAGAGTGTCAACTTTTCAAGCTTCTCGATTTTCGCGGGATATCCAGCGGGATTATTACTGTAGAAATAGAGTTTGAAATCACCTTTTCGGACAGCAAAAAGACGATCTCCGTGGTAGTAAAACATCTCATCTCTAGGAGTAGCTTTTTCGCCTCTTAGTACCGGACCCAAGTCAAATCCATCATATACACGATCCTGAGGCGTTTCTGCACCTGCTAGCTTGGTAATGGTCGGTAATAAATCAAGCGTACTTCCCATTTTGGAGATTACTCCTGGCTTCACATTTCCAGGACCCCAGATTACCGTGGGAACCCGCACTCCACCTTCATAGCTAGTGCCTTTTCCACCGAAAAGGGAACCTGCACTCCCACCCTGCTCATTATAAACCAGCCAAGGCCCATTATCAGAAGTGAATATCACATAGGTGTTTTTGTCAAGCCCATTATCCTTCAATGCCCCCAAGATCTCTCCAACGCTCCAATCAATTTCCTCTATCACATCCCCATACAATCCGCGCTCGCTTTTCCCCTTGAAATCACCTAAAGCAAAAAGTGGGACATGAGGAAGAGAATGCGCCAAATACAGAAAGAATGGCTTTTCCTTATTGGCAGAAATGAATTGGACAGCCTCCTCGGCGTATCTTTTGGTAATGGTATTTTGATCCGCAGGTCGCTCAATGATCTCCGTATTTCTCATCAAAGGCACGTTGAAATATTCGAATTTAGGATCGCCAAAAGCTTCCTTGGCGGTAACATCATTGATGCGATCCATGTCATTGCTGTAGGGAATTCCAAAATAGGAATCGAAGCCATGACTGGTAGGTAAATATTGTGGCAAGTGTCCCAAATGCCATTTCCCAATGGCAGCAGTGGAGTAACCAGCCCCTTTGAGCAGCTTAGCAATTGTATTTTCGTATGCAGGTAATCCTCCATCTGAATCAGGAAATAATACCCGACGGGTATTGCTATACATTCCTGTTCGCACAGGCAACCTTCCTGTCAAAATCGCTGATCTACTCGGAGTACAGACATTGGCCGCTACGTAGAAACTCGTCCATTTCTGTCCCTCCACAGCCATTTGATCTATATTGGGAGTTTTGATCGTAGGATGACCAAAAGACCCCAAGTCTCCATACCCTTGATCATCGGTGAAAATGATGATAAAGTTAGGTTTGGATTTATTTTGATTTTGGGCAAAAAGCTGCGTGGCAGAAAAGAACAATGCAACTATTAGCTTGAGGTAATATATGGACTTATACATAGTATGTGAAAGTTAACATGAAAGACTCGACACTATGCTGTGTCAGAACCTTTCATATAAATTACAGAATTTAGCTTACTTCAACACGACATCCTTAACTGTAGAATTCGCATCACCACGAATAGCAGTATAAGCAGCGACCATTTCTTCCAACTTATCAGGATTTGATTGTGCCAGATTATCTGTTTGTCCTATATCTTGGTTGAGGTTATATAACTGATAGCTTGGTTCATTGCCGGTCTCTATGTTAACCGATTCAATCTTAGCCGCGCCTTTGTACGGAGGGATCATAATCCACTCCCCTTTTCTTATCGCTGTTCTGCCTGTAGCTTCCAGAATCAATTCAGATCTACCTACTTTCTCCTCGCCAAAGAAAGCTGATAATAGGTTCTCGCTATCCTCTTTCGTTTCAGTACTTCCTGTCAAAGAAGCCAGAGAACTGAGAAAATCCACCTGACACACCAAGGCATCAGATACCTGAGGCTGGATTTTTCCTTTCCAGTAAACCATAAATGGCACTCGGGTTCCAGCTTCAAAAAGGCTATATTTCCCACCTCTCAGAGTTCCAGCTGGCGTGTGATTACCTAGCTTTTCCACCGCGTCATCGTAGTATCCATCATTCAGAACCGGACCATTATCACTTGTAAAAATTATCAACGTGTTCTCTAGTAAGCCTTCATCTTCCAGCGTTTTCATAAACTCTCCTACCATCCAATCGGCTTCCAAAATCACATCTCCTCGTGGCCCCATACCTGATTTCCCTACAAATCTAGGGTTCGGAGTTCTTGGCACGTGTGGCTGCTGGAATGCATAGTAAAGGAAGAATGGACCTTCTTTATGCGACTTCACATAACTTTGGGCTTTCTCCAAAAAGTGATCTGCCATATCCTCATCCACCCACTTGGCAGCTTCTCCACCTTTCATAAATCCAATTCTAGGAATACCATTCACGATACTGTTGTTGTGTCCGTGATGCCACTTCATCGTAGTCAATTCAGGGTTGTCCTTTCCAGTAGGTTCTCCTTCGAAGTTTGTATCATAATTCACTTCGATCGGATCATTTGGATCCAAGTTTACCACATTGCCATTTTCTATATATACCGTAGGTACACGATCTTGCGTAGCCGCCATAATGTAGCTGTAGTCGAAACCTACTTCGTTTGGACTTGGGCTGATGTGCTCATTCCAGTTTACGTTGCCGGCTCCAAGTCCTAGGTGCCATTTTCCTACCACTCCAGTTTGGTAGCCTTGACCTTTTAGCATTTTGGGAACAGTCATCTGAGATGTGCTGATCAGCAAAGGTGCTGTGCCGGGAAGGATTTTAGCATCCTTATTTCTCCATGGATACACCCCCGTCAGTAACGCATATCTACTCGGTGTACAAGTAGCAGAAGTCGCATAGCCATTGGTAAAGCGAATACCGCCATTCGCCAGCTTGTCCATATTCGGAGTGGAAAGCTCCGTAGCTCCATAGGAACTCAAATCACCATAGCCCAAATCATCCATATAGATGATGACAATATTAGGTTTGGTAGCTTCAGTTTCGGCAGTTCCGTTTTCTGAAGAACTACATCCCCAAAACAAGGAAACAGATGTTAGTCCAAGTAGGATCTTACTCTTGATGTGCATTATATTCTAATTTTGTTAAATCTTATTTTTCTTGAAACTTCGAGATTATTGATTCATCATTCGGCGCTCGTTATTTTTTTAATTTCGAATGTAGAATGATGAATTTTGAATAATGAAGTATGCGTCAATCGGCACTTCATCGTCATTGCGAGGAACGAAGCAATCTGTTAGAACAAAGGGCTCCAACAGGAACCTCAAACATCTTTTATTCAGCCAAATATACCTGAATCATTCCCTTTTGATCTTTCTCTATCGCAAGTCCGGCATACGTTTTCACCATTCCCCTATTCTGATCTCTTACTTCTACTCTGTGCTTTTCAGTTGAAAAGACCTTGGGTTGGAAGGTAGGTGTATTCACGGGCATCGCGTATTCAAGGGCTCCTGTTGCCTCATTATAAACTGAAACTAGTGGGTTTTCAACTCCTTCCAAATTCAGGGTATTTAGGTAGCCTACTGCTTTTCTTGCATAATTATCCTTTTGGGTAACTGTAAGAGGCCAACCATCATATTGCCCTGCTGGATTGGAAATAGGATCGACATTCCTTGGCCAGCATTCGATCTTCATCGTGCGTTCATTTTTATCAAACGTAATAATCCCGTAGCCCGTACCCCGATCATATATTCTGGCAGGTTCAAATCCTGATTTGTATGGATTAGCAACTGCCATGATGGTTATTTTATTCCCAAATCCATCCTCGAAATCTCCTGTGTTTTTTGCTCCTCCCGGGAAAGGCTCATGGCCTTCAGGAACTTTTGGCCACCAGCGTCGCGGAAAAAGGTTATTCAATGCCGGCCCCGCAAATGCATAACCCGAATCACGGAATTCATCTACGCCATATTGCACCGTGCTCGCCAAGTGTTGATCGCCGGCAATGTGCAGCGCAAAAGCTTTTCTGATAATCCGCACAGCTTTATCTCTGCCTTTTTGCGGCCAGCCATTCGAATCCATATCTGTAGTTGGCGCGTCGCCAGCTACATATTCACCCTTCTCAGGCGTAGGCAAACTTGGCACTATGCTATCGATGATACTCCCTTCGGGAAGAGTGGCAACTGTACAGAAGTTCGTCTGAGACAAAACAGCTTTCATCTGCACTCCAGGATCCCATTTCTCTGACCAGGTTTCCAAGAAATTGAGTTGTCTATCTCCTAGAAGCTCAGCATCAATATCGTAATGCTTTTTGATGTCAAAATCACGGTTTTGGATAAAACCATTCAAGACTTTCGCCTCTTCTGGCAAGACGTTTTTTGGCGCAGATTTGAACTTTCTATCTTCCAAAATCGCAAAACTCACTCCTCCATACTCCCAATCGGTGTAATACACATTAATTCCCTGCTTCACCGGAGTTGGGTCAAAAGCATCAGGCAAGTGACTTGTCTGGCAATCCTGAACCATATTCACCCAGTCTGGAGGCATTTTGTAACCACCTTGATCTTGTGCCACATATCCCCAACCTTCATCGGATGGTGCGTGTGCACCGCCTTCTCCCCAGACATTGCCGTGATACACGTCATGATCATCCGGGATGATTGCCGCAGGGATCGTTCTAAAAATATCGCGGTAAGACCAGCCAAACATATACCACTTGTGCAGGTAATCCAGGTATGACTTCTCTAACGGACTTGTTTGAATACCGAAACCGCCTGTCCCCTCGTAGAACTGATCTCCAAGGAAGAAAGCCATCTCCGGATTGTGCTTCTTCACATGAACAGCTACCTCCTGATCTGGAAAACCATGATCAGCATTGCAGCTGAAAACTGCCACTTTCAAGTTCTCAGAAGATTTGGGCTGAGAAGCGATCTCCCCATAATAACTGAATTCCTGAGATTTATCTTTCAGCGGAACATCAATATGAATCCGATACGGGATCATTTCTTCGTGCTTCCAACCGTCAATCCTAAACTTTGCTATTCTTCCATTTGGATCAAGTGAAGAAGTCTGAACAGTCTCCCATCCATTCTCTTTTTTAAGCTGAAGCTCAACTTTGATGTTTGGAATTAGCTCTAGCGGTGCGAGTTGCGCGGTTAATTTAAGTGTGTTTTTATGCAACGTATATTGAGCGAAGAAAATTGGCCCATATACCTGATCGGCAGATTCCACAATTTTATCTCCTTGGAATACCCAATCTGAAAATGCTACTAAGCTTGTTGCGGATTCTTCCTTCTTTGGACAATTAGCTATCAAGGCCAAGTTGCCTTCCAAATCCTGAGGGGCAATTCCTTCGGCAGTTAATTCAATCGGGTTTTTATTGTTTTTACTAGTTGAGCCAGAAAGCGTCAAGGAGTACTTTCCTTGCTTTGCTGAGCTTTTCAAACTCAAATAAACTGGCTTAGTAAGATCTAATTTATTCTCACTAAGCTGCTCTCCGATCATCAATTGACCAGTGCCAGTGACTCCCACATCCAGTCCTTTGCCAAACACTGCCGCAGAGCGATAGTCATCGAAAATACCTTTTGCGCCAAGCCTAAAACCAGCGTAAGCGGCACTATTTTCCACCAACTCATCACTTTTCCAATCAATAATTACTGACTGCTGAAAATTGGTGTTCTCTACTCCCAACTGGTGGGTAAGAATATGCAAGGCTCTATTTGGTGCAGAAATATTACAGACCGCCTTTCCTCCGACAATCTCCCAATCCTGTAATCTATTGCCCCAAAACTCTGGACCAATCCACTTCATATCAGGCCAATTTTCCCAGTTACTTTTGAAGCCTGAATCGGCAGTGGAAAGAAGTTTCTTGATACTGGTGAATCCTTGAGAAAAGAAAAAAGGCGTGGAGAAGGAAGTTAAGGCCATTGCCTTGACTGCAGATCTGCGTTTCATAGGTTAAGGGGTGGTTACAGAGTAAATATGCCCCGCATTTATAAATCATCCTTGTTTTTCATTGATTTTTTTAATAAAAAAGCTGCCTCAAAGTTTGAGACAGCTTTCGATAACAAAATTAAACCCCTTCTATATTTAATTTGAGAATGTAAAATTGATCATATCCATAAAATCGGATAATTATTAATTTATGACGCTCCAAGTTCATGTTCTTTATAAAGATTATCAGAATCTGATTGCTTTCTGAACGGACTTTCTTTATAGTTCTTTTGCCAGAAAAAAAGTATTAAAAAGAGCACGATAAGTATAGCAGGGAAAATGACCATTTTTTCTAAAGTGTCCTGTCCAGCTGCCAATTCCAATGCATCACCTGAAAGTCCCATAGCCATATTTTGCAACCGTGAATTGTCAATCCAGTACCCAATGACAGGTTGAAAGATAGAAGTGGAAAAAAAACCTATTCCTCCAATGATCGACATCCCCAAAGCACTGCTTAACGGGATTCTTTGGGCTACTATTCCAATCATTAAAGGCCAGAAATAACATATTCCCAATGCGAAAATTACCGCTGCCCCATAAGCCAAAAACCCGGTAACTGTGCTAAACATATAAATGCCTATGGTTGCTAATATAGCTGAAAACAAAAGCACCCCTGTCTGACCTAATCCTTTAACTACCGGGCCGGCAAAAAACCTACCTACTACCATCACACCACTGATCAAGGCTAAAATGAGCATTGCGTCTGCACCACTATAGCTCAAAACAACATTTACCCATTGATTGGGACCAAATTCTGTGATTGCTGTTAATGCCATACAGCAAAACAAAAAAATGTAAAGTGGACTCAGCATTGCTTTTAAGTTTTCAAAAAGAGAGTTGGCTCCGGCCACTTTTGGTTTGGGAAATGCCTTTCCATAAAACAAAACGGCATAAATAATTGTCGGAAGCATAATTATCCACATCTGGGTCTCCCAACCAAATCCAAAATCCGTCATGAATTTCGAAATAAGTGCACCGAGTATAATTCCCCCTGGAAACCACATATGAAACCTGTTAAGCATTTTATTCATTTTTACTCCCGAATAGGTATCTGCAATCATAGGGTTGCAGGCAGCTTCTGTACATCCATTACCAATCCCTATAAAAAGCGTTGATATAAGAAGCAGAAAATATCCCCCAGCATAAATTGTCAACACAATTCCCAAGGTATGGGCTACAAAGGCAACTATCATAATGTTTTTAGGTCCAAATGAATGGTATACCAATCCCCCAATTAGCATTGAGATAGGAAACCCCAAAAACCACATGGAATTTATAAACCCCAGTTGTTCAGCTGAAAGACCAAATTCCTCAGCTAATTGAGGTAAAATCCCCGCCCGTATGGAAAATGAAAAAGCAGTGGTAATGAGTGCAAAGCAACTCCCGTTGAATAAGGCAGTTCTGTTTATGTTTTCATTCATCTATTTTATGTTTAGCTAGTTACTGGTTTTTTCAACCTATGAGTATAAGTGATTTGATGAACAGGTGCGGGATATTGGAGGTCGATGAAATACCAAACACCTTTATAAAGAGTTTAAATAAACGATTTTGATGCTTGTTATTCAATTCTTATATAGTCAATGATTTAAACTCCCTTGTGAGATCAGTTAGGGATTTTTCCACCCCCATTCTTTCAAGAGATGATGCCCCTACAAATCCATGGGCATTGGTTTTATCCAGGATTACCCGGACATCATCAGGAGTATTGATGGGACCCCCATGTGCCAGAAAAAATATCTTTGGGTTTACCTTTTTGGCCGCTCCAATGATGCTGTTAGTCCTTTCTATGGCATCATCCATCGTGCAGGAGGCACCTGTCACACCAATTGATCCCCCCACGGTAGTTCCCACATGGGTAATGATCGCATCGGCACCCGCCTCAGCCATCTGTACCGCTTCCTCAGGTTTTGCCACATACACAATGGAGAACAAATCCATTTTGCTGGCAATCCTTACCATTTCAACCTCCTTGTCAAAGCCCATCCCTGTTTCCTCCAGCACCTGTCTGAAATGACCGTCCACGATGCAGTGGGTTGGGAAATTATTGATACCGGAAAAACCCATTTCCTTCACCTTCAACAGGTGGTGCCAAATTCTGCGGCGGGGATCCGAACCGTGTACGCCACAAATGACCGGAATGTCCTCCACTACCGGCAGCACCTCGAATTCCCCGATTTCCATGGCTACCGCATTGGCATCCCCATAAGCCATCAGACCGGCGGTGGATCCATGTCCCGACATTCGAAAGCGGCCGGAATTATAGATAATGATCAAGTCCGCTCCGCCTTTCTCAATGAATTTGGCGCTGATGCCAGTTCCGGCACCTGCAGCAATAATCGCTTTTTTCTGGTCGATCACTTTTTGTAACCTGTCTCTAACTTCCTGCCTTGTATAAGGGTTTCCCTTTCCTGTCCATGGATTGGCCATAATTGTCTCTTGATTTGATTTGTGATGATTTTTTATATTCCTGACGGAATTTATTTTACGCTTTTTGATTTGTGTTTTTCAATATTCTCCAACAAACTATCGACTGCCGATTCGGAAAACAATGTTTCGTTAATATGGGCATCCATTTCCACCACTTTCACATGATCCTTCAGTTGCTGCTTTAGGGAATCAAATAAAACCCGGTTGATTTTAGGTTGATAGAATATACCGCCTTCCGAATCGATTTGAGATAGGCCTTTAAGGGGAAGTAAAACGGTCACCGGTACAACCGAAAAGTTTAACTTTTCAGCTATCATTTTCGCCAATTGTATGTTTTCCTGCCCATCGGTTCTCATCAGGGTGACATCCGGAGCCCAGCTGTAAAGCTGCCGCGCTTTATATTGGCCGGGAACCGTATCCAGGTGGGCAAAGTTGACCATGTCCAGACAACCCGGCACCACCACCTGTGGGATTCCCATTTCAACGGCAGCTGAGAGGCGCCCGGGGCCTGCACTGCAGATACCTCCGCATAATTCATCGGCCAGCTCAGTGGTAGTGATGTCCAGTACACCATCAAAGCAGCCTTCCCGGATCAGTGTTTCCATTGCATTTCCACCCAGCCCGTTGGCATGAAATGCCATGACTTCATACCCCTTGGCCTCCAAAGATTTTGTGCATTGGTCTACGCAGGCGGTGGTGTTGCCAAACATGCTGATAGCAATGGTCCCAAAGTTTTTGTCATCTACCTCTAAATTCACTCTCCCCATCCCGCAAACAGCAGCGGCTGCGTTCCGCATGATGGGCCGGCTGATACTGTTCAGCCCGGCTACATCTACTACCGATGGCATCAGGAGTATATCCTTCATGCCTACCTGACGGGTAACATCCTTGGCTGCCAGTGTTGAGATACAGAGTTTCGGAAAACCAAGGGGCAATTCCTGCATGGCCGCGAGCGCTATATAGGTACCGCCGCCCCCACCCATGCCTATAACTGCTTTGATTTTACCTTGAGTCATCAGCTTGGTAACCATTTTCCGCGCACCCCTTCCCATTACTTCCACAGCAAATCCCCGATCCCCCATTTGTCGAAGCGCTTCAATGGTTTGGCCGCCTTCCATGGCAACCAAGTCAGATTCAAAATCGACTGGAAAAAATGAGGTGGAGCCCATGACCCCTGTGTTCATGGCAATCACATTGTCCCCATTGGAGACAATGCATTGCCGGAGAAAATTAAAGTTCTCCTCCTTGGTGTCGAAACAGCCAAGCATCAAGATTGATTTGTTTTTTGTAGTCATTAACTATACCACAAAATCAAAAACAACTACCCGTTTCAGTCTAGGAACCACGAGCTCTTTGACTTTTTCATGAATTGGATGAGGGAGGTAGTTATCCCTAGATTCGGGCGAATCGAAAGTCATTATAAAGCCGTGGGTGAAATCTTCGTTCATACCTTCATTTCCGTCATAAGGACCGTATTCCATGTCCAATAGTCCCGGGATTTCACTTACCATGGCCTTCATGGTGCGAAAACATTCTTCTATCTGACTTTCCGAGATATCTTTTTTAAATTGAAAAACTCCAAAGTGTCTAATCATTTTATTTTCTGTTAATGTAAGCTGTTAGTTTAGGGTATTGATATAGGCAAACAGATCTGCAACCTGATCCTTGGTATAATGATCAATCAGCCCTTTCATCATAAAAGAACGGCCTCCCAGAAATCCCTGGCTTCTGATCTCTTTCGCCTGGATAAACAGCTGACTTCCTCCCATAAATCCGATAGTCGTCCCGCCTTCATCCCTTTTCACCAGAAAGCCTTCAATGTTTCCTCCGTCTTTTTTTGTCACTCGGAAGGTGGCGTAGTTGGATTCCACCGCAGCATCGGGATCCAAAATTGCCGTAAGCAAGGCTTCGGTATCCCTACTTGCCGAACCATCCAGTGCGGGGGCAAAATTCTGTCCCTGATTCCCTACTTTATGGCACATCAGGCAGGTTTGGAACATTGCCTTTCCTTTAACTACATTTCCATCATTATTTTCTATTATTGGCCTCAATTCTGCAATACGGCCATCCAGTGAATTCCTTTCTTTCTCTTCAATCTCCAATATTTTTTTATAGATTTCATTTCCACGGGAATCAGAAGTCTCGTGGTTTAATATCGTTTCGGCAGTTGATAGATCAAAGGCTGTAATGTCCAGATGGTCTTGGGCATATAATTGCTTGAGAATATCAGCCCCATTTTTTGAACCCGAAAAAAGCTTAACGATAGCCGTTTTCTGAAAATCGTCCAGCTGCGGAATCCATTCTCCCAATTCCTCCCGGCCTGCGGGAAGATTGGCTTTCGAAATGTTGTGAAGGGCAACTGACCGGATACTGAAAGCGAATTCAGCATTCTGGAAAATCATGTTGAAAACATCCTGATTGGCATGTACATCGGCTTCGAGTGCTGTAACTATAAGACCCATCGTTTTTTCCGGCAGATCCTCGCGGATCAAGGCCAGAATGGCCAAGCGGGAGTTTTTCATGTTAAACCTGCCAACTGCATCCAGTGCCATGTCAACATCAGGCCCGGATATTTCTTCGAACAGGTTTGCCACAGGAGTTTCGAGTATAGCCGTAAGCAAATCAGATTGAACCAAGGCTTGGTTCTGAAGTGCAAACCGGATATATTTTGCCGAATGAACGGGATTATGGAAAACAGGCTTGACCATATGATAAACCTCTCTGTTGTCCAACATCTGGGAAATGCTGATGAAGTTGGATTCATCAAGCTCGGTAATCCCCGCTTTCGGCCAAAGCTTCAGAAAAAAATGCTCTTTTTGTTCCCGGCCCAAAGCCTGGATGGCCCACAGCAGATTTTCGACAGGAATTTGGTCTGCAGCAGGGGAATTGAGGTAGTTCTGTAAATCATCCGGATATTGTTCGAGGGACTTCCTAGCAAGGAACCGTTCAAATCTTCTTTCATAAGGACCTCCCATTTCATTGCCCGGCAGTTCGGGTTTGGATGCCTGAAGCAGTACTTCAATCGTTCCTGGGTCCGTCCCTTTCATTTCAGTCAAGGTACGAATCACCTGCGACCGGACCATCGGGTTATCATCCTCAATTAAAACTTTTAATTTGTGGGAAAGGTAAGCTGGTTCTAGATTAAAACTTGCCATTGCCCGGATTGATTCACGCCTCAAATCATCCGATGGGTCAAGTAAAAGAGAAGACATTAGTTTTTCATCATAATGCCTAATCCCTTCCAGAGACCAAAGGGCATGGATTCTTGTGATGTCATCTTTCCATTGATCCGAAGCTAGCTCAATCAGCTTTTTTGACAGTTTTTTGGTTTCTGAAATCGGGCGGTCAGATATCTGTTGCCAGGCAGCCCTTTTAGCCCATAGCGAGGGTGAACTGAGATAATCCACCAGGTTTTCAGTTTTGACTTTGTAAAAATCGGGGATTTCACGTGGCTGCTGGCTAATGTGCCTGATCCGCCAGATCCTCCCATGAGTTTTATCTCGGTCCGGATGAGTGGTTGGAAGTTCGTTATGTGAAATTATCTTGTTGTACCAGTCTGCTATATAAAGGCATCCGTCAGGGCCAAACTCCATATTGACTGGGCGAAACCAGTCATCTTCTGAAACCAGCAGATCTTCCAGATGCTCAGCTGTGACACTGCCATCGGGGTTCCTTACAATCCTCACAGAATTGATAGTGCTCGTTATAGGGTTAGCCAAAAATGCAACATTTTTCCACTCTTCGGGAAATGATCCCGAAGTGTCATCAGCAAAAGCCAACCCAGAGATCCCTGTTCCTCCAACTCTAAATTGATGAAGAGCTGGCATCCAAGGCTGGTAATTCCGAATTCTGTCACTGCCGATCCCCGGAAATCCTGTTCCCGATTCCATAGGAGCGACTGAATAACCAAGGTCATTGGCTTCTGAGCCATACCATTCACCGTTCCTCCTCAGCTGAAATCCCCATATGTTGTTTTGTCCTGAACTCACAATTTCCATCTTTTTTCCATCTGGTAAAAACCTCGCAATCTTACTGTAATCCATTCTCACTTTAAAGTCACTGCTGAGAGCGGAAACTTCACCTTTATTCAGTGCCCCATGACTGAAATGGATCCAGTTGCCAGGGGCTCGGATAAGTGTATGCGACATGGTATGGGTATCTGTGAATCCAAAACCGGTAAACAATGGGACTCTTTTATCCGCCTTGCCATCATGATTGGTATCTTGAAGAAAAAATAACTCTGATCCCTGTGCAACAAATGCCCCGTTTTTATATGGAAGAATACTTTGAGGAATTGTCAGGCCATCCGCCCAGATACTTACTTTTAAGGGAGTTTGGCTGTAAAGATTTGAAAGGATAAGAATTTTGTCTGTTCCTTTTGTTATGCCCTGATAAAGATCAGATATCCGTTTGAAATTGGGATGGTTTCTTTGTGCTTCGGGATCATTCATCAACTTCAACAGATCATTCCATTGGATATCCGCGATCGGATCGAGGGGATACATTTCTGCTGTCTGGGTCCAAAGCCTTCCGGCATCATCAAAAGTCAGATCTATGGGATTGACGATTCCATCACGTTCACTTGCAACTAGTTCAACAATAAACCCCTCCGGCAATTTAAAACCTTTGAGCTGTTGTTCAGGGGTTTTCACTTCACTACGTGGGGAATGTGTTATTTTTTGTGCATAAACATCATTGTATAAATAAAAACATGAAGATATAGCCAATAATGATGTTATTATTTTTAATTTCATATTGATGATTTTTTACTAAATAGAATTATTACCTCATTAAATATTTCAAACCTTTACTATTGTTTGTTTAAGTCAGTAATAGTAATGTCCCTAAATTCGATTTTTGCATTTCCACCACTGTGGAGCTGAATTCCAATCAAGCCACTTTTGGAAACCGTAGAGTCTTTTTCCAAATATTCATTTGTCTTTACCCCATTGATGTACAGTTCGTGAAAATCACCTTTAACTCGGATCACATAACTGTTCCAACCATCATTTCTTAGTAAATTTTTTAGAGTATGCATTTCTCCTCCGACCAGTTTACCACGTCGGTGTTCGTCATATATATCCCCCCAATAACCGTTTCCTATATCTGCCTGATAGCCCATCATATTCCCGTCAACAATTTGAGAACGATATTGGATTCCGCTGTTTATCAGACCTGTATCTGCATCTCCTGATAATCGAAAAAGACAGCGGAACTCAAAATCCTCAAAATGATCCGTGGTGTATAAATAATTATTTTCAGAAATTTTCAAAACACCGTCACCCCCCACAAGGACAGAGTCCCTGACTTTCCATAAAGATTCGTTTTTTTCGGGTAAGGCCTTCCATCCTTTCATCGTTTTTCCGTCGAAGATGGATTTGGAATTCTCAAAACCCTGACCCGAAACTGATATAGTAATGAATATTGAAATCATCAATAAGAGTAATTTAATTCCGCTAAATTTTTTTTCGAGATGACACATGTTTAATAAGTTTAATATTAAATAGGGCTTAATCTTTAATAATAAAAGATAAGCCCTATTGTCATTTTTATAAATTACCAATTAGAGTTTTGAATTAAAGTTCCTCCAGATTTGTCAATTTCTGATTGAGGAATTGGGAAAACTTCATGTTTTCCATCTTCAAATTTGAAGAAGTTTCCACCCCATTGAGGATTTACCGTAATATTATTGTGCCACCTATCTGAAGATCTTAAAAATTCCCCTGCTATTCCCCATCTCCTCAGATCAAAGCCGATTTTACCTTCAAAGGCAAATTCCACTCTTCTTTCGTGACGAATTGCTTCAAACATTTCATCATAGTTGAGATTATTTGATAAAGCCGGCATGTTAACAGACGGTCTTGCCCTTACAAAATTTACATAAGTTGCCGCTTCTGAAGAATTTCCCAACTCATTTAATACTTCAGCATACATCAACAAAACCTCAGCGTAGCGATATAAAGCAAAATTAGCTGAGGTATACCAAGGAAAATTTTGTTCAATTTCCACCCCATTAGCACCTGATATCGCCCATTTTTTAATTGCAAAACCTGTCCCATTTACAACATCTTTGAATATCTGGCCTTCAAAGTCATCACCCAACCGAAAAATTGAACTAGTTAAACGGGGATCTTCCTTTGGCTCAACCTCAAACTCGTTTACCAAATCTTGAGTCGGTCTTATCCATCCCCATCCTCCTCCGGGAACGTATCCCTCTCCATTAGGAGCGCTATATGTTGTAGAAAAATTTCCTAATAATGGTTGTCCAGTATTTGCTGTGTATTGAATTTCGAAAATTGTTTCAGCATGATTTTCAGTCGTTCCATCAAATAATGAAGTATAAGAATCTAGTAGTTTAAAATTTCCGGAATTAATAACACTTTCTAAAAGCGGCTTTGCTTCAGCCCATTTTTTTTGCCAAAGATACAATTCAGCTAAAACAGTTTTCGCTGCGAAGGATGTAGCTCGACCCACATTTGAATCATCGTACCTATCTGGAAGAGAAAGAGCTTCTTTCAGATCGCTTTCTACCTGATCAAAAATTTCTTGCCTGTTTGATTTGGGAATGTACAGTTCCTCTAAAGTCAAAGTTTTAGTAACTAAGGGAGCATCGCCATAAACTTTAGCTAAACGAAGCATCCACCATCCTCGAAGAAAATAAGCTTCTTTTAGAAGCCGTGACTTTAACTGCTCATCCATATTAATTTCAGGTATTTTCTCGAGGGCTTGATTTGTTCTAAAAATACTATAATACTCCCCAAAATTAGGACCAGAGGTAAATTAAAAATTCAACTTAAATTTAACCGTTATGAGCAATCCCCCATATGTTGAAACATTTACTTCCGTCGCTAACGGTATGAAATTACTCCTCCTTTTTAGTAAATTCAAGGACTCTCTGTAAGGCCGATTTTTAAACTGTTGCTCCCAAGAGATCGGGAAGCACGGGCGCAATCCTGGTTGGGATGCTTGCGATTACTTAAGTGGCGGTCCGCCTTGGCGGAACCCCGTTCAGAATATTTTCTTGCCAAAAGCACATCCTCTGAGAGTACTTTAAATGCTCATTTTTATGGAACAGGAATCTATTGCAATGGAAGTCGTCAATCCGCAGGCTGCAGGTATCGACATCGGAAGCCGCTCCCACTGGGTCGCAGTGGGTCAGTCCGAACAGGACGTTCGGGAGTATGGGGTATTCAACCAAGATCTGTTTGACATGGCAGACTGGTTGGAGAAAAAAGGAATTAAAACAGTCTCTATGGAAAGCACAGGTACCTACTGGCAGAATTTGTATGCAGTTTTGATTTCGAAGGGGTTTGATGTAATCCTATGCAACGGGAAATTCACCAAAAATATCAAGGGAAAGAAAACAGACATCAAGGAATGTCAGTGGATCCAGAAACTCCACACACTTGGTCTGTTGAGCGGAAGCTTTTTACCGGAAGGAAAAACAGAAGAGTTGAGAACTTATTGCCGCCACCGGGCCAATCTCCTCCATTCGGCCGCCTCTGCCTCCAAAAAGATGCAGAAATACCTCCGTTTGCTTAATCTCAGGCTGGATGTGGTGGTACGGGACATTTGTGGACTCACCGGGCTGCTGATCATCCGTGCCATTTGCGAAGGCGAAACCGATCCGCAAAAACTGGCGTCCCTGCGCCACGGAAACTGCCGAAAGAGTGAGGAAGAAATCGCAAAAGCCCTCCAGAGCAACGGTAGGAAAGATTACCATTTTGCCCTTCAGCAAGAACTGGAAACCTACGATCAAACCCAGCAAAAGATTGCACGCTGCGACATCGAGACTGAAAAAATGCTCGATGAGATCATCCAGTCAGACGACAATAAAAGACAGCACCATCTCAACCCAAAGCCACACAAAAGAGTGAATAAAAACACGCACAAAGACGTCGATCTGAATTTAAAATCCTATCAGCTATTCGAAGATACTGATCTATCGGCCATTGAAGGTGTGAACTTTTCCACAGTTCTTTACCTAATGAGCGAAGTCGGACCGGAAGGAATCCGAAAGTTCAAAACCGCCAAACATTTTGCCTCTTGGCTCCGTCTTGCTCCAAACAATAAAGTCAGCGGAGGGAAAGTTCTCTCCAGCAAAGTCCCTAAAGGAAGCAATCGGCTCAAAATAGCCCTGAGAAATGCAGCCAATGCAATCGGGAATTTAAAAGAATCCACTCCACTCAGAGACTTTTTCAAACGGATAAGTTTCAGAAAAGGAAGAGTTTCAGCAATCAGTGCTCCAGCCCGGAAACTTGCTGTAATTATATGGAACATGGTTGTAAAAGAAACTCCTTACATCAATCCCGAGGGCTATCTCTTCTTAGATCAAAAAAGAAAGTTGGGATTAGTTAAAAGAATAAAAAAGCAAATCGATAAATTCGGTCTCACCGAAGACGATCTAGGCCTCAAAACAGCTGATATTTAGAGGTTTTATGTTCGTTAGTCAGAATGAACAAACAACTGGAAAAGCATAAAATAATCGTAAAGACTGGTGCAATTGTGGATGCCAGCATCATAGATACCCCATTGAAACCCAAAGGGAAAACCACCTACGAAATAGAGGTAGATCGGTCTGAGCAAGAAAGAACCCCGGAGGAGCAGGAAAACGAGCAGCAGGCGCACGTACTCATCAAAAAGCAACATCCCGGTGTGGACAGCGAAGCCAGATGGATAAAGAAAGCAGGGAAAACGCGGTATGGCTACAAGAAACACCATGTGACCGATACAGAAGGCTTGGTGCTCGGGGTGCTTACCACTCCGGCAAATGTGAATGAGATAGCCAATCTGGAAGAGGTATTGGCCACTGCAGATCTGCCCGAAAACATCCATGTCTATGGAGACAAGGGCTACCGATCTGCCAAGAACGAAGCACTATTAAAGAGCAAAAACTTAAAAAGTAGAATCCTTCATAAAGCCAAAAAAGGACAAGCACTGACAGAGCGCGAAAAACTTAGGAACAGGCTGATCGGCAAAACCAGATTTAAGGTAGAGCGGACATTTGGAGGCAAAAACAGATGGTTTAATTCTACCTGTGCCAGATACAGGGGGATTCTGAAAATGCATACCCAGAATGTGATGGAAGCTATCGCCTACAACTTATACAGGTCTCCGGGGATAGTTGCGTCCAAACTGATAAAAACAGCACAGTAGGCATGAAAAAAGGCTCGAAAGGAGCCTTTTTAAAAGGATATGATTGATTTTTTCCATCTAAAAACAAAAAATGAAGTGAAAAAAGCCGAAAAATCGAGGATGTTTTTCAAAACAGTTCTTTTGCAACGGTCTTGAATTATGTATTTCAGTTTATCATAATTCCAAGCTAAAAGGTATAAAACAGCCAGTGTCATTAGTGGAGATGTCACATCAGATCCTTCAAATCGAACTGCATAGGATAGAATCCAGATATTCAGAATAATCGGGAAATAGATCAATGCACCGAGCGTCACCGTCTGAGGAATGAGTAGCAAAATCCCAGCGGTGACTTGAGCAATTCCAATAAATGTGTAATAATAGCCAGTGTGATGTAAAGCTTCCAGAAAGGCTCCCATTGGGTGGAGAATAGACAGTCCGCTGGCAAACCGCTCTCCTAGAATCTTCACCATCCCAGCTACAATAAAGGCGTAAGCGAGGCTTATCCGACAAAAGATTGAAAACCACCAATACCATTTGTTTTGCTTGATTTTAACGTAGTAGGCGATGAGTTCTGAGGAGAAAGAAGAGCTATCCATAAAGATCTGAGTTCTGGTTTGAATGAGTTATTATCCCTTGTTGAATGGATCAATCCCAATGTCCTGTAATCGCAAAGGCCATCACCGCGCTGATCCAAATCGCCAAGAAATAGAGGATAGTACTGCAAATGATGGCGATCAACTTTCTATTTCCGGATGGAAACCACTGAAAACCCATCAGATAGAAGAAGATACCACCAGCAGCACCTCCCAAAGGGATAATGATGAGTGGATAAAACATCCAGCTTTCGAAATGGTCCTCTTTAGTGATAATGATGAATAGCAGCAAAGCAAGTGGAAGACCAGCACCAAGAATGGCAGAGAGAAGGAGGTCTTTGAAAGTCAGGCTAGAAGAGGAAGGAGTCATAGTTTTTTGTTTTAGTTAAAAGGATTAATAGAAAGTACTTTGATTTTCAAAGTGAATGGATAAATTTTTTTTAGTTTTTGTTTTCATTAATTAAATTTTCAAGGAAATCTAGATGCGCCCGGAATGCGTTTTTGCCTTCTATAGTCGCTTCATAATTTGTCTGTGGTTTTCTTCCCACGAAGGCTTTGTGGACCTCGATATAGCCTTGATTTTCAAGATTGCGCAGGTGCGAAGCGAGATTTCCGTCCGTGACTTCCAGCAGTTCCTTGAAGGAATTGAAATCAAACTGCTCATTGACCATCAGGATGGACATGACGCGAAGTCGGATCACATTTTCAAAAGCTTTGTCGTAGGTTCCCTTCAATTTATCTGTCATATCGGTAATACATCATTGAGCCGTATATTACATGGAGCACACCAAATCCCAGAGCCCAACAGATCAGCCCGAAATCCGGAAAGAAAGCTGCAATCAGTCCTAAAATCAATTGACCAATTCCTAAGTTTCTGATTTCTCCAAGTGTAAAATGAGAGGCATTGATCAAACCCAGTCCATAGAAAATCAACGTGGCAGAAGGGAGTAATTTGTAGGCGCTTTCGTGGATCAAAGCAAAGGAAAAGAGGCCACCAGCCAAAACCGGAATAAACAATGCTAGCAGGAACCTTTTGCTGGCAGGAGACCAAAATTTCTGAGATTTGCGGTGACTTTTATTTTGGCTAAGCAGATAAGCCGAACCGACTGCGAGCACCAAAACTACCAGTGCAACTGCCGATAGATTGACCTGTAAATCAGCGGAATAAATAGGATGATGCTCTATATCATAGGCAGTATCGGGGAAATATATCCAGTACCAAGCGATTCCTGCTCCAGCGAAGGCATAGATTCCTGCCAGTATTCCTGCGAGTCCGCTTAGGGAGAGGAATCGGGTGCTGCGCTCCATCATGGATTTGATTTCGGCTAATTCTTGTTCTGCTTTTCTCATATCTGAAAGTACTTTGAGATACAAAGTAAAAGTAAAAATTCAAATTTCTAACTATCGAAGGAAAAATATTTAGAAGTGTTTATAGGTTTATCCCCTGCCTAGGTGAGTATAATGTTGCACTGAGCGTAATTTGTCCGCTCTGGAAGCTGGCAATTTGCTTTTCCATTAGCTATCGGGATCGCACAAGCTTTTCATACGCTCAAACCCTTCTATGTATTCCCCGTAACAACTAATATTTTAATAAATAAAAATAGGTACAGACTCTGTGGCAATTGAAAAATAAAGTAAAAACAGATTCTATAAAAGCTAAAAAACCCATACTTTGAAAGACTCAAACTACTGATAATTAACTTTTAATCAAAAATTTCAATCTGTACGTCATGGATATAATTCAAAAGCTCATTCAAGACGTGGCAAGGGCTCGAACTTCCTATCTTGAAAATATCGCCGAATTATCCGAAGCTCAAGCCCGATGGAAGCCAGAAGCTGAGGCTTGGAATATTTTAGAAATCACTGAACATCTTTTTTGGGCTGAACAAGGAGGTCTTTTGGGCATGTGGAAGTCTTTGACAGCTATACGGGACGGAGGAATGATTCGCACTTTTGAATCCAACCATAAAAACATGTCCATCGAACAAGTTATCGAGCTAACTTGGAAAACCAAAGAAATCGTTCCGGATATTGCTGCACCAAGACTAGGCAGCTCGTTCGCTTTTTGGAAGTCTTCCTTGCAAAGCTTGCAAGAGGTTCTTGATGTATTTGGTCATGACTTACAGGAGGACGAATTAAAGCTGCAGGCACAGCCTCATCCCATTTCTGGGGCTTTGGATTTTCATCAGCGGATTGAATTCTTACGCTTCCACATCGACCGACACCGCGAGCAGGTTGCCCAATTGCTATCGATGATGAACTCTTCAGTCTTGAAAATACAAGAAGATCCAGATATATGAAGTGTATTTTTGAACATAGAAAATTTGTAATCAGCAAGCCTTCGAAAGTACCTTTGATCCTTTTATATTTTTGAATCGAACAAGTTAATAACCCCTGAAAAATGGAACTACCGATTGATTTATTTGAAAAATTAAATTCCTTTTCCGAACCCGAGCTTCAAAAGGAAATCCTGAAAAATGGAAAAATCATCAAAGCCAGCAAAGGAGATATTCTTATTCGGGAAGGTCAATACCTGAACTTTTTACCTATCGTCATTCATGGATTGCTGAGAGTATATCAGGAAAATGAAGATCGGGAAATTTTACTCTACTATGTCGGCCCAAAGCAAACTTGCATGATGTCCTTATCTGCTGCGTATTTTGATTATTACAGCACGGCTAACGGAATTGCGATGGAACCAAGTGAAATCTTAGTCTTGCCTTCGCACTTGATTGCCGAATGGCAACTCAAATACCCATCTTGGAATAAATTTATCCTGAGGACTTTCAAAAGTCGATACGATGAATTACTCAATGCATTTGGGAATGTAGCTTTCAAACCCATCAATCTTCGCGTGAAGGAATATTTTTCCGACTATGTCAAGAATCACGGCACTTCTAAAATCCCGATCTCCCACCAAATTCTCGCGAATGAACTTGGTACGACGCGGGTAGTGATTTCTAGGATTCTTAAGCAATTTGAAAAAGATAATCTCATCAAGCTTTCCCGTGGTTCAATAGAGTATCAAGCGTAATAGCTTGCTTTTTTGCTTAAGATCCGATACAAAGTTAGAAACTGGTTCGAATATTTATTTTTGGAAGTGTACCTTTTGATACACACATTTTTTAAGATCTGGATTTACTTTTAAAAGGTTGTGCAACAAGCACATCCAAAATTCATTTCACTAACCGAACCAATTTTATGAACCTAATCATCTCAAAAAATCTAATCCTACTCTTCTCAATTTTTGCATTTGGGTATAGCGCAGTGGCACAAACTGAAACCGCTATAGAAGGAAAATTGAACATTCTGGTTCACATCACGACCGGTCCAGAAAATCCTACCAAGGCAGCTTTGGCTTTCCTAATCGCCAAAACTGCTGTCGAAGAGGGGCATAATGTAACCTTGTTCTTAGCCGGCGATGCAGTCCAACTACTCCGAAATGATGTATTGGACAACTTGGCTGGTCTTGGTACCGGTAATCTTCGCCCTCACTATGAAGCGATAGTCAAGGGAGGTTCGAAATTTTACCTATCCGGCATGTCGAGCAAATCCCGTGGCCTTACAGAAGCAGATTTACAAGAGAAGCCTACTGAGTTTGCTATGCCATCCGTCTTGCTTCAATTGGCTATAGAGAGTGATCGGATGTTTGTGTATTGAATCAATTATAACTATCTAATTTCCTTTGATAGATTTCAAAAAGTTTCTCAACAATATAGCTTTTGGTGTGTTCCCATTTTATAAACTCTTGACCAGGAGCTTTTTTGGCCGAAATCAAAAAAAACTAAGACTGACTTATATAATTGAATTTAAGAGAGTGTTTTAAAAAGAGGAAATCGCTAAATCCGAATGCCTTATATATAGTTTACGCATAAATTGATGAGGATCATTTAGAAACTATTCTTTATGTTCCTTTTTTTAAGCTAATTATTTCGTTTACAATAATTTTCTAATGTGAGATAGTAAATGTAGAAATGGTACGTTTTTATACTTGTCTTTTTTTCTTTCTTCTTACCTCTGACTTGTATAGTCAGTCCGCAATTCAGGTACGGTCTTGGGGGCAGGCTCATGGGATCGAAAGTGCGGTGATTTATGGTGTCTTTCAAGACAAAAACCAACTAATTTGGATATGCACTTACAACGGCCTGTATTATTTTGATGGATTCAGAGCTTACAAGTCCCAAATCTTAAAAGGGGAGGAAAAGATCCCATATGAAGGGATTGTCAACCAATTGGCGCAAAGCATGAACGGTAGGTATTGGCTGAAAATAGATGACAGGTTTGGTGCCTATGATATTTATACCAAGGTCTTTACTCCACTGAAAACCCAACCGGATGATCTATTAGCTACATTTCAAAGTATTGGGGATCAGCTTTATGTTGTGGATCATGAAAGAACTTTCTTGGTAGACCAAAAAACCCTAGAGATTATTCAAATGGTCTTTGTGGACGATCAGAACAACGCTATTTCGAATTGGGTTGGAGTGTCCTCCTCTTCAGGAAAATACTTCAGCTTCAAAGACAGCGTGCTTGTTGAGGTGTTGCCTACAAAGGATCTAGGAAGATTTCTTGAAAAAAAAGAGATCGATTCTACCCTAACTTATTTGAATTCAATAGAATATTTTAATTATAAAGTTGATGTAAATGGCAACAGTTGGTTTAGGCGAGTTGGGGACTCCAATAAAACAGAATGGATGGTAAAAGATTCTTTGGGCACAGATGTGACTGAGAAGCTAATGGAACCATTTGACGGCATGGTTCTTCATTTTATCAATACTGTGCCAGAATATTCATGGTTTTTATCAGATAAGGGTTTAATTCTCTGGGAAAAACATTTCGAAAACCCCCGTTACTTGTATCAGGAGATTCCCGAATTGAATGAGTCCAGATTAGTCAATTCCTTTGATAAGGATAAGACTAACTGGATCTGGAACAGGCAGGGGATTCACCACATCCGTGTTAGTCCCACTAAATTTAGATCAATTACAAAAGAGCTATCGGGTACGTACAGTAATTTTATCCTGGGCATTTTCCCCTTTGATGATGACCATCTTCTGATCAAACATGATTTTTTCGACCCCTACCATAGTTTGTTTAACTTTAATTCAGGGGAATTCAGTACAATTCCCAAACAAGAACTATTCGAAAAATATAGTCTAGAGGAATATGAAGAAAACAGCAAACAAGGCGAACCGAGCAATTGGATTGAAAAACATGGTGAACACATTCACAACTTTTCAGGGGTCATACCCAATAGAAATCCGTTTACCCGTCTCTTTGTCTCAGATGGTGAGTCGTTTGATTATGCAATTATTCCTCAAGACAACACCAAAGAAGGTAATCAACTTTGGAGCATTTCATCCAACAAAATGGTTTTTCCCAAAATCGATCCAATTCAGTTTTCCAATCAGGGAGATACCGTTTGGATAGGCACGAATAGCGTAGGTCTCGTCGCATTGCACACCCCAAGCGCCGAGATCGCCCAATGGTTTCCTGATCAAACTAATGCCTCAAGCATCCCGTCTGAACGGGTACATGCTGTCATCCCGGTCGCCAATGGCAACCTTTGGTTAGGAACAGGAAAAGGCCTGTCTTATTTTGACAAAAGGACTGGAAAGTTTACCACTTACCGAATTAAGGATGGTTTGATCGATGACCGCATTTATTGCATGGCATTTGACCGAAAGGGATCTCTTTGGATCGGAACAAACAATGGGCTTTCCCGATTTGATACGCTGAGCAAGTCCTTCACCAACTTTACCAAAGCTGATGGTTTGGTCAATTCAGAGTACAACCGTAACTCGGCTATTTTATTGAAGGATGGCAGGATGATGTTTGGAGGAATGGAGGGCATTGATCTATTTGATCCGGATGAGGTGGTAGAGCAAATAGAAAAAACCAAGCCCCTGATTGCGCATGTCCATAATAACGACCAACTAATCAACTTAAGCTCAACCCTGGATTTTGCGTACGATGAAAATCATTTTGACTTTTATGTTTCTGCAAATCCGATATGGACGGCATCGACATTAACTTATCAGTATCGTCTAGATGGAGCCGATGAAGAATGGCAAAGTCTTAATTTTTCCAATTCAGTACGATATCCCAATCTTCCTCCTGGAGATTACAGCTTTCAGGTAAAAATCGCCAACCAACCTGATATTGCCGTGTATGATTTTTCAATCCAACCCATTTGGTATGCCACTTGGTGGTTTAGGATAGCTTTTGTTTTTACAGGACTACTAATAATCTACTTGGTTTACAGGATAATGCTTGCACGGAGGATTGATCAAATTGCGCAAGCGAACAAGATCATACAACTCAAAGCCGAACAAGCCCAATCAGTCACCAAGGAGCGGGAGAGAATTATTGCAGACCTACACGATGATGTAGGCTCCACACTCAGCAGCCTTCATATCTATGGGGATTTGGCAGGTAAGGTATGGGAATCCCAACCTGAAAAAGGAAAAGAAATGGTGGACAAAATCAAGGAACAATCCCATGACTTGATGGGGAGAATGAGTGATATAATCTGGAGTATGAAAAGCAGTGAGGAAGAAAAGCAATCCTTTGCCTTACGACTCAAAAACCATGGCACAGACCTATTGGCCTCCAAAAATATCGAAGTGATCTACGAAATAGATGAAGAATTGGCAGCAAAGATCCGTTATCCGGAAATCCGAAAAAATCTGCTGATGGTAGGAAAAGAAGCGATGAACAACATCGTCAAGCACAGTCAGGCCAAGAAAGTGAAAATCCAGCTCACTCAAGAGGGAAACGAATTGGTATTTAAAATAAGTGACGACGGAAAAGGCTTTGACCTAGTCGATTACCAAATGGGTAACGGACTTGGAAATATTCAGCATCGTTGCCTGAAAATGCAGGGCAAATTCAATGTAGAAAGTGTTAACGGTTGGGGGACACAGGTTTCATGTCGCGTTCCTATGATTAGAATTAGTCTTGTCGATTGATAGATTAAAAGATAAATTTAGCTATGATCAGGGTAGCCGTGTATGACGATAATCCTTCCCGCAGGGAAAGTCTGCAGGCATTGATATCCTTGATGCCGGAATGGGAATGGGCAGGATCTTTTGAAAACTGCTCCAATATCATTCAAGATATTGATTTGAATAGGCCTGATATCATTCTGATGGATCTAGAAATGCCCGTTAGGAATGGTTTGGAAGGAATCAGACTTGCAAAGCTGCACCATCCTCAGGTGAAGATCATCGTGCAAACAGCCTTTGATGATGACGACAAAGTATTTAAAGCCATTCAATTAGGGGCAGAGGGCTATATCCTTAAATCTGCTGCGGTATCGCAGATCACCCAAAGCATTGATGAAGTCTTCGGTGGTGGGGCAAGCATGAGTCCATCCATTGCCATGAAAGTGATGCGATTTTTTAGCCAACAGGAAAAAAGCGACTACCACCTGACTCCCAAAGAAACCGAAGTCCTCAAGCACCTCGCCAACGGCTTGAGCTACAAAATGATCGCCGATCAGCTAGGCATCAGCTATTTCACTGTCAATAATCACGTCAAAAAAATCTATGAAAAGCTGCAGGTTCATTCTTTGGGGGAGGCAGTGGCACTGGCGTATAGGAAGAGGTTGCTTTAGCTTTTGATGTTTGACAGGACTTAAAGGTTTTTCAATCATTACAAAGGTCTGCTAAAAATAGTCATATCTAGTTACACCACTGAGTCTGACTTGATTTTACTTTTTTAAAAAGGATTTAAATCCTAATAGCAATAATTAGCTATACCAATTGGAATAAATCCAAATTATGTTTATAAAAAAAATTATCTTCAATAACAACCTATAAACTTAATAATATGCCGAACTTTCTCTCTTTTAACAATCGCAATGTTAGAATTCCTCGGAACCCAGTTCTTGATAGAAATCCTGAGAATCTCCAAATACGCCCTAATCCAGTAGATGCAGATGTAATCTTTGAAGGAGGCGCAACTTTAGGGGCAGCTTATGTAGGAAGTTTAACATTACTAGAATCTGCAGGCGTTCAATTCAAACGTATAGCTGGAAACTCCGCCGGTGCAATTACTGCTGCCCTTGTCGCAGCAGATTATAAAGCCAATGAAATAGAATGGATAATGTCAAATTTCGATAATAGACGTATTCCAAAACCTAATGGTCTGAAAGAAAATCGTGAAATAAATGCTCTTAAACCTATTGATTTTATGGACTTTTTAGACTTTCCAAATGCAGATTCTATAAGTGTAAATTCAAAAAGGAAAACCATGCTTTGGAAATTTCTGAAAGGAGAAATAATCGATAATATTTTAAGCCTCCCTCTTCCTGTGCCTAATCTGAGTGATACGGTTAACTCTATAATTGTCAGTTTAAAGTTTAATTCTATTACCGCTCCTCTTTTTAGAACAATTCCTCAATTAGAGAGAGTTTTAAGACCTATTCTTAATTCGGCTTTATTTTTTTTACCAACTGGAAGTCCAACGCTTAATCAATTCAACCCATTTGATACACAAAATTTAAGAATCAAATTTGCTGATGAAATGTGGGATAATATTGCAAAAATAAATCCACTTTTATTAATAATGACTCAATTCACATATGAGGGTAGCATTTTTGAAGGCAATGAATTTTTGAATACCATGAACCGTTTATTGAGTGCCAAATTGGCACATGATAGGACGGTTTTATTTTCAGATTTACCTATTCCATTAGCGGTGGTTTCACACGACTATGCCAAAGGAAAAGTGGTTGTATATAGTAGCCGTACACATCCTGGAATGAGTGTAGCCGAAGCCGTTCGCAGATCTATGAGCTTACCTTTAATTTTCCAGCCCCGGAAGGCACACCCGGGCAATCGTGGAAGCAATTCAACCGCAACTATGATTGATGGAGGAGTTGGTTCCAATTTTCCTATTTGGCTATTCAATTCAACAGGAGACACTTATTGGCCTCAAGGTTCAGTATCCACAAGTCGGATCAAAATTGGATTATCACTCAATGAAAAAGACCCTGCTCCTAACAATTGGGATGTTAACCCGGCTAAATTTAGATTAAATACCAATGGTCAAGTCGATCTAATGGAAGTGATCAAATCTATGTTAATATCTCGATTTAGAGATTTAAATATGTTCAATCCAAGTCCACGAACTACAAATAGTTTGAATGCCGAAATGGAATCATGGAAATTTATGGAAGTCTTGGTGGGTTTTTTGGCAAGTGATAAAGAAGAGGCGGCTCGTAAACCACTTCTTACAAGTATAATGAACGGCAAAAACTACTTCGATATTTCTATTCCGCTCCTCGGTTTCCATGGATTTGACTTCAGTGTCAATAGTGATCGAGACGATATGGATGCCATTGCAGAAAGGGGGTATGCTGCTGCATTAGATGCCTTACAAAAAGCTCCAATGGCGGGAAATGTTCCTCCAATTATCAGAAATCCTGCATTATTTCGAAACCCCTTTCATTGAATTAATTTAACATAACCAACAGTTTAAAAGGTAGTTACTTAATTTTAAACTAGTTAAGAGAAATAAATCAAGTATTAAAGTAACTGGTTGACAGATCCAGATTCGATCGAAGGAAAAGAAATCTTTTCCTCACCATTGATCTTGTTCGAACCAAACTGGCTGAGCGATTTCTTAGTTTTAAAGACATCATTGACTTTATGCCCCTTGAAGTTTGCAAACTTTCAAGTGAGAAATGGTATAAAGTTCTTGCTAAGACTTTTGAAACTTCTCTGGAAAAGGGATATTTCGCTGCTCAGAAAATTTACTTCTATTGCTATAAATTTTAAATGGCCTGTTCGGTAATGGTGATTATTCATTCCATTAATTTGACGAAAACTAACATTCATGATGTGAATTTTCAGTTTGAAATGAATATCAAACTCTGTAATTGTGTGCTAATTGGAGAAAAGGGATATTTATCTTCCTCCATTTAACTAGGCCTGTTTCATACCACAAACATTAAACTTGAAACACCCATGAGAACCGATCAGAAAGGATTTGTAAAACAAGAGTGGATACTCAGAAAGGCAAGAAAAAGGCTGAAAACACTATTTCTCACAACTCTGCGACCAATTCATGATCAGAAGAAACTACACTAAAACTTTCCAAGGATTCGAAACTAGAATTCTTGCCAAAAAAAACTGCCTTAATGTTGATTCGGTACCTCAATAAATTTGAGTTCAACAAGCCAATTAATAACTTAAAAATCGCTATCACTTAATTAGCACAACGGGTTCAGATAGTTTCTTTTTGACACTTTAAGATAAGTCATTAAGTTTTAAAGATTCGACTAATAAATTAGGTTAAAATACTGCTTTAGGGGTATTTTTCGCAATTTATCAAAAACTTAAATTGTCAAAAATCCTGCTTTTTCATTCGATAAAGTCGATTTTTATCCATAGAACTTATTAAGTTCTTCTTGTTCTCAAAGTTGACAGTTTGAATATCGGTTTAGAGTACTAATTCTATTTCATTTTATACAATTGATTGTTTTTTAAATAAGCTAAAGCCATGTCATTATTTATTCAGCAAAGTCTTAGGCCGGTATTGGCCGAAAATCTTCGTAGTATCAAATCCACATTCCAAATCCACTTCAGCAGTCCGGGAGAATTGTCTATTCTTTTAAATGAAATGGGTTGGGAATGGCCCTCCAGCCAATCATCCTTTACTCCTGAAATTGTAAATCAGATTGCGGATATCGTAAAAAAAATTGATGATATGGTCGTTTTTCTGGAAAATGAGGCTGACGTTGATTCGATACCGATAATCAAAGAAAAACTGGATGATTTGAAGAATTCGCTGAAAGCCTTGTTTCCGGCAATTCTTGAATTTGGTGGGGTAGCTTTACCCTCGCAGGGTAGAATTCAAGAGATAGGTGGGCTTTTTGCTAAGGATGTTTTGGACTATTTCTTCTTAGACTTTTTAAATACTCAATTTCAGGTCTACCATTCTGCCGCAAAAGCCTTCAACTTCATTCATTCTCAAAGCTTATCTTCCTTGTTTCTTGCGCCGGATACAATGGCCGGATTGGTAAGAAGAGAGGTTGATAAATACAGTTTGTTGGTAAAAGAAGAATTAAATCAATTGCCAGAACCTTTTAAAGGTTTATGGGAAGAAATAGCAAGGCACGCAGATTCCGGAATAGAATTCTTTTTAGCTGAACTGGACAAAAAATACAGGGAATACCACGATCAATGGAAGGATATTCCCTTGGACAATCGGTTCTTTGGTACCATTATCCATATTGATGAAAGTAGGGTAAGGCTTTTGGGAGGGAGCAAGCTTTTACTTCCGGGGGAAAACGCTGCACCCATAATTCTGCAAGATTCGGAAAATAGCTATCCCAAGCTTAAAATATCCTCTAAAGGCTGGGAACTGGTCAGGAATGCAGGTTTAAGAGAGGATGATGGCACCTTAGTTTTGATTGACGAAGAATGGGGTCATTTGAAGTTTTTGCCCTTTTTCGAAAAAACAGATGAGATTGATGCTCCGGGCTTGTATATTTTTGAAAAGGACAACAGTCTGATTTTTACCATAAGCGGCGGCTTAGAGGTACAGATGAACACTTCACTTGTCAGCAAAAAGGATGGAGAATTTGTCAATTTGATTGCCAAAGGAAAGGCAACCATAGAAAATGGAAAGCCAAGCACTCTTACTTTTGAAGAGGTCACCGCCTCCGGAGAATTTCAGATCGAAGGTTCAGAGGGTGTTAAAATCAAAGATGCTGAATTGGCTATTGAAGAAACTGTTTTTCCGGGCGATTCAGAACACCTTTTACCTTTTATTGTTAGGGTGTCCGGCCAATTAATCTTTCCACGAAAAGGAGGCAAATTAGATGTGCTGTGTAGGTTTGGTAAGGATATTTTTGAATTCAAATCAATCGGAAAGTTACACCTTGGTGATGGTATTTGGTTGTTTCCGGTTTCAGAACAAACTCCGGTTTTATCCCTTCTCAATAAATCTGAGGAGTCCTTCGATTTCTCGGTTAATGGAATTTTTAAGGTTCCCTATATCAATGATTCAACAAAAGATGTGACTGTCAGGGGAGAACTGAAATTGAGGAAAACCATAACCTCGGGAAATACCGAAAATTTAAACCCTTCAGACAATGACAGCGAAGAGGAAAAAAACTGGCAAATAGAAGAATTTCACGCGGAAACCTTTGGGGACAACTTAGATTCTGAATTTCCAGGCAATATCAAACTGAACAACTTTGGCGTGGCGATTTCTTATCAGGAGGAGAAGTTTAAAGCGAGTATAACCGGTGAGATTGAGTTGATTGAAAATCAATTGGTGATGTTTGATTCGGATTTACTGTTTCCCAACGAGGACGATCCCACTGAAATTGAATTGAAGGTGGATCTTGATGTGGAGAAACTGAATTTCTTTGACAGACTATGGATTGAGTCAGGCAAACTTTCACTGGAGGTCTCTTCGAAACTTGCTGAAGGTTCGCTGAAAATCATAGAAGCAAATGCCGGAATTATTCACAAACAGAAAGATGCGCCTGCTTCCCGTTTGGAGGATTTTTCAATTACCATCAAGGATCTTTCTCTTGAAATAAGCCTTGAGCCCAACAAAACAGAAATCGAGCTAACATCAGGGACCTTACAGTTTCCAAAGAATTTTAAGGACAATGACTCCAAAGATTTGGAGGTGTCAATTGGCGATACACCGCTTTACTTTTTGATACAAAACAGGAAACTGAATTATTCTGGAAGAATAGCAATTGCAAACTTCAAGGTAGAATTTCAAACTGAACAAAATCAGGACGCAATCTTTTCTCTGTCAGTCAACTCAGCTGAATTTGTCTTCAATAGCGTGGAGGCTTCGGCTTCCATCCAAAACGCCTTTGGAAATGTGAAAATCCCAATTCACGAACGACCAGAGATTGAGTTAGGCTATTCCGATTTTGAATGGGACTTTAGGTCCGTTCCTGAGGCTGTTATCTTCCTGGAAAATGACCTTGATTTTGATTTGGGTGGTGGATTTCAGATTTCGGTGTTAGGTTCCAATACTAACGGTATCCAAACTAGCTTAACCCTAGGAAAAAACAATCAGCACCAACCCATTTTTACTATTCAAGGAAGCATCAATCTGCTAATCCCTGATCAAATGCTCTGCGGTGAAGATGGAGACGAACTGTTGATGGGTGCTACGGGTAGTATTTCTTGGGACCTAAGTTCTGTTCCGGTTGTGAATCTCAATGAACTGAGGCTTGGCGGAACGTTTCGATTGGGTGGTTCAGAAGGAATCAGGATTGATACCGGTGAAATCATCGCATCCGAAATTCCAAATATCCTTGCACCGAGCCCGCAGAAGCCCTTCAAATTGATTATTGGAGGTAAACTGTTTTTGGGAGAAGGCGGTCCTGGTCTCGGACTTAAGGACGCTAGTTTTACTTTTAAAGGGGAAGCAATCCCGACTTTCGATGCTAAAGGATTTTCGGTTTATCCTGGTGAGGAGTTACTAGCTGTCGTAGAACAGCTCCCTCTAAAAATAGAAGCAGCTGAAATTGAATTTGAAGAGGCCCTTCCGCTTCCACAAAAATTAGCGCCAACCAATATTCGAATTACGCTCACAGCCTCCTTGGAAATACCCCTGCCAACCGGAGGAACAATAGGTGGAGGAATAGAAGGTATTTCCGTAAGGTTCAATCAACATGGCGTTCCGGTAAGACGGGATGGTAGCCCCGGGATAGATATTGAAGGAATACATTTTGGAATAGAAGATTTCAGCGCCGGTCCTGCTTCACTTACAGGCATGGTTTATCTGGGAGGATTGGACAAGCCTGAAGATTTGTTTTTTGCAGGTCAAGTGGGGGCAAAGATCAACGGTTCAGGGGCCTCAGGCCTATTTGCTGTCAGTACCAAGGGACCAAGAGGCATGTGCCTCGAAGCCAATGCAGGCCCGGTCGGCATACCACTTCCTTTTGGTTTCTTAATTACCGGAGCCCAAGGAGGAATTATATTCCCTAACCTAGACGGAATAGTAAGTAATGGGGATCCCTGCGATATCAGAACCTTTATCAAGCTTAATGCAGATGGGAAACCGGAAAGAACCACAGAGAATCCTATACCGAGGGCAGAGGTACCCAATGATGAAGTGGTTATTTTGGAGGAGAGCATTGGAAATCCACTGGACTTCGATTGCCCTACAGGCCCTTGTCCACCGCCTGCCGTCAGTATTCTCTCCCAACCGCATCCCGATCGAAAGCAATATCCGGATCGGGTCATCTTGAAATTCACTTCCATTGATGAAAAGGCATTAAACAAACTAGGGATCACCCCTCAGTTTTTCCAGCAATTAGGTCTGACTACACCCCCGGAAATTGCAGAGGCTACGGTAGGGAGATTGTTTGATCTGATTGAACAGGCTTTTCCAGACATCAAAAGTCTTCCATTAGATAATCAAAACAAGGCTTTGGTCGCTGAAAAGATCAACCAAATGAAATCCGAAACCCGCGCCCATTTGACCAATGGGTTTGCAGCGGCTATCGGAATCGCGTTGGGTGATAATAAAAGTGTCTATGAAGCGATTAGAGAAATGGCTTATGCAGGAATCCCAAGTCCTGAAACCACCCTTAAGTTGACAGGAACGTTTTCTCATGCGGCGGTTTCCTCCTTTCTTTCCATTACTGGAGGGTTTTCGATAAGCAGCGTGATGTTACCTCTACCGGTTCCTCTGATTAGCAGTGTTGGGATTTTGGGAGCTGTAAATGTCATGGGAATTCCGATGGGTACCGCGAGGGTATTTCTCAATACTACAGATGATAAAGGCATGCCTTTACTCATACCTACCATGTGTGGTGAGGTGGCAGCATCGGTTGGTCCGGTTTCTTTTGGGCAACTTAAGTTCCTTTTCAAAGCTGATGGATTATTGGATGGATTGACAAATGCCACTACAACCTTCGCTGAAAAATTATCCGGCCCTTTGATCAGGGAGATTTTTGGAGTTTTGGATAAAGAATTGTTAAAAGTCTTCGATGAAAATAAACCCTTGGAATTTTTCCAAAACCTAAATCAAGGGCAATTATCCGGCTTGGTAGGGGCATTGATGAACTTGCCTCCGGAAAAAATTACTCCGGATGTAAAGGAATGTATTAGGCTGCTAATAGTGCAGTCATGGAAAAGTTTTAATCCCACATTTACCCTATGCGGTCAGGCACAGCCAAAAATTTTCGGATTTCCATTGGGAGGAGAGTTGGCCTCTGCTAAAGTCAATATTACCAAAACATCTTTTGCAGCACAAATTGGAATTTCACCCAGTTTCATTCTAAGCCAAATTTACGGAGGCATTTTTCCCGCCTATGACTATGCTTCCTTGGGTATGGCATTTAGTCTACCCGATCCGGTAGCCTTATTGGACAAAATGCTACTAGTAGACCGAAATTCCATGGCACAACTTGATTCCTATCTGAAGGATGGGGCAAGTCATGTGCTGGAAAATGCGATACTAACAGCTCAATATAAACTGAATCCTTTTGGTTTAGAGTTTGCAGATGCCCAGGCAAGAATCCTCATGCCGGACTTGGTCAATCATCCGGTCTATCAAGGAAGCAGGTGGAGAAGACCCGAATCGAGAACTGACAAAAACTATCTTTCCAGAAAGGACTTGCTTGTGCTGATGCAAAAGTCAAACGTTTTAGCTAATGCTTTGTGGAAAGGAACTTCAGAAGACCTTATTAAGCTAACACAAGGCAAAACGCATGGGTTAAGCTTGAAGGATTATTTTCCACACGGAGGCTTTTTGGGAGCTGCGTCTATTTCCCTTCCCGTGGTGCTTTTAGACGTAATCCCACCGGCCCTGTTTCTGAAAATTTTTGACTCCAGGACTGAATTACTCGATCGACTTACCGCGGTGACCGAGGTTTTCGAAGAGTACCTGATGAAGATGGATAATGTGGGCAAGATGGGCTTTTACATCCCGCTTCCCAATCCGCCAAGTCTGACTGTAGTGGGGGTAGCCCCCGATCCTTTGGGCATTATCCGAAAGATGCAGGACGGTAGAATTGACTTAAATTCGGTTGCCATCGGAGATTTACTTTCCGTCGAGGAGGCATTTTTTGAAGGAACCATCGACAATGCAAGAATTTTGGGTATTCCAGTATTTGAAGCAAATGTCACCGCTTACGGTCCGGATCGCAATGCCGGCAAATCGGGTTTGTTTGAAATTATAGCCAAAGTACCTAAGAATTCTTGGATGAGTTCATTTGTGGACAATGCCGAATTTAGATTTGTGTTAAGTCAATCTCCAACACGTCCTATTCATGAATACTTTAAGGAGATTCTGGATTTAATAGAATATCACCAAAAACAACCTCGGTTAGGTTCGGGTACTCCGCAAATCGTTCTTCATACAGAGGAAGATTTTAAAGGAAGGGCAAGAACTCTTGGTCTTGGGGATTATCGCTCACAAAATCTTGGAATTGGGGACAACGCCTTGAAATCTATAAAGATTCCTGCGAATTCCGGCCTGAAAGTAATTTTGTATGAAGATGATAATTTTAAAGGAAGAAGCATTGTGCTTACAGGAAGCATGAATGGACTTGGCAACTTCAATGAGGTGGTTTCCTCTATCCGCGTCATCTGGGCAAATCCGATGGATAACCTTCAGGATTTGTTTATCCAGGGATTACCCAAACTCTCCATGATGGCAGAGGTAAACAAACTGAAAATACCGGAGGAACTGGAACATATTTTTAAAGTCAATGCAAATACTACTTTAAAAGTACACGCATACAGTCCGTTTTACGATCCCCAAGCTGTTGGGACGGATATCTTATCCCAAATGAAGCGGAATGGTGGTGTTTACTTTGGTTTTGAAGGGGACTTCCAGGTTGAGCAAATTATTGATGTAAAAAATGTAAAACTTGATCTGGCAGTCATGCCATTTTCAGATACGACTTTGCTGCCAAAGCTAGTGTCGAGATTTAGTGTTGATGCATTATCCTTACCCTTCGGATTGCCCAACCTGAGAGATGTAGAAGTGTCCGTTAATTCCCAACCTTCTGACAAGGAAAACTTTGTGGAAGCACAGGGAAGTATTACAAATATTCCTTTGGGTGCGATGACATTGGAACCGATTTCTGGGTCAAACATTTCCGCAAAATTGATCATTGGATCATTAAAGGCAAAGGGTAAGTTTTCTTTAGCCATCTCTTCCATCAGACTTAAAGATGCGGGATTTCTGAGATCAGATTTCAAATTGTTTGGAGCTACCGAAGTAATGCCTTTCCGCATCAACACCCACTCCGCTTGGGTAGCAAGTGCTTCTGTCAGCAGAATCAATCTGTTTGTCGGGAGTTTGGAAATTATCCAATTCCAGTCCAATGTGAAGTTGAATGCAAGTTGTTCTGGTCAAGGATTCGATACTATTACTTTCCGGATAACCCTGCCAGCTTCATTGATCATTCGGGCATTTCCTGGAAACCCACTACTTCAAAGGCAGCTTTCCCTCGGTGGACAGGGACAAGCCGTTATGGAAATCAGTAACAATGGATCCTTCTCCGTCAGTGCCACCTCTCCTCCATTTGTTTTTGGTATCATTTCTATCACAGGACTGGGAAATAGAGGTCTCAACTTGACCCTGTCCAACAGAGGCTTTGCCTTGAATTCAGGTGCTGAATTGCATTTGCAAGGCTTAACTTCAACTCCTTACAGTGTTCAAAACCTTGAAATTAACTCTAATGCAACTTTTGACATCCGGGTAGAGGGTGGAACGATTGAAGTAGCAGGTTTCTTTAGAATTAACGGCGGTCAATTATCCGCCTCCAGGACAATTTCAGGTGTCACATCAATGATGCTAAACAGTCCCAATTTCAGGATTTTCCCTGGTACGGTATTCGAAAACAGCTATCAGGCTGGGAATTTTCAAATTCAAAACAATGGTAATTTTAGTTTTAATTCGGGTATTCAGAATTTAACCATCAATGGATTGATTACCGCAAGAGGAGGATTGGCAGTATCCAAGTCTGGATCCAATTACAGTGTGCAACTCACAAATGCTTCCGTCACGCTTACGCCATTGTCCCATACACTCAGTGGAAGCCTTCGTGTAAGCAGCCAATCCATCACAGCAGATCTACAGTCCAACCGATTTTTGATAGCCGGGCTGATAGAAGTTACACCAAGTAGTTGGAATTTGGTTTGGAATATAGGTCAGAACTTTTCACTGACGGCTATTAGTCCGAGTGTAAAAATTCTAAATCAAACCATCACTCCTGCGGCCAATTTGTTGTTCTCAGCATCGTCGAATGGTACTTTTCAGATGGCATTCAAAGGCAAAACTCCGATAAACATTATTCCCGGTTTGGTTTCGATCGCAGCAAACAGCAGCATGTCTCTGATCAAAAGCAACAATGGAACGATAACATTGGACGCGAGTGGAAGGATTTACGCCCTCAAGAACCCAGTATCCGGTGCATGGATTGTAAATCAGGAAGCCACTGTCAAATTGAGCAACGGTGATTTCAAGCAGGAAATCGTAGCGCTAAGAAATAAAACCTTTGTTGATTTGGGGCTGGCGAAAATCTTTACCAATAACGTGAGCCGATGCTATTTGGAGAAGAAGGGAAATATTTTTTCTATAGCCTTAGAAAAAATCAAAATTAATATTTTGGGAAAGGAAGCTATTTTAAACGGAACCTGTTCGTCTTCCGGGGCTGCAAGTCTGAGTTGGGCAAGTGCCGCAGAGTTGGTTTTGGGACCCTTCAGGTTACCCAACCGTAAGCCTTCTGTAGCAATGAATTTACTCAGTCCCTCTTTCTCTGTTACTATTCCTGCCGGTAAACTCATGGGGCCAAGAATTACAGGGTTCCCTACAGGAGGGATTAATTTACCAGTAATATCGATAAGAGGATCAGCAGGCTTTGATGTCCCTCTGAATGCCTTCAATTTTAATGGAATGTTTATGAAATCCACGGGTGCAGGTAATTCCATAAAACTTACAAATGGTGGTGTTTTGAAAATCCGAAACAGGCTTTCATTATTCGGTGCTACCTCCAATCTAGTTTTGGACATCAGTACGACAGGTGGTGTATCAGGATATGTCTCAGGGACCTTTACATTAGGTAATTTTTGGTTAGGACCAATATACGTACCTGGATTTACATTGACTTCTATTCGATTGGACTATAGCGGTTCTCGTCAAAATTACCAGTTCCTATATAAAAATACCGTTAACGTGGGGCCTTTAAAAGTTAAAGTAGAACTGAAATTTGGATCAGCAGGTGCGGTTCCAGCTTTATCGTTGGTGTAAAATTAATAACCATGACATTAATCTATTCATATAATCAGAACCAAGCCTCACAGGCATTGGTCAACAAAGAAAAATTAACCGATTGTAAACGGAAAGCGAAACTTAAAATCCCAAAAGATTCTCTACACTACTATTGAGATATTGTGATAAAAGGTCTATCAAAGTAATATTCGATCCACTTTGATTGACCTATGGAAAAGGTTATATAGTTTTTTGAGTTAAAATAAAATAGCGAAATCATGGGCATTAAACAATATTCCATCTTCCTCGCTTCCTCATTCGAGTTACATACTGAGCGGGAGAAGTTTGGAAATTTTATCAACAGCGAAAACAAAAGATTGCAGGCAAAAAATGTCTTTCTACGATTGGAGGTGTGGGAAGATATGGACGATGCCTTCAATACCACCTGCAAGCAGGAGGACTACAACGAATACCTGGCCAAATGCGAAATCTGCGTGGTGCTTTTCTGGACCAAAGTGGGCAAATACACTTTACATGAGTATGAACTGGCAAGGAAACTATCACTTGAAAATAAGCTAAGACTATATGTTTATGAAAAAAATGCAAAGCCCGATCAGGAACCAAAACAGACTGATAAGGAAAGCAAAGAAAGATTTCTGAGCTTACTACAAAAAGACAGTATGGAACAGTTTCAGGGACAGTTTGAAACCTATAGCGAACTAGAAAACAGGTTCAGGAAAACCCTGGATGGACTCTTTGATACAGGGGTTCTTACCTACGGCGAGCGGGCCAAAATGCTTAGCCCAAATGGACCTATACTTCCCAATCCATTTTTAGGTAGGGAAAAAGAGTTAAAAACCTTGGAAGAAAGGTTTGCAAAAATTCCACAGACGCTTCATATCCATGCAGAAGGCGGTATGGGAAAAACGACTTTGGCCTCTAAATATTGGTATGAAAGTGAATACCGTTACTCCCACCATGCATGGCTATTTTGTGAACAGGGTATTATGGATGCCCTAAAATCGCTCGCTCCCAATCTTGGACTGGATCCAGCAGCTTTTAATCAGTTAAAGGAAGAAGAAAAGGTAACTTCATTAAAAACTACAATTTCTAAATTGGAAGGAGACTTTTTATTGGTCTTGGACAATGCCAACGATGCAGAACTTATCAAGGAATTTTTGAAGCAATTCAGGGGATTTAAGTGGAATGTGTTGATAACGAGTAGGTGCAGAGAGGTTATGGATTTCAGCGAAAATGAACTGCTACTCGACCACCTTTCTGCCGACGAAGCCAGAGCACTTTTTCTGGAGTACTATCGGGAAAATAGTGGAGAATTTGACAACCTGCTTGACCGCTTCCTAGAAGGCCTTAATTACCACACCCTACTGATTGAGGTTTTTGCAAAAAACCTGAAAGAGGCCTCTGAACTGGGGATAGACCTAAAAGGCTTTATTGAGGAACTGGAAACCAAGGGTTTGATCTTGGAGGATGACAATAACTTTGAAATCAAAAGTAGCTATTTAGGAAATGTGGATAAGAAAGCTGCCACTACCAACGATATTTTGGAAATACTCTATGATTTCACCAAGCTGACGGAAGAAGAAAGACTCTTTCTGGTGAACATGGCCTTGATACCTTCGGAAACCTACACACTGGAATTTCTATTGGAATTGTTCGAACCTGAAAACAAGAGAGCGTTTAGGGATAACCTGAAGAACCTCTATCGGAAAGGATGGTTAGGCGGCGCTGATGAAGGTGATAAACCCATATACCGCCTGAGTCCTGTCATCCAAAGCCTTGTTCAGACCAAAAACAGGGAAACACTTTGGGAAGATGGTCATCACTTGTTTACGACTTTACGGAAACTGCTGCAATATGAGCCGGAAAAAGACAACACCCATACTAAGTTTAAATGGATTCCTTATGGGAGACACTTAGCAAATAGCTTTGTAACTATACCTCATTCTGATTTCATTCATTTCCTCGATGAACTCAGAAAAGTCCTGATTCTTAAAGGGGGAATAAATAGCCTTCTAGAGTCGAAATCCATAATTGAAAGAGTACTTAATTCAGACTTCTTTGCCTCTGGGGTAGATGCCCCCGTAGCTACTTATTGGTTTTCAAATTTAGCACTAACATTAAGCGAATTAGGAGGGAAGGACAACCTTAAAGGCGCTAAAGATTATTTTGAAAAAAGTTTGCAAATAAATTCTACTTACCTCGGTGAAAGTAACCCACAAATTATAGCTGACAAATACCATTTAGCTATTGTTCTTAAAAAAATTGGAGGGAAAGATAATCTCTTAAATGCAAAATCGCATCTCGAATTGGTGTTGGAGTCAGATATCTTAAATTACGGCGAAATATCGGGTAATACTGCCACAACACGTTCAACTTTAGCGATGGTGCTTTTAGAACTCGGCGGGGAAGACAATGTTCATCAGGCGAAAATTCATTCTCAAATTGCATTGAAAACCGATATTCAACTTTTTGGAGAAAATGCACCCAACACCACTAGAGAGCGTTCAAATTATACAGTTGTGCTCCAAACTATAGGCGGAAATGAGAATCTTCTAGAGGCGAAGAAGAATATTGAAATAGCCCTAGCTTTAGATATCTCAAATTTCGGAGAAAATTCAAAAGAGGCTGCATCTAGCCATCTAAACTTATCCATTTTTCTTAATAATTTAGGTGGCTATGATAATCTAACCAACGCGAAGATCCATTCCGAAAGAGCACTAAGTTTAGCTATTTTAAACTTTGGAGAAGATAGCCCATTGATAATTGACTATAGAATTAATCTTACCAAAATCTACCGCTTGATTGGGGGTGAAAATAATTTTCGGGAAGCCCACAGAATTTTATCAGAATCCTATGATCATGCAATCAAAAAATTTGGAGATCAATCAATACAAATCGCTTCCATTTTATTTGAACTAGGAATACTATATTCATACGTTGGCAAAACAACACAAGGGAAAAATCTTTTAGAAAACTGTTTGGCTATTTATCGAAAACATTTTGACGAGGACTATTTCAAGATTATCGAAATCCAGCAATGGCTGGAATGGGTTGACAAAAGACTTAGAAAAACCTAAGAGGACAGTGTCTAATATTATAAAATACTACCCCACCTTCCTTTACTCTTTCTTCAATTCAGTTCGAAGGGCAAAATTTGAAAATACTTAAAGGTAATCAGGATATTACAGTTTTTTTTAGCGAGATGAAATTTTATGAATTCAATAAAAGCTATATGAACACTTTCAAAACATCCTTGTAGCAATATTCTCGGTAAACATCTTTTTGCTTATAGATAATTTTTCAATTAATTGAGAAATTTAAAAAGCCGACAATTTCGGCTTTCTTAGAATCGTAATTTTAGGATCAATCCCCCGTGTACTGCCCCGTTTGGATTCTTGTATCCAATTCGTTGTAATAGCTGAGTTTCCAGATTATTTTTCCATTCTCGATTTTTAATACTTCACGCACATCATGGGAAAGCTCTTTGCCCGTAGTTTTTTACCTTCCACATAAATCACTCAACAAAAAACTCAATTTCTGCTGTGGTCAGTAACCTCATCAAACTATCCCGCGGTTCCATCGAGTTTCAAGCCTAAAAGCTTGCTTTTCGGTTTACCCACGGCAGGTTCAAAATCTGATTTAACAACTGCTCCAACTATTTATTTTTGAAGGTGTATCTTTTGATACAAACATTTTTAAAGATCTTGATTTACTTTTAATTAGTTGTGTACCAAGCACATATAAAACCCATCTCACTAACCGGACCATTTTTATGAATAGAATCATCTCACAAAATCTAATCCTGCTCTTGTCAATTTTTGCGGTTGGGTACAGCGCAGTGGCGCAAACAGAAACCACTCAAGAAGGAAAATTTAACATTCTGGTTCACATTACCACCGGTCCTGAAAATCCTACCAAGGCAGCTTTGGGTTTCCTAATCGCCAAAACTGCTGTCGAAGAGGGGCATAATGTAACCTTGTTCTTAGCCGGTGATGCAATACAACTACTCCGAAATGATGTATTGGATAACTTGGCTGGTCTTGGTACCGGCAATCTTCGCGCTCACTATGATGCGATAGTCAAGGGAGGTTCAAAATTTTACCTATCAGGCATGTCCAGCAAATCCCGTGGCCTTGCAGAAGCAGATTTAAAAGACAAGTTGGCTGAGTTTGCCATGCCAACCGTCTTGCTCCAATTAGCTATTTAGAGTGATCGGATGTTGGTGTATTGAATCAAGCATTGGCAGAGCTGATTTATTGAGATTCTCCGATTTTTGAAGCCTTGTAAATGAGGCTCAGTATTTTTACTCTATTTGCTAAAAAGGTAATAGCCGCTATGAAATTTTCTAGTTCCAATGATCTTGTTGCTTTCATATAACCAGTAAAGAAAGGGACACTTTTGCAATATTATGAGGTAGGAGGTTTGTTTACAGTCGGTACGGATCGACCGTCATTATTGGATAATTATGTGGATGGTGTAAGTAGGTGTTTTTTTATACAAAGAGAAATTGCTGCTATGATGGAAAAATCGTTCTGCCAATTCTTGTCCTGCTTTTGACATAATAATAAGTGGATTACAAGAAAAACTAAATTCAAAAAAATAATTTATAGGTAGCGATGAGGAAAATATTCAGAATTTTTAAGATTTATAGTTACTCAAACTGCTGCAATCTCTTCAACACCTCTACCTTATAGGATCTGCTGATGGTCAGCGTTTTTCCGCCGATTTCTAAAAATTCATGAGTGTAAGAGTCGATGGCAAGGATGTTCCCGATAAATGAACAATGGAAGCGAATAAATTGACTTTCGTGTAGTTTGTTTTCGAAACTTGAGATGCTTTCCCGAACAACCAGCACTCGATCTTTTAAGTGGATCTTGATGTAATCCGCATAGCTTTCTACATATAAAATGTCCGAAAAGTCAATCTTCTCCATTTTCCGATCCTGACGTACAAATAGGAATTCAGGTTTTTCGGAAGTGGAAGCGCTCCTGTTTTTTCCGATGGGTTCCTTAACCTTGGCAACGGATTTTAGAAAACGGTCAAAAGGAATAGGTTTCAATAAATAATCTGTTGCCTCCAGATCAAAGCCTTCAATCGCATATCTCGATAGGCAGTTGTGAAGATCACATGGATGACGATTCTGAATTCATACTGTTTGCCCGAAGCAATATTGCTTTTGCAGAGTTTTGCCGAGCAAACTCAGAAAAGGGGCTAGACTTTGATTGGGAGTTTTTCCCAAAAGACCTTCATAGTACAATACCTCTTCCTTCGCTAAGAAATGGGTTGATTTCTTTATTCGAATGGTTTCAGATGGAGCATGATGAACTATTCAATAATCCTGAAACGTCCGCAGCTGATTTGCTTGAATTGATGAAGTACCGAGAAATGAAGTTGGAGAAGCATTTTGGTTATCCAGTGCCCCCTTATCCGGAGGATTTGATGAATATGTCTGGCTACATGAGCATGGATATGGGGTTTTCCACGCATGATCGCTCTGAATATATTGCCTGCGGATCTTGTTGGAAAATTCCGGTTTTCCTGTCTGCCGGCAAGATCAAATCCAATTCTAACATTTTCGTTGATCTTTCCATCAAGGTTGCTCCTAAAATCATATTGACCATACTTGGTTGCACTGTTTTCATAATATCCATCCTGACTTTTGGCTCCCAGCATCAAAAAATGATTAAAGTTTTCATTTCCTCCTGAAACTGTCAAGGTATTATAAGTTTGCGAAGACCAAGGTTTCAAAACTTCATTAAACCAATCTGTATCAGGATATCTCCATGGGTCACTCCCTTCTCTGTAATTCATTATTTCCTCATCAGAAAACCTTTGGGGTCGTCCTTGATACATCTCAATTTCATTTAACATTGTTAAATACTGCTCAGAATTTGCCATTTTCGGTATCCGAGTGGGCCTATTAAAGCCTTGATTCATGTTAATCTCAATTTTGGTTTTGCCAGAACTACCTCTTTTTGTAGTTATAAGAATAACACCATTTGCCGCCTGAGCTCCGTAAATTGCAGCAGATGCATCTTTAAGCACGGTAATGGTTTCAATACTGTTTGGATCAATCCTATTTAAGTCCCTACCTGGAATTCCATCAACCACTACCAAGGCACCGTTGTTTCCAAGGGTGTTCGTACCTCTAATCCTAATGATCGAATTATCATTCCCGGGTTCTCCGCTTCGGGTCACGGAGCTCAAACCAGGCAATCTACCTACAAGGCTATTGCTGAAATTTGTCACAGGGGTTTGTCTGATAGCTTCTCCACTTACGGAAGCCACTGACCCCGTAAATGTGACCTTTCTCTGTTCGCCATAACCCACAACCACTACTTCCTCCAAAGAAGACATATCCGTTTTCAAAGTAATATTTATCTGTGACCGATTATCCACAGGAACACGAATCGGCTCATACCCGATGAATGAAAAAATCAAAACCGAACCGTCCGGCACAGTGATCGAATAATTGCCTTCAATATCTGTGATCGTCCCTGTTGCAGTGCCAAAAACAGTAATGGTTGCTCCCGGCAACGAATCTCCATTTTCATCAATTACTTTTCCAGAGACGGTAACTTCCTGCAATTCCATAACCTCAACAGTATTTCGCTTATTTCCAGTTAACAGTTTCACATGAATATTCTCATTTACCTGCACAAATCTCAAATTAGTCTGCATAGAAACCATTGCCAAAACATCATATAATGAGGTGTTATTTTCCTCCACCGATACAGGCTGTTTCAAATCAATAAGATTATCTGTATAAGTGAATTTGAAATCCGTTTTGGATTCCACTTGCTTAAAAAACTGGGCCAGCGATTTTTCCTGTAAATTCATAGAAATTTTCACCTCCTCAATGTTTTTGAGCTGGGCATTGCCTGTGTTGGCCAATATGACGGTACATAGAAAAAGCTGTACCAGAAAGGCAAATATTAGTCGTTTTGACAGCATGATCAGTTGTCTTCGTAAATTATTTTCCATAAGTTTAAGTGGTTTAAGTGTTGAAATACTTGGACTAATGCCTCCCCTCGGATTCCAATTTGATAGAGGCATTCAAACGGGCAGGAACCTGTTCCGCCAAGAACAGTTCCTGCCTTCTTTGCTAGCTAGTATTGATATCAAAGTTTTTCATATTATTTTGGGTTGGTTAGGGTTATTTGTTTTTTATCGATTTTATAATTCATACCGGATGTCATGCAGATCCCCCGCAGCACATTCTCCAACATCTCATCTTTATATGTTCCTGAATAAGTCCATTTTGTATCAAAATCACCTTTCAATTCAATCTTGACTCCATACCATTGTTCGAGTTTCCGCCTGACTTCTGGTAAACTGGAAGTCTTGAATACCAGGTATTTGTCCTTCCATCCAATAACCTCCTTGGCATCAAAACCCGTTTTTCGATAAGCTCCGCCATCTTCCAAAACCAACATTTCATTTGGTTCCAAAGTCATCCGGCTGCCGTTTTGGGTGTCTACACTTACTTTTCCGGTGACCAAAGCCACGTATAATGATCCGTTTTCTTTCTTGTTGACATTGAAAGATGTGCCCAAAACCTTTATTTTGGTTTCCCCGGATTGGACTATAAAGGGCCTGCTTTCCTTTTCGATTTCAAAAAATGCTTCTCCAGTTAAACTAACCAATCTAATATCATTGGAGAATTCCCGGGGAAATTCAATTTCACTGTTTGCATTCAGGTGTATTCTAGACCCGTCCGGAAGATCAATAATGGATTTTTTACCGGCAGGGTTGGATCTTTTCACTAAAACAATCTCCGCTATTGGTTCCGGATCAGTCTTGAAATTAATTGCCTCATATTGAGCCCATAGGCAAAATAAAACCAATAAAGAGGCTGCAATACCCCTTAGAGGAAAAAAGGAATTGACTTTCTTGGTATGGGTAGTTGAAATTTTTGTAGGACTGATAGGGTTCAACTGACGAAAATGATTATCCGCCTTCAGAATCTCCTCAAAGGTCTCCACATACATCCTGTCGGTAAATTCAGTATTATCTGCATATTTCACTGACCGGATTAAATTTGCAGCTTTACTTACCAAAGGTCTCTTTTCAGGATGCTGTTCCATCCATTTTTCCCAAAAATGACTGTTATTTTCATTTGGGTTTTTTATCCACTGAATGAAAAACTCATCCGTAATAAAATGATCTATATCGTAATCTTTGTATTTCATATTGTAGATGGAAAGTAAATCCATTTAAACTTCATTTTCTGATTTGGTTTGAAGCAACGTTTTCATCGTGGCCAATGCCCTATAGATTACCTTTCTGGCGGATTTCACCTCACTAAAATCCATGGCTACGGAAATTTCTTTATAGGTCATCCCCTCTTCATAAAACAATAAAATCGCCTGCCGCTGTCGGCAGGTAAGCTTATTTATTGCGCCTTGTATTCTTTCGATTTTCTCCTGCGAGTTTTCCTGCTGAATGAGTTTCGTTTCCTGGGAAAATTCAATTGAAAAATTATTAGGAATTTTTTCAGGATACTGATGAACCGCCTCTTTGGATTTATTTGATTTTCTGATCAGTTCTCGATAAAGGATCTTAAATAGATATGCCTTGATGCTTTGAACTTCGTTAAGTTGGCCTCTTTTTCTTCTTAGGTCTATAAAAATATTCTGTATACAATCCTGAATATGATTATGGTCCCTACTAACTTGGCAACCGTATTTAAACAATACCGTCACATACATTTTGTAGATATAATTGAAAGCAATTTCATCCCCTTTGTTAAAAGCATTCCAAATATCCAAATCGGGTTTACTATCATAAACTTTGATGGATTCTGAATGCCCTAAAAGATAAATAGTTGAATATTCAGTATTTGGCAATTTCGGGTTGTGGTTCATTTGAATTCTGGGTTTACTCAGTCATCTACAATAAAGTGGAGGTAATAAATTAATATGACCCCATAAAATTCTAAAATATTTTTTTTGCCTCCATATTATGGGATATTGACCTAAAAATTCTCTAAAAAATATGAATTCAGTTAAGTGTACTATTGGAAAAAATCAAGCTTCAAACATTCTAAGCAATTTAATTTATCAGCTTTCGGGGAATCTCTCCTCGTGGACACTATTGCCATTCGTGTCATAATGGGTGAATATAATGACAGGTTTGTCGCCTTCCCTAAAAACATTTATTCCCATAAAACCTCCATTGACCCTAAGGAAACGGTGTTCCGTCCTTAAATCTTCCTGGTCCCAACCCTGTGCATGGGCATCACTTACCGGTCCTGAACCAAATTCCATTAGCCCTGTTTTTCCATCGACCGACACGTATTGCCAATGTCTATCTCCATTCACAACATACATATCCTTTTGAGCTGACAAATAATCCCTCAACCAATCCCCTTCGTTTTGGAATGATTTATTAGCATGGTTATCAATCTTTGCATCTCTGTCAGGGCCCACCACTGGTGTTGGAGAGAATAGTATCTTGAAAGTGGCATCAGAGGCCTTTACAGTTTCTTGAAACCACTCTTTCTGAGCCGATCCCCAAATAGTCTTTTGAGGACTATCCTCCAACTTATTAGCAGAACGGTATTCCCTTCCTTCTACCAGCCACATCTGTAAATCCTTTCCCCAACGGAAAGTACGGTATGGCTTATTCCTGATCGGGGCATTCTCATTCCAAATCTTTAAACCGTCATTAAAGGTAAGTTCTCCATAAGCATCTGAAGTAGGATAGACATCATCTTTCAAAAGGTCATGGTCATCTTTCTCCATGTAGATAGGAGTGTTTTTAAAAAAATCTTTTAGGGATGACCAAGAATCCATCGCATGCCATTTATGTCTGGCTTTCGCTATTGTTTTGGCCAAAGGACCTGGCTTGTCGTAATAGATATAGTCACCGGTATGGACAAAGAAATCGGGGTTGAGCCTACTCATACTATCATACGAATCAAACCCCCGCGTATCATTGTCATAGCTCCAGAAATATTGACAGGTGGAGGTCACAAGCTGTATAGGTTTCCGAGAATTCGAATCAGGAGCCGTTTGGAAAAAGCCTCTGGTTTCAAAGATATTTTCTGAGTTAATTAATTTAGCCTCCCATATAATTTGATATGCAGTTTCGGGTTTTAGCTCATCAAAAGGTATCTCAACGGTAAAATCATTCTCTTCCAAAGCCGGATACCATTCCGACTTTATATTCTTTCCCGCATTTAACAAAGTAGCTCGTACCAACCCTCCTATGCCTTTTACGGCACCATCCATTTGTTCCACTGGCATGTTTTCATCAAACTCTATGGGATGCCTGAAAACCTTTTCTTCTCTTTTATGGATTATTGGATTGGGTTTGGGCTGAGAACAAATTCGTGTCCAAAGTAAAGCCGAATTACTGCTTACTTCTGCCGTTTTGAATCCCGTGGTAAAGTAAACTTCGGGTTCAATTTTGAAAACTCTTTGATTAAGGCCAGTTGCTAAAACAGGAGGCAACAAACTTGATAGAGAAAAGGAGGCCAAGCTTATACTTGCCTTTTTAAAAAAACTCCTCCTGCTTTTTTGCTTCATAGGTTCCTCTATTTTTCGTTGTATATCGTATCGTGTTTTTATGAATGCAATTTCTATTCAAGGCATTTTTCATCCTTACTAAAGAAGGGCAAAAACACCAATTACTGATATTTTATTTAATAAGCTTATCGAAAACAATAGGCTCATCTTCCCAGAACCAAACGCCATCCTTTTGGTACAAAATCCTGTGTTTGCTACCTTCTGCATGAGGAGCACTTTCAGTGGGTAGCCAGTTTGCTAGTTCTGCTTTTACATCACTGTATTCAACAAGGTTGGCTAAGTTAGACCACTCTTCAGCATCTCTGTAATGATCATACAATTCTTCGGAGCCATCCGCATACTTTATGTATCTCCACCTTTCACTTCGGATAGAATTATTTCCGGGGTTATGAGAAGTAATAGCTGGCCTGGCTCTGGGAGCTTCTGCATCTTCTAACTGAGGCATCAAACTTATCCCTTCTACAGCTTCATTCTTGGAGAGACTTGTCAAATCAAGTAAAGTCGGGTAAATGTCCAGAAGTTCTGCAGGTCGTGATGACTGAGTCCCCTGAGATATGCCCGGTCCCGCAAAAATTAATGGAACGTGCGTAGATTCTTCCCAAAGGGTGTTTTTACCTGTAATATCCTTTTCCCCTAAATGATATCCATGATCAGACCAAAACACTACGATAGTATTATCTGTCAAGCCATTTGCGTCCAATGCATCGAGAACCCTTCCAACTTGTGCATCCATGAAACTAATTGTAGCTAGATAGGCTCTCACTTTATTATCCCATTCTTGATTTGCAATAAGCCAAGAGAGCCTAGGCTCTGGAAGATACCAATGTAAATTCCAAGCAAAATCTGGCACATCAGCTCTATCTCCGAAGGGCGCAAGTGGTAAAATAACCTCATCGGTTGGATATAGATCAAACCATTTTTGTGTGGTGTAGAATGGAACATGAGGCTTATTAAATCCAACTGCTAGGAAAAAAGGATTGGCCCTTTCCTCTTTGCCAATTTCATTTAATTGCGCTACGGCCCAAGATGCGACCTTGTAGTCATCCATAATAGAATCATGCTCCACTGGATAGACTCCCCAGTCAATCAATGGATTATTCACCATATCCAATGGAGCCTGAATGATTTTTGTCGATGGCCTAGGGTTATGACCGCCATCAGGACCCCAATTTTGAAATTCAGTTGCTCTCTCTAAAGGGGTGATCCCACCATGAAAAATTTTTCCGGTGGAAAAGGTTTTATATCCATTCTTGGCAAAGTATTGAGGCAACGTGACCACATCCTTCGTCCTTTCGACATCCCTATGCCTAGGAGCCAAACCATATATCCCCGTCGTCGTAGGCCTTAACCCTGTAAGAATACTTACTCGAGAAGGGTTACAAAGTGGCGCTTGAGCATGTGCATTAGTAAATAATGTCCCTCTATTTGCTAAGCGGTCTATATTTGGAGTCTTCACCTGAGGATGACCATTCAATACCCCAATCCAATCATTTAAATCATCGCTTGCGATAAAAACAATATTAGGAGAGTTAGTTGAATTGTTGGTTTGGGAAAAAGCTACATTGGAACAAATCACAACTCCTGCCACTACCAGCTTCAAATAAAATTTCATGCTTTTCATATCTCGAATTAATGGAGTAGGTTTTAAGTAAACTCAAGAGCTTACCTTATTTGTAATCACTTTATAAATTACAAATTTCTCTGTAAAAACATGATCTTAATCCACTAGTTTACCAGTAGCCAAATTACCATATGCTATAATAATTGTGCTCTCTGCGAAACCCTTTGTGGCCTCCGTGCTTGAAAAAGATCAAGTATAAAAAAAGCCAATGAATTCACATCCATTGGCTTTTAGTATTTATTAGGCTTAATTAAATCACCCTATTATGTTAGCATCGTCATCCCACTGGATGACAGTACCACGATCCTCCATCTTGAGGTATTGCGCAAGGTATTTTTCTTCCAATTTGAATCCATGCTTGTCCATCACTTGTTGGGGCACGCCGTCCCATGCATTTGGAGTATTTCCTACATAGCCAATGTATTTCCAACCTGCTTCGGTAGAGAAATAGCCAGAGCAAGTGAGATTACGAAGCATATTAAACCAGCGTACAGCACCTTCGTATTCCGGTGTTGCCTTGTCTGGCCAAGCTACTTCTTCTACAATCGTGATCAATTCCGACTCACTGAGCTCATTGAATGATTTGCTGAATTTTTCATCTGCTTCAAAATCCAACCACATCAATCCACCACGCATAGGTGTTTGATAACCAGGCTGATCTTTCATCATAAACTCCATGAAATCTACCACTCCTACTTCAGTAGCCGCAGGTGATTCATCGTCTTTTGGCATGATGATATCTACCATAGTGCTAAGTTTTTTGCGCTCGTCATCGGTGAAAAACGTCTCCGAAAGCAACTCTTGATCGCGCTGCTTTTCTTCTGCTGTTCTTCCACCGATTGTCCCTCCAGCCAATAAGGCATTTTCAGGTAAAGCCTGCTGCTCGGGAGAACAGCCTGTCAAGAATAAACCTGTACCGAGAGATCCGGTAAAGAGTAATTTGAGATTTTCTCTTCTGTTCATGGTCTAGATATTTTTCTTATTCAATTCGGAAACAATGTAATCGGAAGTTCTCCAAGCCAAAGCCAAAATGGTCCAAGTTGGGTTTTTATCCGCTTGAGACACAAAAGGTCCTGCATCCACTACAAATAGGTTGTCACAATCATGCGCCTGGCAGTTTGAATTCAATACTGAAGTAGCAGGGTCGTCTCCCATTCTAGTCGTTCCTACTTCGTGGATGATTCTTCCTGGAGCTAAAAGGCCATATTTGGTCTCAGGGCCTGGCTTAGATCCTAGCAGAATTCCGCCTGATTCAGTCAAGATTTCTTCAAAAGTATCATGCATATGTTTTGCCTGCTTGACCTCCTGATCCGTCCAGTTGTAATTGAATCTCAAAACTGGAATCCCGTATTTATCTACCGTATTTGGGTCAATCTCACAGTAGTTGTCAATCATCGGCACACTTTCTCCCCGACCTGACATCCCCATAGTAGACCCGTAGAGTCTACGTATGTCCTTTTTAAGGCCTAAACCATACCCACCGTTCTGGCTTGGTTCGCCAAACTCATCCTTGATGTACTGGCGCATGGAATTCATGCTTCCGCCGGAGCCATAGGCAGGTTGGCTCATGCCACCCCAGTATTCGATATGATATCCTCTGGCAAAATCCAGTTTCTTATTGTCTCCCCACCAAGGAGTATACATGTGCAAGCCACCTACACCATCTTCGTTGTATCGCTCTCGATCCATCATGCTTGGCACAATTGCCATACGATCAGTTCCCGTAGAATCATGCAAGTATTTACCTACCATGCCTGAGCTATTCCCTATACCGTCAGGATGTGATTTTGACTTAGAATTCATCATGATTCTGGCAGACTCGCAAGCCGATGCACCTAAAACAACCACTCTTGATTTCAGCTTGTATTCTTTCATGTCGGCTTTGCTCACAAAAGAAACACCTGTAGCTTTACCGCTCTCATCGGTGGTCACTTTACGCACCATGGAATGCGTGTAAAGATCCACTTTACCTTTTTTCATCGCAGGATGAACCAAACAAGTACCCGCAGAGAAATCTGCATAAACCTGACAAGCTCTATTACACTGGTGACAGAAAAAGCAAACTCCTCGTTCCTTGTTAATCGGACGGGTAAGCATAGATAAACGTGAGGGAATCATCGGAATACCAACTTTATCAGCACCTTTCTTCATGTAAAGCTCATGCAATCGTGGCTTAGGAGGAGGGAGAAAATATCCATCTGGCTCATTATAAATTCCTTCCTTGGTACCAAACACCCCGATCAGCTTATCTACCTTATCGTAATAGGGCTTCAAATCGTCGTATCCGATTGGCCAGTTATGACCCAGACCGTCAATACTTGCTCGTTTGAAATCATTAGGTCCAAATCTGAGAGAAATACGTCCCCAGTGGTTGGTTCTTCCTCCGACCATTCTAGAGCGGAACCAGTCGAACTCCGTCCCATTTTTTCTAGTATATGGTTCTCCTTCGATGTCCCAGCCACCAATGGCTGCATCAAAATCACCAAACGGGCGAATACGCGTGCCAGCACCTCTCCTCGGAGATTCCCATGGTGGTCTAAGTTGGGTTCGATCTTCCTCTTTTGCAGGATCAAAATCGCCGCCTGCTTCTACAACAGCTACAGACAGTCCTGCTTCGGAAAGAATTTTGGAGGCCATTCCACCTCCCGCTCCAGAACCAACAATAATGACGTCGTAGGAGTCAATACTTGGTTTTATTTGAAAACTCATGCTTTTTAATTTTATATGGTTTTAATAATTCTTAAGGGAGAAATACTAACGGAATACTAACTGCAATTAGAAACAGACTGTTTTATGTTCCTTAAACTTCCCAGCCTTTTCTGTATTTGCGGCTCAGGTATTTCTCTGCTTCTGGGTGATTGGGAATTTTCATCTTTTTTGCGTCCCACTTAAGGACTTTTTGAGGCTCCCTGATGGCAACAGTACCCAAAATAATAGCCTCTGTCATGGGTCCAGCTTGTGCAAAGTGACTTTCTGTTTTTGTTTTGCCTAGACATGCATCCACAAAGTGATGGTAATGATCTCGCTCCTCCATTTCCGGATATTGCACTTGCTGAAATTTACTTTCAGGCAAGAGAACAGGCAATTTTGTATGTGGAATCAATAAAGCTCCTTCGGTCCCCACCAGCATAGCTGATTCGGCAGGGTAATTTTCCACTGAAAATAAAGCCCTGACTTCCTCAGGAGGATAGAATTCCCCATCAAACCATTCTACTGTAAGTTCTTCCGACTCGGTCATTTCATTGCCTGGAAATACCCAGGTCAGATGATTACTCTGTGGCCAGGTATCAGCTCTTCTTTCAGGAGAATTTTCCCAAGATTCCTGTACTCTGGCATGAACAGAAATCGGAGCCTGGAGCCCCATTCCTTTCCAGACTGCATCAAAAATATGGCATCCAATGTCTCCAGACCATCCTGTACCGAAGTCTTGCCAAGCTCGCCATTTGGAAGGATGATAAATGGTCGGATTATAAGGCCGAAGTGGTGCTGTACCTGTCCATAGATTCCAATCTAATCCGGCAGGTGGATCTTGCCCACCTACTGGACGAGGTCCTGGAAACCTATAGGCTTCCGTTGCACCAGGTCTATTTGAACAGAGGTAAACATTTTTTATTTTCCCAATATGACCCTCTTTGATCCATTGGACAGCTGTACGATCACCTTTTCCAGAAGCATGTTGAGTTCCCAATTGGCTTACGATTCCAGCTTTTATTGCTGCATTGGTCAATTTCCTGATTTCGGACACGTCATGGCACATAGGCTTTTGGCAATAGACATGCTTACCCATTTTGATTGCGCTGATAGCCACTGCGAAATGATTGTGATCTGGAACACTGACATTTATAGAATCAAAATTTTCGGATTCTTCTTTCAGCAAAGTCCTCCAATCCCTGTATTTGCGGGCATTGGGTACCAATTCGGCTGCTTTTTGCAACCTATCATCATCCACATCGCAAATGGCAACTATTTCGACGTCGGGATGTGCAATAAAACGCTGCAGATCATGCCCGCCCATTCCTCCCACTCCGACACAAACATGTCTGAGTTTTTTATCTGAATTACCTGCGAACACAGGAATATGCAACAATAAGGGAGAAGCAATTAAGGTCGCAGTAGTCGCCAGAAACTTTCTCCTAGAAAGGAACCAATCTAACTCCGTTCCATTTTTCCCAGTGTAGGTTTCCCCATCGATATCCCGGTGTCCAATTGCTGCATCAAAATCGCATCCTTCTTCTACTATAGCTTCGGAGAGACCTGCTTCTGAAAGAATTTTGGAGGCCATTCCACCTCCATCTCCAGAACCTTCAATAATAACATCGTAGGCTTTACTGGAATTTTTGTTTTGAAAACTCATAAGATAGAATTTACTTTTTGAGATGATTCAATTTTAAAAAAGAGAAGTCGATTCCTAGCGTTCTTCTAATGCACTTCCCCCGATCATAAATTAACAAAATTATTCCTTCACAAACCGACTAGTATTGCTGTTCACACTCAATCCATAAGCCCTTAGCTCATGATTGAACAGGTCAAGTTTTCCGATCAACACAGTTTTTTGACCATGCTACACCACTAAATACCGCGTAAACAAGAAATAACTTTTTGGTTTACCTTTCTCTACATCAATATTTTTTTTCAGTAAGTATTATCTTTTTCGCAAAAAACTAGATTAAGGGTTTGAGTTATCCATTTTTGAAAGTCTTTTATTTAAAAGGCAGTCCACTTGTTTGTCTTTTTTACAATTTTTGCATACAAACAGATCTGGAATACCTAAGCGACATGTCAATTGAACTAAAATCAAAGCTTGAAAGTGAAATTCTATTGAAAGTCTCACGAATGAAACCAGTCATCAAACCGACTGTTCCTCATAGACATGCAGGCTATCATGAATTGATCTTTCTATCTAGAGGTGCCGGGTCGCATACGATTGGCGATGAAAAATATGATGTAGTGCCGAATACAGGCTACTACCTCGGTCTTAGCGAAGTGCATTGCTGGGACTTTAGCATGATTCCCGACGGCTATGTAATTCTTTTCAAAGAAGAGATGCTTTCTCAATATCCAAATTCTTTCAACAGCCTTTTCCAATTGACCAAAACCTTTGAAATCGGAGATTCTGACTCGCAGATATTTCAGATTTTGGAAACTTTTCATCGAGAATATAAAATAGGAACTTCGCCGGAAGTGCTGGCAGCTCACCTTAATCTTTTGATCCTAACGACGCTAACGCTTTCCGCATCAGCTCGTAAAATCGATTCCACATTAATAGATCAATTAGCTCTATTTAAAAGGTTAGTAAATGAGCATTTTGCTGACATCAAAAATGTCCAAGGCTATGCTGATATCATGAAAACATCGGTACGAAAGCTGAACAGCATTTGTAAAGGCACTCTCCATACTAATGCCCGGGAAGTCATCAAAGAACGACTTTTAATTGAGGCTAAAAACTTACTTACACACACCAATAGTCAGGTTACAGAAATTGCCTATGCGCTAAATTTCACCGATTCATCAAATTTCGTGAAGTTCTTCAAACAGCAGACTAACCTTACACCTTTAGAGTATAGATCCAAAATAAAAGTCTAATTATACCATTATCCGTATTTATCTACCGTGAAATATTATAGCAGCGATTGTTCTTTGTGTTAAATAATAAACCAAAGATGACTAGAACATTATTACTGCTTTTGTTTACATTTTTTAGCGGAGCTTCTTTTTCCCAAACTGGAATCAAAGGAAAGTTAATTGATCAGTCCGAAAATAATCCTTTGGAATATGCGAGTGTATCCGTTTACCAGCTCAAGGATAGTACGTTAGTTGCTGGCATGGTAACAAGTCAAGATGGGACATTCGTTATAGAAAACTTAAAATCAGGAGATTACTATCTTTTAGCTCAATTTTTAGGATACGAGACCAGAGTGATTCCTGAGATTACTATTTCGAGAAATCAGATGCAGGATCTGGGTACAATTTTTTTAAGCCCTGATCAGCAGTTGCTTAATGAAGTAGAAGTTTCCGGAAGGAAATTCACGACGATGAATCAAGTGGATCGTCAAGTATACAATTCTGAGAATTTCCTGACTAGCCAAGGCGGCACAGCTACAGATGTGTTAAGGAATCTTCCATCTGTAAGCATAAATGCTCAAGGCGAAATATCTGTAAGAGGAACGACCGGCTTTGTAGTCATGGTGAATGGCAAACCCACACAGTCAAGTCCTGAAGCGCTGCTAGCTCAACTTCCGGCAAATGCGGTGGAAAAAATAGAATTGGTCACTTCTCCATCTGCTAAATATGATCCAGAAGGAAAGGCAGGAATCATCAATATCATCACAAAAACAGGCGTTACTGACGGCACTTTTGTGCAAGTCAATGCTAAATTGGGAATGCCGAGCATTGAGCCTTATGACAATAAAGATAAGCCTCAACGTTACGGAGCGGACTTCACCATCAACCATAAAAAAGGAAAGTGGGATCTATCTGTAGGCGGGAGCTACCTAAGAAATGACATCAATGGACGAAGAGAAGGAAATGTCTATACCATTAGCGGAGATACCACCACTTATTTTCCTTCGGATGGGGAAAGAAGCACTGATGAAAAAACCTACTCAGGCAGATTCACGCTTGGCTTTACGCCCGATGAATCCAATGACTTCAGCCTCGGATTCTATGCTGGCAAAAAGACTGCTGACAGAACTGCCAATATCCTTTATTCTGACAATCATGCTGAAGTGAATGGAGAGCGACTTTACAGCATGCAGTATTACAATGAGAATCTTAGAATTCGACGTGGCGATTTTGTATTGGGGAGTCTGGATTACAAACATACTTTCCAAAATAAATCCCAACTCTCAGGCTCTTTTCTATATGAATACACCATGCTCGGTGGGCCTACGACAAACCGTAACTTGGGCTATCCCGATACTAGTATCATCTATCAGGATGAGTATAACACCAACGACAACCCACTTCATGGCACAAGACTACAAGTAGATTACAAAGCTGCTCCAAAACCATTTGGCACCTTGGAGTTCGGCTATCAATACAGGTTTCTCAATCACACGGGCGATTTCGTCTATGAGCGAAAAAACAATGAAACAGGTGAATTTGAGTTGATTCCAGAGTTTTCCAGTGCAGTTGATCTGAATAGAATATTGCATTCTGCTTACGGTCAACTATCAGGCACAAAAGACAAATGGAGCTATTCCGCTGGCGCAAGAATAGAGATCATGGATAGAACGCTTGACTTGACTGATAAAGCTGGTACTGTGGATACGACGTACTTTTATGATTTTGTGAAGTTGTACCCTTCGGCAAGTTTGCAATATGCTATAAGCGAGGATTTGAAGCTCAAGACTTCTTACTCCAAAAGAGTAGAACGAACGACTACTTTCAAAATGAATCCATTTCCAGAGAGAGAGCATTCCGAAACACTGGAGCAAGGTGATCCTACGCTTTTACCTGAATTTGTTGATTTGGTGGAAGTTGGACTTGTCAAAAACTTTGGCGACAATTCATTTACTGCTACCACTTATTTCAGGAATGTTCAAAATCTGGTAAACAGAGTCAATACCATCTTCAATGACACCATCTTGAACAGGATTTATTCAAATGTAGGCACAGGCAAATCGATTGGTTTGGAAGCAGGATTAGAATTAAATCCTACCAATTGGTGGCAGGTATTCGCTGGCGCAAATGTGTATAATTATTCCATCAAGGGAGAATTTGACAAGCAACCGATCAAAACCTCAAGCTGGATTTACTCGATTAATGCAAATACAAGCTTTGACTTCGGGAAGAATTGGGAAGCTCAGTTTGCAGTAAATTACCTTTCCCCTACTAATACTGCCCAAGGTGAAGATTCACGTTTTCTTTCACCCAATTTGAATATCAAAAAGACCTTCCTAGACGGAAGATTGAGCACCACACTTCAGTGGCTTAACATTGATATGGGATTGCTTCCGACGAACGAGCAACGAATCACAACCTGGCGCGATGGAGAGTTCTACACTACTACAAATTATGTGTATGAGGTAGATGTAATTCAGCTCAATATCAGTTACACATTCAATCAGCTGAAAAATAAATCAAGGTTCATCGAGAGTGAATTCGGCGAGAAGGAGTTTTAAGCTAGGTGATTAAGCGCGATAAAGTAGCGATTTAAAGTCGAGCGTCGTATTCATAGAAAGCCAAACTAAATTGTCTTATGAAAAATCTATATTCTCTATTTTTGGTTATATTCTTAATCTTTTCATGCTCTGAAGATTCTGAATTCAAAAATCCAAATGCAGTGCATATTCGTGTTGAGAATAGCTCTGGTACGGATTTTAAAGACATTTTAATTATCTCTGGTTCTGGAGCAGTTGAATTTGGTGACTTAAAAGCAGGGAAAAAATCAAACTTCAAAGAATTTGAATCTGCCTTTCGTTATGGATTTGTGAGCTTAATGGCCGATGGAAAGGAAGTAAGATTTCAACCTTACGACTATGTAGGCGAAACTTCGCTTTCTAAAGGCTATTACACGTACAAACTCAACTTGGACATCTCTGATCCTGACAACTCCTATTTGACATTGGAGCTGTTGATAGAAAATTAGGACTAGCTTCTTTGATATGAAGGAGATGTCCTTTTATGGTTTTCCTAGATTTATAAAATATTCCTTTCTGTTAATCTCTTGTACAAAAAAGCTATCCAACTCATTTTCAAGACGCTTCGAATCACATCTAATGAACCACAGAAATAATCCTTATTTTTTTTTCGATTTCATTTCGGAAAAAGTGTTTGCCGGAAATAAATTTTGCTACATTTGCAACCGATTCAAGAGCAAGTCATGGGTCAAAAATTGAAAAACAGTTACTCGGGTTTTGGTGTAGCTGGGATCTCGTCCCGATTTAGATCTGGAAGGTCAAAGGTTCGAACCCTGAATGAAAATTGAAAAACAGTAGCACCTCGGGGTGTAGCGTAGCCCGGTATCGCGCCTCGTTTGGGACGAGGAGGTCGTAGGTTCGAATCCTGCCACCCCGACTTAATCAGCCAACAAATTAATTTTTGTTGGTTTTTTTTGATCCTAGTGTTTTCCAATATATCTATAAACGGAGGTCGTAGGTTATCTTAATAGTCGGGACTACCTCCCAAACACATTAAGCCAGCAAATTGACCTATGCTGACTTTTTTTATATATAATTTTTTCCAATTCGACCTTATATAGAGAGATCATGGATTTATCCCATAGTCACCGATACTGACACCATATGCTATTTTTTAACTCTCTGTTCTGTGAATCAGTTACACCTGATGATTGCGTAGAAATATCTTATTAAAGTCTAGTTTTTCTCAACAATCTTACTTACTTAACTTATTGCCAGTCCACTCTCCAGAAAAATCTTCAACTTCATTTACCCAAGATCCCTTTACTATATTTCCAGACATTTCTCCAATAAAAACAGAGCCGCCCGATGTTGTCCCACTACTTACATACAAATCCCCGTTGCTATACACACTGCCTTCAACTTTTGAAATGCCCTCATTTACATAAGATTTTGTGATTCCGGTAATGTTTCCTTCTTTATCAACCTGCAATTCCCAATCACCGTTGTCTTTAGTTCCAGTATAAGTCCCGCTCCAACTACCTTCATAAATAGAAATGATTTTTGCATTCTCGTCACCGATTGAGCATGAAAGAGTCATAAGCCCAATGATACCGAACAATAAAATTTTTACTTTTTTCATAACTTTCATTTATAGCTCTAGTTTGGAGCAATTTAACAAATAATTGAGAACTATATTCCTTAGGCTTGTTTAAATTTCCATCTAATTGATGTTACAATTTTAATCAATAATTAATTCATATCAAATGAAAAGCAAAAAAGATATTTCAAAATACATTTTTATCTACAGAAAAAATTTATAAACTATTCGATTGGTTTATATTATGTCGAAAAAGTAAAAATTGAAATCAATAAAACCAACTATTGATTGCCCCACAGGGGCTGATTACTTACGCAACGAATTGCCTTTTGTGACAGGTCTTGGATCAAATCAATTTTAAGGATCAAAATATGTAGATGCTAACAAATCAAAAAAAAGCTCAGTATAGGAAATCATACTCAAGGGAATCAACTCAATGAAGACGAATCGGTGGATAGGGAAAAGTTGATTTGCAGTTTTAAGAATGTGCGGCTTATTGGATCCAAGGCTAAATAGGAATGAAATTACATCGTTGAACTAATAGGCGGCTTACTATCAACTTAAATTTAATCGATACTACACAGCATAGCCTGTGAAGATTACGTCACAGGTTACGCTTCAATCGATCCTTAAGCCTGTCCATACTTTTAATCAGGGTCAGACCTTTACTATAACCTTATCATCATCAAAGCTACCAGAGTGTAATTTGCCACCACTCCTTAAGATCAAATAACCGCCTGCAACACCAAGTGCTATTCTCAAGGCAACATTCCTTTTTGTAACAGCAAGCGACAAGACGTAAGTACCAGCTATTAGGGAAGTAAGTCCTTCTGAAAAATGTGTGATTTTCTTTAAACCATACACAACATTGTGCTTTTCATATTTCATAGTACTGCATATTTAATTTTAGAACTTAGTTTATATATTTATTTCATCAACGTAAAGAATATCAAAGACTTATAATTTCTCAACAAGCAATTTCTTTGTTACCTAGTTGCTGGTTAGGTGAGGATTTAGAACTTGGACGGATCTTTGTTTTCACTCCTTTTGCTTCGAAAAGGCTGCGCAGCGTGCGCTCATAGAACTGAGTGCTTGTATTTCTCAGATTCTCACCCTCCTTGTCGATTTCTACGCATTCGATATTTTTAAGAAACTGAGAAGAAACCAATGTCGCAATCCACTCAAAATCTGTCGTCTGTATTCTTCCAAGACTCACTTTTTTACCCAAATGCTTTGCCCATGTAGCAGCAAATACCACATCTTCGGAAAAGATATTTTCAGAAGATTCATGTTTTGCTCTATTTGCTGGATTTCTCCATAATTCAAGTAAGTTGAAATGCTCTCCATGCTTTAGGATGAAATGCTCTACTATTTCTGGCAACATATATGTTCTGGAAAGTGAACGGTTGGGAGTCTTAGAGAAATTATCAAAGCAGAGCTCGAGTTCAAAACTTTCAGCCAAAGTAGGCAGAAGCCAATCATACCATTTGATTCCTTTTTTAGTATTAAACTCTGCGCAATCTATCCCTAATCGTAACCTGCTAATGCCTTGAGATTTTAGCCTGCCGATTTCACTATTTACCTCCTTTCTATTTCTAACAGAGAACCAAATGATGCCTTCTGTAATGAATTCTGAGGATGAAGGCGCTGCTGTTGGATATGCATTTATTTCCATCGGACAAAAATTTTGGGTTTTAGAATATACAAAGCTTACCGAACAATGTGAGCTTACTTATTATTCTTTTTCAAATAATCAACCAAACTAAAAAGCCTCTCTATAACCCCTTTAAAGGCAGTTCATCGTTTTAGCGAAAAAAAATCAGAGACTAATTTTACTCAATTTGTGGAGAACAGGCTTATTCACTTTGTATCTTTTTATCCCCTACTCTTCGATATCAAACCTGTTAGCAAAAAACCAACAATAAAAATTGTGAGAGTCCCCATCACTATAGTCAAATTCGTGTGCAGTGTGTTCTGGAAACCCTCCAGACTCGTTCCGTTCAAAAGAATGGGAGAAAGACTCATCCATCCAATCACTACTACCCCACATAAAACACCAATTGCTGCGGCTTTGTTCGTGGCTTTTTTCACCACAAATCCCAGCAAGAACAAGCCAAGAATCCCGCCGCTGAATATCGATGAAAGTGCCCACCAAGCTTCCAAAGCACTCGTGACTCCGTTGAACGCCAACGCAACAACAATGCTAAGGCAGCCCATCACAAATGAACTGATCCACAAAACACGCATGGATTGCTTCTCTGTGGTATTTTTGTTTATGTATTTTCTATAATGATCTGACAAAAAAACAGTCGCAGAACTATTGATACTGGTCGATATTGTACTCATTCCCGCAGCAAAAATGGAGGCGATCAAAATCCCAGTAACTCCGGTAGGAAGACCGGAAACAATGAAGTAAGGAAAGACCTTATCTGCATTCTCCGCCAGCTGCAGCTCAGCAGGCAACAAATCCGGAAAGGCCTGATAATAAGAAAAAAGAGCAGTACCAATAAAGAAAAACAGCAAGGAAACCGGCACATACAATAAGCTTCCCAACCAAGTGGATTTCACAGCTTCCTTTTCGGTTTTGGCTGTAATGTAGCGCTGAATATAACTTTGGTCTATTCCGAAATTCTGCAGGTTGATAAATAGTCCGTAGATCAAAATCATCCAGAAAGTCGACTCCACGAAATTGAATTTGAAACTTCCCAGACTGAATTTATCCGATTCGGCAGCAATGGTAATCACTTCTCCCGGCCCACTGGGCATGGAAAACAAAATCACACAAAGGCAAAGAACCGCTCCACCAATCAAGATGATTCCCTGGATGGCATCCGTCCAGATCACCGCTTCTATTCCTCCCAGCATTGCATATACCATCACACTGATGCCAGTGCAAATGATAATTATCGGTATGCTCCAGCCAAAGAGTGCATTCATCGGCAAGGCCAACAAGTACATGATAGCTCCCATTCTTGCCAATTGAGTCAATAGATAACATATGGATGCATAAATCCTGGCCCACGATCCGAACCGAGTTTCGAGATAGTAATAGGCTGATTCGCTTTTAAGATTTCTGTACAGCGGAACAAAATATTTCACCGCAATCCAAGCTGCAAAAGGAATAGAAAGGCTAAACACAAAACCGTTCCAATTGGACAAATAGGCATTTCCCGGAAGCGCCAGAAAACTGATACTACTTACAAACGTGGCGAAAATAGACATGCCAATTGCCCAGCTTGGAAGTCGGCCACCACCCGTGGTGTATTCCAGGGCAGTTCTTTTCCGGAAGGAAAAAGAAATACCGAACAACACTATTGCGGCCATGTAAACTAAAAAAACGATTAAATCTATGATGGGTAAATCCATTTGAGCCTAGATATTTTGGGTGTAGGGAAAATCAGTTTCTCCTATAATATTAACTAAATCCATCAAACTTCTTTAAGATCTAAAACACTGGTAATCTTTTCAACTCTGCTTCTCAACTCTTCAACCTCCTGCTCTGAAAATGGATATAATGGAGGAGCAAACTGTGCCTGACAAAGGCCCGCAAAAGACAATGCAGTTTTTAAGCCTTTCATGTAACTGGATTTATAGGCACCTACCTGATAGATGTTTTGACTGATCTCCATTACAAATTCCTGGTAGACCTTTATTTTCTCAAAATCCCTATTCGCAGCAGCTTCATATAATGCCACATATAGCTCAGGAAATAAATTTGCACCGCCACAAACTCCACCATGACTTCCCATCAGCACTGTTTCTGCCATCATTTCCTCTGGTCCAACCATCAGCACAAAGTCTGGGTGATTTCTAAACGCGTGACATAAGGACTGGAAATACACGGCATGAGCGGAGCTGTCTTTCAGACCTATAATCCGCTCATGTGTTGAAAGTCGAACAGCGGTCCCCACCTCTATGGTCAACTTGGTATGCGATGGCATATTGTACAGGAACATCGGCAATGAAATGGCATTTGCCAATTGGAGGTAATAGTGAGTCAATTCCTGCTGGTCAATATTCATGTAGAAAGGAGGTGCTACCACTACCGCATAGGCTCCAGCTTCAGCTGAAAACTCAGCCAAGGCTATACTTTCTTCTATGGACACATCGGTAACTCCTACCAAAACAGGCACTCTTCCCCCGACTTGCTCGCAAGTCTGCGTGATCAATTCTCTACGAACCTGATAGCTCAAACCAGAGAATTCACCGGTAGTGCCCAGAATAAAAATACCGTGAACTCCTCCGGATACTAAGTGCTCGATGAGCTTTTTCACACTATCCGTATCAAGCGATCCATCACTATTAAGTGGGGTTACCATTGGTGGAACAATACCTCGTAATGGTGCTTTGATATTTGTTAAATGTGGCATCTTATTGTTTTAAAAAGGTGGTAAGATCTAATACAAAAATCTGGTAAAACGCTTCGCCGTTGAGGGCTACCTGTCTGTTATATGCGATCGTTTGGCCGGAATTTGACCAGTTGATATTGCTGAGTTGAGTGCTGGTATTTGTGGGTTCTGGCAATACAAGGGTAGTTTTTCCGTCTGCGACAGCTGTGACATAGATTGCTTCTTTTGCACCATAAGCGAGGTATTTCCCATCGGCACTAAGTCCCAACGTAGTATCTGCCGAGAAGTCATTTGAAGTAATAGCTTTGACCTCTCCTCCATTTGGTGAAACAGAATAAATCTGTACAATTCCGTCATCATCTTTTTGGTAAAAATAAATGGCATCGCCATCCGGAGAACATCTCATCCATTGCCTTGGACCTTGTACACCTGGGTATTTATTCGCAGTGGTGAAAGTCAATCTCCGTTGCTTCACTCCTTTCGGTACAGAAGGTAATGTGGTTTTACTTCCTGCAGTCACTGAGCCCATAAGGCTTAGAATATCATCAGGAACATCTGCAATAAACACCTCCGTTACTTTCTCTCCTGACACTGAAAGTACATCTCCCAAGAATGCAAGTGCTACTTTTTGGCTACTTCCATCAGTCTTGGTATAACCGTCCTTTCCTACCCAGCCTTCTTCGTAGGCTTTGCTGATTTCATCTGAACCGGGCGCAGGATTGGCTTTTACTTCTGCCAACAAAATCGCAAAACTGTTCCCATCAAAATTTTCGTCGTCTCCCGTTCCATCGATAGCAACTTTTTCACCTGCGATAAATGCACCTACGGTTCGCAGGTCTTGGACGTCGGGATTGGTTTCAGTTGCTAGTGCTAAAACTTGATCGTTATAAGTAAAGCTCACCCAATGTCCATCTGCTCTGTAGGAATAGGCATGTGAACCTCCACGCAAAGCACCTTTTGTGAATGGCTCATTCACATCCCGAGCTTCCATAGGTTCAGTTTTATTGGCATTATCCAGATCAACTTGCATGGCGAATCGCCTGGTAAAACCATAGGGATTAGCCTCGGAAGCATTCATCAAGCCATGAATAAAAACCACTTTATTCTGGGATGGATGAAAACTGACAGCGCCTGTCCCAGGCCCAAAGGCTGTTTGATTTTCCAATTTGTATATGGTTTTAACCTCTTTGGTCTCCACATTCACAAGTTGAATAGAAGCATTCTCCCCGATTTTTGTTTCATCATTCCTAGTGTCATAAACCAGCCATTTATCGTCTGGAGAGAAAGCCTGTCGTTGGTTTAAAAAGTGCCCTGAAGGATCAATGGTTAGCTGGATTTCTAGAAGTTGTACAGGATTCTGATTCATGGTTGAATTCTTGGGTTTACAATAAAATGTGGTAAAAAGCCCTGCTAAAAGTAGTAGAAAGCTTAAAGCTCTGAAAATGGACAATCGGCTTTTCTGAAAGAAAATCACCTTTGGAAATGATAAAAATGACCGTCTTCAGCACCCACAAAAATCTCCCACACGCCATCCTTATTCCAATCGACGAACGTAGGACTCGTGGTATGTCCTGCCAGCACTTTTTCCGATAGCGGACCCTTATGACTGAAGATTACTTTGTTGGGTTCTTGACTGATATTTTCAAACAACGTAACGTTTACGCTATTAACTAGAAGGTCCAAATCACCATCGTTGTCCCAATCCACCAAGGAGATTTTTCTTCTGCCACTACCTCCAGCTTCGGCATTGTTCAGACGTAAGGGGCCACTTTCAGCATTTTCAGCTTTGTCTCTATTCGTATATATAGAAGCTTTATCTCCATAGAATATCCGCTTTCCGGGAAGTATTGCCTGCTGACCATTTTCATTTACTCCTTTGAAAAAGGATAAATAACCTTCAAAATCCAGCATCACTAAATCCATCACACCATCTTTGTCCCAGTCTATCGCATAAGGAGTGGTTCTCCACTGGGTGACCAATTCATCAGGCGCTGATTTCCACCAGTTCCAAGCAGGAGAAGTTGCAGCTTCGCTTCCACGATTTACTTTGATAGGTTTGGGAGCTTCTAGGCCAGAACCCGTATTTCTTATCCACTCGATCTTTCCCCAGATGGAATTAAAAATGATATCCTTATTCCCGTCCCCATCCCAGTCAGCCACAGAAAGCGTGGTATAACCCCATTTCGCTTCGGCTGGACCTTGAATTGAGCCGTTCTCTCCAGCTTGGATACGGATTGGTTCACCGCTTACTTCCAGAAGTTTTGGCTCTTTCCAAACAGGTTTCACTCCTCTACCCAGGTTCTCGATAAACGCAAAATAACCTGCTGAATTCCCAGTAATTATATCCTCATCTCCATCATTGTCCCAATCCACACTTACTGGCGTAGCCAAAGCACCGAACTTCAGGTTATCAGATTGCTGACGGAAATATTTTGGAGATTCAAACTGAGGCACTTTGTCGATTTGTTTTCCCGTATTCCTCACTAAAGCAACTCGTCCGTCCTCATCACCAACGACCAAATCCACATGCCCGTCTTTATCCCAATCCACCGCGACAGGAATAATCATCTCCAGATCCATTTTAATCAGACCAGCATCATTTTTCAAAAAAACACCTTCTTTATAGTTTGGCTCTTGTCTGGTTCCAATATTTTCGAAGTAAGTTATGCGATCCAAGAATTCTCCGCAGATCAGATCCAGATCACCGTCTCCATCAAAATCAGCGAAATTTGGAGAGGGCGCTCCGTAGACATCGAGCATTTCTCCTCCAGCTTCTATCCTTCCTTTATTTACATATTCGCCATCCTGATTTTCAAGTAAGAACACAAATCCATGAAGAGGTCCATTGATCCAAACCCCTTGGTCATTAAAGGCATTGTCCCAACCGTAGTCAGCCCAGTCATCAATCCCAACTACAATATCGAGATCGCCGTCTCCTTCGTAATCAACCATTTTCCACTGGTTAAAGCGAACCTTCTCAAAACCCTTCTTCAGCTCCTCTGCATCAAAAAGAACCTTTTCATTGCTCGCCAGTTTAGTCTTAAAATCCACCAGCTCTACTCCCGGAATATTGACTCTCATTCCTTGCTCGATATGAGAAATCTGCACATTTTTGATCGCATCTCCCAGCCGAACAGGAGAGGCAAAATCAGGAAAATCATCTCCTGAAGTATTCTCAAAAAAGTAAAGTCCATTGAATGGCTTGTCAGGACAGGAAACCAGCATGTCCATATCTCCATCTTCATCGTAATCCATCGGCAACGGCCAAGCCCAAAGCCCAACTCCCAAAAAAGAAGTTGTGTTTGAGTTGTTGTATTTTACGATTTCAAAGTCCTTAGCTACTTGCTGCGCATTGGTCAAATTCAAGAGGAAAGCAGCGCTTATACTCAGTGAAATCGTTTTTTTAAGGAAGCTATTTACCTGCGAAAGGAGGTGCATGTTTTCTTATTTTTGGGTTTATTTGTTCAGTATTCAAAATTCCAACTGTATTTCAGTCCTATTCATTCTGAACAAGAAACCCAACTAAAATATAGTCAGATGCCCTATTGAGATAAAATCTTGCAGAGCTACGTTACTTCGTCTTGAATTTACTTTGTTAAATATCACTTGAATTTCTATGCGAAGTCTATTCATTATTAGTAACATATTCCACTATCTTAACATTTTTGACTTATATGTAAGATCATACAAAACAAAATCATAGTATTGATTCTTATATTTAAACTTCAGATTTCTTTTGCACGAAATCAAATCAGAGTACCAAAAACCCAAATACGACTAGAAAACCTAATGAAAGCCCATTTTCATAAAGTACCCCTCGAACCTGCAAAATCCTTTATAATACGCTTTGATCCTAAACCTCTTACTGGAGAACTATGGCATTACCATCCCGAGCTGGAGCTTCACTATATCGTCAAAGGAGATGGCACACAATACATAGGTGATAGCATAAGTAATTTTTCTGATGGGCAAATGGTATTTTTGGGCGAGAATCTCCCTCATGCTTGGCGGCACAAAGAGGAATATTTTGAGGAGAATTCTGATTTGAAAAATGCTGCCTATATCCTTCAATTTCATCCAAATTGTTTCGGCCAGGAATTTCTAAAGCTGCCAGAGGCTCAAAGTATTCCTGCTTTATTTGAAAAAGCAAAACAGGGGTTAGTGATCAAGGGAGAGACTAAAGTGAAACTTGCGGAATTGCTTCAGCAATTAGAGCAAACTGTCAGCTTGAAAAGTATTATCCTTCTCCTTGAGATTATAAAAATTCTATCCGAAACAGAGGAGTATAGCACGATCTCACCGGGATATGCCTATAGCCATTTGTCGAACTTATCTGAAATGGACAGACTGGAAAAAATCTATTCTTACGTCTTGGCTAACTACGGAAATAAAATCAACCTCTCGGAAATCGCCGATCTCGCCAATCTCAGCCCTTCTGCGTTTTGTCGCTATTTCAAAACCATGACCAACAAGACATTTTTCGAATTTGTCATTGAAATAAGGATTTCAAATGCCTGTAGAGCGTTGAAGGAAAACAAGCAGTCAACTCAGATGATTTGCTACGATTGTGGCTTCAATACACTCTCGAACTTCTACAAGCATTTCAATAAAGTCACTGGGATGACTCCTTTTACCTATAAGAAACAAAACTTGTCTTGATGGTTAGAGCTTATTTCATCAATTGCTTTTGATTTTCATATACAACCAACTAAGTAAAACCCGTTTTTTGGGTTTAAAGATATCTTACCGTCCAAGGTATTAATCTGAAAATATCTTTTTGGGTTTTTTAATCAAAACCCACTTGTCATAAAAATGCCCCCAAATTGTTCATCTGGGGGCAAAAAATAAAACATTTTAGATTTTGGCAGGAACTTCAAAACCCGGTCTATAGTCACGAGTTAGCATTTTATCTGCTTCAGGGTCATTGACAAATTTCTCTGATTTTGGATCAAAGTCTAAAACCCGTCCCAGTCTATAGGCAATATTGCCCAGATGAGCCAATCCCGAAGAGAGATGTGCTGTTTCTACCGGGCCGTTCAGGATAGATTTATCATGCTTGCGCACTGCCTCTATGAAGTTGGCAAAGTGGCCATCGGTCCCCCCTGCTCCTCTGTCCATTCCTGAGGCTGCAGCTCCACCGTCATCACCTGATTTTCCCGGAGTTCGATCATTTCCCAAGAAGGTCTCATACTTATCATAGCCATCTACCACTAGATATCCCTTGTCTCCGTAGAAAATATTACCCACCGTAGCTCCACCTTCCGGGTTGGTGTACCATGGGCGCACTTCAAACTGGATGATTTTATTTTGCTCAGGATAGTTATATATGGACGTCAATACTTCAGGCACTTCCTTGCTGTCATTCCAAAGGAACTTTCCGCCCATGGAAGTGATCTTGGTAGGAAGCCCTACATCGAGTCCCCACATGCAAAGGTCTGTCTCATGAATTCCCTGGTTTCCTACATCACCATTTCCATAGTCCCAGTGCCAGTGCCAGTTGTAGTGTACCAGATTGTGTGTAAAGGGAGCTTTTGGAGCAGGGCCTGTCCACAGATCGTAGTCCAATCCCTCCGGAACAGGAGAAAGACCCTTGTCGCCAATATCTCCACGCATTCTAAAAACCAGACCCCTAGCCATATATACTCGTCCGATATACCCTTCTCGCATTAATTCTATTGCCTCTTGGATTGCTGGTGAGCTACGTAGCTGGACACCATGCTGGACTATCCTATCGTACTTATTCGCCGCTTCTATCATCCGACGGCCTTCTGAGATATTGTGCGAACCTGGCTTTTCTACATATACATCCTTACCCGCCTGACAGGCCCAGATCGTCGCCAATGCATGCCAGTGATTTGGCGTGGCAAGACTTATTACATCAATGTCCTTATTGTCCATCACTCGTCTTAGATCCTGCTCCAGCGCAACATCGGTACTATACTTCTCTTTAAAGGATTTCTGACCTTCCTTCAAAAGATTCATATCCGGATCACATAGGGTGGTGACTTGCACGTCCTTCTGAGCCATAAATCCTTGAATATGACTTTTGCCTCTGCCATTTATTCCCAGTACGGCTGCATTAATTCTGTCATTTGCTCCAAAAGCTGAAGCTGGTATAAAGGTGGGAAGCACCAAGGCTGCCGAACCTGCAATTGCGGTTTTTTTGATAAAACTTCTTCTAGAGGATTCTTTGCTCATAGCAATAGGGTTTTTAGGGTTTATGCTTTTTTTAAATTTCTTACGTCACACACTATAAATCCAATCTGCAACAATGTTCTGAAAATAGAAAGTGAAAATTGGATGTCTGGTTGGTAATTTTCGAAAATACTTTCTGAACCCCAACTATGCTAATGCATTAAATGATCCAACCATTTTAAAAAAAGCTTACATAGCCAAATATTTCTATAATACTTTCTTGGAAATTGGTAGCTTTTATCTCATCATTCACTTCCAAAAAAATTCATTTAAATCAAGTATTGTATGATTGACATTGAGCGCTTAGACCATGTGCTGATCACTATCCCACCGAATACTAGGGAAGAAGTAAAACGTTTTTACACAGAAACACTCCTACTTAAAGAAATCCCCGGAACTCATCCCAATGGAGCTATTTGGATACAAATTGGCGAAATAGAACTGCATATCCGAGAAGAAGATGACCATCAAAGCGCTTCCGCCAGACATTCAGCTTGGGTGGTAAAGGATTTGGAAGCAGCCAAGGCCTTCCTGCAAAAAGAAAATATCGAGATCAGTTTCTCATCGCTTATAGAAGGTCGAGACCGTTGCTTCTTCAGAGATCCTTGGGGAAATAGATTTGAGTTGATAGAATATGGTAAATAAATAGCTGTTTTAGTTGAAATTAATTTCTTGGCTTTTCTCTTACCTCTTTAGCTCCAAGTCTTTATTTCCCTCCCTTCATAAAAGAGTTTTGGGAGCTATCTTATAGAAGGTCCAGAAAAAAGAAGCAATTACTACCGCTATTCCTATAGGGAGTAAAATAGTGAAGGCTAAAATAATTTCATGATAATTAGGCATGGAACCCCATGAATTCCAAAGCAGAAGTCCTTGGACAAATAGTACCAATTCTGTGGAAATAAACCCGAAGATCAGCATCACAAATCCCAGTTTTGACAGGTTATTTTGAGGAACGATCCCTGCTTGGTGGCACACACCCAAACTAGTCATTGTAAAAACCCCCAGCATAATCAGGTGTATAAAACCTATAAAGAAATGTCTGATTTCTGAAGAAGCCAGTAGGAAAGTTGGAAGCAATAAGGTGGATTGCATAGCCGTCTTAGCCAAAAGAGATAGGATGCCCGACAAAACTAACCAATCACCTATTTCTCTTTTGCCATAGTGGGATTCTCTGCTTTTTTTCAACATCGGAATAAGGATTCTCCATAATACAACCAGCTGAATGGCCACTCCCAGTGCATTGAAGTAGCTAAGTATCGCTAAGGGATATGACCAGTAAGCTGGCAAACCATACGTGAGTATTAATGAAATCTGTAGGCCCCAGAACTCCCATTTGCTGATTTCTAATAGGATGCCTTTTCGCTCATAAGCCAAAACCAGAAAGGCCAAAATCGCATAGACGAACCATCCGTTAAATTGCAAGTGGAGAAAAAACTCAATGCTGGCTGAATAAAGGGGGTCAAGCTTACCGAAATTCACTATCACTATGGGCAGAAGCCATACACCTAACGTGGAAATAAACATCCAATAAATCGCCCATCTTCCGAGCAAGGCTGCTGTTTGGTTTGGTAGCTTTTTTAGATCTATCAGTAATAAATAGCCTAGAAAATAAGCTATCAGCAAATGCGCAGTAAGCAATGAAATACTCAAAATCGTATAGCCCTTGAGGATAAACGCAACCGTCATCACTAGGCAGACTATGCTATTAGCAAGTAATGACCATCGATAGAATATTGGCTTCTGGAGCCGACCATGCAGGAAATAAGTAAAAAGTGTACAAATAATCGTAAATCCCCAACCCAGCATCGCGAGGTGAGAATGTGCGTGCAGTACATTCGTATATTCGAAAAAGGGCAACTCCATCACCCAAAATAAACGCATACTAGTACCCAACACAGCGGCAATCAAAAAGAGCCAGAGACCCCAAATCACATAGCTTCGTTCAGGTTTTTGATTGAGCAGGATATCACTTGATTTATTTCCTAAAGTCATTGGGCGGGGATCTTTGTTTCACCTACTTCAAAACTAACTTTATCTCGCGATAATCTCGATTTGATAATCTGGATAAAAAGAAAGCTTTTTCTAATAACACCTAATTTTCAAAGGCGATCAATCAGGAAATACGCCCATTTAAAATGATTCTTCTGCGTTAATCGCATATTTTTTCTTTTCTTCGGGTTCATAAATAAACCCAAATCCGAGTAATTTTCAGAAATTATTAGTTTTAAAATCAAAATATGAAAGAAATAGTAGAAGCAATTAATGCAGTTGTTTGGAGTAATGCTCTGATCTTTCTTTGCCTGGCAGCCGGAGTTTATTTCTCCTTTGCCACCAAATTTCTTCAGGTCACTTATCTGAAAGAAATGGTTACACTCCTATTCAAAGGAGAATCATCTGAAAAAGGCGTTTCATCTTTTCAGGCTTTCGCAATTGCCATTTCGGGAAGAGTAGGAACAGGAAATATTGCGGGTGTAGCGACAGCAATCGCCATGGGAGGCCCTGGAGCTATCTTTTGGATGTGGACTATTGCATTTCTCGGAGCATCTTCGGCTTTTGTAGAATCCACTCTTGGCCAAATCTATAAGGAAGTTAACGACGGGCAGTACAGAGGTGGGCCTGCTTATTATATCGAAAAAGGTATCGGTAAGAAATGGTATGCAATGATTTTTGCTTTTGCAACGATACTTGCAACAGCTGTATTCATGCCGGGAGTCCAAAGTAATAGTATTGCCTTGAGCATGGACAACGCTTTTGGTGTACCGGTTTTCTACACAGGTATTATTGTGACTGTATTTATGGGTTTGATCATCCTAGGAGGAGTCAAGAGAATCAGTAAAGTAGCAGAAGTTGTAATTCCTTTTATGGCTGCAGCTTATGTCCTGATGGCGGTGGTAATTATCTCTATCAACATCACTGAAGTACCTGCGATTTTTGCTTTGATCATTAAATCAGCATTCAATATGGAAGCTGCTTTCAGTGGGGTGTTTGGTATGGCTATCGCTTGGGGTGTCAAAAGAGGAATCTACTCCAATGAAGCTGGACAGGGAACTGCGCCTCATGCAGCTTCAGCAGCCGAAGTAAGTCATCCTGTGAAGCAGGGATTGGTTCAGGCATTTTCAGTTTATGTAGATACGCTGTTTGTTTGTACGGCTACAGCTTTGATGATTTTATTCACAGGCCAGTTCAATGTAGAAAACCCAGAAGGAGGATTTATAGTGGAAAATCTTCCAGGAGTAGCTTATGGACCAGAATATACACAGTATGCCGTTGCTTCTCAATTCCCTACCCTTGGGGCTGGTTTCGTGGCTATTTCTCTGCTCTTTTTTGCCTTTACCACGATCATGGCATATTACTATATCGCAGAGACTAACCTGAGTTATTTGATCAGGAAGACACACAACAAGTGGGGAATTTGGGTACTCAGAATCGCTATCTTGGGAGCTACATTTTATGGATCTATCAAAACTGCCGAGATGGCCTGGACTATGGGTGATATCGGTGTAGGATTGATGGCTTGGCTCAATATCATAGCCATCATACTTCTACGAAAGCCAGCTTTCAAAGCATTGGCTGATTATAAAAGACAGAAGAAAGAAGGCAAAGATCCAGTCTTCATTGCAAAGGATGTTGGAATCGACAATGCTGATTTCTGGAAGTAGTGTTTGGCTTTAACCGCGGGGAGCCCAGAGGGTAACGCAGAGGGCACAGTGTAGTTAAAAAGAAAAA
>NZ_MSSW01000130.1 GCF_002150685.1 Algoriphagus antarcticus
CAAACCCTTGGCATCGAAGGGATTGGAAGGATAGACTATTTTCAGTCCTGGCGTATGAAAAAACCAGGCTTCGTTGGACTGGGGATTTGATTTTGCACGCATTCCTATTTCTTACCCAGTGTGCTTGGACATAGATAGAAGCAGACCAATTCGGCCGGATGAGGTATTGAACTTTGACGAAAGTCGTCTGGAGAAAGTGATGAGCTAGTCGAGCAATGTATTTCTCAAGGATTACATGGGAGTTTTCAGGGGCTTTTGGAGTAATGAATTCTGGTTGAAAAGATGTAGAATACGAAGATTGGTATGGGGACAAGATCGATCGGAAGTTTATATAATTGCTCAGAGCTCATATTTGATCACTCAAGAGGGTATTTAGAATTAAAACGAAAAGGTTAGGGTTTTCGAAATCCCTGACCTTTATTTATTCTGACTTTTTATAAAGTGGGATTTTCAACCCGACATATACATCTGCACTACGGGAAGAACTTGAAATCAGATTGGAGAGAATAGAACCTGAACCTACCGTCAAAGGACCGGCTCTAAGGCCAAAACCCCATGCAATATTAGAGTCATATTGACGCACACTCAATGGACTGTACACACTTATCCACCTCATCTCAAATCGGGGAGTAACCGAAAAGGAATTGATAATGTTACTTATCGGTATATCAGATACTTTTTTGATTGAAATAGCGCCTTGTGCACTTACAAAGAATCTGTTTGTGATACTGTAATCGGCAAAAATCTGAATGGCAGTGGGTAAGCCGAACTTTGTTTCTTCCAGCGTTTCTGTGCCGTTATAGTTATCTTCCAATACCTCATCCAAATCTTTTTCTTCAAATTCTGTAGCGTCAATGGTAGCATTCATATCGTAGCGAAAATTACTCGTGCCTTTATAATTTATTGCTCCAATGTCCGTCAATGAAAGCCCTACTCTAATTTTATATGGATTCTCATCACTGTTGTCTATATCCCTAAATTCATAAACAGCTCCTAGATCTGCTCCAAAGCCTCCACTGACATCTGAAAAGCTAATTTCTTCAGAATCAAAACCTGACGTGTAACCATAATTAAGACTACCAGTAGTGGTAAGAGATTCATTATCTGCGCTATAATTGGCAGTCAAAAGCGGACTCAAACCAAATACTCCTCCAGCCCCGCCAAGGTACTTGAGGGTAGCTCCGGCTTTCAAAAAGTGCTTGTCTTTCTCAAGAACTACTCTTCCGTATGTAAGACCAATTTCGGCCCAAGCATGTACAACTCCAGATAAATCATTCATCGAGATATTGAAGTTGCCTACATCCTCATCACTGTTTAATACTTCATATAGTTCCCCTCCAATATTATGGAGATTGAAAATCGCCCGTGCCCGGGTAGTAATAGCGATACTGTTTTTTTGGTTGAGGTTAAAAAGAACTGAGGGGCCGAGGATATCCACATTTCCGAAAAAATTATTATTGTCCAGCGGGTTCTTTTCTGCATCTGTATCAAAATCAAAACCGTCATTAATGTTTTTAATGTCACTTAAATTAATACTGATGAAGTCATTCCCGACATAGGCGCTAGCAGAGAAGAGATTAATATCCAGTTTCATCCTAGAATTAGCCGCATTTGCAGGGTTAATAAGCACGGATTGAATTCCAGTGTAATTGTCTATGGTATTACCGATAAATGATTGGGCAGCTAATGGTTTTGGTAGGTTTAGCGAGATAATAGCTAGCGCGAATAATGTAAAGAATGATTTCATAAAATGTTAAGGTTTATTTTAGAGGATATATGAAAAGAAAAAAACTAACCCTAAATAATTGTAAATAGGCTTAAAATACAATTCTAATAAAGCGAAAGTTCAATTAATTTGCTTTTGAAG
>NZ_MSSW01000131.1 GCF_002150685.1 Algoriphagus antarcticus
CCGTTAGCAGCCATTTTAGAACGACACGATGCAGACAGAAATAAACACGACATTGGACGAACTAGAAATTAAACGTATAAACAACTTTCCCGACAGGCCGACAATCGTTTTTCTCCACGACTCTTTGGGCTGTATTGAATTGTGGCGAGACTTTCCACAAAAGCTAGCGGAAGCGACACAATGCAACATTTTCATTTATGATCGCTTGGGCTATGGGAAATCTGCACCAATGCCGACACACCAAAGACCAATGAATTATATGGAATTGGATGCAGACATTTTACACAACTTATTGAAGAAATCAGAAATTGACAACGCAATTTTATTCGGACACAGTGACGGTGGAACCATAGCATTGCTGACTGCAAGCAAATATCCTGACAGTGTTGAGGCAGTTATCGTTGAAGCAGCACACATTTTTTTAGAAGACGTTACAATAAAAGGAATTTATGAAGCCTTTGAAAACTACAAAAACACAAACTTACCCGAACGCTTAGCAAAATTTCACGGAAACAAAGTAGAAAGACTTTTCAAAGCCTGGACAGAAACATGGACACGCAGCGACTACCGAAATTGGAACGTTGAACATCTATTGCCAAACATTACTTGTCCAATCTTATTTATTCAAGGCGAAACTGATGAATACGGAACTTTGGCACAAGTTGAAAAAACAATTAGTCAAGTAAGCGGAAGGGCCGAAAAATATATTATTCCAAATGTAGGACACACACCACACAAAGAAGCCTGCGAATTGGTTTTAGACCGTGTAACAAAATTCATAACGACAGAAATGCTCAAACCTTGATAAAAAAAACGGCTACTAACAAAAGTATTGCCAAAAGCGGGGCGGACGGAAGATCAATCGGCTACAAATCGCTACTGTACTGCATCCGGGCTTGACGGAATTCTGCTTATCATTTGTTGTTAACTTGTACTTTTATTTCTTTACTCGGCTGCAGTTCCGGGCAGGACAAGCATCAAATATCCCGCCTTCGGCAATACTCGATCGTTGGCTTTAATTTGAAACAGACGAAACATGAAAATCTTACTTTATATTTTGACACCTATTGGTGCGTTTATTATTAATCTATTATTGGGGATTTTAACCCCACTAATTACTTTACCTCTAACATGGATAATCGCTAAAGTTCAAAACAATCCTGCCATGTATAGATTTCGACCTGACATGGTAATACAAGGAGTAGTAAGAGGATTCCTTGTTGTTTATTTGACGTCTTACCTATTGTCATTATTTGAAACAGAAATAAGCTTTTGGTGGCTTGTAACGACAATGGTTTTGCTATCCTATTTGAGCGTTTCGGCATGGGACAGGACAAAGCCAGACGCTTATGAATTTAGTCTTAACGTTCCACCAATTTTTGGTTTTATAATTGGTCTTTTAGTCCTCTAAACAATCAAACCTATGAATATCAAAAAATACATTTATGAATTTTTAGGGTTTGCAATTCTTTACAGTATTGCAGGTCTAATATTTGGATTTGACTCTACTGTAGTTTGCATCGTTGCAGGTATAATAGGTGCTATTGGGGGGAAATTTATAAGCAAAGTGAACGGCTTCTTTATTGACGAAATAATTGACCATCAAATAGTAAATGATAATGGAGGCTCCGTAGACGTGGAATTTACTTTAAAAGCTGACTATAAGACTAAACCAGTTGTACTATTTGGCTTTTATTCCGCAAATAGGATTATTGACACCCAAACTCTATCAACACTTCTATATAATAAGTTTCATGATTCGCATTACAAGCAAGTTTTGAAGAATGGTGTAGCGAAAATAAATGTCGGATTAAAAGAAGGAACGGTGGAAATAGAAATAAAAAACTGCTGCC
>NZ_MSSW01000132.1 GCF_002150685.1 Algoriphagus antarcticus
GGGACTGGTTTCAGTTGCAGTTCGGTGATCACCACGGCGATCACATTGGCGATGGCGATTTCATTCACTCCCCCTGCACTTAGGTTCTGACCGTATTCGGTGAGCTGCTGGATCAGCTTCTTGTCAATACTTGAGCGTATAAAGCTGGCTGGAGATAACCTGATTTTTTTTGAATCGAAATACTTTCCTCCCGACTACTGTATGGGAACTCCTAACTCCACACTGTCGCCCTGCTGAACTTCATGAGAACGAGAAGTACTAAGGATAAGGTTTCTTCCTGCATTGAGCCAGGCTGTGCCATATCTACCGGGAGTCTTGTTGTTTTAGTCTGATCCTTATAACCCACTAGAATTACAAATTCTAAAGGATATGAAGGTGGAATTGCAAATTCCACCTTGGCATTACTTCCGCTATCTTAAACTCAGGTGGGAATACTATGAACCTAATCAAAAAAATCATGTATTATTAACTTATTCAGTTGACAGCAATATACACTGCTACCGTATTACTTTTTTCACTAAGTACAGTTCCAGAAAAAGACATACTATTTTTGTCGTGTATTATTATTTTATAAAATCCATTTACTTCCCTATTTGCAAAATCCTTTAGTGGTCCGTAAATAGAATCATTTAATGGTAGCTGATCGAATTGAAGTAATTTTGATTCTTGATAAATATTGTTAAAAGATTCATTATCTAGATGAAGAATAATAAGTGAAAAACCATCTCCATTGAAATTATTCCATTCATCCTTAAATTCCAATATCTCAGCATCACGAGGTATCGATAAACCACTCACAATTCTTGCTACCTTTTGGGGGGTTCTTGGTGGAAGATTATCAATCCATATTACATATGAAATCATTAAAGCAAGTCCTACTAGACTTATTGTTATAATAATTCTTTTTTTCATAAATTAAGGATATGTGATTTTAAAAGGTTTTGCCCCAACTGCCTGCCCGTCTAAATTAACCAATCTTGTTTTTACTTCTGCTTCAAATGACCTTACACCCCAAGGCTTAGCATCGAAATCAAAATTATCATAAAAACCAATAGCACCCCCTTTAGTATCATAATAAATAGTGGCACTTCCAAGTGAATTTGCATGTTCAGTACCATAAAATGAGATTACTTTTGCAATAACTTGTTGTCCATTATATGAGGTAGAGGTCCCTATGGTAACATCTGCACCTTGTAATTTCGCCAATTTAACAATGTCTTTAAACTGCTGTTTGGTCAAAACCATGTCACCTTTTCCTAACCAATAACGTTCAAACATATCTTTTCCTGCTTCTGTACCCATTTGATTTCTATAAAAATTTCCATACCCAAGCAAATCAGGTCTACCATCTT
>NZ_MSSW01000133.1 GCF_002150685.1 Algoriphagus antarcticus
AAATGGAATTGACAAAAAGATCAATCAGGCGGGTTTCATTGTCAAATTCAAGGGAATCATCCAGGCAGGTGGGAAAAAGAGCGAGCTGAGTTCGGTCGGTTCCTTGGATAAATTTCATATAAAAAGATACAAAAAATACTACTTAAATCCCATAGGGTAAGTAGGTGAATTTTAAGAAAATGCTGGAGGGTTTTTAGACAGTCTGACGGTTTGCAGCTATAAGAAGTTGGCGATTTCGAAGCACAAAACTGTCTGCCACCACAAAACTTGATACGAAGCACGACCTGTCCCGCCTAAGCGGGAAAGCTTTCATTTAACCACCGAACCGCCAATTTTTTGTAGGTGCTGTTATTTGTAGTAGCTGGGTCCAAATTTATTTGTCTGTAAAGTTTGTCAAGCCTCAATTTTTGTTATGATTTATCTGCGCCCATTTCAATTCCTTTTAGCAGACCTAAATACCCAAATGTTACTTCTTTTGGAATATTTTTAACATATCCAAATAATTTGTGTAATGTTTCTACAGCAAAGTTGAGAACAATTTGGTCACGAAGAAATTTAATCTGTGACAAGTCTGAGGAATCGTCACTTTTTTCCTGATTATAGTATTCTATGAACTGTCCAAACCCGTTGATATTTTTGACTACCTGTCCGGTTGAAATTGTCGGTATAGATTTTTTATTTAAATCAGTTTGAATATAGTAGATAATAAAAATGGACTCTAGCAAGTTCTCAACAGAATTTCTGTCGAGACCATGCATTTCCAAGGCCAAGAGAACAGCTGTAAAATTTGGCTGTTCTTTATTGATTCTTGTCGAAACCGTTGTTAGAACGTTAATACTACTTTCCCGGAAAAATTGTTGGCCCGTCTCCAATTGGTCCTTTGTAATTTTATAGTTATTCATAAAGTCATCATTTGTCTGGCTATTACCACTAACGGTTTGGCTATGAGCAGGCGGGCTTTGGAAGCACATTCCTTTCAGCCGAGCCGAAAAGTGAGCTAATAGTTTTATCGTTTCATTTAACCACTGAACCGCCAATTTCTTGTAGGTGCTGTGTGTGCCTTGAATGGTGAATATAGACCAAAAAGATGGTTGTTCCAACGGGTGAAAGTCCCTTAAGCGCGGGAGTCGTTACCCGAAGCCAAGCAAGTGGCAAGGTGGTTTACCGCGAGGTATGCACTGAAGTAAGCCAGACTGCGGTGTCTGTACTGACGAACAGGAACTCTATACTGAGGCTATGAGGTGGGATGAGGTACCACATGATACCGAAGTCCAAAGCCTGAGCGATCAGGTAACCATCACCAAAATAGTAGATGTGGCAGCGATAGGCAT
>NZ_MSSW01000134.1 GCF_002150685.1 Algoriphagus antarcticus
CGTGCAGATTCTGCTGCATCGGTAATATCCAGCACGTTTCAGGAGCCAATGGATTACAGCGATGACTCCAGCCTTTTCCATAGGTAAGTGATTTCATGTGGGTGGGATTGATTAGGGTAAATATTAAGTTCTGACCATCACTTGAGTTAATGTCAACACGGTAACTACCAACAAACTGTTCTATTGGATCAACCCTGAATAAGTCATGGGTTATTCCCCCCCTCTAGGTGTAGTCAAATCATGGCGGTGACTGGGTGTAGGTACTCACCTAGTCCAACGCACATTACACCCAGATGGGGGCAAACCTGGACCAAAGTAAGGTTGCCCTGGCATTGATCCAGAAGGGTAGGCTCTTTGAAAGCTCTACTGCTCCCTTATTAGTTTCTTATATTCCCATGGCATCCAGCTCAGTATTTCATTCAGCTCTTCTTCCGTTTGTCTAAAATGATTTTGAAAAATAGGTTCTAAATTCGGCTTAAAACCTATTATATCCAATGGAAAATCATAATCATTTGCAGTGTATTTACCCCAACTTCCGCTCTCACTAAACACAAAATATTCGTTGTAACTCATCTCTAACATAACTGCAGAAATATAGTTACCTCCTGAAAGTTCATTCCAGCTTATATTAACTGGGAATTTCATTCTGAACATTGGTTCTCCATTAGTAAACTCTTGTGATTGCTGAATAATCACAAAATACTCATCGCCAACTGCATCCATAGCTTTTTGCAGTTGGTTAAAACTTTCTTCATTGAATAAGCACCCACCTCTTAGGGCCAACATTTTATATCCCGACTGATAAACCAAATCTGGCAATCTTCTTTTTTCATAAAAGACCTTATCTTGCAACTTCTTCCATACATTTATATACTCTTTTTGAGAGAGCCAATACTTCTTCAAATATTCTTCTGCTTGCTGCCTATTCCCCCATTGATTTATAGGAATTAACTTTGAAAATGATGAATGCGGGTATATAGCGAAAACATCTAAAAGTTCAATATATTCTTTCATGGTAAAATTCGTATTTTAAATATTTGACCAGCTTTATTTATATCAATTGTATAAACTCCAGTTGTTTTAGAAATGTGTTTAAATAATATTATGCCATCTTGCATAAGAATAGTGCCATTAGCTTGCTGGGTTCCACCTTGTGATATAGCTTTAAATATTGCCACCCCGTCGCCTTTCACAAAACCCTGCATTCCAGCATTTACTTTAGTAAGACTTCCTGCTTCATTAATTAAGCTTTCCGCACTTTTAAGTTGGTTGAGAACCCCTGTACCTGATTTAGCTGCATTAAAAAAA
>NZ_MSSW01000135.1 GCF_002150685.1 Algoriphagus antarcticus
GCTCAGGCTTTTTCCAATCATGCCAAATGCAATATCTGAGTCTGTTCCTCAGCCACTCGTCGAGTTGTTTGAGCTTGGACTGAATACTGGCCAGTCGGTAATTATTTACCCAGCCCATCCATACCTCTCTGAGTTTTTGAAGCCGTTCTTCAAAGCTGTATGGCAAGGTTTTCTTGGTGATTCCTTTGAGCTTACGTTTCAGGTTTTCCCAGCTCTGTTTCTTCACTACCAGTTGGTATCTGCCCTTTTCTCCCTTTTTGTAGGTTGGCACGAAGCCATGTCCCAAAAGTTCAAAGTCAGAGGGTCTTCGGATTCCGCTTTTCTCCCTGTTGATAGGCAAGTCCAGTTTGTTCTTTAGGAACAGATAGACTTCATTTCCTACTTTCTGGGCGGCTGCTTTTGACTGGGTATAAATACTGAAGTCATCGGCATAGCGGACGAATTTCAACCCTTTACTTTTGAGATACTTGTCCAGTTCGTCCAACAATATATTGGATAGAAGAGGACTAAGGGGACTTCCCTGTGGCATTCCTTTTCTGCGTTTGTGCAGCTTTCCGTTGATCTGGATAGGTGCTCTCAGCCACTTTCGGATCAGCCACAAGGTTGTGGGGCATTTTACTCTGTTGTAGATTAACTGAAGTAGCTTGTAGTGTTGTACCTCATCAAAGAATCCTTTCAGGTCAATGTCAACAATATCCTGATCGCCATCATTGATGCTTTTCAGTGCTTGTGTTACTGCCCCGTGCAGATTCTTTCCAGGCCGAAAACCATAGCTCTCATCTTCAAAGTTTAATTCGAATCGACTTGCTAGTTGCTGACTGACCGCCTGTTGGAGCCATCTGTCCACTACACATGGGATTCCGAGTAATCTGGTTTTCCCATTACTCTTGGGGATTTCCACCCCTCTGATAGCTTGTGGCACGTACCTTCTTCTCAGGATGTCGGTTAATACAGCTGTCCGGTGTTGGTCTATAAACGACTTTAATTCGGTCACCTGCATACCATCCACTCCCGATGCACCTTTGTTTCCTACCACTTGGCGGTAGGCTTTATAAAGGTTTTTGGCTTGTAGTACTTTCTCTATCATTACTTTGTTCTCCTTGTCCGCTTAAGGGTAGGCTATCCTGAATTTTCAGGATTCCTATCCGAATTAGGACGCGATTCAATGTTCAGTCCTTCATTATCTAGTGAGACCTCTGTAGTATTTACAGCTCGTTTCCGATAACTACTATGACCTCGGCTGACTTCTCTTGGACGTTCCAGACGTCTTGAGACCTCCCTCGGTAAGATGAATATCCTT
>NZ_MSSW01000136.1 GCF_002150685.1 Algoriphagus antarcticus
CTTAGATTCAAGAGATAAACGCTACAGATTATTGTTGAAAAAACCCACCCTAAAGATTTGGTCCTAGGACCAAATCTTTAGGGTGGGTTGACGCTAAAAACCTCATATTTTTGGGTTTCAAAACTTAAATAATATGTCGCAATTAACGCTAGCAGAAAGGTACGAAATTTCTGCTTTCAAGAAACAAGGTCTTTCTAATTCGAAAATAGCCGAACTCCTGGACAGAGCCAAGTCTACCATCGGCAGGGAGCTGACAAGGAATGCTGATGGTCGGAATAACAACTATCGTCCTGACCTAGCGGATAAAAAAGCTCACCTCAGACACCAGCAGAAAAATAAGTACAAGGCCTTAACTACTCAAATACAAGAGGATATCACCTACTGGTTAAAACAGGGATATAGCCCAGAACAGATAAATGGTAGTGCGATTCGACATGATCGCCCATGCGTTTCCATCGAGCGGATTTACCAGTTTATCTGGCAGGACAAGAAGGACGGAGGGAGGCTGTATATCTACTTAAGGACTAAGGGTAAGAAATACCACAAAAGAGGTAACAAGAAGGCTGGTAGAGGGTTAATCCCCAATAGAACCTGCATTAGTCAGCGCCCAGAAGTGGTTGATAGAAAGCAACGAATTGGGGATATGGAAATGGATCTGATCATCGGTAAAGGACATAAAGGCGCATTATTGACCATTAACGATAGAGCTACTGGAACACTTTGGATGGGACATGTAAAGGGAAAAGAAGCAGCAGATATAGAACGCAAAGCCATCGCACTATTGGAAGATGCCATCCCTTTTCTAAGGACGATCACCACTGACAACGGAAAGGAATTTGCCAATCATGAAAAGATCGCAGAACAGTTAGGAATAGATTTTTACTTTGCAAGACCTTACCATAGTTGGGAAAGGGGGGCAAATGAAAATTTGAATGGACTTGTCAGACAGTATTTCCCCAAAGGGACTAACTTTGATTCCATTGAAGATCAAGCCATCAAAAGGGCGGAAAATATATTAAACAACAGACCCAGAAAAAGGTATGGTTTTAAATCACCTAATGAGGTTTTTGCAGACGCCATCAACAACGAAGGTATAGTTGCGTTTATGACTTGAATTCACC
>NZ_MSSW01000014.1 GCF_002150685.1 Algoriphagus antarcticus
GTTTAACCGCGGAGAGCACAGAGGATTACGCGGGGGGCGCAGTGCTTTGACATGCTTTGCTGTAAACATTTATACTCGTCATAGGAAATTAGAATGTTGGTCTAGTGCCATTGAAATTAATAAAAGAGCTGAAAGCCCTAAATTTCTTATCCTAGCTCGACAGGGCTGGGTTAAAAGAAAAAGTTTAACCACGGAGAGCGCAGAGGATAACGCGGAGGGCGCAGTGCTTTGACATGTATTAATGAATTCAATTGTACTTATTAGAAACCAATCATTCGCCAACCTTGTGTAATTTAAACAGATAAAAAAGGGCTGAAAGCCCTAAATATCCTAGCCCAGCTCCACACTGCTGGGTAAAAATGAAAAGTTTAACCGCGGTGTTCGCGGAGGATAACGCGGAGGGCACGGTGCTTTGTAATGCATTGCTGTAAACAGTTGGACTCGTCATAGGCAATTAGAATGTTGGTCTAGTGCCATTGAAATTAATAAAAGAGCTGAAAGCCCTAAATATCTTATCCTAGCTCGACAGGGCTGGGTTAAAAGAAAAAGTTTAACCACGGATAACGCGGAGGGCGCAGTGCTTTGACATGTATTCCCGAGAACAGCTGGGCTCGTTAGGCGCTAATCGATTGTAAAACATGGGTTATTTAAACAGATAAAAAAGGGCTGAAAGCCCTAAATATCCTAGCCCAGCTCCACACTGCTGGGTAAAAATGAAAAGTTTAACCGCGGAGAGCGCGGAGGATAACGCGGAAGGCGCAGTGCTTTGACATGTATTAATGAATTCAATTGGACTTATTAGAAGCCAATCATTTGCCAACCTTGTGTAATTTAAACAGATAAAAAAGGGCTGAAAGCCCTAAATATCCTAGCCCAGCTCCACACTGCTGGGTAAAAATGAAAAGTTTAACCGCGGAGAGCACAGAGGATTACGCGGAGGGCGCAGTGCTTTGACATGTATTAATGAATTCAATTGGACTTATTAGAAGCCAATCATTCGCCAATCTTGTGTAATTTAAACAGATAAAAAAGGGCTGAAAGCCCTAAATATCCTAGCCCAGCTCCACACTGCTGGGTAAAAAA
>NZ_MSSW01000015.1 GCF_002150685.1 Algoriphagus antarcticus
GAAAAGTTTAACCGCGGAGAGCACAGAGGATTACGCGGGGGGCGCAGTGCTTTGACATGCTTTGCTGTAAACATTTATACTCGTCATAGGAAATTAGAATGTTGGTCTAGTGCCATTGAAATTAATAAAAGAGCTGAAAGCCCTAAATATCTTATCCTAGCTCGACAGGGCTGGGTTAAAAGAAAAAGTTTAACCACGGAGAGCGCAGAGGATAACGCGGAGGGCGCAGTGCTTTGACATGTATTAATGAATTCAATTGTACTTATTAGAAGCCAATCATTCGCCAACCTTGTGTAATTTAAACAGATAAAAAAGGGCTGAACGCCCTAAATATCCTAGCCTAGCTCGACAGGGCTGGGTTAAAAGAAAAAGTTTAACCGCGGAGAGCGCAGAGGATAACGCGGAGGGCGCAGTGCTTTGACATGTATTAATGAATTCAATTGTACTTATTAGAAGCCAATCATTCGCCAACCTTGTGTAATTTAAACAGATAAAAAAGGGCTGAAAGCCCTAAATATCCTAGCCCAGCTTAAAGGGCTGGGTATAAGGAAAATCAAATATTAGTAAGCTCTTAAGGAGCGAAATCAACTAGTACTAGAACTTATCCAAAAAGCCGACAAATTGATTGTCGGCTTTTTTTTAGATCGTTTTGAGGAAATCGTTAATTTGGTAGTATCAAAGTCACACGCGAACAATACAAGACACTAAATTTTTTAAAAATGAAAACTCTAAAAACCCTTATCGCCTGCCTCTTCCTCATAAGTTTTTTGGGATGTGATACTAATGAGTTTGCCCCCTCAAATATGAATGTGGACAGATATGTCAAATTACTAAAAGCAAGTAAATATGATTATTCTGAATTGCCAAACTTCACCTATAAGGACATTCCTGCGCTTCTAGCCTATAGAAATGAAAGTCAGCTGATAAAAGACTTTCCAATAAATATGATTTCTTCCTATATGCTTTCAGAATGTACCTTAGGAATGTATGTCTTATGGACTATCGAATCAATCCGAGCTCGTGCCGTAGCCAGTGAATATTTGATTGGTACTTTTCCTTCTCAAAATCCAGTGGTAGAGAATAAAGCAGATTTTGGATGGATAGAGCAAAGTGATCAGGTTCGTGCTTCGATAGCTCAATCCTACTTTGACTGGTGGGAAAATAACAAGAACAAAGATTTTGATGAGTTTAAAGATATAGACCCATTGAAGGTTACAGAATTTCGCTGGCATTAAGCTCTTCTCTCCTTTTGTTCGTTGTAAAGGAAATGCCCGCGTCACCCTGTCATGAAATACCACAGAATAATAGGAACTAGTTCTCTACCCTAAACAAAGCTATTCTACCTAGTTTTGGTAAAATTTACTGGAGATTAGACATGAAGATTAAAAGCAAAACAATCACTTACGGTTTCATTGCTGCTGGAACGATGAATATCGGCGGGGTTTTAATCTTTTCGAGATTTTTTACCAATTCAACTATTCCCGAATTTGATCCAGTTGTATTGTCATCTTTCGGACTTTTAATGATCCTAGTTTGGGGACTTGCTTACCTGTCTGTTGCGAAAGATTTTGCAAAGGCCAAGTGGCTGATTGCTGTTTTCTCAATCGAGAGATTCATCTATGGCTTCGTTTGGACCAAATGGCTAATGAACAATGACCTATCCGCAGTCTATGCCGAAGACACCATGGCTGGAATCTTCTACACCATCTATGGCGCAAATGACTGGCTGTTCTTCCTCATTTTCTCTTATGTATTTTCACGCCTCATGTTGAAGAAGAACGAATCAAACAATTAACCAAAGCCTAATAAGTCCTAACACAAACACCTACATCTGATTATTTTTCAGACAGTTAACACCCACACTCTTGTCAAACTCCAAAACAAGTGCATCAGACAAGGAACCAACGGAGGTTATAACTCATTGAAAGACTAACCATCGACTCAAAAGGATCAATTTATGGAAAGCAATAAAGCGACAAATTATATCAAAGAGGTTATTGAAAATATGCCACCTGACTGGCTGGGTCTAACGACGCATAGACTAGATATTTATGATGAGAAATTGGCTAAAACTCAATTCTTGGATCAGTTTGAAAGTTTATTCAATGAAAATAATTCGGCCCTATCGACACTCAATGAATTACCAACTGCTTACGATTATATCCGATTAGGACATCCTTTATCTTGTATTCTGGAATGGGCAATCGCTAAGTCAATTAACCTACCCTCAGAAAACGTAATAAGTTTCTCCTCTAAAACGACTCCTATTTTAGCCGTTTTAAGAAAGAATTTATTAGAGAATATAAACACCCAAATCATTTATAAAGGAGATTTACCTGAGTATTTTGATGCTGAAATAGTTAAAAATATTTACGGCTATAAATTTAATTTGCAGCAGGTTGAGCAAGGAAAAAAGATTCCGGCATTTGAAGGAAGCACCATATTTGTTTCTCACGAGGAGCAATTCGGTGCTATTGATCTAACAAGCGGAATTGATTTCTTCGTCAATCTCCACGCTCACCTCGGAAGTATTTTAGTAGTGAATGGTGGTGAAAATGAACCCTACATCTCAGAAATTCAGCATGTACGCAGAAGAGAGACCATTGCAATGACGCCAGCCAATTGTCTTCTGGCTTTGAAATCGCTTATAGGCACCCCTTTTTCTGATACGCCACAAAACTATCCCGATAGCTATCGGGATGAGGCAGACAAATCAAGTGTTATCGATTCGATTAAAACTATTACTGGCACCAACACAACGCCACTAGTTGCTTCCAGTGGACTTTCTATTCAGTATGCGATTATGATGGGGCTTGTCCATGATGCGCTGGAAAATCATAAAGGCAAAGCGATCAAATTCATCGTTCCACCAAATTGCTACGGTGGCACAAATGACCAGTCAAGACGAGTTGCTGCCTGCATTGATGCTGTTGAAGTGGTGGATTTGCTGGTTGATGGTGATAATGATATGGTGCAAAGTATCGATACCGTTTTGGCTCAAATTGCGGAGGAAGATGCTATCCCTTATATCATCGCCGAAATCCCAACAAATCCGAGAGTTGAAGTTCCAGATCTTCAGCAATTAAAGGCTGTTTTAAGTAAGGTGCGTCAAACAAGCAATGGCGAAATTGCCATAGCTCCGGTCTTTATTTTAGATCAAACCTTTTGTCCCAATGTGCTCTTTTTAGGCGAAGGCAAAACACTCTCAACGGTTAAGGCCATATCTTATGCAAGTGGATCCAAATTCCCGAGCGGCGGCCAATGTACTGCCGGCTACTGTGTAGCAAATGATAAAGCAGAAGGGTTGATGGGAAAAATAGAAATGCATCTAAACCTTTGCGACAACGAAGCGACTGATCTTCAGTATGAAATATTAGCTACGCAATTACCTTCCATGAATCAACGGATTATGGACGCTTATGAGAATACACGTGACTTTGTCAACTTCATTCACGAGACCTTACCAGCGGCAAAAATCAATTTTGTGTCAGAAGAATTGGCAGAACAAGGATTTACTCCATCTGTATTTTCATTGGACCTTCCTACCAAAGGGAACACGGATGCAGAAAAAGAGGCCTATAAAAGAGCGTGTAATCTGAAGTTAATCAAGATGATGATTACTGAGATCCCCGATGAAAGCAAATACTGTGTGAGCTACGGGCAGTTGAAAGGATGTTATTGGACGATACCTGCTACATCTACTCAAGGGACGACTAAAGAAGGCGACAAAGATTATATTGCCCGTGTATCACTTTCTCCAACTATGGATCTTGAACTTCATAAAAAAGTCTTTCAAAAATTTGTTGACGAGATTTGATTATTACCAGAGATACGAGTAGCCATATACTTTTGCTTTAAAGGCTGGAAGACCGAAGAACTCCCGATAGTTATCGGAGACCGAAGCAGCCTCAATTCTATAAGGGAGCTTGTTTTTAAAATGCTTTTATTTAGTTATTGGCAGAACAGATAAATATTTTGAATCACCAATACTCAAACCAATTAAAATAGATCTTTTGCTTAGCGCACCCAACCATACAAACAGATGAAAGATTTAGCAGGAAAAATAGTTTTAATCACGGGTGGAGCATCTGGTATTGGCAAAATAATGGTTCGTCTGATGCTAGAGCGCCAAGCCAAAGTGATCATCTGGGATATCAATCAAACAACCATTGATGCAACAATCTCTCAATTTACTAACGGAGAGGCTATTTTTGGCTACCAAGTCGATGTATCGAATATTCAACAGATACAGGAAATCGCTATAAAAGTGAGGCAGGAAATAGGCGTAGTTGACGTGTTGATAAATAATGCGGGGATCGTTGTAGGCAAATACTTCAATGAGCATTCGGCAGCAGATATTACCAAAACAATGGCAATCAACGCGAATGGGCCAATGCTGGTCACTAGCGCATTTTTGGGAGCTATGATCAATCAGAACTCTGGTCATATCTGTAGCATTGCTTCCTCTGGAGGACTAATTTCAAATCCGAAAATGTCGGTATATGCTGCTAGCAAATGGGCGGTAATTGGTTGGTCTGATAGCTTGCGATTGGAGATGAAGCAACTGAACAAGGATGTAAATGTCACGACCATCATGCCCTATTACATCAATACAGGCATGTTTGACGGCGTGAAATCGAAGATCCCGATTCTCGAGCCGGAGGCAGCAGCTCTTACGATTGTAAAAGCCATCGAGAATAACACAAGAATGCTGACTATACCCGGATATATTTATCGACTGACTCGGATAGGCCAGGGCTTCTTGTCATTGAATGCTTTTGATTGGTTCGCGGGAAGTGTGATGGGGATTTACAAGACAATGGAACACTTCGTCGGTCGAAAAAAATAAGCCGCTTAGAATCGATTCAAAAATGTTAATTGAGATAAGATGAAGGCACAGAATCAAAACTTTTGGAAGTAAGCCTAAACAAGGATACATCATAAAGAAAAACGTAGCTCTATTTTTTGCTCTGGTTGGATGGTTTGCAGTCTTAGCACAACTCATCCTTATGCTTGAAAACCATGTCGCTCCTATACCTGAAGCGATAATTAGATTTTTTAGTTTTTCACGATATTAACTAACACGCTGGTTGCCATCTATTTTACCTGCATAGCTTTCATTAAAAATCAGGAATCCAATTCAATTAACAAACCAGGAATTCTGACTGCTATTACGATTTACATTTTCATGGTTGGTATAGTCTATCAGGTTGCCTTAAGACACGTTTGGCAACCCCAAGGACTGCAAATGGTGGTAGATGAATTACTGCATTCCATTATCCCAATTCTAGTTATTATATTCTGGGCGAAGTATGAAAAAACCAAGTCAGTTAACTATTCGCAACTATTGAAATGGGCTATTTACCCTATTACCTACCTAGCCTATATCTTAATTAGGGGAAGCTTTTCTAATTTCTATCCGTACCCATTTGTTGATGTGACAAAATTGGGCATGACAGCAGTCCTTACAAATTCGGTGGTTTTAGTACTTATTTTTATAGTGATTTCTTCTTTATTCATATTTATAGGAAAAGCAATAATCAAAAGGTAGAATGGCAACTGGATAGTGTTATGCAAGGTCATGACACTTATACTCCCATCTAGATGATCTAGACGAAATCCATCGGGTAATAGCATAGTTTGCCTTGTAGCGGAGAACTGAGATAATAAAATGATAGGCAGCACTTTCGTCAAGCTATAACCTTACATTTAAAAGCTATTTGTCAGGTTATAAGCTGACTTTTTATTTGAAAGCAGTCAAGAAAGCAGATAAGGGCAATTACAAGTCCTTACTGAACTTTGCGAAATCTTAAAGAACAGAAATCCTATGAAAAAAAATATTTTCTTCGGACTCATACTTTTGGCTATAGTGTCTTGTACTAAGGATGATGAAGACATAATTAAAACTGAAAGCGGAAATATCTGGCTTAGCGGCGGATTGTAATATTGTGCACAGCAAATACGTCTTGATAACGGAGATATATTGGGTTAGAAGACCGATGACCGAAGACCGAAGTCAACCAGAATTCAAGGTGTCTTTGAATTTTTGATCCTATAAATTTTCTACCGGCAAGATTCCGTAAAATAACAAAAGCTTTTCTGTTTATATCAAAAGAATCAGAATTAACCGGGATGAAAAAGGTTATTGAGATCGTTGTTACCATTCCAAGCTTGGCAAGAATCCCTAACAATTTCCTCAGGCTTCACATGTACGGGAATCATATCGATACTGTGTATGCGGAGCTGATACGATCTATTTCAAGCTGAAGTCAAACGATTTACCGGAAATCATCCGAATCATTGGACGACATGATTTTTAATTAGCCAAGCTTCAGTTTTTCGAGTACTGAAAACTTTACGAATGCAATCTCGAAGCTTTATCCTAGGGTTTCCAATTCCAATCTCCATTTTTCCTTCCCGAATTAAGCGCTATCCAAACTATATCCAACTTCTAAAAAAAACAGGATAACTATAACTTGCGACCTCCGCGTTACCCTCCGCGAACTCTGTGGTAAAATGTAAAATGAATTTCACAAAAAAACACCCCCATCAAACATCTCATCGCTTTCTGGGGGTGTTTGAATTTTAGCTAAGAAATAATTTGCTTAATGATTCTCATGCTCATTCGGATTATAGTTGGCTTCTAGCTCTGCCAATCCTTTTTTACCATACGCGATTTTAGTAATCACCACATACAGGACTGGTACAAAGAAGATCGCCAAAAAGGTCGCTGCAAGCATCCCTCCGATCACAGTGACACCAATAGTCTGTCTCGCCACAGCACCTGCGCCACTGGAAATAGCCAAAGGAACAACACCGAGAATAAAAGCCAGGGAAGTCATGATAATCGGGCGAAGTCTTAATTTCACCGCTTCGAGAGTTGCCTGAATCAGTGGCATCCCTACATCCACACGCTCTTTGGCAAATTCCACAATCAGAATAGCATTTTTCGCAGCCAAACCTATCAGAGTAATCAGACCAATCTGGGCATAGATGTTATTATCCAACTTTGGCAGGAAATGAAGTGCGATGATCGCTCCAAATGCTCCCAATGGCAATGCCAGCAACACTGAGAATGGCACAGACCAGCTTTCATACAAGGCTGCCAAAAGCAAGGAAACCAGTACAATTGCCAGTGTAAAGATTAAAATCGTCGCATTTCCCGAAGAAAGCTCTTCTCTACTCAAGGCAGAGAAATCATACCCATAACCTGCAGGCAATACTTCTGCTGCCACTTCTTCCAAAGCAGCCAGCGCTTGACCACTACTGTAGCCAGGTGCCGCATTTCCATTGATTTCTGCGGAGCGGAACAAATTATAGTGAGAAATCACCGGTGCATTTTCCACCACCTCATAACTGATCAATGCACTCAATGGCACTGATTCTCCTCCACTGCTCATGACATAATACTGCTCCAAATTATCAATTCCAGCTCGGTAAGATGTATCCGCTTGAGCCACTACTCGGAAGTTTCTGCCGTATTTGGTGAAGTCATTGACATAGGTACTCCCCATGTAATTTGACATGGTTGTAAAGATCTCGGTCAACGGAACACCTAATTTCTTGGCTTTTTCTCTGTCCACCGTCACATGGTAGCCGGGAGTTTTGGCAGTAAAAAAGCTATAGGCCATCGCGATTTCAGGGCGTTGATTTACAGCGGCCACGAATTGTTCCATAACTCCTTCAAATTCTTTGATATCACCAGCTGCAGATCGCTGCTCCAGCATAAAACTGAAACCGCCTGTGCTACCCAAACCTGGAATTGCCGGCGGCGGAACCACCACGATATTTCCTTCAGTAATAGAAGCAAACTTATGATCCAATGTTTCAAGCATTCCGCCGAGCTGCAGAGAAGGGTCTTTTCTTTCGTCCCACGGATCCATCTGCACGAAGAAAGTTGCTGCATTTGGTTTGAACGAGAAGTTGATCACGTTCAATCCACCGATGCCAGTGACGTGATTGATCCCTTCAGTCTCTTCCAAAATATCGTTCATTTTCTGCATCACAGCCTGCGTTCTGTTACTTGAAGCCCCTTCAGGCAACTGAAGCGTCACAAAAAGTCTTCCCTCATCTTCTGTAGGCAAGAAGCCTGTTGGCTTAGTTTGGAAAAGGCCATAAGTTCCTGCAAAAATACACACGAGTAAAATCAGGACAAGTGGAGCTCTTTTGATACTATTTCTTACACCATTGGTATAGCTGGCAGTAGTTCTTTCAAACCACCCATTGAACTTGTAGAAGAACTTATTTAGCCCTTTTCCATTTTCATTTACCTCAGATGGTTTAAGCAAAAGAACACACAAAGCCGGAGTCAAGCTCAAGGCTACAAATGCCGAAATCAATACAGAGATTGCAATCGTAATTGCAAACTGCTGGTACATTCTTCCTACGATTCCAGGAATAAATCCTACCGGAATAAATACCGCTGCCAAAATCAATGCAATCGCAATTACCGGAGCGGTGATGTCCTTCATCGCCAAGCGCGTGGCTTCTTTCGCAGAGATCTTCCTGGAATCAATGTAATGCTGCACTGCCTCCACTACCACGATGGCGTCATCCACCACAATACCTATCGCCAACACGAACCCGAAGAGCGTCAGTGTATTGATCGTAAATCCGAGTAAGGGAAAGAAAATAAAAGTACCAATGATGGAAACTGGGATCGCAAGAACAGGAACCAATGTCGCTCTCCAACTCTGCAAGAATAAGAACACTACAATGATCACCAGAATCAATGCCTCCACGAATGTGTTCATGACTTCATTGATCGACACTTCTACCACAGATACAGACTCAAAAGGAACTGTATAAGTCATATCTGTAGGGAAGTTCTTTTGCAACTCTTCCAAAGCCGCATATACGCCCTCTGCTGTTTCCAGCGCATTACTTCCCGGAGCTTGGTAAAGCAGCAAAATCGCTGCTTCCTCGCCATCCAGCGTGGAATATCTGCTGTAGTCAAATTGGCCCAATTCGATTCTGGCCACATCTTTCAGGTAAACTAAGGAACCATCCTGAGGATTTGTTCTCAGGATGATGTCTTCAAACTCTTCGGAACTTTCCAGACGTCCATTTACGGTAATTGGATATTCAAAAACCTGCGTATCGAACTGCGGCATGCTTCCTACTTTTCCCGCTGCTACCTGTAGGTTTTGCTCCTGAATGGCAGAAGTTACTTCTCTTGCAGAAATACCGTATTGAGCCAGTTTATCAGGCTTCAGCCAAATACGCATACTGAAATCCTGACCGATTGCTGTGATATCACCGACCCCGTTTACACGAAGTAGCGCATCTTTGATAAAGATATTGGCATAGTTGGAAAGAAATTTACTGTCATGAGATCCTTCAGGGGAAGTGATACTCAACACCATCATAATGGATGGATTTCTTTTTCTCACGGTCACACCCAGTCGACGAACAGCCTCTGGAAGAGAGGGCTCAGCGATGGAAACCCTGTTTTGCACATCGAGCGTAGCAATGTTAATATCCGTCCCTACTTCAAAGGTGACATTCATCTGCATCTGACCGGTACTGGTGTTATTTGAGGAAATATAAGCCATCCCCGGCGTACCGTTCACTTGGGTTTCTATGGGTGTAGCTACTGTCTGCTCCACCGTCCTTGCATCCGCACCCGTATAGTTGGCCGACACCGAAACTACCGGAGGTGTGATGTCAGGATATTGTGTGACCGGGAGATTTAAAATTGCTAAAACACCGACCAGCACGATGACGATCGAAATCACCATTGCGGTTACTGGCCGTTTTATAAATACGTCTGATATCATTAGTAATTAATCAAGTCTTATTAAAAAAAACGATTTATTTGGCTACCGTCTGCTCGGTGATCTGAGCTCCTTCACGTAGCTTCTGGATGCCATTCACCACGATTTTGGTTCCTTCTTGCACTCCGCTTCTCACTACGATACCCTCTCCTATCTGAGTGCCTAGGATCACATTTTGCTGCTTCACCGTATTATCCGCCTGCACTACATACACAAAGTATTCACCCATCTGCTCAGTCACAGCTCGGTAAGGTATCACCACTTGTTCTCCAATGTCCTCATTGAGCACCATCAGATTCACAGTCATTCCGGCAATAAGATCGCGATCCGGATTTGGGAACTGCACACGTAGATCAATAGTACCAGACTGTCTTCCTACGGCTCGATCTATCGTAGTGAATTTGCCATTGAAGGGATAAATACTGCCATCACTGAATTTGATTCTAAACAATGAATCAGGCGTTTCTTCTGCTTTCAGCATCTTGGTGAATCTAGGAATCTCGCTCTCATTGATCACGAAATTCAAAGACATAGGATCGTTTGAGGATAAGGTATTCAGTACAGGCTGACCTGGAGAAACTTGGGTTCCCTGTCTTACTTGAGAAATACCGACTGTTCCGTCAAATGGAGCAACCAGCACAGAATAATTATAATCTGTAGAAGCTGATTCGTATTGAGCTTTTGCGGAGCTGAGCTGCGCTTTGGCATTGAGCACTTCAGTCTGTGCGTAATCTAAGGTCTGCTTAGCGATAGCCTCTTGTTCATCCAATCTCTGATAGCGATCATAGTCTTTTTCAAATCTTGCCAAATTGGCTTCTGCACTTTGTACCAATGCTTGTGCCTGCTGTCGAGAAGCTGCGTATTTGCTCCGGTCGATTTCGTAGAGCTTCTGCCCTTTCTTTACTTCCTGACCGTCTTTGACATAGATGTTTGTAATATATCCACCTATTTGAGGGCGAATCTCGACTTCATTTAGCGGAACTAGAGTTGCTGGGTATTCGTCAAGGCCAGTCACTGATTTTTTCACCAACGTATAAGTAGTGACTGCTGTAGGCGGAGGAGCTTGCTGTCCCGCCTGCTCCTTTTGCCCGCAAGAAAACCCTGCTAAAATCAGAGCCGAAAAAGCTGCAAGTTTGTATGATAATTTCATATGTTTTTTGGTGTTTATCAATGGTCATATGGAATCTCGCATGGTTATCCCGATAGTTATCGGGAAATCCCTCTATATGTCGCTTGTGACATGCGTGATTTCATTTGGTATAAAATTTAAGAGATTCTGATTAATTGAGGATTCCTAATGCTCTTTGCAAGTCAATCTTGTCTTCCAAAACCTGGTAGAATGCATTGACATGATTTATTTGGGCAGTTTGAAGATCGGTTTCTGCTACGACTAATTCCACGTAAGCTTTGATTCCCTCATCATATTGCAGCTTGATGATATCATAGACTTCTTCGGCCATCTCCATATTTTCTCTGATCAGTTGCCATTCATAGACACTGCTGTTGTAGTCTGCCAAAGCTGTAGAATATTCTGTTTTGATTTGATTACTGAGATTTTCGATTTCGATAACTCCCCGATCCACCTGCAATTCGGCCGATTTTATTTGGTGAATTCGCTTTCCTCCCTGAAAAATAGGAATCGACAAATTGAGCCCTACTACTGACAACGGATATGCGACATTATATAAATTGGAAAACTCCGGACTGAAATAATTCCAATTGTATCGGTAGAAAGCAGATAGTTGAGGCAGGTAATTCCATTTTTCGTAATCCGTCTGGATTTCATTGATAGTTTGCTGAGTTTGCAACAGTTGATATTCCACGCGATTTTCCAGCATCAATGGATCTGCCGCATCTTCAGCGATTTTGCCTTCTGCATCTTGTACGTCAAACTCCACTATGAAATCCAGACTATCTGGATATCCCATCAATTGCTTCAGGTAGTCGTACTTTGCACCAAACGAATTTTCAACTCTATTCCGATCACTTTTCACATTAGTAAGTGCAATCGAGGCGCGCTGGTAATCGGTCTTGTCCACCAAACCAGCATCAAATCGGCTGTATGCATCTTTGTATTGCTTCTCCAGACGATCAAGGTTTTGATCGAGGATTTTTATTTGCTCTTCGGATAAAAGAATTGAGTAAAAAGCTTTACTCACATCCACCACAGTATTGATCTTGGCATCTTCTATCACCTGCTGAAGCTGTTGACGGTAATATTTTGAAGACTTGGAAGCGAAAAGCTGATCTCGATTGAACAAGGTCTGATCCGCCTGAAGCAAAACATTCGAATTGTAAGGCTGACCAAAAGTGATCAGCTGATCCCCGATGATCTGCTGCTGTAGTTTGATATTATAGGCTCCCGCCGCAGAGGCAGTGATCTGAGGATACCAATCTGCCAAATTTGATTTGATATCACGATCTCCTATCTCCTGATCGATCTGTGCCTGCCTGATGATCGGACTCTGGATTAATGCATATTCGATCACCTGATCCAAAGTCAATACTTCTTGGGGCACACCACTTTCTTCCTGACTATAGGCGACTTTTGATAAGAGCAAAATACTCAAGCCGAACAACAGTAAACGTTTTTTGAACATCTGTGTAATAATTAATTTTAGTTTGAAAAAGGCATTTGGGCTAATCTGCTTTGATACCAGCCCATATCAAATGGGATATCTCATCCAGTTCCATGTTATTTCTGGCAAGTTTCTTCTTGAAATTCTTCTTTATGCGAACGATCGAATTCACATTTGTATTCACAAGAATGGAAAGCACAATAGGGTTTAATTCTTTAATTTCTCCCCGCCTAATCCCTTCTTCGAAAAAAGCATTGGCGAAATCATGCCAGGAATTGGGTTTATTTTGCATCTCCTCAGAATTGTAAGGAGAATTTAAAAACTGATCATAAAAACCATGAATAGAGGGTTTTAGCTCATAAAAATCGGTTAAATTTTTCCAATAATTATAATATCTATCCTTAAAGGATAGTGAATTATCATCCCGTTCTGAGACATATTTTTTAATTTCCTCGCCTACATATTCATAGATTCCTATGATCAAATCGTCCTTATTTTCAAAATAAGTATAGATCGTACCTGCAGCTACTCCGGCATTTTTGGCAACCATACTCACAGGACAACCATGAAAGCCGTGCTCTTGAATCAAATCGAGTGCGCTTTGAATAATACCCTTCTTTTTATCTAACAGATTAGCATTGATTTAATGACTGAATGAACGTTCAATCACAATACACTCTCAAAAGTTCAGAGGACGATGAGAAATATTTAGAAATTTCTGCATGAACGCTTTTCTGCCAGTAAGCGAATTCTCTTTGGTCAACGGGTTGGAAGACCGATGACCAAAGTCAACCTGAATTCAATGTGTCTTTGGACCTTCGATCCTACAAATTTTCTACTGGCAAGATTCCGTATAATCAAATAGAAATTTTAAGAAAGGTGTTGATCCAAGATAAGCCTCAAAAATAAATCGGTTGAAAATGAACAGGTTCCGCAGCTATAACTATGTTTCTGGCACATTAACATGGTAATTAATATTATTTCAATCCGAGAATTGGTAACATTGCATCCCAATAGAAAACAGCTGCGGATGTGGCGAAATTGGTAGACGCACTAGACTTAGGATCTAGCGCCGTGAGGCATGGGGTTCGAGCCCCTCTATCCGCACCAAAACCTCCCGATAATTCGGGAGGTTTTTTTTTAACTATACAAAGACCCCTGATTTTCTTTGCGATAAATCTCTATTTTGCCTCTTCACCACACCCAACTAACCATCCCATGAAAAAATTTCTGATTCTATTATTCTTTATCCCAAGCTTACTTTTTGCGCAAGCCAAAGTTGATACCATAGAAATCTATAGCAAAGTGATGGATAAAAGGTTGAAAGCTGCTGTCACTACTCCTTCTACCTATGACGGCAGCAAGCAATTTGCTACGCTTTATCTGCTTCATGGCGGAAGTGGGGCTTTTAGTGATTGGCATCAAAAGGTGACCGAACCCGGTCTTGTAAACCGTATGGCAGAGGAATACAACTTGATTATTGTCACTCCTGGAGTTGGGCCATCCAGTTATTATTTCGATAGTCCTGTGATGGATTCAGTACAATATGAGACTTACATCACCGCAGAATTAATCCCCCACATTGACAGTACTTACCGAACTTTAGCCAAAAAAGAATCCAGAGCGATCACTGGCCTTTCTATGGGCGGACATGGCTCTATCATGCTAAGTGCTAAACATCCTGACCTGTTCATTGCTGCCACTAGTATGAGTGGGGTGATGAACATCGATACCCGCTTATGGAAAGTTCCTGCAGAATTCAGCAAACTCAGACAAACTCAGCAAAAATCAATGCTCGGTGATGACCTTGTCTTTGATGCGCCTTTCAGTACTTACACCGCTGTGGGATTAGTGGATAAAATGATGGAAAATGGAATCGCTCTGCTAATGGACTGTGGTGTCGATGACTTCTTACTCGAAACTAACAGACAAATGCATCAAATGCTCCTGAAAAATGGCACCCCTCACGATTATACCGAGCGTCCCGGAGCCCATACTTGGGAGTACTGGACAGAAGCTCTTCCGTTTCATTTACTCTTCATCGATCAGTACCTCGCTCGTTAGTCTAACCATTTATTAACTTTGATCTTTGTAAATTAACTTAGAATTCTAAGCTAAAATTTGCTTTTTGCAGACCACCCTAAATATAATTATGTCGCAATTTGATTCAATCAGGCCTTTATATGATGCAGAAGCCAATGCTGCTATCCGCAAGATCATAGATGATCCCATGCTGGAGGCAATGATGAGTTTCACATTTCCTTCTGATACTAAGGAGCATTGGAAAGATCTGATGGTTCACACGCATTCACTGAGAGACTTTCAAGTCAACTTTATCTATCCTGGGATACAAAAAGTCTTGGAAAAAAGCTCCGAAGGATTGAGTACAGGTGGTTTTGACCAGCTGGAATCCAATACTGCCTACCTCTTTATTTCAAATCATCGAGACATTATTCTGGACACCTCCTTGCTGAATGCCTGTCTTTACGAAAATGGCTTGGTACTCACCACCTCTGCTATCGGAGATAATTTGATCCAAAAGCCCTTTTTGCATACACTTTCCAGACTTAACAGGAACTTTGCAATTAAGCGAGGTCTTCAAGGAAGAGCACTTTTAGAAAGTTCACAAATGGCATCGGCATACATTAAAAAGTCACTTATCTCTGAAAATAGATCCGTGTGGACAGCCCAGCGAGAAGGACGGACAAAAGATGGTAATGACGCGACCCATCGTGGAGTTCTGAAAATGCTCTCTCTTTCTGAAGAACGACAAGACCCATTTATGTATTTTGAGAAAATTAAGATAGTTCCTATCTCCATCTCTTACGAATATGATCCCACAGATGTCTTGAAGATGCCCGAGTGGCTAGCCAAGTCACGGGATGAAAAGTACGTCAAAGGTGAAAATGAAGACTTCCTAAATCTCCTTAGAGGAATCATCGGCACCAAAAAGAGAATTCATCTTCAGGTAAATGGTATTTTGGACAAGGAAATCCGAGAAATCTCGGCAATGGAACTTAGTCAACCTGACAAACTGAGTAAACTTGCCGAAACCATTGATCAAAAGATCTGGGCTGGTTACAAGCTTTGGCCGAGCAATTACATCGCCCATGACCTACTCTATGGAGATGAGGAATATATTGGTTTCTATTCTGCTGAAGAGAAAAAATCATTTGAAAAAAGAATGAATGAAAAGGTGAATACCAAAAATGAATTTTTGATCAAAAGTTTTTTGGCGATGTATGCCAATCCAGTGAACAACCAAAAAGCTGCGCTGCAAATTAATTCACCTTCATCTCAATTCTAAACTTTGTGCCAGACCCTACTTCCGAGTCAATCTCTATGGTTCCTTCCTGCTGATTGACAAGTAATCTCACTAGATTCAGTCCCAATCCAAACCCAACCTCTCCGTCGGTTCCTTTATGGGTAGATGTGCCTTCTTTTAAGATTTCATTGATTTTAGAAGCTGTCATCCCCGTTCCATTATCTTCAACGATTAGCTCTAAAATCAAATCTAACTCACGACGCTTCAAATTCATTAAAACCGAAATGTAACCGCCTGGATTGGTGAATTTGATAGAATTTGAAAGAAGATTCCCCAAAATCTGTAACACATAAAGTTTAGAAAAAGACTCGAATTTATTTTCATCCACTAGGCTCACGTCAAATCTGATTTGCTTTACCGTTGTCTGAGGCGCCAAAAGTCTTACAATTGTCTCTTTTAGTTTGACCAGATTTGTTTCACCCTCCTTCAGATCACGGATTCGATTTGATTTCCCATCAGATTCCTTTGACAGAATTTCTTTGGACAAATCAAGCAATGACAAACTGCTATGCTTGATCATTTCTGCATATTCCAGTATTTCGTTTCGATCTGTAAGATCATCTTCGTCCAGAATTAAATCTGAAAGGCCGATTATTCCTCCTATTGGCCCTCGAATGTCATGTGCCAATTTTTTTTGACTCAATTCAGATTCATTAAGTTTATTTTTAAGGTGGGCCACAAGGCTATTTACCTGTAATCGATCCACAATCTGCTTAGCAATCAGTTTCAAGATTTCCTTAGCATCATCAGAAAGATGTATCAGATTACTATCCATCACACACAAAGTTCCAAAATTATAACCTTCAGCAGAGGTTAAAGGAAGACCCATATAGTACCGAAGATTTGGAGAGCCTTTTACATAAATCATGTCCTTAAAACGCTCATCGGTCCTTAAGTCCTCTACTTCAAGTCCTTCATCGGGACTAGCATGAATGGTATATTGACAAACTGATTCTTCTCTTGGCGTTTGCCTGATTTCAACACCATATGAGGAAACGCTCCATTGAGTAAACGTATCGATTAAATTTACCAGCGAGATTTCTGTACCAGAAACCTTCGCCGCAAGCTCTGTAAGAAAATCCAGGCCTTGCTTTGGCTCATAGTAATCGATTCCGAGATTACTAAGTGCCAAAAGTCTATCTAATTCATTTTCGTTTAAAGAAGATATTTGATTCATTTTACTACTTTTAATTTTACTGATGCAAACAATCTCTATTTCAACTTCCTTTCCAAACGAAATGCCAAATACTTTCCTTGAGAAAAACTACATACGAGACTGTAAAACATCTAGATTGCTTTCGATAAACAGTTTTTTGTCGATCATCTTATTTTTTTCCCTGGCAGGCAAATCTTTTGCACAATCTACTATTAATACAATTCCTGTAGGTCAAATCATCACACCCTACGGAGAAATCCTCATTAGACTCGATGATCGCACTCCAAAGCACAAAGAAAGCTTTATAGAACTGGCAAATGCTGGCTATTGGGATTCCCTGACGTTCAATCGAGTCATTCCAAACTTTGTAGCTCAAGGTGGCTGCCCTGATACTGAGGAAGGGTTCACTGATCCTGAGTATCTTCTAAAACCCGAATTTGTCCCAGAGTTGAAGCATGTCTATGGAGCAGTGGGCGCTGGCCGAGATGATAATCCAAACAAATTATCTGCCAGATGTCAGTTTTACATTGTCCAAAACCCAGAAGGAATACCTAGACTCGATGGAGATTACACGATTTTTGGTCATGTGATCAAAGGTATGAGTGTGGTGGAGCAAATCGTCCGAGTGAAAAGAGACAGCAAAGACCAACCTATCAAGCCAGTAACCTTATCGGTAAAGATAATCGAAATCCCTGTCACCCAGATGGAGAATCTATCCATAAATCCATAAAATGATCCTAAAACCCAACCATGTCAATGAGTAAATCTAACCCAATCAAAATCCTTGTAGTTGGCTGTGGAAATATGGGCATTGCCCATGCCACCGCTTACCATAATTTCCCTGAATTCGAAATCTGTGGACTGGTTTCCAGAGGTGATTCCAAAAGCAAACTAAACGATAAACTTCAGGCTAATTATCCGCTTTTTTCTGATCTCGAAGATGCCTTAACCCAATTTAAACCTGATGCGGTTTGCATTTCAACTTACCCTGATACCCATGAAGAATTTGCAATAAAAGCCCTGGAAGCAGGATGTCATATCTTCATAGAAAAACCTCTGGCAGATACCATTGTCGGGTGCGAGCGGATTATTGCAAAAGCGAAAGAAGTAAACAAGAAAGTAGTCGTAGGCTATATTTTGAGACATCATCCATCCTGGATTCGATTTATAGAGGAAGCCGAAAAGCTCGGTAAACCGCTGGTGATGCGCATGAATCTCAATCAACAAAGTCAGGGTTATATGTGGGATGTCCATCGTAATCTCATGAAAAGCCTCAGCCCTATCGTCGATTGCGGAGTGCATTACATTGACGTCATGTGCCAGATGACCAGATCCAAGCCAGTTTCAGTTTCAGCGATTGGCGCTAGACTCACCGAGGATATTTCTGTAGATAATTACAATTACGGCCAACTTCAGATTCGTTTCGAAGATGGCTCTGTAGGCTGGTATGAAGCTGGATGGGGCCCAATGGTAAGTGAGACCGCGTTTTTTGTAAAGGATGTTTTTGGGCCAAAAGGCTCAGTATCTATCACAGCAAAGAATGCCGGCGCAAGCGGACAATCGGATAATGTGGATTCTCACACCAAAACCGAATCCATACGAGTTCATCATGCTGAGATTGATGCTAATAATAAGTTTACTAAGCCTGATCAATGGATAGATCTGACAGACGAACCGGATCATCAGGAACTCTGCAATCGTGAGCAGCAGTATTTCCTCAAAGCAATCCAAGAAAATATCAATCTGAATGAGCATTTAGAAGATGCTTTGAACAGTTTGAAAATTGCTTTTGCCTGTGACGAATCTGTGAAAACCGGTGAAACAGTTAAACTGTAATCCACACAAAATTCTTTGGCACTAAAAAATACAGGTGCTACCTTCCGTTTTGCTTTAATTATGGAAAATAAAACAGTACTGATTACAGGTGGAGCTTCCGGAATTGGACTCGCCATGGTTCAGCTTTTTGCTGCCAAAAAATCAAAAGTTTACTTTATGGATATCAGTCCTGAGATAGGAGAAAAAGTAGCGCAGGCTGAGCGGGAAAAAGGCTTTGACGTGACTTTTCTTTGCGGAAGCGTTGCCGATCCAGAAGTGACCGAATCACTCATACAATCCATTCCCGGAAAAATAGATACCCTCATCAACAATGCCGGCGTCTCTCATATAGGAAAAGTGGAAACTACTTCCTCTGAAGACTTCGACCGAGTTTTTCAGGTGAATGTGAAAGGCATGTTCAACTGCATCAAAGCGGCGCTTCCAAAACTCAAAGAAAACGGCGGTGGGTCCATTCTCAATATGGCTTCCGTGGCAGCGTCTATCGGTATTCCAGACCGATTTGCTTATAGCATGACCAAGGGCGCTGCACTTTCCATGACACTGAGCGTGGCCAGGGATTATGTCGCAGACGGTATTCGTTGCAATTGCTTGTCTCCCGGTCGAGTTCACACACCATTTGTGGATGGTTTTTTGGCAAAAAACTATCCCGGGCAGGAGAAGGAAATGTTTGAAAAACTAGCCGCTACGCAGCCGATTGGCAGAATGGCTACTCCTAAAGAAATCGCGGAACTAGCTTATTTCGTCAGTGCAGATACCGGCAGCTTTATGACAGGAACCAATATCCCGATTGACGGGGGATTCTTGGGGTTGAAAATGTGAGGACAAAGTTGGCCGATGTCGGATGACGTATGACCGATGTTGTGAAATCACGAGGTATTGATGAATCTGATTGGATCGGGGATTCAGTCTGAGCGAAGTCGATGACATCTATTAATACAATTGATTCTATTCTCTATTCTCCAATCTCCAATCTCTTTTCTCTAATCACTAACACTTAATACATAAAAATGAAACTTATACGATTTGGCGCAGCCGGAAAAGAACAACCAGGAATTCAAAGCGAATCAGGCAAATACCTAGACTGCTCCAGCTTCAAGGAAGACTGGAACGAAGAATTTTTCACCAACAACGGAATTGCAAGGCTAGAAGAGTGGCTGCACGCCAATCAGAAGAATTTAAACGAAATTCCGGCTGACTCCAGACTTGGTTCTCCAATAGCCAGGCCATCCAAAATCATTTGTATAGGGTTGAATTATCGCAAACATGCTTTAGAATCTGGTATGGCGGTGCCTGAGGTTCCCATTATTTTTATGAAGGCAACTTCTTCACTTTGCGGACCTTTTGATCCTATTTTGATTCCAAAGAATTCTGTCAAAACTGACTGGGAAGTAGAATTGGCAGTGGTAATCGGCAAGCGGGCAAAATATGTAAGCAAGGAAAATGCGATGGAGTATGTGGCGGGCTATTGTGTACACAATGATGTAAGCGAGCGTGATTTCCAATTGCATCACGGTGGCCAATGGGTCAAAGGTAAAAGTGCTGATAACTTCGCTCCTCTTGGGCCAATTTTGGTCACCAAAACCGAAATCAAAGATCCACACAACCTGAGACTTTGGCTGAAACTAAACGGCAAAATGCTTCAAGACAGCAATACATCCGATTTGGTTTTCAACATCCCTGAATTGATCGAGCACTTAAGTCAGTACATGACTCTACTACCTGGTGATGTGATTTCCACCGGAACTCCTGCCGGTGTTGGGTTGGGTTTGAAACCTCCTACTTATCTCAAAGAAGGCGACGTGGTGGAGCTGGGAATCGAAGGACTTGGCGAAGCAAAGCAAGTAGCTATGAACGATCCAGAAGCATGAGACTGGACGCGCACCAGCACTTTTGGAAATACAATCCTGAAAAACACTCCTGGATCACTGACGAAATGAAAGTGATCCAGCAAAATTTCCTTCCTGATGATTTGATTCCAATTTTAAAGGAACACGAGATCGATGGCTGCGTGGCAGTTCAGGCTGACGAAAGCTTTCGCGAAACTGCCTTTCTGTTGGATTTAGCAGAAGAATACGAGCAGATCAAAGCCGTCGTTGGCTGGGCAGATTTGGGCAGCGATGACTTGGATAAGGATTTGGATCAGTTTGCTTCGCATAAAAAGCTAAAAGGCTATCGAGAAATTTTGCAGTCAAAAAATGTGGATTACATGCTGCGAAAGGAGTTTATCCGTGGGATTAAGAAAATCGGAAAGCGCGGCTACACTTATGATATTCTGATTTTTCACAATCAATTGGAGGCAGCCTTACATTTTGTAAAAAAAGCTCCTGAGCAACCATTTGTGATAGACCATATCGCCAAGCCGAACATCAAATTGGGTATTTGGAGACAATGGAAAAAAGAGATGGCTCCACTTGCAGAGCGTGATTATATTTCCTGCAAAGTATCTGGAATGATCACCGAAGCCGACTGGAAGAAGTGGAAAGCTATAGACCTCCAAATTTATCTTGACGTAGCGCTTGAGCTTTTCGGGCCGAAGCGATTGATGTTTGGCAGCGACTGGCCTGTATGTAAGATTGCTGGAGAGTACGAGCAAGTGCTGGAAATAATCGAGCGATTCACGGATAGACTTTCCAAAACGGAGAAAGAAGCAATTATGGGAAATACAGCGGCGGAGTTTTACGGGATTATTTAGTCAACTGACATTAGCTTATTGTCAAAATCTGCAACCATATGAAAGACAACGATCTATTAATTCAAGATTTGGCAAACATTATAGAGCAGGGAAAAAGGCAAATTGTCTCGCATGTAAACAGCACGCTTACTTTAGTTTATTGGCAAATTGGTTATAAGATAAACAAGCATTTTCTCGAAAACCAGCGTGCTGAATACGGAAAAGAGGTTGTCCCTCAAGTAGCAACACAATTAGCAAATGCGTATGGCAATTCCTTTCAGGAAAAAAATCTTCGAAGAATGATGCAGTTTGCCGATGTTTTTCCAGATTATCAACTTGTCGCACCACTGTCACGACAATTGAGTTGGTAGCATTTAAGTTAAAAATAGTCAAAAGAAACTGTTATAAAATGAACCTAAACCTAACCAATAAAGTCATCCTGATTTCTGGCGGAGCCAAAGGAATTGGAGGCGCGATTTCCAGAGGATTGATAGAAGAAGGAGCTATTCCTGTGATGATTGACCCCAGTGAAAAAGAAGGTGCTGCCATTCTCACATTAGGCGAATCTTTTCAGATCCCTATCCGACTTTTTGAAGCTATAGATTCGGAAAAAGCAGTCAAACTTACGCTAGAAAAATACGGGAGGATAGATGGATTAGTCAATAATGCCGGAGCAAATGACAGTGTTGGTTTGGAAAACGGAAGTCCTGAAGCATTTGAGAAGTCGGTGGCTAAAAACCTGAATCACTACTATCACTTGGCACATTATGCTTTGCCACATTTAAAACTATCCAAAGGAAGCATCATCAATATCAGCAGTAAAACGGCCGTTACAGGCCAAGGAGGAACATCTGGATACACTGCTGCAAAAGGCGCCCAACTTTCGCTTACCCGTGAATGGGCTGTGGAGCTTCTACCCTACCAAATCACCGTAAATGCAATAATTCCAGCTGAAGTATATACTCCGCTTTACGAAAACTGGATCAAAACATTTCCAAATCCCGAACAGAGGCTTGCTGAGATCACTGCCAAAATCCCATTGGGCAAACGCATGACGACACCAGAAGAAATTGCTGCTATGGCTATATTCTTACTTTCCGATAAGGCCGCACACATCACCGGACAGCATCTATTTGTAGATGGTGGATACACCCATCTTGACCGAGCTTTATAATCCTACCCATGACCCAAAAACCTGCATTAGTCCCAAAGGAATTAATCCTTCCCTTTATTCTCATTACCTCCCTTTTTGCACTCTGGGGCTTCGCAAATGACATTACCAATCCCATGGTAGCAGCATTTAAGCGAGTACTCGAATTGAATAATACGCAAGCTTCCTGGGTGCAGATGGCCTTTTACGGAGGCTACTTCACCATGGCCTTGCCTGCCGCTTTTTTCATCAAAAAGTATTCATACAAAACTGGAATATTACTTGGCTTGGGATTGTATGGCTTCGGAGCTATGCTATTTTATCCGGCGGCAGCTTGGGAGAGTTATGGCTTTTTCCTTGCCTCCCTTTATATCTTGACGTTCGGATTAGCTTTTTTGGAAACCACTGCCAATCCCTACATCTTGTCCATGGGGCCTGAAGCTACTGCAACTCAGCGTCTAAACCTCGCTCAGGCATTTAACCCTATGGGAGCATTGGCAGGTCTTTTTGTCGCAAAACAATTTATCCTAAATGCACTTCAATCGAATGCTACTGACGCTGATGGGAATATCATTTTCTCCTCACTTGATGAGTCTGCAAAAGCCGTAATCCGTACTGCCGACCTTATGGTAATTCGAAATCCGTATGTGATGCTTGGTCTGGTAGTGATTGGAATCCTTGTAGTCATCGCCATGGTGAAAATGCCTGAAAGCAAAGAGAATGGAAAGGTGGAATTCAAAGCTACCATGGGTCGCTTGTTGAAAAACCGAAACTTCGTAGAAGGCACGCTTGCACAGATGTTCTATGTAGGAGCGCAAATCATGGTTTGGACCTATATATACCAGTACGCTGAAGTGCTTGGGATTTCCAATGCTGATGCTGTGAACTATGGTTACGCTGCATTGATTGTCTTTCTGCTAGGGCGATGGATATGTACTTTTTTACTTCGCTTTATCTCCCCTACTAAGTTGCTTAGCATTTTTTCCGTTCTCGCCATTGTATTCACTGCGGGAGCTATTTTCCTACCGGGTATGACCGGACTTTACTCATTGGTAGCAATATCATTTGCCATGTCACTTATGTTTCCGACCATTTACGGAATCGCCTTGGATGGCTTGGGGGAAGACTCCAAGTTTGCGGCTGCGTACCTGGTGATGGCGATTGTGGGTGGTGCGATAATGCCTACACTGCAAGGAATGATAATGGACATCGGTGGAATTGGGTATGATGACACATTGATTTTGGGTGTATCAGAAGTAAATTTCTCCTTCATTCTGCCACTAGCTTGTTTTACGATGGTGTTATTATTTAGTCTTCGGGTGAAAAAAAATGGAAATGAGAAGATTGGGAGAATGAGAGATTGAGAGATCAAAATAACTATTGGACTTAAGATTTTGAAAAATGAATTCTGTATGTACGCTTTTCTGCCAGTAAGCGAATTCTCTTTGGTCAACGGGTTGGAAGACCGATGACCGGAGTAACCCAGAATTCAATGTGCCTATGGATTTTCGATCCTAATAATTTTCTGAAGACTTAAATTGGTTGAGAAAATCTTAATAATAGTAAGAAATATGAAACCCCAAACCTTTGTATTGATCTGCGATCTCAAAGATGACCAGGAAGCAATTTTGGCTTATGTGGAATGTCATAAGGCAGTTCACCCAGCCATCATCCAAAGTCTTTATGATTCTGGGATTTTGCAGATGAGTATCTATCGCTGGCGTCAAAGACTAAGCATGATACTAGTTGGGGATGAAAACTTTACCTTCGAGAAGAAAGCTGCCTTGGACAATGCCAACGAGAAAGTACAGGAATGGGAAGCTTTCCTCGGTCAATACCAAACCAATTTACCCGGAACTCCAGACAATTGGCGCTGGCAGTTAATGGACAAGATTTTTGATTTCAATGCCTAAAATAAACCTTATGAAATCGGGCAAAACTCTAAATGTCACACAGTGGGATGATTATCTTTCAGGCGAGATTCTCCCGAATCAAGTTAGGAATAGGCAATATGAACTTTGAAAAGAAAATATAAACAGATGAAAAAAATACTTCTAGTACTCAGTCTAATCATGACCAGCATCCTCGTCAATGCTCAAGAAATCATTCTTCCTCTTTGGGAAGGCACTCCTCCACTTCAGAAAGATATGGGCCTAGAGGAAAAAGCTGTGGAAGAAGGGATTATCAGGATAGAAAATGTACAGATTCCTCAGATCGAAGTTTTTCTCCCAAGCAAACAAATACGTACAGGCCAAGCCGTCGTAATCTTCCCGGGAGGAGGATATCATATTCTAGCTTATGACTGGGAAGGTAGAGACTTTGCAAAGTGGCTGAATACACTAGGTATCGTAGGAATTGTCGTGAAATACAGACTTCCGGATTCTAAATCGCTAACAGATGCGAAGGAAGTTCCGCTCCTCGATGCACAACGTGCTGTTCGTCTAGCCAGACATCATGCGGAAGAATGGAAAATTGATCCAAGTAAAATTGGCGTAATGGGCTTCTCAGCTGGAGGGCATTTGGCTTCTACCGTCAGCACGCAGTATGCACATGAAGTAGATAGACCTAAAGACGCAATCGATGCGCTTTCTGCCCGTCCTGATTTCTCAATTTTAGTATATCCAGTGATTTCATTCAGAGATGCAAGTGCGCATTCAGGTTCCAGAAAAAATCTAATCGGCGAAAATGCCAGCCAAGAATTGATTGATCGCTTCTCCGGCGAATTGAATGTAACTCCAGAAACTCCCCAAACCTTCTTGGTTCATGCCCAAGATGACGGTGGGGTACCGATTGAAAACAGTTTTCTTTATTACAAAGCCCTAAACGCGAACAAAGTACCTGCTTCTCTTCATATCTATCCTAAAGGCGGGCATGGGTTTGGGTTTGGTTTGGGAAAAGGGCCTGTTGATGGATGGAGAGATGTGTTGTTGGATTGGATGAAAACAGTTGGGCAGTGAACAGAAGGCAGTCTTCAGTAAGCAGAATTCAGTGGGCAGAATGAAGTTGAGTAATTAAATGTAAGAAGTTGTATGTCAAATGTGGAGCGTCACTGCCAGGCACAGTCTGATATGGAAACCATTTCAATAGATAAACGTCATTGCGAGTAAGGTATGACCGAAGCAATCTAGTTATAATTAATCCTGATTGCTTGGGTACACGCATCAGATAGCTATCGAATGACGATTTGGCTGAGTCTGACAGCTGAATTCCCCAATCTTCCAATTTTCTAATTTAAAAAAAATGATAAAAGTAATAGCCTTTGATGCTGACGATACCTTGTGGGTGAATGAACCATTTTTTCGCGAAGCGGAGGAGAAATTTGCAAGTTTGGTGGAAGCATTTATGCCTAGGCATAGCAGCATCAAAGAACTTTACCTGACGGAAATTGAGAATCTGGGCTTGTACGGTTACGGCATCAAAGGCTTTATACTATCAATGATCCAGACTGCATTGCGGATTTCTGACCATAAAATACCCGTTACATTTATCGACAAAATATTGGAAATCGGGTATGATATGATGGAAAAACCAATAGAAATATTACCGGGAGTGGAGGAAGTATTGGCGGAATTGCACAATGATTATCGCCTGGTAATGGCAACCAAGGGAGATTTGGTAGATCAGGAGAAAAAGCTGAAGAAGTCAGGTTTGGATCATTATTTCCATCACATTGAGATCATGAGTGAGAAAAAGCAAGCTGATTTTGCGAAGCTTATCCGACATCTGGATGTGGATCCTGATGAATTTCTGATGATGGGAAATAGTCTGAAATCAGATGTACTGCCCGTCTTAGAACTTGGGGGCCATGCTATCCATATTCCATTTCATATTACTTGGGAGCATGAGATGATCCAGTATGAAATCGAACACGACAACTTCTATCAGGCTAAACATATCGCTCAGGTGGTGGAGATGATCAGGGGAATGTAAGAGTGCATAACTTAAAGTCAGTATCGGCTGGTAAAGTATCGACAGCTATTGTAGTTGAAAAATATTTAAGGCTCATAAACAATGGAAAAAATAAGAAAAATAGCATTGGTGACAACCCAAATTAAGGAGGATGAAGAAGATCAAAGGAATGTACCAAGTCCAGCTTTTGGAGAAGCAGAAAATTTCTCACAAATGGTTAACTGATTGATTACTGATCGTGCCGTTGGCACTCTTGGGTTATATCTCGAATTGGCATACCCTGAATTTCGCTTCG
>NZ_MSSW01000016.1 GCF_002150685.1 Algoriphagus antarcticus
CCCACAAATGGTTAACTGATTGATTACTGATCGTGCCGTTGGCACTCTTGGGTTATATCCCGAATTGACATACCCTGAATTTGGCTTCGCTGTATTCAGGGCTGTTACTGATTGTGCCGTTGGCACAAGTGTTCAATCGAATTTCCGAGCCCCTTGCCAAAGGCAAGACCTGTAAAAGCCCAGAATGAAATTCTGGGTTTCAAGTGTTGATGGCGATTTTTTAGAGTGCCAACGGCACGATCCGTAATGGATTAGATAACCACAAAGACCACCAAGGTTCTCAAAGATTAAGACTTGTCCTGCTTCTTCAAAAGCTGGACCTGTTTTATTCTTAGTTTCACCACATATTCTACTTACCACTTACAAAACCTACTACTTACTACCTTTTACAACTGCACACTGCTGACTGAATACTGCCTACTTCCAGCCTTTTAAATTCTCGCCTGATAAGTATATAACTGATAGTACCTTCCCTCTAATGCAATAAGCTCATCATGCTTGCCTCGCTCTACGATATTACCTTTTTCCACTACCAAGATTTGATCCGCCTGGCGAATAGTACTCAGTCGGTGGGCAATCACGAAGGTCGTTCTGCCTTTCATCAATTCTTTCAAACTCGCCTGAATCAAGGTTTCTGATTCGGTATCCAAATTAGAAGTAGCTTCATCCAAAATCAATATCCTTGGATCCGCCAAGATTGCTCTGGCAATCGCTATACGCTGTCTCTGTCCTCCAGAGAGCTTCACTCCTCTTTCGCCAATTAATGTATCCAGACCATTGTCAAATCGATCTGTGAACTCTTGCACGTGGGCTGCTACTACAGACTTTTGCAAATCTTCTTCACTTGCATCCGGTCTCGGAAAAAGGATGTTTTCTCTAATCGTGCCTTCAAATAAAAAATCATCTTGCAGCACTACGCCAAGTCTAGATCGGAAGGATTCCAACGTGACCGTTTGAAGATCATTTCCATCCAAGGTAATTATACCTGAATGAGGATTTAAAAATGTAGCTGCAAGTCCTGCTATGGTTGTTTTCCCAGAACCAGAAGTCCCTACCAAAGCAGTCACCGAACCCGCCGGAGCATTAAAACTTATGCTTTTGACCACTTCCTTATCTTCTTCGTAGGCAAAGGACACCTTATCAAAAACAATATCTCCTCTGAATTCTTTCAAAGCCAGGGTCCTCGTGCGATCATCAGCTTCCAACGGAGTATTCATAATTTCCTCCGTCCTATCCAGACCGGCAAAAGCTTCGGTTAATTGACTGCCAATATTGGACATCTGCACGATCGGAGCAATCATAAACCCCAGGTAAAGCGTGAAGGCCAAAAAATCTCCAAAGGTCATCTCTCCCTGCATGATCATATAGCCACCCATTCCCATGATCCCGGCAGATGCCAGTCCCAAAAGCAACGCTCCCATGGAAGTCACGAAACTCGTAGCCGTGAGACTTGCCTTTACATTCTGAAAAAGCTCATCCACTCCTCTTGCAAACGTATTAATCTCCTGCTGTTCGGCATTGAATCCTTTGATCACCCGGATTCCTCCGAGCGTCTCAGTCAATCTGCCTGTGACCTGCGCATTTATTTTGCCACGCTCGCGGAAAATTGGTCTTATTTTACTGAAGGCTTTTAACGAAACTAATCCAAAGATTACAACCGGAAGCAACACATAAAGCGTCATCATCGGACTGATATTGATCAAAAGAAAAAGAGAGATGATGGACGTCAAAACCCCACCGATCATCTGAGCGAATCCTGTCCCTACCAGATTCCGAACTCCCTCCACATCTGTCATGATTCGGGATACCAATTCACCCGTTTTCGCATTGTCAAAAAATCGGATAGGAAGCTTGATAATATGCGCCTGAACTTGGGATCTTAGCTTGGAAATCAGGTTTTGGGCCTCCACGCTCAGTATTTGCGTAAGCGCGTAGGATGTAGAAGACTGTACTACAATCGCCAAAACCACGCCCCCGATCAACCATTTCAGCATGGTCAAATCGTTGGAAGGAATTACATCATCAATCAGAATTTTACTCGCTCCAGGCAATACAAGGCTTGCAAGGCGGGAGATAATGATCAAAAATAATCCTAAAAATAAATGCTTTCTCCTAGGCCAAATAATGGTCTTAAAGACCTGACCCATGGTGACTTTGCGCTCTGCTTTATTAGCCATGAAATAGTTTGTTAATGATGGAAAACCCTAAGATAGGCTTCACAGTTCCAAAAGGAGGTTAAGTTAATAAATTGCCGCGTTCAGTGCCTGTCTCTGCCATAAGATATAGAGGGTAATAAATCCTGGTCTGTCAAGAGACAGCGTATGGGATAGAAAGACCTATTTCATGAGCTATTCCAAATCAAAATTAAATGTGGATATTAGTCCTAAAGAAATATATACGCAACTTTTTATTTTTTCAAAGATGTATTCTACGGCAATAGAAATTCAAGTGACGGGCAAAAAAATCTTTCTCAAAATGCCTAAAAATGAGATGGACTTGGACTTTGTAAGAAGCCTGAGGTATAGCAGATGGAACACAGGAAACTATCGTTGGGAGATCCCCAACTACCCCGGAAATCTTGACAAAATCAAACGGTATTTTGGAGATAGAATCACCAGAATAAATGAAATTATTCAGCTGGAAAACGGTCAAGATGAATCTGCCACCTTCGTCCCCGGCAAAGACCAAGTCTTTCTGCTTAAGAGAAAAGGCAAACTGAATCTTCGGTTTCTCTTCCATGAAGAATTAATCAAAGCAATAAAACGTATTCCCTATTACCGTTGGGACACTTCCAAAAAACAATGGACTGTTCCTTTTACCCAAAAGTTTGAAGATGAGCTCAGGCAAAAAGTAGCTGATCTAAATCTCGAGTTAATCTACCGGGAAGCTGAAGATGAAGGAGTGGAAAAAATCCAAAGATTGGATACCACACTATTCACCAAAACCTGTCCTAAAGAATACATCCACAAACTAGAGGAACGGCGGTATAGTCCACAGACGATCAAGACGTACACTGCATTATTAACTGAATTCATCAATTACTTCCCACATCAAGACCTCGATGAACTCACAGATAAGGAGGTGATGGATTTTTCAAGATATTTGGTCACTACACGCAACGTATCCTCTTCTTATCAGAATCAGGCAATCAACGCAATCAAGTTCTATTTTGAAAAGGTGAAAAGCGGTCCTAGAAAATTCTATCACATTGATAGACCGCAGCGGGAGAAAATTCTTCCACAGGTATGCAGTGAAGAGGAAATAGTCAGTATATTCAGGTGCACCGAAAACTTAAAACATCGGACGATTTTAATGACGATATATTCAGCAGGCTTACGAATCAGCGAATTGATAAATTTAAAGATCACACACATCGATTCCGACCGCATGCAGATTCGAGTAGTACAGTCGAAGGGCAAAAAAGATCGGTACACCCTGCTATCTCAAAAAAACCTTAAGCTCCTGAGGGAATACATCAGAATCTACCGGCCTCATGAGTACTTATTTGAAGGACAGCGAAGTACTCCCCAAAAACCTCTACCCTATACCTCAAGAAGCATACAGTCGTTCCTTAAGGATTCGGTAAAGAAGGCAGGGATCTCCAAAAACGTAACAGTTCATACCTTACGTCATTCCTTTGCCACCCATCTCTTGGAGCATGGGACAGATTTGAGGTATATCCAAAGTCTGCTAGGTCATAAGAGTAGCAAAACAACAGAAATCTATACACATATTACGACTAAGGGATTTGGTCAAATCGTAAGCCCATTGGATCAATTGAACTTAGATGACTAAAGACAATTCAAATATACCCGCAACCACATTCGCAATGCCTACCTATTTGGATGCCTTACGAAAGTACTTTCACAAGCACAAACGTTAGCGGTCATTCTAAGGACGACCAACATAACACAAACGACAGAAATAAAAAATGACATTTATAACATTCACTTTGGGACTTCTTACATTTTTAGGTTTGACAAGTTGCAACCCAAACTCCAACAAGCAAACTGCCGAACAAACGAACTCAATTTTGTTGGCGGACAAAGAAATTTTTAGTTTATACAAAAAGACTGATAGTATAATTTATGTTGCAAGAGCATTGACAACAGGCAATGACAAATTTGACCTGCACTTATATGAGTTAAACATATCAACTCCCGAAGGTGCTAAACAGACTTTTGATTTAGTTCAACAGTTGACACAGCAAGAACTCGACAATAAAAAAACTGAATTACAAAGCAAATACAACTGGACACCTTTCAAAGGCAATGAAGTTTTATTTGTTCAAATTCGGCCGACTGGTTTCAAGGACGAAATGGAACTCTTGGACAAACGACAAGAAATTGAAGATAAATTGAGCAAGGCTCTTGAAAATAAAAAACTTGGGGAATGGTTCGCTGGCGACTTGGGACCAGGCGGTGGAAATATGCTTTATACCGTAACGGACATTGACAAATCATTGCAAATAATACTTGAAATTTTACAACAAAATAAGTTAGACAAAAATGTTTTAATCGGTAGACGAGTTATGGTGGACAAGGGCGACTGGTTTTATGAAGTAATTTATCCGACAAAATATTCGGGTGACTTTAATACAATGTAATATGCGACAGAAAGAAGAACGAACCGCTAATCGAGTAGACGGCCGTGAGCCATAAGCCCACGGTGCGCCTCTCACACCACCGTACGTACGGGTCTA
>NZ_MSSW01000017.1 GCF_002150685.1 Algoriphagus antarcticus
AAGTTCTACAGGCGTCTCCCTGTCTGTTCTCAGGTTACTATTTTTTTTGTCTTACATTACTTCAAAGAACTTAGCGTCACGCATTTGTGACTCTGGTCAGATACTGAAACCCTCGTTTCCGCTTCTGTTTTTTTCCCCTTCCTTGCTGAAGGGAGTGCAAAGGTAAGCCGTTATTTTTAAACCGCAACACCTGTAGCAAAATTAATTTTTAAAGTTTCTCAGAGTCTTAAACTGCTCCGACTTTATTCCCGTCTCTTCAGATGGGTGCGCAAAGGTAAGACTTCATTTTTGACTTCCTAAACCTGATGCAAAATTAATTTTTTCAATACTTCTTGAGCTTCTTATTCCTCATTCCCCGACACCGTTTGTGTCGTTTGGGAGTGCAAATGTCTACCTTTTTATTTTAGTGGCAAGGGCCTATCACGATTTAATTAAAGAATCTTCCTAACTCCCTGATAACAACTGATAAAGATTTTGAGAGAATAAAACCCATCTCTCAACTCACTAACACATTGATTCAAGCTAGTAATTCCGCCATACCTGAATTTCCGAAAACAATCTTCTGAACAAATGGAAATCGATTTAGTATCTGAAGGTGGGAAGGGCAGGATAATACTTTTTGCGAGGGTCATGAGATGAAAAAACAAACCTGACAGAAACTTCATGCGCTCCGCCCGATACACGCTGGCCCAATTTTGAAATGGAATAATCAAAGCTATATCCAAAATCTAACCCCGAGTCTAATTCGATTCCAATAAGTCCTATTAAGGATTCATTATTAGGTAAATTATACTTAGTAGGGAGACCTCTGTACCAAATGCCAAGAATGAGCGGCTCGAAGTAAAACTCAGCTCCAATGTCTAACTGGTCAAAAGCGCCCTGCGACTTATAGTTAAACGCGAAAGCTAAGGATCTTTCCTGATCTGTATTATTGAAGTAATCATTGATATTGCCAGGCGCTAGATTGAACCTTACCCCTCCGTGTACGGAATATTTGATTGGAAGCTTATTTGAATTAATCTCCAAATAACTAATCTGAGGCTTAAATAAATGGAAAGCTGACATTCCAATCCAAAACTTATCTTCATAATATAAGAGTCCTGCATTTACATCCCCTGCTCGTAACCGACTATCCCCTGAAAAACCTGCACCCGGATCACCTGTTATTACTCCTTTATCTATGTCTAATTGAGTCCCCAAAATAACTTGGTCAAAAAGCACATCTCTGGAAATAAAACTTCCTTGGGCTCCCACATGAAGAAAACGCTTTTCGCCAAGTCGTAACCTATAGCTATAAAGCAATCCTATTTCATCCGTCCTACTTTGGTTGAAGGATTCTCTAGCTCCTGATACCACTATCCCGAATCCGGAATTATACTTTTCGGAAAAATGATCTGCATACGCTGTATAAGCAATAAAACTTTGATCCAAAGCAGGCCATTGATTACGAAAGTTAACTCCCACCCTAGTGAGCCCCGTACTTCCTGCTAAGGCGGGGTTTAGATAAAAAGGATTAGCATAGAACTGAGAGTACTGCACATCCTGACTAAAACCTTTAGACGCAAAAAGAAGCCCGAAAACAAAAACTAGGTAAATCCGCATCATCTTATCAATTTGAATTTACCAGCCTTAGTAAAATTTTCGCCATCTGTGGCCACCCCATTATATCTATAAACGTAAAGTCCTGCGTCTAGCAATTTTCCCTCCAACTTCCCATCCCAACCTGTAGTATTTAAATCATTCGTTTTAAAAATCAGATCTCCCCATGTATTGAATATTAAGAGCTCCCCAGCTATAAGTCCCTTTTTCTTTGGAAGAAAAAACTGATTTTCATTATCTAAAGGTGTGAATCCTGTGGGAAACATTACTCGGTAGCTTCGCAAAATTGAAACTCTTTTAATCACAGCCGCTTCGCATCCCCACATATTAGAACTAGTGAGAGTCACATCAAATTCACCTTTTTTACCATAAATATGCGTAGGGTTTTTCTCAGTAGCAACTGATCCATCTCCAAAATCCCAGCTCCAGCTTTCTGCACCATTTGCAGTCAAATCTGTAAATTGAAACAGATCATCAGGGAAGAATCCTCCATCCTCCTCCCCTTTCACTCCTGTTCCCTTAATTTCAAATTCAAAATTTGCTAAAAGTTCTTCCTCTAAAATAACTATTCTCAAAAGCTTTGGAGAGGAATAACAATCCAAATCTGCATATTTAATCTGAAGCTCATACTCTCCTGAGAGAGAAATCTCTTTCATTTCATCATCCAAATAGGTTTGTCCAACTCCAGTTAGCTTGTAATCATAGGTAACAGGATCATAATTAGAAACACTTTTCGTCACATCCACTGATTGACCTGGGGTACAGCCTACAACTGGCGTAATAAAGTCAAAGTCTGGAAACTCTGGAAAACTCACTAAAATCGAGTTGGAAATCGCTGGGCAATTTTTACGATTGTATGCTTTTACCAAATATTCTCCGACAGAATTTGCTGTGTAGTTCTGAGATTCTTCGCCAGTAATGAGTTCATCATCTTTATACCATTCGTATCGCTCGTAGATTTCACCGCCTTTGGAAGTAAAAGTCACAGTTTCTCCTCCACACAATCTTACTTCTTCTATTAAATCAGGATTCCCATCTTCAAAAATACTTATAGGTTCAGGAGACTCTTGAATTTTCAATGTCATGGCATTGCCTTTGGAGCTTTTCCCATAGGTATCCGTAATGGTATAGTAAACAGTGACGCTTTGATCTGTAAATCCTTCGTTAGGAAAAAAGGTGAAATCCCCACCATTTGTCCCTGCTTTGAAAGTCCCTTGTGCTAATTCCAACACTCTATTTTCTTCACGGCACTTACCTTGGGAACAGATATCTCCACTTTCTTCTTCTATATCATCAAGCGACGCATAAAATTGCAAACACCTGATCTCACTATTTTCATTTGGAAGAATAACTTCCTCATCTGTGATATAATAGGTGTTCTCTTGTCCTTCACAGGATGCAAAATCTGAAAAATCTACCCCAGCAGGATTTTTCAGTCCCTCATCGTTGGATACCTCCACGACCAGATCTTTAATCTCATGGATATTTGTCTCACCACCTGTAGAAGCAGCAAATCCAATTTTCAGATTCTTTGATGGCACATAAGGAAATGGAATGCCTGGGAAAATAGTGATCGTTCTAGGTTCATTTGTTACGGTCGTTACAACCATTTCTAATTTCAAAAGATATCCTACTCCTGTTGGATTGGGTTCTAACTCCAAAAAAACTTTACGATAGCCGGGAATAGCTGGATCTGTTACCCTGCCAGTGCCTTGTCCTCCTGAACTCAATGGGAATTGGTATTCTACATCGAGAGACAATCCAAGCGAACCTGATGGTGGATCTAATGTCATTTTCCCATCTACAAACTGATAGCCATTGAGCCCTGCCCCACTTTTCCTTATCGAAATACTATTAGGATACAAACCATTTGGTGACCCTGAAAATCCACCGATTTTTCCTTCACTGGAATTGCTGTAATTCCCAAAAGCATCGAAGCCAATACCTAAATATCCTCCTGTCATCCCAGGAACATTATTTCTTTGAGCATATCCAAATGCTCCTCCGAAACCCCCTGGTCTGAAGTTTTGCACGTCCGCGTCAAAAAGAAACACAGTGAGTCCATCTGCACCGCTTCCCCCATACATAAAATATTCGAATGATGCTTTAATGCCGTAAGCTGGAGAAAAAGGAATATCTATATAAACATACCCATTTTGCTCTCTTTGAGCATCTGTCAATCGTAGCACTCCATCCATTAACCTCGCACTACCTCCAAAGACAGTTTTTGATCCAACTGACCCTTGATCGGCAAAAGTCTCGCAATAAGGAAAACCAACTTGCGAGTATGCGTTGTAAAACAGAAAGGTCAGCGCTACGGCTAAAAGTAAAAATTTCAATTTTAGGATGGATTTATTATAAGTAGGCCAAAATACACTTTAAAAATATAGAAATAAAAAAGCCCTTAATTTAAAATCAAGGGCTTCAAGTATTGTAACCTTCTATTAGCGTAGAATCGTTTGCGTACGATCCGGTCCAACTGAAACTAATTTGATTGGAACATTTAATTCAGTTTCCAGATATTCTACATACTGTTTCAATTCTGCCGGAAAATCTTCATAAGAATGGATATTCTCCAAAGAGCAATTCCAACCTTTCATGATTTTATATACCGGAGAAACTTCCTGCTCAGTAATTTCAAAGCTTAATTTGTCTATTCTTGCTCCCGAAGGAAGTTCGTAATGAGTACAAACCTTAATTTCTTTAAAGATATTCAGCACATCTCCTTTCATCATAAATAGCTGAGTAACACCATTGATCATGATAGAATATCGAAGTGCCGGCAAATCTAACCAACCACATCTTCTCGGACGGCCGGTAGTACTTCCAAATTCATTCCCCTCTTTTCTCATATCCTCACCATCCTGATCGAATAACTCGGTAGGAAAAGGCCCACTACCCACTCGAGTGCAGTATGCCTTGAAAATCCCAAATACCTCGCCGATTTTGGAAGGAGCAACTCCCAATCCAGTACAAGCACCAGCAGCCATTGTGCTACTACTCGTAACAAACGGATAACTACCGAAATCCACATCCAAAAGCGAGCCTTGAGCACCTTCAGCTAAAATTCTTTTATTAGAATCCAAGGCTTCATTTACCACATATTCGCTGTCGATTAGATTCAAAGTCTTGAAAAACTCAACTGCCGAGAAGAATTGCTCTTCCATACCAGGCAATTCATCCATGGGATGGCTGTAGAATGAAAGAGTAGTTTTATGCTTTGCAACAAGAGCCTCGTATTTTTCTTTGAAATCAGGATTTAAGATGTCTCCTACACGCAACGCAGTTCTTCCTATTTTATCCTGATAGGTTGGTCCGATTCCTTTTAAAGTAGAGCCAATTTTCTTATCACCTTTAGATTTCTCCGAAGCTGCATCAAGCAATTTGTGTGTTGGGATGATAATCGTCGCTTTCTTCGAGATTACCAGATTTTTCATGTAATCAATGGAGAATTTACCCAATCCATCAATTTCCCTTTTGAGGACAATGGGGTCGAGAACGACGCCATTTCCTATAATATTAAGTATCTGCGAGCGAAAAATCCCAGAAGGAATCTGATGCAAAACGTGCTTGATTCCGTCAAACTCTAAGGTGTGCCCAGCGTTCGGGCCACCTTGAAAACGGGCTACAATTTCATATTCAGGCGCTAATACGTCCACTATTTTTCCTTTTCCTTCATCTCCCCACTGGAGACCTAGAAGTACATCCATCTTCATTTGATGTGCGATCTTATCTGTTACACTTGACTTTTTGAAGCGTGAAATTTGCGATAAGCCCATAGAAAACCAAGGGAAAGAGAGTAATTATTTGCGCCCGACAAAAAAGTCAGCCTATTACCTCCTTAGATAAACTGCAACAAAAATTTATACTAGAATCGTCTTCTTGAACTCTTCAACAGAGTCAAAAACCGTGAATATATTATTAAGCTTAGTGATTATCAGCAATTTCTTTACATGCTCAGATGGTGCAGTCAAGTATACTTCCCCATCTTTATTTCTCATTTTAGTAAGCATGGTAATCAAAAGCCCAATGCCACTTGAACTAATATATCTCACTTCACTTAAATCAACTACGAATCTCCTAGCACCTTCTTCCACAGCATCGGAAACAACTTCTACCAGTTTGGGACCTACTTCATCTCCAATCAAATCACCCTGAATAAAAAGGTAATGAGCCAGTTCATCTTTACTCGTGTTATATGTCAATTTCATATGATTATAATTTGTCTTTCAATGGTCATATGGAATCTCGCAGTAGGATTAATCATCTTAATGGGTGACGATTGAGTCATGCTCGATTTCATGAAGTTTCTGTTTTTCTGTTTACACAATTATCTTTGGTACAATTACCATATAATATTAAGGAGTGATGTAGCACTTTGAAGTTCAGAATTTCGCCCACTGTATTCTGAATGTTTTGAATTCGGGGGTCGCAAAATTCGAGTACCTGATTGCAGTCTATGCAGATCAAGTGATCGTGCTGCTTATAGCCATACGACTTTTCGAACTGCGCTAAGTTTTTACCAAACTGATGCTTGGTCACCAAATCACATTCCACCAAAAGATCAAGGGTATTATAAACCGTAGCTCTACTGACACGATAATTTTTATTTTTCATACTGATGTAAAGAGACTCTACATCAAAATGACCCGTTCGGGAATAAATTTCTTCGAGGATGGCATAGCGCTCCGGAGTCTTTCGGAGCTTCTTATTTTCAAGATAAGCTGTAAATATCTTTTTTACCTCTTCGAAATGGGTAGTATTCAAAGCCATTAGTTGGGTATTTTTTCAAATATAACTTTTGTAAATAAGAAAAGATTCATTAGATCAATCAAACCTTGAAACCTTCAATATCCCATCGACATCAACTAGATTTTCAATCAATTTATCAAGGTGCTCAGTGCTATGGACATAAAGCTTAATTGTTCCTTCAAAAATACCTGCATCTGAATCCACAGTAATAGATCGCATATTTACCTTTAGTTCATTTGAAATAACTTTGGTCACATCATTTATCAGGCCTACTCGATCTGTACCGATAATCCGCAAACCAGCCAAGAAGGCTATTTCTTTGTGACTAGTCCATCTCGCTTTGATCACCCGATTGCCATGATTGGAAAGAAGCTCCAAAGCATTGGGACAGGAAGTACGGTGGATTTTGATCCCCTCATTTACCGTCACAAAACCAAATACATCATCTCCAGGTATAGGATTACAGCATTTGGCCAAAATGTAATCCACTACATCCATATCCTCACCTATCAATAACTGATCGTGATCTGGTCCTTTGAGACTTTTTATCTCTTTAGTGAAAGAAGATTCGTCCTTTACTTTCTCCTGGGTCGATTTGTTCTGAAGTTTCTGAGTGGCTTTGAAATCTTTAAATGACTTAATGGAAGTAGGGTCAATGGCTCCGATTCCCACTCGGAAATAGAACTCATTCGCTGTCTTGAGCTCAAAAAATGCACGAAGCTTTTCAACAGATTCAGAATTGAATTCCATCTTCATCTGTTTTAACTTACGCTGGACAATTTCTTTTCCATCCAGGATTGCAGACTTTTTGTCTTCACGGAGGGCATCTTTAATCTTGGCTTTTGCCCTAGAGGTAACGACGTTGCTGAGCCAATCTTCAGAAGGCTTCTGTTTATTGGATGTCAGAATTTCTACCTGATCGCCATTTTTCAGTTTATGAGAAATAGGCACTAGTCGCTGATTGACTTTTGCTCCTATGCATTTTGCGCCTACTTCTGTATGAATCTCGAAAGCAAAATCCAAGGCGGTAGAACCAATCGGCAACACCTTCAAATCTCCCTTTGGAGTAAACACGAAGACTTCGTCATGGAATAAATTCCCTCTGAAATCATCCATAAATTCAATCGCATTGCCATCATTAGACTCCAACAGGCCCCGCACTTGAGTAATCCAATCGTCTAATCCTGAAGGACCTTTAGAGTTTTCTTTGTCCTTGTATTTCCAATGAGCTGCATAACCTCGCTCAGCTATCTCATCCATCCGCTCAGTACGAATCTGCACTTCTACCCATTGCCCTGTCCCACTCATTACGGTAGTATGAAGAGACTCATAGCCATTCGAACGTGGCGTACTTATCCAATCCCGTAGCCGATCTGGATTTGGTCTATAGAAATCTGTGACAATAGAATACACCTGCCAGCAGTCGGCTTTTTCGCTATCCAGATCACTTTCCAAAATAATTCGAACCGCAAACAAGTCATACACTTCCTCAAAAGGAATTCCTTGTTTCTTCATTTTATTATAGATAGAATAAACCGATTTAGGTCTGCCTTTAATTGTGAAATCTAAGCCAGTCCTCTTCAGTTCCTCTTCTACAGGAAGAATGAAACTACGAATAAATTTATTTCTGTAGGATTTTGACTCGTTGATCTTGAAAACAATATCCTTATAAGTGGCAGTATCAGTGTATTTCAGATAAAGATCTTCCAACTCGGATTTAATCGCATAAAGTCCAAGCCTGTGTGCCAAGGGCGCATACAAATACATGGTCTCAGATGCAATTTTGAGTTGCTTGTGCCTCGGCATACTAGCAAGTGTCCTCATATTATTGAGTCGATCCGCAAGTTTGATCAGGATCACACGAACATCATCCGAAAGAGTAAGGAGCATTTTACGGAAATTCTCGGCTTGTTGAGAGCTTCCGTACTCGAATACTCCAGCGATTTTGGTAAGGCCATCTATAATAGTCATGACCTTATTTCCAAATTCCCGCTCAATGTCCTCAAGCTCCCAGTCGGTATCCTCTACTACATCATGAAGTAATGCGGAAACGATAGAAGTGGTACCCAAACCGATTTCTTCCACACATACCAAAGCCACTTCCAGTGGATGATAGATATAAGGTTCCCCAGATTTACGACGCATATCCTTATGCGCATCGAGAGATACATTGAAAGCCTTTTTTATCAGTTTGGCATCTCCATCTTTTAAAATTGGTTTCGCTTGTCTCAATAGCCTGCGGTAGCGCTTGAGTATTTCTTTTCTTTCTTCTTCTACGTCCACTTCAATCATACAGGAGAAATTTAATACAAAAATGGTGGTCTAAGTCCATCTTGTATCAAATGTTGAATATTTTTTTTCTTATGCTATTGCATTTTATTTTTTAGTACCTACATTTGCATCCACAATTGGATTTAGAATCATTATTCTAGTCTGAATTGTACCTATTGCGGATGTGGCGAAATTGGTAGACGCACTAGACTTAGGATCTAGCGCCGCGAGGCATGGGGGTTCGAGTCCCTCTATCCGCACTAAATACCGAACCCTCAATCACTCAACTGTCTTCAACAACAGGAAAGGGATTGGGGGTTTTTAGTTAATCTTCATTATTAAATTTTGAGCTTTGGAAATCACACAAGACAAGCATTCAGCAAATCAAGCTTCAATTAAAATTAAATTAAACGAAGCAGATTACCAACCTAAGGTTGACGCAAAACTTAAGGACTTTGCCAAAAAGTCTAACATCAAAGGATTCAGACCTGGTAAGGCTCCGATCTCCATGGTGAAGAACATGTACGGCACATCTGTACTTGTAGAGGAAATCAATACTATTCTTAGCGAATCACTGAATACTTATTTGAAGGAGCAAACTTTCAAAATCTTGGGAGACCCACTTCCACAAAACAAAAACGGAAACATCGACTGGAAAACTCAAAAGGAATTCGAATTTGACTACAAAATCGGATTTGTTGAATCAGTCGATCTTACACTAGACCCTACAATCAAGGCAACAAAATACACTATCAAAGTAGATGATAAGTTGATCGACGAAACTCTTGACAACTTAAAATCTCAATACGGCAACAGTACCAACCCTGAACTAAGTGAAGAAGGTGATCACATATATGGTGATCTCAAAGCCACTGAGGGAAGCTTTGAGAAAACTGTGTCTTTGGATTTGACTAAAATCACTAAAGCGCTTGCTGGTAAATTCATTGGCATTGGCAAAGAAGCTGAAGTAGATTTTGAAGCTGAGGATGTGAAGAAAGATCAGTGGGAGGAAGCTTTCGGCCTAAGCGAGGAAGAGTCTACAGCTATCGACGGGGTATTGACTTTTACAGTAAAAAACATAAACAGAACCGAGACTGCTGAAATGAATCAAGAGTTCTTCGACAAAATCTTCGGCCCTGACGAAGTGAAGTCCGAAGAGGAATTCATCACTAAAGTACGCGAGACGCTTCAAGCTAATTACGACAAGGAATCCAAAGTATTCACTGAGGAAGAATTGAAAAAAGTATTGACTGAGTCCGCAAACGTGGATCTTCCAGAAGCATTCTTGAAAGAATGGCTTTTGATGGCTAATGAAGGCAAGGTATCTGAAGAGGATGTAGAAAAAGAATTCCCTATCTATGCAAGACAATTAACTTGGTCATTGATCTCTAACGAAATTGCTACCAAGAATGAAATAAAAGCTGAGCACGAAGAAGTGATCGAAAAAACCAAACAAATGGTTCGCGATCAGTTCGCAGCCTCAGGCCTTGGTGCTCAGATGGAAGACAGTATGGATATGTTTGTTGACAACTACCTAAAAGGTGAAGAAGGTCAGAACTACATGAAAATGCTTACTTCAATCCAGAATGAAAAAGTGCTTGCTTTTGCCCTTGATAAAATCAGTGTCCAAGAAAAGGATTTAAGCATTGACGAATTCAAGGAACTTTTAGGCAAATAATTCGCTTTAATCATCAGAAAAAAGTCCTTATTTAAGGGCTTTTTTTATTTTTGCTTACCACAACAAACACGAAAGATGATCAACAAAGAAGAATTCCGTAAATACGCCATTCACAATCAAGGCGTGAGTGGTACTGCTTTTGACCAGTACACGCAACACATAGAAAACATGACTCGCTCTGTAATCGAGGAGCGACCGCAGAATTTCAGAGAGATTGACGTGTTCTCTAGATTGATCATGGACCGTATCATTTTCCTGGGAACCGGAGTTGATGACCACGTTGCAAATATCATCGTTGCTCAGCTGCTTTTCCTCGAGTCAGTTGATTCGAAGAAAGACGTATTGCTCTATGTCAACAGCCCTGGAGGATCAGTGACTGCTGGTCTGGGGATTTATGACACGATGCAGTTTATCAATCCTGATGTAGCCACTATCTGTACAGGAATCGCAGCTTCTATGGGAGCGGTATTGCTAGCAGGTGGTGCAGCGGGAAAAAGATCAGCCCTTAAGCACTCTAGGGTAATGATCCACCAGCCATCAGGAGGCATGCAGGGAAAATCCACAGATATGGAAATTTCCTTGAAGCTTATCCTATCCATGCGCGAGGAATTATATGATATTCTAGCCGTACATACTGGAAAAACTCCAGAATTGATAGAGAGAGATTCCGAAAGAGATTATTGGCTTAAGGCAGAAGAGGCGAAAGCTTACGGCCTTATTGATGAAGTATTAGTTAAAAAACCAAAATAATGGCTCAAGTTACCTGCTCCTTTTGCGGTAGAAACAAGAAAGATGTAGATCTAATGGTGTCGGGCATCTCCGCCCACATATGTAATTTCTGCATTGATCAAGCTCATCTGATTGTTGGTGAGGAAGACAAAACCAAGAAAAAAGATGGAGCAAAACCAAAAATCAAACTCAAAAAACCAAAAGAACTGACTGGCTATCTGGATCAATATGTAATTGGTCAGGAAGATGCTAAAAAAGTTTTGACGGTGGCTGTGTACAATCATTACAAGCGTCTTTTTCAAAAGGACGAAAATGATGAAGTAAAGATTGAAAAATCAAACATCATCATGGTAGGTGATACCGGAACCGGTAAAACCTATCTGGCAAAAACTTTAGCTAAGACGCTGGAAGTGCCTTTTTGCATAGCTGACGCGACTGTACTTACCGAAGCTGGCTATGTGGGAGAAGATGTGGAAAGTATCTTGACCAGATTGCTTCAAGCTGCGGACTACAATGTAGAAGCAGCCGAGCGCGGAATAGTGTACATAGATGAGTTGGATAAAATCGCAAGAAAATCCGACAACCCTTCCATCACCAGAGATGTGAGTGGAGAAGGTGTACAGCAAGCAATGCTAAAGCTTTTGGAAGGCACAATTGTAAACGTACCACCTCAAGGTGGCCGGAAGCATCCGGATCAGAAAATGATCGCGGTGAACACTGAGAACATTCTCTTTATTTGCGGTGGTGCATTTGATGGAATTGCCAGACATATAGGTAAACGACTGAACACCCAACCTCTGGGATTCAGTAAAGCTGCAGCTGATTCCGTAGCTGACAGAGAGAACTTACTACAGTATGTGACAGCGCAGGATTTGAAAGCTTTTGGCTTGATTCCAGAATTGATAGGAAGACTTCCTGTATTGACACATTTGGATCCTCTTCATGCGGATGTGTTGAAAAGAATCCTTACAGAACCTAAGAATGCTTTGGTGAAGCAATATGCCAAGTTGCTTAATTATGAAGGAGTGAAAGTTACTTTCGAAGAAAGTGGCATTGATTTTATCGTGGAAAAAGCGGTTGAGTTTAATCTAGGTGCAAGAGGACTTCGGTCAATTTGCGAAGCAATCATCACGGATGCGATGTACGAGATTCCGTCAGATGATTCTATCAAGGAGTTGATTATCGATGCAAAGTACGCCCATGAAAAATTCGATAAGTCGAAGTTTAAGCGCCTTCAGGTAGCATAATACTAGATAATAGACCAAAGCCCCGATTACGATCTAATCGGGGCTTTTTTATGAAGACCATTTTACCACAAATTCAAAGAGGTTTATACTGAAAGCACCGTTGATTCGCTTCTCCAAAAGTGCGCATATGCGCTGGCTACTTAACTATACTGTCTAAAATCAAGTGAGCTGTAGTATCTGAAGCACTTTTCTCTCCGATTTGCTCCTTGATCAAATCATACTCTTGAAGCATTTGACCTCTATAAACTTGGTTCCCTAAAATCTGCTGAAGCTCAGCTTTCAAATTCGGAATAGAAAAGTCATTTTGAATAAGCTCTTTTACAATCTCCCTATCGGCAATTAGATTAACCAAAGAAATAAACGGGACACGGATCAAATTCTTGGCTATCGCATAAGAAATAGAACTGGTTCGATACACTACTATCTGAGGAACTCTAAATAAAGCCGTCTCCAAAGTCGCGGTACCAGAAGTTACCACGGCTGCAATTGCATGTGAAAGCAGATCATACGTCTGATCAAAGATCACCCGAATACCAGCATCTACTCCTCGCTGGTAGATATCCTTCCCAAGATCGCCTACTCCAGCGATCACAAATTGAGCATTTGGGAATTCCTTCACCAAAGCCACCATACGATCTAGCATAGAATTGATTTCCTGTGCACGGCTTCCCGGCAATAAGGCAATGATAGGCTGATAACTTAGCTCGTTCTTTTGGAAGAAAAACTCATGAGGAGTAAACTTAGAAATCTCATCTAAAAGTGGATTCCCGACGTAATGGACATCCATATCATACTTTTTGAAAAAATCAGGTTCAAAAGGCAGAATGGAATAAATCTGATCTGTATAAGCTTTTAGCTTCAAAGCCCTTTTTTGATTCCAAGCCCATATTTTCGGAGGAATATAATAATGTACCGGGATATTATTTTCCTTAGCGAATGCTGCCATTTTCATATTGAAACCCCCGTAGTCGACTAAAATGATAGCGTCAGGCTTAAAAGCTAAAATATTATTCTTCACTAGCTTGAGATATTTCAGGACTTTCCGAAACCCGAGCACCACTTCCAAAAACCCCATCAAGGCTACGTCCGCATAGTCAACTGCCAATTCCACGCCGGCTTCTTTGGAATAACTCCCTCCCATCCCCCTTATTTTCAAGTCTGGTTTCTTAGACAAAAGAGATCTGACCAAATTAGAGGCATGCAAATCCCCTGATCGTTCGCCGGAGATGATGTAGAGTTTTTTGGGGGAGGTCAAATGAAATATTTGTAAGTAGTTAGTAGTAAGTAGTAATTATTGTAGCGAAAAAACGAATCCTAAAGCAGTATTACTTTTTAGCTATTTTACAGAATAACGTTGCTTTCGACATCATTGCATTTAGTTTCTGATTAATGTTCTCATATGCTGTGACAATCAAATCCCTTTCCTGCATACTCACTAATTCACAATCCAAAGCAACTTCTATCCAGTGTTGGGTCTCATACTGTTCAGCATCTGCGTCAGAAAGCTTAGAAATAAAATGATTACATACCTTCTCTTAACCCAGCTTTCTGCAATTTGCGAACCTACAGACCTAGATGATCTTCTTATTTGATCAGTCAAAGAATACCTTTCTTCAAATGGAAATTTCTTTAAAATAACATAAACATCTTTCGCCGACTGTCTTGACAGCTTGTAATCATCAAGTTCATAGTAATAATTATCGTACGCCATAATATGTAATGTTTGACAACAATTTTACAAATATTACAACTTACTACTTACAAATTACACAAATTTTAATCTCCCAAATACTCCACAAAATTCCTCGGCGTCTCGTAAAGTGTCAGCTTGTGCAAGCCGCCATATGGAGTAATCTCCTTTACTGCAGGTTCAAGGATTTTCCAAAACTCCATAATTAAATTTTCACAGCTGGCTAGTTTACCCAACATAAAATCCACATCAACATTTAGGTTTTTGTGATCTACTTTTTCAATCACTAAGTTTCGGATAACGGTACTCAGTTTTTTCAAATCCACCACAAAACCTGTATCTGGATCTGGCAAACCCTTCACCATTACGATCAGCTCAAAATTATGTCCATGCCAATTCACATTGGCACAAGGTCCAAAGACCTCGACATTCTTCTCATCTGACCATTTCGGGTTCCAGAGTTTATGGGCTGCATTAAAGTGTTCTTTTCTACAAACGTAAATCATCTCAAATAAGGAATAGGCCGCAAAGTTAACCAGAACATGCGGAATATCGAATTCATCAGAATTCTACCTCAAAAATAAAACCCCGACGATATCATCGCCGGGGTTTTCAAAGAAGTTAATCTTAGTCTGTGATTAACTTCTCTCTCTTACGAATACAAACTTCTCTTTGAATACACAACGAACTGCTCCGCTCTGATACATGAAGTAGCTCACCTCAAGAGTTTTACCATCTTCAGAGAAAGTAGTGTACTTGTTTACCCCTGAAGGGTCAATCTCAGCATAACGCGTGTTACTAGCAGGCTGACCAAAATAGTTGGTAACTGCAGTTACAATATTTGCATCGTCGAATTTAAAAACCGCAGTATAGTTTCCATAGTAGTTAAGGCCTGCTCCAGTGTTAAAGATATAGCCATAACCGCCTAAGAATTCAGAATCCCAACGTCCTACAGTAGTTGCAGTAATAGTTCTCAGCTCAACATTGTAAGGATAAACACCATAAAATTCTGGTCTTGTTAGATCTGCAAATTCACCGGTAACTTGATATACTCCATCATACTTATTCTTAGCACCCACAGCATAGATAGCTGTCTCAAAGTTACCAGAAATAATACCAAAGGAAGTTTCAGTGATAGTTAAAGGAATTGCATAGTTTTTAGAGAAGTCAAAATTATTTGTAAATAACTTGATAGTCTTCTCCACTTGTCTTTGACCTCTAGGAATCGTAACCTCCATTGCATCAATTGAGTACAAATTAGAAGGGAGAATTTCATAATCCGTATCCTCTGTATCATTGTATGTAGCTAGTGCTGCAGGATCCAATTTGAATTTCACATTGATATCCTGATTGTTATCTTGTGCTCCAGAATAACTAACGAGAATCTTCAACTCCACTTCATTTGCTGCTGTGAAAGAAGTAACATATAGAGGATAAACACTTCCTGGAGAGGCTATAAGGCCAATGTCGAAGAATTCAACTACATTTTCTACTTTGTCGGGATCGAAAAGAGAATCCTCATCCAAACAAGATGTAAGTGTCACCATAGCAACAGCAAACAGTCCTATTTTAGTTAATATATTTTTCATATCTATTTCTATTTATTTAGATTATTGTGGCTGCCAGAAGATCAAATCTGTAAACTGATTAATTCCAGCAGGAACATTATCAGGATTAAGTTGGAACTCAGACACAGCATAAAGGTACCTTACAGGAAGCTCATCAGCTCTAGTTGAAGAAGAGAGAATAGAAGCAAATGTTAGATTAGGATTGCTTGAACCATTTACGATTTTAGGGTAAGTAGTTCTCTTAAACTCAGACCAAGTTTCTTGAGCATTGATAAAGTTGTAAGCAATGTATTTCTGAGTAATAATTGCCTCCAATTTCTCAGCTGGAGAAGTAGCAAGGGAATAATTAACCAAGAAATTATCTGCGTTATTGGTCTTGTAAATCTCAAAATCAGCTTCTGGATCCAAACCATCTCTTACATTACCATTTATTTCTTGGTACAGGTATGTGAAAGAAGCTATCACACCTTTCTCAAAAGCTGCAAGATCATCACCTGAAAGGTACCCTTTCATGTAAGCCTCTGCTTGTAGAAAATAAGACTCCGCTGCAAGCATCATAGGAACACTCGCAGTTCTACCTTTGAGCAAACCGATTGTGTTAGTGGCATTAGCACCTGCACCTTCACCAACATACCAGGCGGTTTGGTTTGTTAGTGCAAAAGGATTGTTATCCAAATTACCTAGTTGACCTCTAGGAGTATTAGTTGGATAACCCCTATAAGTGGCAGCACCACGACCTTCATCCAAAATCTTATTACCATTGTAGAAAGTATAAACATAGTTACTAGCAATAGCCGATCTACCAGAACCTGACAAAGAACCAGCGGCATTAGTGTGGTAAACCTCCCAATATGGATTTTGCTTTCCAGCTGTTGCGATATAACCAGGATTTACTTCTGCGTCCTCAGTAATGAAACCAAGACTAGTATTCATAGAGGCAAACTCAGATGCAGCAAAGCTACTAGTAGCAGATGCAGAGGACATTCTAATTAGCAATCTCAATTTCAGAGTGTTTGCAAACTTAGCCCACTTAGTCACATCTCCGCCGAACATTACGTCAGCAGATCCTAGACCATTAGCCCCAGCTGAATTTGTAAACATACCAATGGCCGTATTCAGCTGAGCTACCATATCCTGATAAATTGCAGTTTGACTATCATAAGCTGGAGTTACATTTTCAGCTCCTTTAAGTCCTTCAGTATAAGGAACATCACCAAATACGTCAACCAACATATGGAAATCCCAAACTTTCATCACCTTGGCTACAGCATTAAAATATGCCTTACTAGGATCTTCAGCAGTGGTGGTTTCGATGTATTCATAGTTGATCAAATCATCATAAGTAGCGCCCCAAATTCCATCATAAGATGATGTAGTGTAATTGTAAGTAACAATAGAACCCCATCCACCAAAACCACCGGCATTTACAGTATAACCATTAACCCACATTGCATTTGTGTTGTAAGCACGCAATAATGCAGCACTTCTCGTTAGTGAATTAGGAAGTACAAGCTCAGGCGTAGCTGCAGTTGCCTCATTTGGATTCACATTATCCCCTAGAAATGAATCACAAGAAGTGAAGGAGATAAAGGAAGCAAGTATAAATATTCTTAATATATTTTTCATTTCAATCTAATTAAAATGTTAGTGTGATAGAACCACCATAGAATCTTGTAGGAGGTGTAGCATTCAGAGTTACGATACCTACTGCATTTCCATCAGAGAAGTTGAAATCAGGATCCGTGTAAATATTTGATTTTGGAGTGAAGATCAATAAATTTCTTCCTTGAGCTGTAATAGTAGCACCTTGGATAAATCCAACTCTACTCATCAAGCTAGCAGGGAAATCGTAAGAAATAGCAACCTCTCTAAGTTTCCAGTATGCACCATCAATAAGGTAGTTTTCTGTCACATTTCTTCTGAAAGAACCATCTGTCCAAAAACCTGCACCACCGTCAGTTACCGTGACGTTTGTATTCTCTATATACGTCCCAGGACTTTCCGGATTTTCATAGGAAGAATTTGGAATCACAAAACGCTCTCTATTGAAATATGTAGTAGTGATACCTGATCCAGAGAAGTCAAATGAGTCACCTCCATTATAAAGGATACTATATCCACCTCTGTATTCAGCTAGCGCATAAAGTCTGAAACCTTTGTAAAGGAACTCAGCATTAACACCCAATCTATGTCTTGGCTGTGTGTTTCCAAGATTTACTTGATCTTCAGATACACTTGGATACCCAGTAGTACCATCTACGATGATTCTTCCTTGATCATCTCTTTTGTACACATTACCAACCAACATAGGGTAAGATTGACCTTCGATTGCAAATACTGAACCAGTGCCATTACCACCAATTCGAAGTCTATCTAAGTCATCACCAATCTCTACTACGTAGTTATCATTGAAGGTATAGTTAGCACCTATATTGATCTGAAAGTTATTTCTTGCGAGCGCAGTTACATTCAACATGGTTTCAAAACCTTGGTTAGCTACTATACCTGTATTCTGAAGGTAGGAAGAGAAGCCAGTAGAAAAAGCTACTCCTGTAGGAATAGTTTGATTTTTTGTTTCTGACTGGTAGTAAGTGAACGCACCGTTTACTTTACCATCAAATAAGATAAAATCTGTACCAAACTCAAAAGAGGATGTGATCTCAGGTTCAAGATTAGCTGCTACTAGACGATTATCCAAGGTATAACCTGAAAGGCTCCCGAAAGGAAATCCACCTGAAGGACTGAAAGTAGGATCTAATTGATAAGCACCAAGATTTGTACTGTTACCCAAGTTAACTTGGCCAACTTGAGAAACACCACCTCTAAGTTTCAATTGAGTAAATACATTTGATCCTTTGAGAGCTGAGATAGCATCTGAAACTACAAAAGAAATGTTTGCAGCAGGATAGAAGAAGGATCTATTCTCTTTTGAAAGAGTAGAAATCCAATCATTTCTTCCGGTCAATTCAAGAAACAAGTAATCTTTGTAAGCCGTTTTAAACTGTGCGAATACTCCTATTTGGCTAGCCTCATAGTTACCTTCACCTGCACCGGCCTCACCTACTCTGTTTGACACATTGTAAAGTCCTGGTATTACTATTCCGTTTGCATTAACAACAACACTTTTGTTTTGATTTTTTCTCAACTGATTACCAAGTAATAAATTGAAGAATAAGTCATCGCCAACAGGCTTCTTCAAATTAATTAAGAAATCTGAAATAAGTTGATTACTGTAGCCAGAACGATCAGACACACCACCAGCCATATCAGTCTTTGAAGAGGATATGCCTTTAGTATAATCAGTGAATGTAAATTGACCAGTAGTAATCTTGTTATAGTTAGTTCTATTGGATACACCAATACGATAAGTGAAGTCTATCCAAGTAAGAGGCTTATACTTCAATTCAATGTTACCTACTAAATAGTTATTACCAGAATTCTCACGACTATTATCCTTTTGGAAGTAGGGGTTGTCGTAGTACTCATTATAGTACCCATTTGGATTAGCAAATGGATCATTTTGCCAATCCTTGTACCTAGTCAATGGAATATGAGCTGGAGTCTGAAGAATTTGATCATACATGCTACCAGTGGCAGTAGTGATGTCATATCTATTCTGCACATAGTTAGTAGAAATATTTAAAGCTAATTTATCAGTAAATTTTCTTGTGCTATTAAACCTAATAGATGCTCTGGTATAGTTGTCTCCTGGAGTAGTACCGTTGTTGTTAAGATACTGGGCAGAGAAGAAATTTGTAGATTTCTCATCACCACCACTGATAGAAATGTCAGTTTGGTTAGTAACACCAGTTTCCCAGAAATCATTTTTAGAACCTGTGTTAGAATAAGGGACAGTCTGAATAGAACCATCTTCTAACGGTCTACCAATCTCCACCATTGATCCATCGAATCTTGGACCATACTGCTGATTCTCATAAGGAACATACTGCTGTGGATACCCACCTGCATAGCCTGAGCCAAAAGAATCTTGTATTTGTGGATAGAAACTCACTGTCTCAAGATTCGTTGTATGACCTATTGTTACTTTAGGAGCACCAGATTTACCTTTCTTAGTAACAATGATCAATGCACCGTTAGATGCAGCAGAACCATACAGAGCAGCTGCGTTTGCACCATTAAGAACAGTGATTTCTTGAATATCTTGTGGATTGAGGTTACCTAAGATTGTATTGGGAACAATTACGTTATCCACTACGATCAAGGCTTCATTATCTCCAGTTAAAGAACGGCTACCTCTCAATATAACTCTTACGTTAGGGTTTACACCAGAACCTGTAGTGTTAATCTGTAGACCAGCTACTTTACCAGCCAATCCGGCCGCTACGTTTGCAGCACGACCTTGAGCTACATCGCGCGTCTCGATACTTGTAGCATTGTAGCCCATCTCTACTCGTCTAGACTCAATACCCGCTGCACCTGTAATTACAACCTCACTTAGGCTCTGAACATCTGGCTGCAGGATAACGTCGATTACAGATTGCTGACCAATGTTGATCTCTTGGGTGGTAGTTCCTATAAAACTAAATACCAACACTTTCCCTTCAGTTGGGATGGTCAATGAGTACTTACCATCAATGTCTGTGGCAGCACCTACGCTAGTACCTTTGACTAATACAGTGGCACCTGGAATTGGCTCACCGTCTTCGCCCGAAGATACTATTCCGGTTACTTTACGCCCCTGTGCAAATGCCACAGCACTTACTAGGAAAAGCGAAAGCCCTAGGAGTAAAATTTTCTTCATAAGTAATATGATTTGGTTTATATTATACCCAATGATATTCTTATTCATGAAATATCGCATAATGACAGAGCACTTTTTTGATGAGGGGTCAATACTTAGTATTTAATAATAATCTCTTTTTTTGAGGAATTTCAAAATTTTAATTGGATTTTCAGTAAAAATGCCCTAATACACAATATTTTCACACTGTTATTCCAATGTTAACAAAAGTTAATTTTTTACCAAAAACAGTTAAGTGGCACTCGCACTATTTGCACGACTCTGAAAAATTTTTAATTTCTACATATGGCATTTCTGCAAAATATTAATAATTCCAATAGAAAAATGTAGCCCTATTTCTACTTAAAATGTCTTTTGAAGAGAATTTAAATCTGAATGTATATTGTAAGTCAATGAAAAAACTACTTAGATAAAATTGAATCTTAATTAATAGTTAATAGAAATATCTATTAACTGTTAACTTTTTGATAACAATCCCTACTCTTACAAAACCCTGATAGTAATTCGACGGTTTAAGGCTTGATTTTGAGGATTATCGTTTGGCACCATTGGATCTTTGTCCCCCTTGCCTTCTACCAGCACTCTACCAGGATGAAATCCTTGACTCATCAAAAACTCTTGAACACTTTTAGCCCGATTTAAACTAAGGTTTTGATTATAGCTCGTACTTCCCACGTTATCTGTGTGCCCCGTGATCAAAATATTCACGTTCGGGTTTTCTGTCAAAAACTTCACAAGTCGTTTTAGTGAAGATATAGATTCGGATTTCAAGCTGTATTCATCAAATTCAAAGAACACATTTTCAAAGACGAACTCTTCTCCTGCTGCTACAGGTACTAATTCAACTTTCAAATCCTTTACATTTTTAATTTTATCACGCTCCACATTATAAATCTTGGGGATAAAGCCTTTTTTCTCCACATACAATCCAGAAATTGCTTTGTCTGGATACAGCATAGTGAATGCACCGGTTTTGCCATCTGCTTTGAACATGTACAGGGTACTGTCATTTGTCAACGACACCAGTGATAAAGTAGCGTCTATTGGTTCGCCTGTCTTTGAATTAAGTACTTTACCCTCAGTTACTGTCAAGTTTTCACCCAATGATATCTCATCAGGGAATTTGAACCTATACAATAAGGATCGATCGTGTTCTCTTTCGGAAGTAGTCAGTTCAGTGAAATAAGCATAATCTTTTTGTGCCGTAATAAATAAAGCAACTTGATCCAGTTGATCATTAATCGGCAAACCGAGATTTTCAGGTTTTGTAAATTCCCCATTTACTACTTTTGACATCTGAATATCCATACCTCCAAATCCAGGATGACCATCCGATGAGAAAAAAAGTATCTCATTATTAAAAAACATAAATGGTGAAATTTCATCCTTAGACGTATTCACTACATCTCCTAAATTTTTTGCCTCAGACCAAGTAGCATCATTTTGCATTACACTATACCAAATATCATTTCCTCCAAATCCACCTTTACGATTGGAAGAAAAGAATAAAATCCGGCCATCTGCAGAAAGTGAAGGCTGAGAATCCCAAGACCTGGAATTGACATTCTTCCCCATATTCTTGGGGCGCTGCCACATTCCATTTAATTTGTAGGCAATATATAAGTCACAACTCCCCTCAGAATCCGGCGCATCGCAAGAAGTATATATCAAGATATTGCCATCAGCAGTTACAGAGCAAGTGCCTTCATTATAAGGAGAGTTTATAGCTTGAGCTACACTTTGAGGCTTTGACCAGTTTCCCTCTGGAGATACAAAAGCCATAAAAATATCTTCCTTATTATTATTCCCAATTCCGTCCCTTTTAGTAAATAGTATCTGTTCCCCGTCTGCTGTCAATACTGGGAAATACTGTAGTTGAAATTCGTTGAGTGGTGCCGGCAGTTTTTCCTTTTCTATTGGCCGAAAATTGCCCAGCTGCAAAGCCAAAAAATCCATCTGCTCTTTCATCTTCAAATAATTCGGTAACGTACGGAAAGAAGCATCAAAAAAAGGATCAGTAGCCACAAATTCATCATGGGCCTCCTTAAACCTTCCTTGCTTCAGATATACATGTGTAAGTACCCAGCCTATATCAGCTCTATGTTTTTGAGTTGAATTTTTTCCTGAAAGCCTAGATTTCCCCGCTAGGGCGGTAATTTCGGCTATATCTAACTCACCTTTCGTAAGTTGAAGCTGCGTAAGCTTCACATAAGCTTCCAAAAATGAAGCTTCTCTCTTAATTGCGTCTTGGTATTTACCTATTGCTGCATCATACTGGCGAGAAAGCGTCAACTCCTCTCCTTCCCGATACATCTTGATTGCCCTCGCATCAATGATCGAATAGCTTTGCGCGTTCGCGAAAGAAAGGGTCAAAAAAAGCAGAATTCCAACTAAAACAGGGCGCATGGACTTAGGGTATGTCCATAAATTTATGAGTTTGAAGCGAAATTTTCCATTTTGGGTGATTTTTTGCATAATCAATAATGACTGGAGTGAATTTCTCAGCCTTGCTCCACTCCGGCTGAAGTCTCAATTCGCAAGTAGATTTAACCAGTTCAGCATGCTCTTCAGCAAATGAAAAATCACTCTGATGAAAAATCACAACTTTCAATTCATCCGCCTCTGCGTAGATCGAAGGGTGGGGCTTTTTAAATTTCTTTGGAGAAAAGCAAACCCAGTCAAAATCCCCAGAGTATGGATGAGCTCCTGAGGTTTCAATATTTGTAGTAAATCCTTTCTCTTTCAAAAGCGCTGTCAATGGCCCCAAATCATACATCAATGGTTCGCCTCCCGTGATCACCACCAATCTTCCTGGATAAGCTAAAGCATCTTCTACAATTCTTTCGATGGAAAGAACCGGCCACTTGCCAGAATCCCAAGATTCCTTGACATCGCACCAGACACAGCCCACATCACAGCCACCTAGCCGGATAAAATAAGCGGGATGTCCGGTAAATTTACCTTCGCCCTGTATCGTATAAAATGCTTCCATTAAAGGAAGCTGAACTCCATGTGCTACTGCTTCGTCTATATTCATCTGAATTTTTGATAAAGCGGGCGATTGAACCGCTGGGTGAATGATGCCGCAAAGGTAATATTTTAGAATTGGAAAAGTTACGAATTGGAAAACTGTAAGAAATACATTCGAATTTTCCATTCTTGAGTCCACTCCGATAATTAGTTTTTGGAGAAAATATCCATTCTAAATTGCACTATAGGACACATATTTTAGTAAAAAATACCTTTTCGGAGTGGACTCAACCTTCCATTTTTCTAATCCTTTTTAAGAGTGGGATAACTCACACCCAACTGCTCTAGATAGGTATCATACTTTGTGTCGTCATAGTAAAACTTTTCCAGCTCAGGACGAAACTGATCCATAATCCGCTTATTCAAATAAATAGGCGCATCATCTTCCGCAGAAATCATAGGTTTGTACTGCGTTTCTTTAGTCTGCACATTTTTGAAATAATCCCATGCTTGATCTACCAATTCAGGCTGTAGCAAGAAGTCTAAAATCGTCATCGCCTCAGCTTTAGCACCAGCCGTCACTCCTTTGTGCGCTATTGGCGTCGCCATTGCTATTGCATTGCTCCAATGATGGCCTTGCAAGCCGGGAATGTTTGAAGGAAATCTCAAAGTCACCGTAGGAACAACCCAAGAAACGTCCCCAATATCATCAGAACCTCCAGAAACGGGATTTTTCACTGGTAAGCCCAATGTGTCAAGCTTGGTGGGAAGCCCTTCGATTTTCTCTGAGCCAACTTCTTCTTGCACAGCTTTTGCCAAAATCTGATCGGCTTCAGACCATTCCGGCAAACCCACCTTAAGAATATTCGCATACATCTTTTCAGCGATCACTTTATTAAAGTGTCGAGGCCATGCCGTTCCCAATATTTTGGAAGTAACCTCCGTATCTGTCATCAAAGCTGCACCTTCTGCCATCCTATTTGCAGTGGCGTACATTTCCATGATTCCCTCATATTTCACATCCCTGAAATAATACCAAATCGAAGCTTTGGAAGGCACTACATTGGGTTGATCTCCCCCATCTGTGAAAATCGAATGCGAGCGTTTCAGCGGATCCAAATGCTCCCGTTTATAATTCCAACCCACATTCATCAGCTCAGCTGCATCAAGAGCACTTCTTCCTCTCCATGGCGAGCCCGCGGAATGCGCAGCTTCACCAGAAAATGTATATTCTACAGAAATAAGTCCAGTACCAGAAGTTTCGCCATAGCTCACTCCCAGGTTATTTCCCACATGGGTAAAAATACAAATGTCCACGTCATCAAATAAACCATCACGTGTGTACCAAGCTTTTGCTGCTACTAGTTCCTCAGCGATTCCCGGCCAAAGAATTAGAGTTCCTCCGATATTTTCACGTTCCATAATTTTCTTTACTGCTAAGGCTGCAGTGATATTCAGCGGAATGCCTGCATTATGGCCTTCTCCATGACCAGGTGCTCCCTCGACCATCGGTTTGTGATAGGCGACTCCTGGATATTGGGAAGCCTTTGGGATGTCATCTACGTCGGAGCCCAACGCAATTGTTGGTCCATCTCCGTTTTTCCAAGTTGCAAACCAAGCAGTAGGAATTCCAGAAACGCCCATTTCTATAGTAAAGCCGTTTTCTTCCAAGATCCCAGTCAAATACTTGGATGATTCCACTTCCTGAAAACCAAGCTCTGCAAAACTGAAAATCTTATCTACCATTACTTGACTCATTTTGGCATCGGCCTCTACTAATTGTACGACCTCTAATTTCAGTGCGTCAATTTGCTTTTGGGAGATCTTCTTTTGTGCCAAAGAAAAATGTGAAAGGCACAAGAGCATCATAAAAATGCCTATTCCTCTATTAAGTGATTTCAGTTTCATAAGTTATGGTGGTTAGTTAAGTTGGAAAATACTAAAAACTTTCATACGATCCATCGAAAAATGCCCAGTGGAAATAATAGGTTTTGGGGAGGAATTGCCAATTTGGATTCCAAAGCCCGTCAATTTTTCTATTTTTGCAGTCGTTCAGCTAAAAAACTAGAAATAATTCAATCATGGCGGAGTACACTTTTAAGGAAATCGAGAAAAAATGGCAGGGATACTGGGAAAAGAATCAAACTTTCCTCACCAAGGTAAACCCTGACAAACCGAAATTCTATTCCTTGGATATGTTTCCGTATCCATCTGGAGCAGGACTACATGTAGGACATCCTCTGGGCTACATTGCATCTGATATTGTTTCCCGGTTTAAGATGCTCAAAGGATTCAATGTGTTGCATCCAATGGGCTACGATAGCTTTGGGCTTCCTGCAGAGCAATACGCAATTCAAACTGGACAGCATCCAGCGATTACTACAGAGCAAAACATCGCCAGATATACAGAACAGCTGAAGAATATAGGTTTTGCCTTCGACTGGAGTAAAGAGGTCAGAACATCCAACCCTGATTATTACAAGTGGACACAGTGGATCTTCATGCAGCTTTTTAATAGCTACTATGACCAGGATGCAGACAAGGCTCTTTCCATTGATTCGTTGATTGAGCGATTTGAGAAAGAAGGGAATCCAACAGTGAAGGCAGTTTGTGATGAGGATAGTAAGCTGTTTAGCGCCGCAGATTGGAACGCTTGCTCAGAAAAAGAAAAACAGGAAACACTCCTTAAATATAGACTGACTTTCTTAGCAGAAACCACTGTCAACTGGTGCGCTGCATTGGGAACTGTTCTTTCCAACGACGAAGTCAAAGAAGGTTTTTCTGAGCGTGGCGGGCATCCTGTGGAGCGTAAGAAAATGATGCAGTGGTCGATGCGAATCACTGCTTATGCAGATAGATTATTGAAAGGTTTGGACACAGTCGATTGGTCTGAGCCGATCAAAGAAATGCAGCGTAACTGGATTGGGAAATCAATCGGAGCTGATGTAGTTTTCCAGGTAAAAGATTCTGAACAAACCATCAAAGTCTTCACCACTCGGGTGGATACTATATATGGTGTCACCTATTTGGCTTTGGCACCAGAATCTGATCTAGCGGCAGCATTGATCACCGAAGATCAGCGTGAAAAAGCAGAAGCATATATTGAGGTAGCAAAAAACCGCTCCGAGCGTGAGCGTATGAGTGACGTCAAAACCATCTCAGGCGCATTCACCGGTTCCTATGCGATCAATCCGTTCAACGGAGAAGAGATCCAGGTTTGGGTGGCTGATTATGTGTTGGCGGGATATGGAACTGGCGCTGTGATGGCAGTCCCTGCTCATGATGAACGGGATTACAACTTTGCGAAACACTTCGATCTTGAGATAAGACAGGTAATCGAAGGCTCCATGGAAGAAGGTTCTTTCCCCGGAAAAGGTGGTTTGATTATCAATTCAGGCTTCATTTCCAATCTTTATATGAAAGATGCCATAATCAAAGCCATTGAGTTTTTGGAAGAAAAAGGCATAGGAAAAGGAAAAATTCAATACAGAATGCGCGACGCGATTTTCACACGTCAGCGTTATTGGGGCGAGCCACTCCCTGTTTATTTCAAAGACGGCTTACCTTATTTAATAGAGGAAAAAGACTTACCTTTGGTTTTGCCAGAGGTAGATAAATACTTGCCAACAGAAGACGGAGAGCCTCCACTTGCTCGCGCAAAAGACTGGAACTACAAAACTCCAGCAGGTGAATTTCCTTTGGAAAGAAGCACGATGCCGGGCTGGGCCGGATCTAGCTGGTATTTCTTCAGATATACTGATCCGAAGAACGAAACTGAGTTTGCGGACAAAGCAAATACAGATTACTGGGGATCGGTAGATTTATACATCGGAGGGTCTGAGCATGCTACAGGACACCTTTTATATTCCAGGTTTTGGACAAAGTTTTTGTTTGATCTTGGAATAGTGAGCGTCGATGAGCCATTCCAGAAGATGATCAACCAAGGTATGATTCAGGGAAGATCAAATTTTGTCTATAGAGTCAAAGGCACCAACCAATTTGTAAGCTATGGTTTGCGAGATCAATACGATACGTTTGCAATGCATGTGGACGTAAATATTGTCTACAATGACCAGTTGAAGTTGGAGAAATTCAAAGACTGGAGACCTGATCTTGAAGATGCTGAATTCATCTTGGAAGATGGCAAGTACATCTGTGGCTTTGAGGTGGAGAAGATGTCCAAGTCCAAGTACAACGTGGTAAATCCGGATGATATCATCGAGCGATATGGCGCAGATACCTTGAGACTTTACGAAATGTTCTTGGGGCCTTTGGAGCAATTCAAACCTTGGAACACCAATGGAATTGATGGAGTATTTAAATTCCTGAGAAAGCTTTGGAATCTTTATCATTCCAACTCTGGCGAATTCCAAGTTTCAGATTCAGAGCCGAGCAAAGAAGAATACAAAGCACTTCACAAGGCATTAAAGAAGATGGAGGAAGATATGTCCAATTTCTCCTTCAACACCTCTGTATCCAGCTTTATGATCTGCGTGAATGAACTGAGTGCGCTGAAGTCCAATAAACGAGGAATTCTAGAACCATTAGCACTTTTGGTTTCTCCTTATGCACCCCATATTGCAGAGGAACTTTGGAGTTTACTCGGACACGAGGGATCTATCACCGAAGCCACTTTTCCTGTTTTCGAAGAAAGCCATCTGAAAGAAAGTGCATTCGAATACCCAGTGATGATCAATGGGAAATTGCGCACTAAAATCAGTCTTGATCTATCTTTAACCAAAGATCAGATTCAAGTGGCCGCTTTGACAGATGATACTGTTCAAAAGTGGTTGGAAGGAAAAGCGCCTAAAAAGATCATAATCGTCCCTGGAAAGATTGTTAATTTGGTGATCTAAGAGAAAAAATTTCGTTGAAAGCTCAACCCCATCCAAGGTTGAGCTTTTTTCATGTTATCTTGATTCAAGTTATATTTGAGCGATGAACTGGGTCAAGGAAAATAGAGAAGCGATAAACTCACTTTGTAAAAAACACAAAGTAGAGAAGCTTTATGCCTTTGGCTCAGTATTGACTACTTCTTTCAATGATGAAAGTGACATGGATTTTTTAGTGGATTTCAAAGACGCTGAAATTCAAAAATTTGCTACCAATTTTTTTATGCTAAAATCGAGTTTAGAAGCTCTCTTCGGAAGAGAGGTTGACCTCATCGAGTCAGAAGCGATAAGTAATCCATATTTTAGAGAAGAAATAGAGGAGACAAAAAAGCTTGTTTATGAGTCGAAAAATTAAAAAATACCTTTTTGATATTTTGACTTGCATTGAAGAAATTGAAAGCTTCTTTGAAGGAAGAGAAGTTACTATTCAAAATCTCAGAAATGATCGAAAAACACTAAGGGCAGTTGAAAGGGATCTTGAGATTATAGGAGAAGCAACCAAAAGATTGTTGAAAATCTCTCCGCAGATAGAAATTTCCGGAGCTAATGAAATCATCGGAGCTAGGAATTATATTGCTCATGATTACGAGTCTGTTTCCCTCAAAATTTTAACAGAAATCTTAACCGACCACCTCCCCGTTTTAAAAACAGAAGTCATTGCCCTCTTGAATACTTAATGATCCTCCACACCTTTCCTATCTGAACTGTATTTATAGATCGAATTTTGGAGATAATCAGGCCCGAAATACGGGTAGAAGCACTCAAATTCATCCAAAGCACTTTAAAACATAGATGAGCCAAAATAAAATCCTTTATATAACTCCATCCATGCAGTCATTTGTAAAAAGTGACATCAGGATTTTGTCAAACTATTTTACAGTTCGGGTCATTAATCAACCTTGGGGGAATAAAAAACTTGCGCCGTTCAACTTCATCGCTCAATTTCTCTCCATGCTTTTCAGCATTTTCGGATCGAAATTCATCCTGGTCAATTTTGGCGGATACTGGGCTTTTTGGGCAACCATCTTTGGAAAGCTCTTTGGCAAGAAAGTATTCATTATCACCCACGGAACTGATTGCGCTTCCATTCCCGAGCTTAATTACGGAAGTCTTAGAATCAGTTTACTAAAGCGAATTTGCGAATTCAGCTATACCAGAGCCGAAGCAATATTCCCTGTCAGCGAATCTTTGATAGGAACTGAGTTACATTTCGATCCAGCCATCACTTCCAGAAAACAAGGTCTTTTATTCCATTTTCCTGACCTTAACGTACCCATCAAAACAATCTATAATGGCCTGGATGAAAGCCAATGGACTCTTCCCATAAAGCCAAATCGAATAACAAATAGCTTTTTGACAGTGATGTCACCCAGCCAATTTAACCTAAAGGGTGGTGACCTCATTCTGCAGATTTCGAGAGAATACCCACGCTGTAGTTTTTACTTTGCAGGAGTTCAGGCTTCAGAACTAGAGCTAGAAACTTGTGCAAACGTCCATTTTCTGGGGTTTTTGGATCCAAAAGAATTGCTCGAATGGTATCAGAAATGTGAGTTCTACTTTCAGCTTTCCAGCTTTGAAGGCTTTGGCTGTGCCTTATGTGAAGCCATGCTTTGCGGAGCAATCCCAATCGGTTCCGACACTAATCATATCCCAAAGATTGTAGGAGAAGCGGGATTTATCATACCCGAAAAATCCTTGAAATCTGCCGTTTCGGTCATGGATAAAGCCATCGGAAGTATCAATAAAGATATACTTTCCATAAATTCACGACTTCATATTCAAGCCAACTATTCTCTGGCGCTCAGAGAGCAAAAATTAATTGAAGCTCTGGAACATTTTACCGGCAAGTCTTATACTAACTAATGGAACAATTATTAAGTAAAATATCAAGGAATTTATATGTGATTCCGGGTGGATTTTTTGTCACCAAATTGTTTCGGAAATTCTTCAATAAACCTATTAATGGCAAAAATTGGAGGATTTTCGAATTTCGAGGAGTAACGATGAAGGTTGATATTTCAAAGCAAATGGGAAATGCAATCTATTGGCGTGGTGCTCATGACTGGGCTCCTATTTTCGTTTTAGAGAAGTTCCTAAAAAAGGGCGATACATTCATTGATGTGGGCGCAAACCAAGGTGAATATTCAGTTTGGGCAGCCAGAAAAGTCGGATCAAAAGGAAGAGTTCTGGCTTTTGAACCGATGCAGAAGCTTTTTGATCAATTGACCGAAAACATCCGACTCAACGAATCATTTCATAAAACCATTTTGCCTATAAAACTTGGCTTAGCTGATGAAAAAGGAGAAGTGATACTGTATGCCAGTGCTGATTCTAACGAGGGGACAAACACCATTTACAATACGGAAAAGTTCAGCATTGAACTCGGTAAAATCCAGCTTGACACCCTTGACGAGCAATTGAACGAGTTGAAAATAAATGAAGTGAATTTTCTCAAGATCGATGTAGAAGGAGCAGAACTTCAGGTACTAAAAGGTGCTCTAAACACGCTGAAAACACATCGGCCAATACTTCTTCTTGAAATAAACAAGGACGCCTGCATAGCAGGAGGTTATCTACCAGAGGATATTTTAGAACTTCTGAAACCTTTTGAATACTCCTTTTCGAAAATAGGCCTCAGAGGCACCTTAAGCAAGGTGGATACGCTGCCTGATTTTTGCAATATTCTGGCAATCCCTCAGTAGCTTTTCAATTTGATAAGCATAAAGCTTACTGACTGGGAAAGCTTACTGACTGGGATTTTAATCAATTAGCATGGGTTTCATTATATGTATTTTTTAGAAGTGGCCTCTTGTACTTTTAAGTCACCATTCCATTCTTTGGCCTGCGAAACCGAACACTCCAGAGTCATACTTCCTCTTACATAATAAGAGACAATAATATTAACATACTGGTCTAGAGCAACCTTACAAAAAGACTACAGGTTATACTTGCCAGATATTCTGATTTTCGGAGGTAGGAAGTTTTATGTTATATGTAGGTTTTACATTTAGGGGGAAAAACGAATGATCTGGTTCGATAAATTCATCCTTCAAATCCCAGCAGTATTTTAATTCTCAAAAAAAGGCTTTTCAGAATTTTCGAAAAGACTTTTCCATTTATGCCAAATTTCCAATATAAAAGAGCTGATTCTAATATTAAGTTATTTAAACCAGTTCCCCCAAACTCAACACAATTTTGACCTAAACCAAAGATTTTTTAAACCACCTTTTCCAACATCAACAAAATGCTAAAAAATATACCCATAAAAAAAGGGGGCTTTTTGGGAAAAGCCCCCGAGAGTGGGTCTATTGTCAATCATCTAAAACCAAATATACTTTTGTAATCCTTGCTGTGTATTTGTTTTTTTGATCTTTATACTTTGATAAACATAATGAAAATGTTTTAAACCGCCCAAAAACAAATAATTATTTTTCGTGAATATTATCCAAAGCATTACTTGAAGACTGCATTTAACCCCTTACTCTCATTCAACAACCTTCTTAACTTTGCCCAAATGGATTATTTAAGAAAAAAGCCTATTTTTCATTATCTTCAAAGGTGTCATCACAAATTATGAAGGAATTAATTATTGTTTTGGGAATAATCGCTTTGTTCTATTTTACTGCCACACAGATTGTCCCACTTTATATTGAAGCTCCAAGAAACCTGGTCAAATCACCTCAACCCTATTCTGTGTCCAAAGAAGCCGAAACTGTTTATGATCGGGTGAACTTCATCTCAGACTTGCATTGGGATGCCTTGCTTTGGGAAAAAAACTTAACCTTAACAGGAAGTCGAGAACAAGTAAGTTTCTTAAGAGGTTGCCAAGCCAATGTCGCTTTAGAGATACTTGCGATTGTACCACAGTCTCTATCCGGGCATAATATGCAGGGCAAGAGTTCAGATGCTTTTAACAATATCGCAACCCCTTCAATAGCAAAGGCAGAATCACTCGCTAACTGGTTTAGACCAATCAATCGCACACTTGCAGGATCCGAAAAGCTGGCGGATTTTACAGAATTGGAAATCAAAGCTATAATGGGCGGGAATTTGAAAAGATTTTTCCTTCAAAACCATCTATAAATGAACGAAACCCACCTCCATCAAGAGAGCAAATACTTCCAAAAACTTCAGGAATATCTTCGAGAGTTTGTGTACGGCGGAATAGACGGCGCAGTGACCACATTTGCAGTAGTCGCTGGTGGATTTGGTGCTGATCTGGATGCCGGAATTATCATCATTCTGGGCTTTGCAAATTTGCTCGCTGATGGTTTTTCAATGTCTGTGGGGGCATACCTATCTGCTAAAAGCGATAAGGAGAACTATAAGAAACATGAATCAATTGAGTACTGGGAAATAGAAAACCTACCTGAAGTGGAGCGGGAAGAGATCGCAGATATTTATAGAGCTAAAGGATTTCAGGGAGAATTATTGAAAAAAGTAGTGGATCAAATCACTTCAAATAAAGATATCTGGGTAGCTGAAATGATGAAAGACGAACTAAACCTGATGGAGGAAACCAAAAGCCCGTTCAAAATCGGCGTCGCTACTTTCGTTTCTTTTCTTGTCGTTGGGTTTATCCCGCTTTTGGTATATCTGTGGACATTTTTTCATCCCTCTCTTCTCAATATTTTCTTTTGGACAAGTGTGCTCACTGGTTTGGCCTTTGTAGTAATTGGTGCTTTAAAATCGTTAGTAAATCAGACTTCAGTGGTTAAAAGTATTGCAGAGACAGTGGGATTAGGACTTTTGGCTGCCTTGGTTGCCTATTACGTAGGAGATATACTCGAAAACTTTTTCATAAAATAAACCATGAAAACCATAGATGAAGTGCTGATCCGAATGGATCAAATCGTAGATGACTGCAAAAGCAATCAATCACGCATTGGCTACTTTGCAGTTTTGTACAGACAAGTCACACGCAGAATCAAATCTGGAATTGTCGCTGGAGAATTTGAGAACAATACCCGAATGGAAAAGTTGGATGTACTTTTTGCTGGAAGATTCATTGATGCATACGACGTGTGGAAATCTGGCCAGAAACCTACAGAAAGCTGGTTCTTGGCTTTTGAGGCTTGCAAAAAGAGCAGCTACTTAGTCCTTCAGCATTTGTTTCTGGGTATTAATGCCCACATCAATTTAGACTTGGGTATTTCAGCTGCAGACACCATGGGAACGGAGCCTATCGCTGGAATTAAGAACGACTTCAATAAAATCAATGCTGTTTTGGCAGAATTGGTAGATGGAGTCAAAGCCAACATCAGTAAGGTATCTCCGATTTTTGGCTGGCTAATCCCCTTAGCAAAAGGTCGAGATGAAATGCTGCTTAATTTCTCCATCCAACTTGCCAGGGATGGTGCATGGAAATATGCAGGAGAGTATTTCACTTGTGAAGACCGAGAAGCTTCGATCCTAGAGCGTGACATGAATATTGCCAAACTCGCAAATAAGCTGATCAACCCAGGAAAATTGTTACTGTTTTTTGTGAAAATGGTCAGCTTCGCTGAATGGAAATCCGTGAGCCGAGCGATGGATCAATTGGATGTGGTTGTTAAGGAAGCGCAGGCTGTTTAAAATCAAAGAAACCTTTTAGCAGGTCCTCCTGAGCAAATCAAAAAATATATTCCTTCAGAAAATCCTCACATCCCAACACAGGAATTTTAGAATAATAGAAGCCATCTGAGTCTTCTGTCACTATCACTTCACAATCACTCCCTAAAGCAGAATAATATTCCAAACCATTTTCAAAATCCTGAACTTGCCGATTTGACAAGGTTTGATTGCATGTAGCTTGATCCACTGCTGTCATTGAAATCTTTTTGGACAGCATTTCTATTTTCAACTTAGCCATGTCCGTACCACTTTTTTTTTCCGAAAAGTAAAATGCAATCGCTAAACAGATCGGTGAACTATAAAGTTGCATACCACTTCGATCAGACAAACTGAGTACTCTGGAAGAAATCGGAAATAATGGATACTCCTTATTCAAGACAGAGATCAAGACATTCGCATCAAGAAAAATTTTCATTTCTTAGAAGAGAAGAAATCATCCTTCAAGTCTTTTCTACTTGGTGATTTTCTGTACTCGATCCGACCCTCAGCCACAAAGTCCACCCAATCAGAAACGGGTAGCTCTTCGAGGGACTTGTAATTTTTGGAGGTAATCTGAGAATAAAGATATTCTGTCAGTCTGGACAGACTTATGTTGTGATGCTCAGCAAAGACCTTTGCACGATCAATTACATCTTTGTCGAATGATAGTGTGACTTTCGCATCCATAACCCAGAATTTTAAGTTTACGTAAAGATAAATAAATCAATACGTACACTATTATTTCTAGTAACATTTTTCCACAAAAAAAATATCAATCGAATCTTGACCAGTGAAAGCAAAATCGTAAAAAAACTCGCTTATGATCGAGCAATAACTTTATTTGATTTAACGAAATTCCCCCTACTTTCAAAAAGTTGACTTCGTAAGCTCACGAATATCAAATCGCCTAAAATTCAGTCTATTTATGATCCGTTATTCAGAATCTTGCCAGTAGAAAATTAATAGGATCGAAGGTCCAAAGACACATTGAATTCAGGTTTACTTCGGTCTTTGGTCATTGGTCTTCCAACCCGTTGACCAAAGAGAATTCGCTTACTGGCAGAAAAGCGTACATAAAGATAACTTTATCACCTTTTATCTTTTACACCTTAAATTTGGATTCTATTTCAGAAATCTCCGCATTTGTTTGGGCCTTATTTTTTCGATTGGTTTTTTCCTTTTGAAGATCATTTCCATAGAAATGTGTCTCTTGAAAATACCCAACCCTTGCTTCGGATTCGCCTTTCGCAAAAGTCCATTTCTCACCTTTGAATAGCTTAACCTTGTCCTCATGTAGCTCTAAGTACTCATCATATGGGCCACGGGGAGAAATTAATTTCACGAAGATTGGAGCTGTCTCAATCGCGATAAAAAGAAGCATAATAAAGGTATTTGCCATCGCCATCGCAGAACTCTCTTTTGTCAAAGCATCTAAAGCTTCCATCCTAGCAGCCAATCCATCGAAACCTTCGATACCTGGTTGCTGCTTTTCAAACTCCGACTGACGTAGAGCCGCAAACTTACGAATCTGAGCCTCCAGTGTATCGATTCTCACTTGATTTCTCAGTCTTATATCATCCAAAGTCACTTGTGCTGCATCAAGTTGCTGCTCCTTCTTTTTTGCGTTAGTTCCTAATCCGACAACCCCACTCGTACTAGCAGTCTTTTCTCCAAATCTCTCCGCATCATACTCCTCTTGGAGCTGATTACGATAGGTTTCAAAGTCGGAAACTTCAGCTTTTAATGTTTCAATTTTGGATTCCAATTTTTGAATTTCAGGAAAACCCTTAGCGAGATTCAATTTGGATTCGGTAATAAACTCAGTTCGCTTTTCATCAATCTTGCGATTAATTTCCCGCTCAAACATTTTCAATTCCAAAGGCTTAGATATTACTAAAGCCAACAAAACGGCCAATACTAATCTAGGAATCGCCAGCTTCCATTCAGCCCAAGCTTTTTCCTTCTTTCGCATACTGGAAACGATAAATCTATCCAGATTGAAGATCATCAAGCCCCATAGCATCCCAAAGAAAATTGCCGGCCAAATGGATTGAAAAACCGTGTACAATGCATAGCCAGCTGCCAATGCTGCTAGTACTCCTGTAAAAAACACCGTTGCTCCAATTCCTAGATATTTATTGGATTCTGTGGGTGATCTTTTGAGCAATGAGAAATTAGCGCCACTACAAAACCAGAAAAAGCGAGTGATTCTATCCATATCAGATAATTGGTTGACTTGAATACACAACGCCAAAACTTCTCCAAAAAGGCGGGATTTTAAATATCAGAAAACAATTGTGACGAAAGCAGGGGAAAAACCTCATTGTGATCAAATAAAAGGCATTACGTGGGACGAAAAAATTCTTTGTTCATTAAATGGACAAAACCTAACTATGTACGACCTGTACGAAAATGCTCGCTAGTCGCACGATTTTGTTCAGCTTTTTTGAATCCATAAGGACTTTGAAAACCCATATTCTGGAATTACTGAGTTGCTTGCCTATATTTAATCTATGAAGAAATTAATCTCAGCTTTCGTTTTAGCCTTTTTGGTTCAGTTCACATTTGCTCAAGAACTCGCTTTTCAGGACGAAGTTAATAGGCGAGCAACAGAAATCGATGATACAGGATGGGATAAAGGTAGTGTAGTTTTTACCGGCAGCTCTAGCGTGAGAATGTGGAAAAATCTTCAAGATCAGTTTCCTGATGTAGCTATAATTAATTCGGCTTTTGGAGGATCTACCGCGGATCAGTTACTGATGCATTTGGATAAAACTGTCCTTCAATATGAACCATCAAAAGTATTCATCTACGAAGGTGACAATGACATCAATTCTGGTCAAGAAATATCAGACATCATGGGAAACCTGGATGAGTTGGTAACAAAGATTCATGCGAAATACCCGAACACAATTGTCAATCTGATCGCTGCAAAGCCAAGTCCTTCAAGGTGGGAAAAAAAGACCTCCTATCTCGCCCTCAATGACCTCATTCGCCAGTATGCTACTACCCATGATAATGTACATATTGTGAATGTATGGGATATTATGCTGGATGACTCAGGTAAGCCGAAAGCTGATATTTTCTTAGAAGACAATCTTCACATGAATGAAAAGGGATATGAACTGTGGAAGGAAATATTTACTCCGTTTATGAAGTGAAACTACCAGCCTAGTATGAAAATGATAAGACAACCCAAGAACTACTTGCTCTGATCTAAAATCATACTCGTGCTTGATCAACTGATCTAAACTCAATTTCTATGCATTATCTCACGCTCATAGGTCGAGTCTAGTCCCAAAAGAAGCTTATTTCAAACCCAAACTGATAGCAATTCATAAGATTCCATTTTGTGAAAAGCCCCAACTAATTAACCTGTAAGGCTTTCAGGATATTTCCATATTTTACCCGCATCATTAAAGTTTTTACCGGAAGTATTAAAGCTCGACCCTCCTTTCAATCAAATCCTGAACCTTTATCCTGTGCATTTGATTGTAGAGCTACTAGAAAACAGAGAAGAAAGACGAAAGTGAGTTGGATTTTCATTTGACTCAGGTTTGGTGGAATTCTACTAAAATGTAATCCCTAAGACAAACCAAGCTCGGATTCATCTCGTATTTCAGTGTATTGGAATCTTAATAAACCCTAAACAATCAAAACAGAATTACAGAAATCGAGTTTAGAGTACTGTTATTGCTATTTCACCCAAAAATAAAAAAGGACCAAAAAATATGTTTAGCTCAAATAAACTCTTAATGCCTATGTTATCGCTCATTGTAGCACTGATGTTTGCCTGCGGAAATACTTCGGTTCAAAACCAAGAATCGTCTGCTGATGTCAACAAACTGGCAGACTACAAAGGAAAAACAGAATTAGCCACTTTTGCTGGTGGATGCTTCTGGTGTGTAGAAGCACCGTTTGAAGGAATCGACGGAATTGTCACTGTCATTTCAGGATATGCTGGTGGCAAAGAAAAAAACCCAACATATGGTGAAGTATCTGGCGGAAAGACTTCTCATCGCGAATCCGTTCAAATCACCTTTGATCCGGAAGTGATCAGTTACTCCGAATTGGTGGACATATTCTGGCAAACTTTTGACCCAACAGATGTAGGGGGATCATTCTATGATCGAGGCTCACAATATGAGTCAGCAATCTTTTTCCATGATGCTGAGCAAAAGAAAGTGGCAGAAGAATCAAAAAAACTGCTTGATAATTCGGGCAAATTTGAAAAACCAGTTGCTACTCCATTGATCAAGTACACCAACTTCTACCCGGCTGAGGAGTATCATCAGGATTATTACAAAAAAAGTCCAACTGATTACTATTCTTATCGCAAAGGATCAGGCCGTGATAAATTCATCCAGGAACATTGGCCTGAGCTTTCAGAAAAAAAATACAGCGCTCCATCCAAATCTGAGTTAAAGAAGACCTTAACAGATTTACAATATGAAGTGACCCAAGAAGATGCGACAGAGCTCTCTTTTCAAAATGAATATAATGGCAATAAAAAGGATGGAATCTATGTGGATATCGTATCAGGCGCACCTCTTTTCAGCTCCAAAGACAAATATGAATCAGGCTCAGGATGGCCTAGCTTCACTAAGCCTATCGATGCTAGGGTATTGGAAAAGCCAACGGACAGTGATCTCGGCATGCTAAGAGTAGAGGTAAGAAGTAAGTTTGGAGAAAGCCATATAGGACATGTGTTCTACGATGGCCCGGAACCTACAAGTTTGAGGTATTGTATGAATTCAGCAGCGATGAAATTCATCCCCAAAGAGGAAATGGAAGCCGCAGGATATGGAGATTATCTATGGTTGGTTAATTGATTTTTAGAGAAGAGGCTACTTTCGGGTAGCCTTTTTTAATGAATAAGTGGAGATAGCAGATTTTTTTGACAGGTTTTTCAATTAAAATCATCCCGATTTCTATCTTTAAGTCAAACTTGTTCTCATTATGAAAAAATTCGCTTGGATTGCTGGTATCGTTTTAATAGGAGTTTTGGCTGGGATATTTTGGTACAAATTTTACTTCGTATTTGGAGAGGGTGTAAAAGCAGGAAGCTTGAATTACTTCGTAAAAAAAGGCGTAATGTTCAAAACCTATGAAGGGCGGGTTGTACAGGAAGGATTTCAAAGCCCTACAGCAGGCGCATTGCAAAGCAATGAATTCAGGTTTAGCGTTGTGGATGATAGCATTGCAGAGGAGCTAGAGAGGGCCTCTGGCAAATTTGTAGAACTTCGCTACAAAGAATATAATGGAACACTTCCGTGGAGAGGAACTAGCAATTTTGTGGTGACCGAGGTCCTGACTGTAAACAATTCGGGCAAAACTGACGGATCAGCCTTGCCCTTTGATCAATAATTAAGGACGAGTCCAGTAATCGACTACCGTCACTTTATCTAAGTGAGGGCCTAGGATAGCACCGAAAGCCTTATGCGCTGGATGTGGCAAATAGGCATCTCTTGCTTCATTGGAATAAAAAGTCAATGTAAAAGCATGAGTCAAACCCTGGTTCAAACCTTCTGGACTTGAATTAATTCCCCACTCAAAATCCTCAATCCCATCAATCTCATTCTGAAGGTTTCTGAAAGCATCTACTACAGATTGAATATCTTCTTGAGACGACGTCTCTTTAAAGCTAAAATAAACATGGTGTCGTAGTACTGAATCAGGTTTTGCTGCCATAGTTTCTTGAATTTCTTCTGTACTTTCATTTTCGATTTGTTTCTCTTCTTTTTCCGCACAAGAAAGTGCTAAGACTAAAGGAAGGAAATAGAGTAGTTTTTTCATAGGTTATAGATTTTAGACCAATCTAAGGAGATTCAACAAATTATTCTAAATCTGACGGAGATTCTAAAACTCCGTTCTAAAATAGATACCAATATTCAAGAGAACTTTCAGAAATAGAAAGGAGTTTGATCCTATCACATCCCGACAACAAAGTACTAGTTCAAGAACCTGGAAATATTGAAATTGAGGAGTTGATCACTCGTCTTTCACTTTCCAACTTCAACCCTATTGACCATGAGAGTTGCATTTTTCAGCACCAAATCCTACGACAAAGAGAGTTTTAAACATTATTTGCCAGATCATACGCACGAGCTTACCTTTTTTGAGCCAAATCTTGATAGCAAAACCATAGCACTTGCAGCTGGCTTTGATACTATCTGCTCCTTTGTTAATGATCTTTTGGATGAAAAAATACTTACTAAGCTCTCTGAATTGGGTGTGAAGAATATCGTACTGAGATGCGCCGGTTATAATCAGGTTGATTTGAAAAAGGCTTCTGAACTTGGATTGAAAATATGCAGAGTTCCAGCATACAGTCCAGAAGCTGTGGCAGAACATGCGCTTGCGCTTTTGATGACTTTGAGTAGGAAAACCCATAAAGCTTATAACCGCGTCCGTGACAACAATTTTTCAATAGATGGCCTTACAGGATTTAACATTCACGGCAAAACGGCTGGAATAATCGGTACAGGTGCTATTGGAAAGGCTTTTTGCAAAATCATGCTTGGAATAGGGTGTAAAGTCCTTGCTTACGATATATACGAAAATGAGGAGCTCAAAAGTCTAGGCGTCACCTACTTGCCACGCGAAGAGCTGTTTGCTCAAAGTGAAATCATTTCTCTCCATTGCCCATTAACGCCCGAAACATTTCACCTGATAAACCCCAAATCCCTAAGTAAGATGAAAGATGAGGTGGTTCTCATCAATACTAGCAGAGGCGCGTTGATAGACACAAAAGCTGTGATTAAAGCATTGAAAAAACGTAAAGTGGGAAACTTGGGTATTGATGTATATGAGCAAGAAGAGGACTTATTTTTCCAGAATCTCTCCGAAGAGATTTTGCTTGATGAGCAAATAGCTCGGTTGATGACTTTTCCAAATGTGCTGATCACAGGACATCAAGCCTTTCTCACTAATGAGGCCTTGGCACAGATTGCAAAGATCACCCTTCAAAACTTGGATGAATTAGCGGCTGGAGGGGAACTCACAAATGAAGTGAAATGGAAGAGTAAAGAATGATAATAGGTAGAAATTTACCTATTTGAAATAAAGTAAAAGCACTTAAAGCTCTTTTCGGAACTTAGTATTAACACAAAAATGCCTGCAAATCATAGATCTGCAGGCATCAAACTTTGTATTTCTTACTTGGGCAGAGCCCAATTGGAATTACTTAGCTACTTTAACGTTCACTGCGTTAACGCCTTTTTTACCCTGAACTACGTCATAAGTAACGTGATCGTTCTCGCGGATTTCGTGTACTAGACCTGAGTGGTGTACGAATACATCTTCACTGTTGTCTGCTGGTGTAATAAAACCAAAGCCTTTGGTTGTGTTAAAGAATTTTACTGTTCCTTCATTCATGATTACTAACTTTTTAAATTGGTGTTTCTATTATTTTGTTGTTGTGCATTGTTCGGATATTCTCTTCTCGGAGGATTTTCCTTCCTTTGCGGATTTTCTTTTTTCGGTGGTTCTGGTTCTGGCGGAGTGTCTGAGATGTTACCAAACTCATCCACGTACGCAATCATATCGTCCAGATCTCCGCTTTTCGGCTGATCCTTACGAGCAGCCATCTTTTCTTGCTTTTCTCTCTTTTTTCTCTTTTTAAGTTCTGCTTTTTGCTTTTTAATGAATGTGTTCTGGTTTTTTGACATTTCGGCAATATTAGTTCACAAATGTTATGGCCCGGCCGGTTTTTCCGGCTCGACCTGTCCGGCCGATTCTGTGGATATAACTATCCATAGACATGGGAAGCTGGTAATTGATCACATGGGTTACATCAGCTACGTCTATACCTCTGGCTGCTACATCAGTAGCTACCAGCACTCGAGTCATTCCGGCTTTGAACTCATCTATGGTTCTATTCCGAAAATTTTGGGACTTATTTCCATGAATCAACCCAGACTTAATTCCGGACTGATTTAATTTCAGACTCAACTTATCCGCAAGCCGTTTAGTTTCCGTGAAAATGATCACTTTCTCCAATTCGTTACCTTTGAATAAATCTGCAAGTATATCAAACTTATCCTTGCCTTCCGGCACGCGGATAATTTCTTGATCTACATTCTCACTGGTTGTACCACCAGTATTCACTTTAATCTCTACAGGATTATTTAGCAGTCCATCAATAAGAGCTTTCTGGCTTGGTTCCAACGTCGCAGAGAACAGCATAGTCTGGCTTCTCTTCGTCATCAAATTTACGAGTTTTTTTACATCATGTACAAAACCCATATCCAACATCCTATCAAACTCATCCAAAACAAGCGTATTTACTCGATTGAGATGAAGCAACTTACGGTTTGAAAGATCCAATAATCTACCTGGAGTACCAACAATCACGTGAAGCTTTCTACTTAAAGCTTTAAAGTCAGAATTGATATTCGTTCCACCGATGAAAGTGTTAGAATACAAATTCATTCCTTTACTTAAACTTTTGAATTCTTCTTCGATTTGCAAAGCCAACTCACGAGTTGGGGTGACAATCAAAGCAGTAAAATTCTGTGGGTCTAGCTTTGCATGCTCAATAATCGGAATCAAGAACGCACCGGTTTTACCCGAACCAGTATTAGATATCCCAAGCAAATCTCTTCTGTCCATCAAAGATGGTATAGCTTGCTCCTGAATATTGGTCATGCTTTCATACCCTTTCGCTTCGATATTTCTCAACAAAGAAGTATGCAGCTTAACACTTGAGAAAGGTGTCTCGGAGCGAAATCCTTCTTGTCCACTAGGCTCTGCCTTTTTGACAAGCAAGTTAGGATCTAATTTCGATTCCTTCTTTTTATTCTGACCTGGCCTACCTGTAGGGCGAGAATTTCGCCTTTGGTTTGCTGCAGGTCTTGTATTACTGTTTCTATTACTATTCATGATATAATTAGGCTTTTACTGGCTCCATTTTGGGAGAGTTCCCCAACACATAGAGCATTTTAAAATGGTCCAATACAGCCATCAAAAAATGAGGTTTTGAATAATAAGGCACATTAAATTCTTCAGCTGTAGCCTTTACTATAGGTGCTATTTCTCTGTAATGCACATGGCATATATCAGGAAACAAATGATGTTCAACTTGATAATTTAAACCTCCAACAAACCAAAATAATACTTTTGAAGAGGGTGCGAAATTGCAAGTAGTAGCTAACTGATGTAGTATTCTTTCTCCTTCCACCACACCGTCGGTGTCAGCCATAGGGAAATCAACCACCTCCACGATGTGTGCAATCTGGAATACCATAGTGATGATAAAACCAGTCACACAGTGCATCATAACGAAGCCCAAAATAATCATTCCAGCTGAAAAGGGTGAGAAGATAATTGGTAAACCTAATACAACTGCGAAGTAAACAAGCTTTAGAAAAATCAATTTAACGATCCCTTTTCTATAAGCACTCTCACCGCCTTTGACTAGGCCTTTATTATAATATCTAGTGAATCTAATGAAGTCTTTTGCTGTCACCCATGAAAGAGTAGAAAGCGAATAAAAGAACCATGCGTATAAATGTTGGTATTTATGCAACTCATTTTTCTCTGCATTGGGAGAGAATCTCAAAAAGAAAGGAGCGTTGATGTCGTCATCATGCTCATCGATATTTGTATAGCTATGGTGAAGCACATTGTGCTGAAGATGCCACACCATGGAGCTTGCACCCACCATGTCAAGTGTATACCCTATCCAGGTGTTTACTCTTTTGCTTTTTGAATATGAACCATGAATTGCATCATGCATAACTCCCATACCTACGCCAGCCATTCCGAAAGCGGAAAGCAAATAACATCCAAATAGTTGAAATGTGGTAGAAGCTACCCCCGTGATCACCAAAGTGATTGGTACGATATACAAGGAAATCAGCAAGATAGACTTGATGACCATCTCTGTATTTCCATACTTAGATTTGTTTGTGGACTTAAAATGTCCATAAACTCTCTTTCTTAGTGTTTGGGAGAATTCAGATAATTCTGATTCTGAGAACCTTACTGTTTTAATGGCACTGTGTTTAAATTATTAATACTAATGTTTCCCGTGGGATTTTCTCTGCAGGTTTTAATTCCAAGAACGGTCTTAACCGAATCCTATGAATTAAAAAAGTAGAAAGATGAAGAATTTAAAACCTTGCGAGGGGAAACTCTTGAATTTGCTACTTGGGCAGGTTGACAATCAACGCTTACTTTATTTCAAGTAAAAAGGAATATCACATGGACAGCGCCTTTATGCATACAAAGGTGAGAAGAAGATTCCGTATATCCAAATTCATACTAAATGCAACCTACTTTAGAAACACCAAATGAACCATAATATTGCTGAGAATCTGCATAAACGCTGAATAAGTCAAAATAAAGCACTTGCAAACTCATCCACTTTCAAAAACAAAAATGCTATTTGTTGGAAATATTTAATTCCATCTCCAATTCACAATTCCATTTACATGAATCATACCCACCTTATTATATGCTTGACTTGGTTTTAAGCTCTGACTTCCCAGCTGTCCTTTGTTCATGATCAACAATTGAAAGTCAAGTTTTGAAATTGATTTTGGGCTATATTTCATACCCACATTGATTTGGCGATAAGAAGGCATATTGTATTTATTCTCCGCAGGAGCATTCAGAGGAGGAAGCCAATGAAAGCCCAAATGCGCAAATGCCTTCAGCTTGATATTGGGAAAAGTATATTCTGCAAGAGCAGTGAGCGCATCCAACGAGCTAAATCCTTCATTTCTTTCTCTAGGTATAAATGTGTACCAAGCGTCTTTCCCCCACTCTCTTGGACTGAGCCAAATACCTTTTCCTCCTGTTTTTGTATAATTCAGGTTAAAATTCCAAACAGATTTGCTGTATCCAAATCGAGTAGAAAATGCCCAATTTCTATCAGTTGGATTCTTGTATTGGAAAATAGGATCTGCATTCCCTCCATCTCCTATGCCTGACTGAAAACCTGCTTGTAAACCCCAGAGCCAAGTAATTCCAGATTGTTCGTTTTTCCACTTTTTCTCAGCTTGTGCCCAGGCGGTATGTGAAATATTCTGAACCAAGGTATTTGAGAGGTGTAAACTTAACCCATCCCATTCCTTTGCAACCTCAGCGATTCCTATCCAGTCACTCTCGGTATTTCCCGCATAAAGGGATGCCTCTCCATTAGGATTTCTTCCCAAAGGAAATACACCAATACTTTCACCAACTGAAAGCCATTCACTCGTTCCACGCACACTCATCGTTCCAATTCCCCAAGCAGAAAACTTCCACTTATTCCCTGTAGCATACCAAGCTTTTGCGCCTTCTATCCCAGTAGGAGAAAGTCTGCCATCTTGTGCATTGATCCAGTCTTCATCGATAGCCATCCTTCCTGCGGAAATCTCCCAATGGGCTTTCGAATACTTCAGTGATAAATTTTCCAGCTTACTGAAAAACCTATCTTCTTGATCTAACAAATCAAACAGCCCTACTTCATATCGATTTCCCCCTCCACTCACTGGATCTGGTGCTGTCAAATCACTACTCCAAAGGTTCGCAAAGACTCTGTACCCGACCCGAAACTCCCAGTGTTTGGCATAGTTGACTTTTGTGCCCAGATTCAAACTTGTGCCCAATGCATAGTCATCCTTGAAGTCTTTCGAATAACTCGTATTCATCCAGAACATTCGAAAATGTATATCAGGTGATACTTGAAGCTTTTTCTCAGGCTGCTGTGCAAAAGTTAGAAGTGGGATAAAAATAATAAGTCCCAGTACATATTTTCTCATTTGCTTGCAGATGCTTTTATCTCCTGAAAAGGCCCAAACTTGTGCTGCTCCTCTGAAAATTCATCAGAATATGGCCCGAAAGGATGGTCTATAGGCTTTTTCGATATTTCCGGCCAGTCATTTGGAAATTCTCGCTTCGGCCTATCCAGACTATTCACGTAAGCCGCGACGTCCCAAGCCTCTGCATCTGAGAGCATTGGATTTTCATAGGTCGCCCCGAAAGGCATATTAGCTTTCACATAACCTGCAAATCTTGACATACGGAATAACCCCGCCCCTTGATTATAGCTATTCGCTCCCCAAAGTGGTGGATAGGTGTAGCCACTGCTATCTGCTTTCATCACCCCTTGCCCATCTGCCATATGGCAAGCCACGCATTGCCTTTCATAAATAGTTTTACCCTGAATAGGATCAGCAGCTCTATCTAGAAAAGGTACTTCATAAATACCCGCTCCTTTTGGCGTTTCTCCTTTTGGGACATCTTGACCTAGCCAATCCATATAAGCTACGATTGCAATCATTTCCTTGCTATCGTTTGCCAAGACTTCTCCATTCAAACTTCGCTGAAAACAGCCATTGATTCTTAATTGAATATCCTCAGAATTTCCCGACCTGCCCCGCACTTTGGGATAGGTGCTTTTGGCGGCAGCATAATTATTACCCAAAGGCACTGTACCAGCCTGTAAATGACAATTTTGGCAATTCAGTCCATTTGAGATCTTTTTCACTTTTCCATTTGGCCCGAGGTATTCAGCAGTGTTAGCAATGAGTTCACGACCATATTTGATATCCTCAGCGTTCGGTTCGGAATCTACCTTATCCCATTCTGGTGCTATCCACATCCCTACTGGATCCATCAAAGCGGTTGATTTTGGTGCTGTGGGTATTTCTTGTGGGTTGGCTATTGCCTCTTTGGGAAGCTTAAGTCCTGCATAATCAAAATATAAAAGCCCTCCAACTATGCCTACAAGAAGGGTCACAGTAACCAGGAGTCCCACGATTAATGGGAAAAGCTGAAATAAGGGTTTAGAAGTCTGATTCATAATTACCTGTTCAAGCTACAAAAATGAGCTTAATCATTCCCCTATCATGTGACGAAGATCACTTTGACTGTTTAAAAACTATAATTTGGCGATTAAATCAGTGTTCTTATTTGGCTTCCGCCAAAAAAACTTGCTTGTCTTCTACCATTCCCTGAACAATAAAATCGCCTCCTCTTTTAAACAGATGCATCTCCAACTCATCTCCCATGACACATTCTGCCAGATAATTAATCAAAAATCGTGGCGTATCGCAGCCATTTTCCCGAAGGATATTCTCCACCCAGCGAACATAACTGGTATTGTTCACATGATTATTCAGATCAAGATCCGAATACCTCACTTTCAGCTTCTCGCTTTTCATGAATTCTCCTTCCAATTTGACTTTCTCAGGCTGCCAATCTGGTTTTTCTTCAGGATCAAAAAGCTCAGCACGCAATACTTTCTCAGGTCTGAGCAAGCGCTTACTTTGTACATTCATCAGCACCCAAGAACTCATCCCCTGAGCAAGAATATCTCCCTCAAAATTTGTGATCAAAAATTCACGAAAAGCAAAAAGCTTATCTACTCCTCTCCCTGCGGTAAAGACCTTGATAGAATCTCCCCAAGAAGGTAGATTCTCACATTTAATATCCATGCGAGCCATGATCCATGATAGATGCTGCTCTTGCAGGATTCTCCCAAAATCAGCAGAATCAGCGTGTAGCCAGGATATTTCCTGAAACAAATTTGATAAAGCCGTCAAGCTCAATTTCCCATCAGGATCGACCTGATAGGAGCGAACTTCAAAATCCTTTTGAAACTGAAAAGAAAGATTAGAACTCATTTAACTCGGTTAGGTGAGGCTTTGACTGGAATAAGGAAAACTGCCTTTCTGACACTTGAAAGTACAGTAATTCCCAATCCTGCCACAGCAATTAGCGCAAAAGAGACTTTCAAATTAAATAATTCTGCGATAAATCCGATCAAAGGTGGGCCAAGCAAAAATCCAAAAAATGATATGGTCGATACCAAAGCCAGCGCAACGCTTGGAGAATACAACTTAGAACGTCCAACGATACTATACGAAAGTGGTATGATAGAAGCTACGCCCAGACCAACCAATAAAAACGCTACCGTTGCCAAGACCACGGTGGGGAAAAGTACCGCTATGCTTAGCCCAATAAATATCAAAACACCACTTACCTGGATCACGGCGACTTTGGTAAATCGCGCGGCAATCTTGTCCGTAATAAATCTTCCTGCTGCCATCGCACCCATAAATGCGACATAGCCAAGTGCTATCAGAGACGGATCTGACTGGACAACCTTCTTGAAATAAACCCCAGACCAATCAAACATACAGCCTTCTGCCATCATCCCCAGAAATGCAATTAAGCTGATCCTGAGTAAAAGAGCATCTGGTTTTTTCATCACCAGTCCTCCTCCACCTTCAGCGACTTTCTTTTCTTTGACTATGTAACCTTGGGCTGAAAGTATAATGATTATCGAAATAGCCATCACAATGGCATAATGAAGCGCGGGAGAAAAATCTAAAAATATCATCAATGCACCTAGTCCAGCGCCAGAAAATCCTGCCAAACTCCACAAGCCATGGAAGGACGCAAGGATGCTTTTTCCCATCTTATCTTCCAGATCCAGTGCCTGCGTATTAAGCGAGATATTCATCACATTCCCAAGCATTCCATACACGATCAGCACGGGAGTAAGTAACCATGTCGTCGTCGCCAATCCAATCAATGGCAAGGTCATCGCATAGGCAAAGCTGCCAATCATTACTACTTTGCGGCTTCCATATTGATGAACTGCCCAACCAGCTAAAGGCAATCCGATAACGGATCCCAATGGAAGAAACAACAATAATGTTCCTAATTGTCCTTCTGAGAGATCAAACTTGGCTTGAATATCAGGAATCCTTGCCGCCCAAGAGGCAAAGCATAGACCCACGAAAAAGAAAACTGCCCCTAGGGCAACTCGTCTTTTGGAAAGTATGTTCATGAAATAACTAGGTTTAAGAGGCTCACAAAAGTACAGAACATTAGCTCAAAATCATGCGAGACCTCGAACATTGCCTCTCAAAACTGGTTACCCTAATCGAACTCACTTTATCTACATAACCATGGAACTGGTCATAGCAGGAGCCGTAATCGTTACCGTAATATTTATAATCCGCTTTATTATCAAAAAAGTATTTGACTAAAAAAAGCCACTTTCTATCCAGAAAGTGGCTTTCAAAATCAATTCTCAATTTTCCGCTCCTTAATTCGGGAGCTTATCCGAAAACTTACCATAAACCCACGTTCCAGCTATAGCTGAAAGGAGTGTAATAATAACCACCGTAAATCCACTTCCAATCTGTGCATAAAGCGGACCTGGACAGGCTCCTGTAATGGCCCAACCAAGTCCGAAGATGAATCCTCCGATAATTTGTCCCTTGCGGAATTCCTTTTTTGAGATTTTGATTTCCTCTCCCACAATGGATTTGATTTTAAATCGCTTGATCAACTGAATCGAAATAATCCCAGTGACTATCGCCGATCCGATCACTCCATACATGTGAAATGAATCCAATCGGAACATTTCCTGAATTCTAAACCAAGAAATAATCTCAGCCTTCACGAATACAAATCCGAATAAAATCCCGAGTATCAAATACTTCACCAAGGCCAAACCTGTCTCTCCAGTCTCCTGTGAATTAGGTGAATCACAAACTGCTTCCTGTATATTTTTATCTGCTACTAACATTTTCATTATTGATTAAAATCCTGCAAACTTCATTAAAGGACCCAAAAGAACCTGTGTCATCAGAAAGCCACCAACCATAAAGAAAATGGTCGCGACTAGCGATGGCCATTGAAGGGAACTGATACCCATAATCGCATGACCAGAAGTACAGCCTCCTGCGTAGCGGCTACCAAAACCAACCAAAAATCCTCCCATCACAAAGAATATCAATCCTTTTACAGTGAATAGATTTTCCCATGAGAAGATATCAGCAGGCATCAAACCAGAGAAATCAGTGATCCCCAAAGCTGCCAGATCAGCTTGAGTTTGTGCGGCAATGACTATTTCATCAGGATTTGACAGAAAAGTAGTTGCTACAAAACCTCCTACTAAAACGCCCAGTACAAATACCAAATTCCACATTTCCTTTCTCCAGTTGTATTGAAAAAAGGGGATTTTCGCAGGGATACACATCGCACAGACATGTCGAAGAGAGGATGAGATTCCAAAACTCTTATTTCCCAAAATGAGAAGTGCGGGAACGGTAAGGCCGATCAGTGGGCCAGCCACATACCATGCCCATGGCTGGGAAATCCAGTCAATAAATTGATTCATAAATTTTTTGTTTGGATAATTTTTTTAAGTATTAACTCTAATTGATGTCAGGTCCCTTTACTTCTTTGCTCGAAAGGGTGGAAGACCTCCCGATAGCTATCGGGAGACCGAAGTGCCGCAATTCTAGAGTAGAGCCTATTCTGTAATGCTTTTCCTTTTGCTTTTATTTTGAAAAGAGGGAATTCTACATTAAGACAGCTAGTCAAAACAAGTGGTCTGTGAGGACACAGACCACGGTTATTTTATCCAGCTAGTTGATCAAGCTTCTTGAATCTAATGTCTAGCTTCTTGACTCTTTGATCTAGTATATTGAATCTATAATCTTAAATCTAACTACTTACTGCTTACAATAACGTAGTAGGACAAACGTAATCTGAAACCTTGAACTTCTCAGAATCCTTAATGGCCTTGAATCCACCATCGACATCTATCAGATTATCATACCCTCTAGCGCGTAAGATGGAATTAAAGACCATCGATCTATATCCGCCGGCACAATGCACATAGTAAGTTTTGTCCTTATTTATTTTCAGCATACTCTCATTAATGTAATCAAGAGGAGCATTCTCTGCACTCTCCACATGTTCTGAAAGGAATTCACTGTTCTTTCTGACGTCCAGAATATTGATTTCCTGATTTTCTGCCTGTCTTTGCGCTAGCTCCTCCGCTGAAATGGATTCGATCTGATCGATTTCATGACCAGCCTTTTTCCAGGAATCAATTCCTCCATCCAAATATCCAATTGCATAATCGTAGCCTACTCTAGCCAATCTTGTGATGACTTCTTCTTCTCTTCCTTCATCTGCTACGACTAGGATTTCCTGTTTCAAATCAGGAATCATCGCTCCTACCCAAACAGCAAAACTTCCTTCTATTCCAATATTCACTGAATTCGGCACAAAACCTTTGGCAAAAACCTGAGGTGTGCGAGTATCCAAAATCAAAGCACTAGTTTCATTCGCTGCAGCTTCAAACTCCGCTGGCTTTAATGGTTTCACTCCCCTTTTTAAGACTTCATCAATGCTGTCATATCCTTCAATGTTCATCATTACATTCTGAGGAAAATACGCTGGCGGAGGAGTCAATCCAGAAAGCACTTCTTTTGTAAACTCTTCTTTCGTCATCTCCTGAAGTGCGTAGTTTGTCTTCTTCTGATTTCCCAAGGTATCGGATGTCTCCTTACTCATGTTTTTGCCACATGCGGATCCTGCTCCATGAGCTGGATAGACTATCAGATCGTCTGGCAAAGGCATGATCTTATTGCGAAGCGAATCGTATAAATGACTAGCAAGAATATCCTGAGTCAAATCGGGTATTACTTTCTGTGCCAAATCAGGTCTTCCCACATCTCCTATAAATAAGGTGTCGCCAGTAAAGATCGCCTCCGGATTTCCTTCTTCATTGTAAAGCAAGTAGCAAGAACTTTCCATGGTATGACCAGGGGTGTGAATCAACTTGATTTTTGCTTTCCCGATCTGAAACTCCTCACCGTCTTGAGCGATGTGGGCTTCAAAGCCTAGCTTCATGTCTGTAGGCCCGTAAACGATTTTGGCACCAGTCTTCTCAGCCAAATCAATATGTCCAGATACAAAATCAGCATGAAAATGCGTCTCAAATACGTATTTGATTTTAGCGTTTCTTCTTTCGGCTTTCTCTATATATGGCTGAACTTCTCTTAGCGGATCAATGACCACTGCTTCTCCGTCTGACTCAATGTAATAAGCTCCTTGTGCAAGGCAACCAGTATAAATTTGTTCAATTTTCATGTGATTATTTGTTTTTTTTTGGTGGCCATCCCGATAGCTATCGGGAGTAATCTCGCATTGCTGACAATCATTTCGCTGTGTAACGCTTGCGTCTTGCTCGATTTCATATGTATGTTTTTTATTTTTCCGAAGGATAGTCAAAAGTAGGGCATTGCCACTTAGACTAGAATGACTTTTGTCACACAGCAATCAAACTGATTCTTTGATGTTGCTTTTTAGAGTGTTGACTAACTGGTGAGCTGGAACGACGCCAGACTCTCTCCAAAGGATTTTACCTTTCTGGAAAAGTATCAAAGTAGGTACGCCACGCACTTGGAACTTGCTAGCAGCCAATTGATTTTTATCTACATCTACTTTCAAAATCTTCACCTTACCTCCCATCTGCTTAGCAGCATCCTCCAAAATGGGCTGCATCATTTTACATGGCCCACACCAAGTGGCGAAGAAATCCACCAATACAGCTTGGTCTCCATCTATGAGTTCTTGAAATGTTTTGCCTTTTGTATTCATGATTTCAAATTTTTAGGTCATAACAAAAGTAGAGGCTAAATCTGTTCAATTCGGTAATTAATATCACAGAGGGATGGATAGGAAAAGCACTAATAGTTTTAAAATACCTAAAATCACCCTAATTGGCATTTATTTTTTTTATTTTCGCCAGTCAAATTCCACTTATTAAATGCTCAATTACAAGCAAATCAATAATCTGACCGGTTGGGTCGTTTTTGCGGTAGCTACTCTGGTGTACGTACTTACTGTTGAACAAACAGCTAGTTTCTGGGATCCGGGAGAGTTTATAGCCGTAGCATACAAGCTACAAGTACCTCACCCTCCAGGAGCTCCATTCTTTCTTTTGGTTTATCGGATGTTCAGTTTCTTCGCTTTTGGAGATCCTCTGCAAGTGGCGTATTGGATGAATATCGGTAGTGCGCTATTCTCAAGCTTTTCAATTTTATTCCTTTTTTGGTCTATAACTTTATTTGGAAGAAGGCTTTTCAACGTAACGGAAGGCCAAGAAAGCAAGGGCGAAACTATTACTTTGATGGGAGCTGGAATCGTCGGTGCATTGCTTTATACCTTCTCCGACAGTTTCTGGTTTTCGGCTGTAGAGTCAGAAGTTTATGCCATGTCTTCGTTCTTTACTGCGATTGTGATTTGGGCATTCTTGAAGTGGGATGTGATCAAAGATCCTCGCGAAGAGAACAAGTGGATGATTTTCATCGCTTATTTGGTCGGACTTTCTATCGGCGTTCACTTATTGAACTTGGTGACTTTACCGGCTCTCGCACTCATCTATTATTTCAAAAAGTACGACAAACCAAATTTCAAAGGAGCTTTGTTTGCTATGTTCCTTGGTGGAGTTGCTCTGATTATTATTAATAATCTGATTATCCCTGGGCTTCCAAGTTTGGCAGGATCCATGGAGATTTTCTTTGTGAACAGCATAGGTTTGCCATTCGGATCAGGAATCGTTGTATTCATGATCTTGTTTTTCGCAGCGGTATTTTATGCCTATAGATATTCCCGTAAAAAGGGAAATGCAATTCTAAACACAGCTCTTTTATCATTTATCTTCATTCTGATCGGCTATGCGAGTTATGCTCTAATTGTTGTGCGTGCCAATCAAGATCCTATTATCAATGAAAATGCTCCAAAAGACATCGTCAGCTATGTCTCATATCTGAAGCGCGAGCAATATGGCTACAGACCATTGCTTCATGGGCAATATTTCACTGCGCAATTGGTGTCACAGGAAGAAGGTGCTCCTGTCTATATGAAGGGTAAGGACAAGTATGAGATCGTAGATTACTCTTTAGAAAACACTTACGACCCTACCAAGACGACTATACTTCCAAGGATCTATTCTACCCAGGAAAATCATAAGAGGCTTTACAGACAGAAGCTCGGCTTGAGAGAAGGTCAAGATCCTACTTTCGGAGATAACCTGTACTTTATGTTTTCTCATCAGCTGGGTCAGATGTACTGGCGTTATTTTATGTGGAATTTCTCCGGACGAGAATCAGACTTTAGCGATGCGCCTTGGATAGGAATCACCGATGCTTTCAAGGATTATCCAGATTACATCACTGAAAACAAAGGTCACAACAATTACCTTATGCTTCCCCTTTTCCTGGGAATCATTGGTTTATTCTTCCAAGCTAAGGTTGATCCCAAGTCCTTCTACGTGAACCTGATGCTATTCCTGATGATGGGTGTAGTGCTAGTACTTTACCTGAATTCCCCTCCTGTAGAGCCGAGAGAGCGTGATTACATTTATGTGGGTAGTTTCTATGCTTTTGCGATATGGGTTGGTATCGGAGTGATGGCACTTGCGCATATGATAGGTCGGGCGACGAAAAATCTAGCCACAGCTGGAATTATAGCTACGCTACTTACACTTCCTGTAGCTGGTCTGATGGCTAGCCAAAACTGGAATGACCACAATAGAAAAGGAAGGTATTTCTCAGTGGATTCTGCCAGAAACTTCCTAGCCTCCTGCGCACCAAATGCGATCTTATTTACAGGTGGAGACAATGACACCTTCCCACTTTGGTATGTACAAGAAGTGGAAGGTTTTAGGACAGACGTTCGAGTGATTGTATTGAGTTACTTCGATACAGATTGGTATGTGGAACAAATGACCAGACCTGTGAATGAATCTGAGGCCTTGCCTTTCAGTCTGGATCCCAACCGTTACCAAAAAGGCACGAATGATGTGCTCTATGTAATGGAGAGAGAAGGCATGAATGCGATCTCTGTTAGTGAATATTTAAAGCTTTTGAACTCAGGATCTGACCTACTGAAAATGGAAACTGGCGGTAAAGCTGTTGCCAATATGGTTCCTTCAAGAAACTTGATTCTGGAAGTTGATAGCTCTGCAGTTGCAAATAAGGATATCATCCCTGAAGAGTTCATTCCATTGTTTACTCCTCAAATGAATCTGCAGATCACAGGAAACTATGTAACCAAAGGCACCTTGATGCTCATTGACTTGATTGCATCCAATAATTGGGAAAGACCTATCTACTTCAACAACACTTCTCTTGCTACCATAGGAATCAACATTCAAGAACACGTGGTAATGGAAGGTTTGACTTACCGTTTGCTTCCTGTGAGAAAGCCTGAGTTTGTCCGTGAAGAGCTGGTAAATGCTGATTTGGCTTATGAAAACTACATGACCAAGTTTGCTTTCCGAGGCATGGACAATCCTGATGCGTATTTGGATGAGGAGTACAGAAGATTTGCATCCAACCACCGTAGCGCTTTGAATAGTATTGTCATCGCTTTACTTGATGAAAACGATATGGAAAAAGCTTCAACACTGCTGAACTACGGATTGGAAGTAATGCCAAACGAGGCAATCCCATATGACCTTTCCAGCGGACAGTCAGTTCCACTTTTCTTCGAAGTAGGAGAAGATGAAAAAGCGCTTGATATCATCGAAAAAGTCTCCAAGAAATCATTGGATATGATCGAGTTTTATACCAACGAAAATAGAGAATACGACAGAGAAATGATGATTTCTGTTGAGATGATAAAGTATTTCATTCCGCTTCTGGAAGAAAGAGGCTATCAGGAAAAAGCCCAAGAACTCAAGCTAAGGATGGAGCAATTCCTCGGCCCGCAGCAAAATGGTAGCGGGGCTTTGAATAGACGATAAAAGCCAATTCTATAATAAGAGGCTGTCTCAAAAGTTGGGACAGCCTCTGTTTTATTCGGGTAGGAATCTGAGCCATTTTACATACCGCCAAATCTCAGGCTCTCGAATTAACTCATGAGACAGCCACTTAATTAATATTAGTCTCCGCTATTAAAACAATAAATGATAAAAGCATTTTAGAATTTGCTAAACTCTAGCGCAAGGCTACTTCGGCCTGCCCACACTGGCGGGTCTTCGGTTTCCCGTCTTCCAGCCCATTTATCTGTCTAATGGCATACTTCTATATATCACTAATCCTTCAAGAAATCCCTCAGCACATAATTCAAAATTCCTCCATGCTTGTAGTAGGCAATTTCAACTTCTGAATCCAATCTGGAAAGCACTTCAATTTTCTTCTCCTGAGATTCTGATTTGACGATCACTTCAAATTTCTGGGCAGGCTTCAAGCCTGACTCTATTCCTATAATACTGAATTCTTCTTTACCGGTTAAGCCGAGACTTTCTGGATTTTCACCGGGCATAAACTGTAGTGGTAGTACGCCCATTCCCACTAAGTTACTTCGGTGAATACGCTCATAACTCTCTGCTATCACAGCTTTGATTCCCAACAAATTGGTGCCTTTTGCTGCCCAATCACGAGATGAACCAGAACCGTATTCTTTTCCTGCCAATACTACTAAGGGAACACCTGCGGATTGGTATTTCTCGGAAGCTTCAAATACACTCATTTCTTCTCCAGAAGGAATGTAGGTTGTAAATCCACCCTCCTGCTTACTGAGATGGTTTTTGATACGGACATTAGCAAATGTTCCTCTTACCATCACCTCATCATTTCCTCTTCGCGATCCGTAGGAGTTGAAATCAGGTCGCTCTACTCCTCGTCCATTTAGGTATTTTCCAGCTGGAGAATCTGGTCTGAAAGACCCTGCCGGCGAAATATGATCTGTTGTGATCGAATCACCTAATTTCAAAAGAACTCGCGCATTCAGAATGTCTTTCGCCTCTGGAACCTCTGTAGAAATACCCTTGAAGAATGGTGCTTCCTTGATGTATGTACTGTTTTCGTCCCAAGGGTAGATTTCCCCTTCACCAGACTGCAATTCTTTCCACATTTCATTGCCCTCGAAGATCTCTCCGTAGTTCTTCTGATAATCTTCCGGAGTAAGGACTTTTCTAGCCACCTCAGCTATTTCCTCATTAGTCGGCCAAATATCCTTCATGAATACGGGTTCCAAATTCGGATCATAACCCACCGGTTCATTATACAGATCTACATCCACACGTCCTACGAGAGCATATACCACCACCAGCATAGGAGACATGAGATAATTCATTTTTACCTGCGGGTGCACACGCGCTTCAAAGTTTCTATTTCCTGAAAGCACGGAAGCAACGATCAGGTCATTATCCTCTACTGCCTGAGCTATATGTCTGGGAAGCGGTCCGGAGTTCCCAATACATGAAGTGCAACCATAACCGACGGTGTGGAATTTCAAGGCTTCCAGATCTTCCAGTAAATTGGATTTCTCCAAATAGTCAGTCACCACTTTGGATCCCGGTGCCAAGGAAGTCTTAACCCAAGGCTTCACGTCCAAGCCTCTTTCTCTGGCTTTCTTTGCTACCAAACCAGCACCAAGCATTACAGAAGGGTTGGATGTATTTGTACAAGAAGTTATGGCAGCTATGACAATTGATCCATCGTAAAGCGCGAATTTATCATTGTGAAGAGATATTGAAATTGTCTTCAAGCCATTTTTGATCTTGGTTTTGATCTCTGTTTCAGCCGGTGCTTTCACCTCCGATTGATCATCTGTCTGTCCACCACCTTCTTCCAAGAAGCGTGATACATCTTCTCTTTTATCAATAGGGATATATTCTCTTCTGTGAACTGAATGAAGCAATTCCTCAAATTTTGGTTTGAAATCCTTCACCAATATTTTATCCTGAGGGCGTTTTGGGCCTGCAACAGTAGCTTCCACGGTACCTAAGTCCAATTCCACCACTGAACTATATTCGATCAAATCCTCGTCTTTTCTCCAAAGTAAATTTGCCTTGCAATATTCCTCAACCAATTTGATCTGATCCTCAGAGCGGTTGGTTTTGCCCATATAATCGAGAGTTCGAGCATCTATTGGGAAATAAGTAACTGTACAGCCAAATTCAGGAGACATATTGGAAATGGTAGCTCTATCTGGGACGGAGAGGTTATCCAAGCCTGGCCCAAATACCTCAACAAACTTCCCTACTACACTATTTCTTCTGAGCAGCTCAGTAATAGTCAAAACCATATCCGTAGCTGTCGTTCCCGCAGGAAGTTTACCTGTGAGTTTCAATCCCACTACTTCTGGCATGATAAAATAAATCGGTTGACCGAGTATAGCCGCCTCTGCTTCAATTCCTCCAACTCCCCAGCCTACTACTCCGATTCCATTTACCATCGGCGTATGAGAATCCGTACCTACTAGCGTATCAGGAAAGACAAGCCCATCACGCTTGATTACTCCTTGGGCTAAATATTCTAGATTCACCTGATGGCAAATCCCCATTCCCGGAGGAACGACAGAAAAATTATCAAATGTCTTTTGAGCCCATTTCAGGAATTTATAGCGCTCGGAATTACGCTCATATTCCACTTCCACATTTCGCTGATAGCTATAACTAGTACCAAAGTAATCCACTTGTACCGAGTGATCTATCACCAAATCCACAGGAATCAGTGGATTGATCGCACTCGGGTTTTTTCCTTTTCTCTTTGCCTCAGACCTCAGTGAAGCAATATCCACTACGGCTGGAACCCCTGTAAAATCCTGCATTAAAACTCTGGCGGGTTTAAAAGGGATGTCTTTGTCTGAGGATTTCGGTGACCACGAAAGCAAAGTTTCCAAATGCTCCCTAGTGACAGCAAAGTCATCGAAATTCCGTAAAGCATTTTCCAATAAAATCCGGATAGAAAAAGGTAAATGCTTCACCGGGTGACCGTTTGCTTCAAGTTTTTCCAAACTCCAATAAGTATGGTCTCCAGTTGAAGTTTTTAGCGTAGTTTTGATCTGATATGGGTCATGGGTCATGATTAAAAGAGGATTTGGTTAAAAAAAAGATTGCATAGATGTAACTCAAAATTATTACTTAGGATTCCATCTGTGGTAATTGAGTCCCAAAGTCTTGCCATTAAACTGGAAAATTATTCAACTTTAATTTAACTTAAGAAAATCAAATTTTTACATGGGCTACATTCTGCTGCGAGTATTCAGTGCATTTTTCATATTTGCTACATTTTTCCCATTGGTCAAGTTGGACTACTGGTGGGTTAGGATTTTTGATTATCCCCGACTTCAGAAATTCATCTTCATACTGATTATGATAGCTTTATGGCTAGCTCCTTTTGGCAGTGCTATAGGTCTGGAGGCCTACATATGGTCTGGCCTATTAGGTATTTGCGCCATATATTTAATCGGTAAAGTCGTCCCTTTTACGATATTGGGCAAGAAAATGATCGAGACGGTTCCATATTCTGAGGAAGCGGGAATTCATATTCTGGTGGGAAATGTCTATCAATACAATACAAACTATCACAAAGTGGTGTCACTTGTACAGTCTGAAAATCCTGATTTGATATTCTTTGTAGAGACGGACAAAGCTTGGGAAAATGGCCTTTCTGATATAGAAAAGGACTATCCCACTCAGATAAAACTTCCTATGGACAATACCTATGGTCTGTTGCTTTATACCCGTATGGAAATAGTTCGGCAGGAAATAAATTATCTCATCGACGAGGAAGTACCTTCATTGGAGATCGATGTGAAGTTACGAAACGGGGAAATAATTACCATTTACGCGATTCATCCCACTCCGCCCGTACCGGGAGAGAATGAAACAAGCACCGAAAGAGATGCTGAAATCCTGCTTGTCGGAAAAAAATCAAAAGAAAACACAAAACCTTCTTTAGTCATAGGAGATCTGAACGACGTGGCTTGGAGCTACACTTCAAAGTTATTTTTAAAAAACTCCGAGATGGCAGATCCACGCAGAGGTAGAGGACTTTTCAATACCTTCCATGCAAAAGTCCCTCTTTTCAGATGGCCTCTGGATCATATCTTTTTGAGCAAGCACTTTGGCTTGGCTAGCCTTCAAGTCCAGAAAGCGATCGGTTCAGACCATTTCCCCATATCAATAAAAGCCGTATTGACTCCCACAGACAATACAGATACCATCAAGGCAAATGGGGATGAAAAACAAGAAGCCCAAGAGAAGATTTCCCGTGGGCTTGATGAAGAAGATTAATATGTGTATCCGCTTTTCTACAACTCGATAAAGTAATCCATACAAACTTTGGGCTGATTCTAAATTTGCCCGTTTCGGGCTTCCGTCTTCTGTCTTCCGTCATGAAATAAAAAGAAAATATGGCTAATGTCAGAATTGAATTCAATCATAAGAATAATACTTCTCTTAGTTATTTTCCTTCTCTTCAGCTTTCTTCTTACGCTTGAAGCCTTTGTTGAAAGGCCAAGTATATTCTAGGGCATCCATGCCACGGTTCAGGTTATAAGAAGCAGAATCGGCATTTTGAAGCGTGCTTCTCAAGGTCTCTGCTAATTCAGGATCATTCAAAAGCATGCCCACTGAATTATCAGTGGAGTTAAACTTTTCTGTCACTGTACTGAGTTCAGATGTCATCTTCTGGGCATTCTCGGCAGCAGTATTCAAGCTTACCAAAGTCTGCTTCATTTCCGAAACCATCGTCGTGTCTGTAACCAGCTCATTGAATAAATTACCTTCCTGATTCAATTTTGCCGTGAAGCTTTTGAGCTCATTGATCATTCTGTTGCTATTTATTGAAGCTTGATTCAGGTTATTTACAATAGCACGGAAGTTCTCAGCAAGCAAAGAATCTGTCAGCGCAGCTCCCACCATACCTTCACCTTCAGCAAGCTTGCTAGTCAGGTTTTTAAGATTTCCGGTGATTTCCACCAGGTTCTCATTGTTCACCTGAAGCGTCTCCATCATCTGATCAGTATCCAAAGGCATCACTGACTCAAGTCGATCTCCATCTTCTACTGCAGGAGCCAAAGTAGTTCCTCCATAGATCACGATGATTTTGTTGCCGATAAGACCGTCGGAACTAATGGTGGCTTTGGAATCTTTACGGATAAATTCCACCACTTCTTCCTCCACATTCATTTCTATCTCTACCTGAGCGTCACCGTAAAAGTTGATTTTGCGGACTGTACCTATTTTCACCCCGGAAAACCAGATATTATTCCCTTCCTGTAAGCCTCCGATATCATCGAACACAGCTTTAAGCTGTATGGCTTTTACAAATTTCTTCTGCTGACCTCCAAGTGTCAGGACTCCTGCCACAAGTATAGCTATGCCTACAAAGACAAATATGCCTACTATGACTGATCTTTTATTTTCGCCTCTCATGAGTTGATAAAATTATAATCGTAAAATGATTTTATGCGTTTGTCTTCTGCGTGAGGAAATACCTCTTCAAAAGTTCCTATAGATCCAAACTGCCCATCCAAAAGCACTGCCATGCGATCCCCTGTTTCTTTGGCACAGGTCAGATCGTGTGTAATGACAATGGATGAAGTATTATACTCTTGTCTTACCTGGTTTATCAGCGTATTGATCTCTCCGCACGTGATTGGATCCAATCCAGCTGTAGGTTCATCATAGAGCATAATTTCCGGCTCCAAAATCAACGTACGCGCAACACCTATTCTCTTTTTTTGACCTCCCGAGAGCTCAGAAGGCATTTGATTGATAGTTTGAGGCAATCCCACGCTATCTAATAAACCTTCTATTTTCGCAGTGATTTCCTTCTTTGTCAAATTCTTGATGTTTCTCACCAGAGGGAATTCCATATTCTCCCGAACGGTCATACTGTCGTAAAGCGCTGAATTTTGAAATGAAAACCCAATCCTCAAACGCAAAGCATTCAATTCCTTTGTTTTTAAAGTAGAAACTTCTTTGCCTAATACATTCATTGTCCCAGAATCCTGTTTCAAAAGGCCTACCATAATTTTGATCAGAACTGACTTTCCTGAGCCAGATTTACCTAAGACCACCAAATTTTCTCTTTTGTACAAATCCAGATCCACTCCTGTGAGCACATCCAAATCACCAAAGGATTTCATTAAACCGCGAATTTCTACTACTTTCTCTTCCATTGCTTACATCATTCGAATTGCGTTCACGATCTGAAGAACCAAAAGCTCTTCAATAAATATCAGGAACATCGCCATCACCACCGCGGCATTTGCAGCACGGCCAACGCCCTCTGTTCCTTTGGAAGAATTGTAACCCTTGTAGCAGCCTACAATACCAATTGTAAAGCCAAAAAGCAGCGCTTTTAGAACCGATGAAATAATATCCAGAAAGCTGATGGATTCGAAAACCTGAACAAAGAAGGTTAGCATACTAACATTTTCATTTGCATTCACGCTAAGAAATGATCCCATCAAGGCTACAAAATCGGTGAACATCACCAGCACAGGTATCATGAATGTTGTCGCCAGTACCCGTGTAACTACCAAGAATTTGAATGGATTGGTCGCTGATACTTCCATCGCGTCTATCTGCTCCGTCACTTTCATAGAGCCTATCTCAGCACCTATACTTGACCCTACCTTTCCTGCTGCAATCAATGCTGTCACCAATGGGCCCATAGCCCTTACCACAGCAATGGCAATCAAGGAAGGAAGCCATGAAGTGGCTCCGAAGTTAGAGAGTGAAGGCCTGGATTGGTTGGTAAATACGATTCCCACAATAAATCCAGTCAGAGCAATCAGGGGCAAAGATTCTACCCCAATCCTATAGCACTGATGAATAACCTCCCTAAATTCATAAGGCGGCACAAATACCTCTTTGAAGAATCGCTTGAGAAAATTCCAAGCGTCCGCCAGTCCGGTAAAAAACTTATCTATTTTCTTTGAAAGCAGGGGCTTTCTGTCTGCTGCTTTTTCAGTCATACATTCTTTATGATGGCTCGAAATTAATTAAATTATTTAAAAGGATGATTCTAATATAGTTCAAAGTCCAAGGATTGATCTCAAGTCGGATTCACTCAATGGCTTTTCAAAAATATTACTGATTCTTTTATCCAAATTTGCCCGCTTCATTTCTTCACTTTCAACAGACCCGGATTGCAAAATCACTATAGAATCTGGACAAACTTTTTCCACCTCATTTACAAATTCCCAACCGCTCATTTCAGGCAAATTCAAATCTACCAAAAGTAAATCTACCGATTCAGATTTCAGAAAATCCAAAGCTTTGCCAGGTGAATCGAAATAAACAAATTCAACACCAGAGTCAATTTTCAAAAGTCTTTTTTCCACTAGGATTTTTTGGATTCTATCGTCATCGAGTAAAAGGATTTTTTTGATGCTGGTAGGTTTCATTCTGAAAAGTTTGACAGTAAAAGATATGAGTTGCTTTTGCTAAGATTATAAAATTATGACTCAAAAACTCAATCTCTACTAAGCAGATTGTTAAACAAAACTTTTCAAAGTGAGAGTAAATACGCGAAACCTGTCCAGAAATCCTTATCATCGATAATAGGAATGCTCTTTGGGATTTAAGCGGGGCTATTTTGCTAATCATCTAATTTTTAGCCAAAGCTAATCTTTTTAGTCCAGTCAAATTATGTGAACCCTAAACCAGTCTTATACTTCATAAAATCAACTAGTTACGGTTCAAATTATAAAGTCATGATTACTACATAAGTGTGTGATTATTTAGCGATAGGAAGCAGGACTGATAAACACTCGATTACCTTCACCGTAGAATATTCTGCTTTTAGACTGGCACTATCTTACCCCAAAAAAGGTCTGGATTTCAATTATTATGAAAAGATTTATTTTTAGAAAAATGAAGGAAGAGGCTAAGCCACGAAATAGAAGGAGTAATCCATTTACACCATTGCTGAGATCGATTTGATCTTCGAGAAGTCAAAAATGTGAGTTGAAAATGATAGAATAAATCGTCAAAAACGTAGAGCTAAATGGAGTAAATATCTGAACTTTGATATTTGTGATTCACGTCGTTTCTGTTAGGACTTAACGTACACTCAAGGCAGACATCAACTGAGATTTGCACATTTCGCCCCTGAGGCATCCCAATATGGGGATCATAATGGCCGCTATATTTAACGATTTTTGACTTGGTGAATTGCTCGATCAGGAATCTTGGAGTAGTTGTTTTTAGTGTTATTTTGATATCCAGATTTGCTTTTATTTCATACGTCTTGACAATGCCCACTCGGAGCTAATTGTGCCAAATATACCGACGATTTAGGATGTCCTGATTGCGGTCTTTGGAAGACTCGCTGGGATCATGGCTGGCTCTAGAAAAGGTGAAAAGTAATGCGGTCCGAGGTGTGGCAATTGTCACTGCGTTGATATGCTCGGCTGGCTACAGTTTGGCAACTATGAATATGTACTTTTTTTTTGGTGCCTTTTACCTGTTATTCACCAACTCGTCTTCATCTCTTGATCAACTTAATTGATCGTGAAATTTATGAAATGTCCCAAAAAAAGAGATCTTGGATAATAAGAAACCCTCTTACTCAGACATTGAAAATTTGCTAAATTGGTTTTAACTATGCGATAAGTCAGATTCAGTTTTCTTAATCTTATAATACCCCCCAGACCTATGAAAAAGCTAATCTTGTTCTTAATCTTCGCCATTTTCGCCAATTCTTATTCTTTCGCACAAAATTCAGCCTTTGATGAAACTTTAGCTAAAGAAGTCGGTGCCGATGAGTACGGCATGAGAAAATATGTAATTGCTTTCCTTTATCGTGGTGACAAAGTGGAGGAGTATTCCGAGCAAGAACGGTCAGACATCCAAGCTGGACACATGGCAAACCTCAATAGACTGGCGAAAGAAGGAAAGATGGTAATGGCTGGACCTTTCTTTGGAAATGAGGATTTGCGAGGTCTATTTTTCTTTGCTGTGGAAAGTATGGAAGAAGAAGAGCAACTTACCTCAACTGATCCAGCGGTCAAAGCTGGCGTACTGAGAATGGTTCTAAAAGAATGGTACGGCTCAGCTGCATTGATGCTAATGGTGGATATGCATAGCAAAGTGGCTAAGGTTGAAATCTAGAATAAAGAGAAGGCTAATTTGTCAGTCAAGAGTTCTAAAGCTCTAATGGCTTTGATAGAATTCCCTTTATCATTGAGCTCAGGACTCCACACAGCGATACTAAACTTATGCGGCATCACTGCAGCCACTCCTCCTCCTACCCCACTTTTACCAGGAAGTCCAACTCTGAATGCAAATTCTCCTGCTTCATCATAAAATCCACATGTCAGCATCAGTGCATTAATCCTTCGGGCGCTGCTTTCTGATAGAATCTGACGATTGGCAAAAACAGAAAAGCCGTCATTGGCTAGAAAGGAAAAGGATTTGGCCAGATCCACACAACTCATTTCCATAGAACAGTGGGAAAAATACAAATCGAGCACCTCATCGATAGGGTTGTTGAAGTTTTTGTATGATTTTAGGAAATAAGCCAATGCCGTGTTGCGTGCCCCATGATTCTTTTCAGAATTCTTGACCTCAGAGTTGATTTTCACGCAAGTCTCACCCGCAAGCTCATTTATAAACTCTGTTAGTTGATCTATCGGCTTTTCGAATTTGCTACACAGGGCATCCGTAATCACCAAGGCTCCTGCATTGATAAAGGGATTTCTGGGAATTCCCTTTTCGTATTCCAGCTGCGCTATTGAATTGAAAGGATCACCACTTGGCTCCACATTTACCCGAGACCAAAGTTTCGTATTGAATACATTAAAAACCATCGTCAGCGTATGAACCTTACTGATACTTTGGATAGAAAATGGAACCTGATGGTCTCCAACACCATAAACATTGCCTTTGAGATCCACCAACGCTATCCCGAATTGATTTGGGTTTACGGAGGCAATTTCAGGAATATAGTCAGCGACTTTGCCTTTTAGGTTCTCCGCTTGTACTTCGTGATATACTTCTTCAATAAGTTCCTGATAATCCATGTTAGAAAAGTGTGGAATTTTGATCGTGAATGAAAGGTTTTTTTGAGAAATCATATATAGATGGAATGTTGCCAGTTTGACTTAGTAGTCTGATGTCCGATGCTAGGTGACCGATGCTGACTTCCCTATTGACTCTGTAGTCAAACATACTCCGCAGTTATTCCAAATTTCGAGAAGGAATGAAAAATCACATACCTAAAATTCTTATGTATATAATTTTTCTATATATTTGGTTTAGCTAGGTAATACAGCGAAACCATGTCGAATAACAATCTAATCAAAGGCTCTCTTCAAACCATCATTCTAAAGCTCTTGGAAGAGAATGAACGCATGTATGGCTATGAGATCACACAGCGTGTCAAAGAACTTACAGCAGGTGAAATCAAAATTACTGAAGGCGCTCTCTACCCTGCCTTGCATAAACTGGAAGCAGAGGGGCTGCTCAGCACTGATATCCAACAGGTGGACAATCGAGTTCGCAAGTATTATAGTTTGACTAATGACGGGCAAAAGGAAGTCACCAGCAAAATGTCCGAGTTGCAGGGTTTCGTAGAAAACCTCCAAAGAATACTGACTCCTGACCTCAAACCAGGTTTTAACATCTGATTTTTTAAACCAAGCAGCTATGAGAAAACTTACAGAACAGGAACTTGATCAGGTGAAAAAAGCCATCGCAGCAAAAGAATTGACTTCAGCGGAAATCCTAATAGAGATCTATGATCACTATGTGAGTCATTTGGAGAGTTTTGAGGAGATGGATTTCGAAGAGCAATTATTTGAGTTGGAGGGGAAGTTCACCCCAAACTATTGCAAAACCCTTCAACTTAACTTTTATGAAACAGCCGAAAAGGAGCTTAATCGGCTTCAATGGTCCATTTGGAAAAGCTATTTCACTTGGCCGAGAGCGATGTGGACGATTTTCTTTTTTATTATTTTCTTCTATATATGGATCAATGGAGGAGCATTTTCCAGAACACTCGCACTTAGCTTTCCCTTTATATCAGGATTTTCACTTAACGGATGGCTTTGGTACAAATCTTATAAAAAGGTAAATGAAATCAGAAAGCTGGTAAAAAGTCACACCACGCTCCAATCATCCTATTTGCCTAATTCTGTCACTCAATTTGCCATCATGTTTGGTGTATTTAATTTGCTTTTTAATATTCCGAGAACGTTGAACTTGCTTAATTCTATGGAAAGCATCTTTTCCATAATTGCCATCCTTCTAATCTATGGTTTATTTATCAGCTACATGCTTTCATTTTATGAGGCTTGCAAACTAAAATCTAAAATCGCGCTGATATGAGAAAGCTTTCTTCGCAAGAACTCGAATGGATTCATACTCGGCTAAAAAGCCTTTATATCAGATACACCGAAGTGTATGAGGAGATCTTTGATCACTATTGTACAACGCTAGAGAATACTCCAGCTATAGATTCTCCCGTAATCATTGCGAAGCTGAATGAGACCTTTGCCTGGTCGGTGGTAAAAAATATGGATAAGGAATTGGAAACAAATGTATCCAAGCAAGTACTTGTCGCTCAACTAGATTATCTCAAGTTCTGGAATCATGGAATAAAAGGTCTCTTGATAGGTTTCGCAGGATTTGCTGTACTGAATATCTCTATCTTCATTATTCCACCTTCTGAATTAATAATCATTTTCCTGCTGTCTATTATTTGCACGGCCGCTGGAATATTTTTCATGAAAAGAGATGCATTATCCTTTAGCCTCACCCACAAGTCTGTGTCAGTCTCATCTTTAACTGTTATAAAAAAGGTTGGAATATTGAACACACTTATGATGTGGATCTGGGTTATGCCAACTGTATTGACTCGTGGTGACATTCAATCAAACAAGCTATTTGCTATAGGAATGGCACTAGCCACCGTCCTTAGCATCATTTATTCGATAAGTCTAATAGTTGTTGCTTCAAATTTGCCTAAAAAAAGTCACGTTCAATGAAACTCTCCCCTTCCCAAATAACTACACTCAAAAAACTGATTTCCTACAAAGGTTATCCTGAGATCGATTTGCAATATGAGATCTTGGATCATGTGGCCTGCAAGGTGGAAGTACTTTTAGAAGAAAAGCCTACTCTATCACTAGACGATGCTTTTCGAAAAGTCCATGGGGAATTTGGGATTTTTGGGTTCAGTGATTTGGCAGAGTCTTATACAAAAAGCATAGAAAAGCGGTATCGGAGATTTTTCTGGGAAGAGTTTAAGTCAATCTTTACGAGTATTAGAATCATCTATCCAATAGCTATAGCATCTATCCTATATTGGCTGAGTATAAATACCAGACCGTTTGGATATGAATTGACCTTGCCTATTTGGGGTGTCATATTCTTTTTTATTGGGTTGGTATATGTAATTAGTAGCTATATGAGAGTTGATAAAGAGCTCAAAAATTACGTGGCATTTAAAAGCACCAACAACTTTTTGGTTATCCTGAACCTCTTTATGCAAGTCAATATTTATGGATTAAGGTATTTTGAAAACCCCAATTACGTCATTGAATTCACTGCCAAAGGTGTTTTCATGTCCATAGGCCTTGTGTTTATCTTAATGTCGTTCTTTTCAGTCTTCATCCTTCCTAGGGTTTTGAACAGATCAATCGCAGAAACCAAAAAGTTACAAGCCATCTACGAAGGGTAGTAAAAAAGAATTCAGTGGGTTTTTCTTATTGCAACTGTAAGTCTCTCCATTTTTCCTTAATACCTTCTAAGCGCAGGGTAAAACTATCAAATCTTCTATATGCTAAATAGGCTCATCAGGGCACATAACACTAAACTTCACAGGTAGATAACCTTACTCCAAAATTTTATTTGTACTTTTGCGCCTCAATCAGGCAAACCATGCAGAATATTCGGAATATCGCGATTATCGCACACGTTGACCACGGCAAGACTACACTCGTGGACAAAATCATACACGCTTCTCAGATTTTCAGAGAAAACCAGCAGTTTCAAGATTTGATTCTTGACAGCAATGACCTGGAGCGTGAACGAGGAATTACCATTCTTTCAAAGAACGTATCCGTTCGCTACAAAGACGCTAAAATCAACATTATTGACACTCCAGGTCACGCCGATTTCGGTGGTGAAGTAGAGCGAGTATTGAAGATGGCTGATGGGGTGATCCTTTTGGTGGATGCTTTCGAAGGTCCTATGCCTCAGACCCGATTTGTATTGGGCAAAGCTTTGGATCTTGGATTGACTCCTATTGTAATAGTAAACAAGGTAGATAAAGAAAACTGTCGTCCTGACGAAGTTCACGAGGCAGTATTCGAATTGATGTTCAACTTGGACGCTACCGAAGAGCAGTTGGAATTCCAGACGCTTTACGGATCAGCTAAGCAAAACTGGATGGGTCCTGATTGGAAAAACCCTACAGATACAATCTTCCCTCTTTTGGATGCTATTTTGGAACATATCCCAGCTCCAAAAATCGAAGAAGGCACACTACAGATGCAAATCACCTCTCTGGATTATTCCAATTTCGTAGGTAGAATCGCTATCGGTCGTGTGAAAAGAGGTACAATCAAAGAAGGCCAGCAGATCGCTTTGATGAAAGGTGACGGTACTATCAAAAAGATGAAAGTTAAAGAGCTTCATACGTTTGAAGGACTTGGAAAACTTAGAGTTACAGAAGTTGCCGCCGGTGATATCTGTGCAGTAACTGGTATAGAAGATTTCGAGATCGGTGATACTATCGCTGATGCTGAGAATCCAGAGGCTCTTCCAAGAATCTCTATTGATGAGCCTACGATGAATATGCTCTTCACCATCAACAACTCTCCTTTCTTCGGTAAAGAAGGGAAATTTGTGACGTCACGTCACTTGAGAGATCGTCTGATGAAAGAGACTGAGAAAAACTTGGCACTTCGTGTAGAATCAACTGATTCTGAAGACAAGTTCTTGGTTTACGGTCGTGGTATCCTTCACTTGTCTGTTTTGATCGAAACTATGAGAAGAGAAGGTTACGAACTTCAGGTAGGTCAGCCTCAGGTGATCTTCAAAGAAATAGACGGTACTAAATGTGAGCCTATCGAAACGTTATTCGTAGATGTTCCTCAGGAAACTGCCGGTAAAGTGATCGAACTGGCTACTCAGCGTAAAGGTGAATTGCTGGTAATGGAGCCTAAAGGAGATCTTCAGCACTTGGAATTCAACATTCCTTCAAGAGGTTTGATCGGTTTGAGAAATAACATGCTTACCGCTACTCAAGGTGAAGCCATTATGAACCACCGATTTACTTCATATGAGCCTTTCAAAGGTGTAATGCCAGGTCGTACCAACGGATCCTTGATCTCTATGGATGGCGGGCAGTGTACAGCTTACGCGATTGATAAGCTTCAGGACAGAGGTACCTTCTTCGTAGAACCAGGTGATGATCTATACACAGGCCAGGTCATCGGTGAAAACTCACGTGACAATGACATCGTGGTAAACGTACAGAAAGGCAAGAAATTGACCAACATGCGTGCATCAGGATCTGATGACAATGCGCGTATCACGCCAGCTAAGAAGTTTTCTCTAGAAGAATCTATGGAATATATCCAAAAAGATGAGTACCTAGAGATCACTCCTAAATCTATCCGAATGAGAAAAATCTATTTGGACGAAGGCGAAAGAACCAGAAACGCCAAGAAAGACTCTTAAGAAGATTAAAGGGCTAACGTTCTAAAATCAAGAATATATAGAATCCCTCGGACGAAAGTTTGAGGGATTTTTTTTGTCTAGACTAATCGAATAGCCAAACTATTCATCCAACTTTTGCGTCTCAGAATTAAACAATTAATATTTACTATGAAAAAATATCAACTGCTCCCTTTCATACTTTGCTTTTTCGGAGTTTCACTTTTTGCGCAGACCAAATCCGATAAATTGTTTACTCAGAATGAAGTGAAAGAAGTAAATGTAAAGGAAATCACCCCGGTAGCGATACGCTATACCTATTCTGGAGAAGAGACTGTATACAGTATTAATAAAATCCTAGTTAATAAAATCGAATTTGCGAGCGGAAGACAAGAGGTTTTTCAGGAAATCCCCAAATACATCAATGATCTGGACGACTACCAAAATGTCTTTATTGCTACGGATCCATCGGAAGTTTTAGATCTAGAGCAGTTAGGATTGCTAAATACAGCATTCTATAAAATGGAGCCACTCACAACAATAAATCAGTCGATCCAAAAACCCATTTCCAAACTGAAACTAGAAGCAGCTATGCTTGGAGCTAATGTAGTGCTAATTGAGAACGTCGGAGAAAATGTCAACACAACTTATTTCAACTATAACTATGGCGTCAACGGTCTTCAAAATGATGTTGGTGTAGGAGCTGCTTTCAGCACAGTGAATCTCTCGTATGTTGGTATGGCTTTTCGCTCCAATCCTTTGGAAATTGATTACCTGAAAAGTAAAATTTCAAATCAAGAGTTTCACCTGATGACAATCAAAAGCCTGCCTTCAGGCAATGCGGAACTACAAACGATTGAAGCTTCAAAGTATAGCTCAGAAGGAAGACCTGTTTTTGACCGGCTAAGAGAGATTAATGAAGTCGGAAATCAACTGTTCGTCAGCTCTCAAGGAATCAGTAAAGAATTCCATGAATTGGAAGTGATCGATGGTGGAGAGGATTATGTCGTATTATCTGGGCAAAACAATCAAAAAATCTCCAACTTCTACCTTTACACCAAATCCTACATCCCTTCTAAAATTACCATTAATGTCTCGATGATAGGAAATTAAGAGGTCATTTTAAAAAAGAGACTGAACAAGATTTATTTAGAGCAAGGCCAACCACCAGAATAACAAAAAAGACGCCTAACTGAGATCACAGAGTCAAGATTCTAAAATAGATTGAATCCCTCAAGCGAGAATTTAGGGGATATTTTGCTTTCTACCAAAGATGATGGACTTCCTCGCGGATGTACTTGTCGTAGATTTTCTTAACACCTATCATTTGTTCATCCGTCAGGTTTGGTAGTTGGCCTGCCTTCACATTTTCTTCCAATTGGGAAGATGTTGAAGCGCCGGGAATCACTACACTTACCTCATCGTACATCAATATCCAGCGAAGAGCCAGTGCAGCCAAATCTCCATCTCCTTTAAAGAAATCCTTCAACTCCTCCACTGCAGGAAATGCTTTTCCCAAAGGAACTCCTGAAAAGGTCTCTCCCTTATCAAAAGCTTTTCCTTCACGGTTAAAGTGTCGGTGATCGTCTTTAGAAAAAGTAGTTTCAGGTGTGATTTTACCAGTAAGTAGTCCACTGGCCAATGGAACACGAATTATTAACCCTACGTTTTTTGTGGATGCTATTTTAAAAAGCTCATCGGCTGGTTTCTGCCGAAACATATTGAAAATCACCTGGACACTTGAAACAATCTCATATTCCATAGCGCGTTTCGCTTCTTCCACTTTCTCCACGCTCACGCCCATTGCAGCTATTTTGCCTTCTGCCTTCAATTTTTCAAACAAACCGAAGATATCATCCCGCTGATATACCGAAGTGGGTGGACAATGTAACTGAATCAAATCCAACCTATTCAACCCAGTATTGCGTAGGCTATCTTCTACATGACGCCTCAGCCTCTCTATGGTATAGGTTTCGTCGATGTGAGGCTGAATCCTTCTGCCGCATTTAGTCGCCACATATATCTTTTCCGACCGATCTCTTACAGCCTGCCCTACGGCTGCTTCACTCGCCCCCCCATCATACACATCAGCAGTATCTACGAAATTTATCCCTTTGTCAAAGGCCGCATGAAGTATTTCCTCAGCAACTTTTGGGCTAAATGGGCTTCCCCAGCCTCCACCAACTTGCCAAGTCCCCAGTCCTATTTCTGAAACTTTCCATCCGGTCTTTCCTAAAATTCTATAATTCATAGTTCTTCTATTTTATTGAAAAAAGGGAGTTGGAATAAAAAAGGAAGGCTAAAAATCCCCTGATTATCTAAAAGTAATTTAAATTTTTATCTTTAGAATCACAGTTAATCCTGATTTTTGTCCGTTAGAAAAATCCAACAAATGCCTTAAACCAATAAGCTATTTACATGAAATCAAGAAGACAATTTATCAAAACCATCAGCGTGGCAAGTGCTACCGCTGTCCTACCTATAACCTCAATCGCTAAAGTAATGGCAAAACAAAAAATGATTCACCAAGTATACTTTTGGCTACATGATACTGCCAACACGCAAGAATTTCTCACAGAAGCAGTACCTATGCTAGGTAGATGCAAGACTGTAGGCAAATTCATCGCTGGCACACCTGCCGCCACCGAAGACAGAGATGTAGTCGATCATAGTTTCCAAGTATCCTGCACGGCTTTCTTTGATAGCTTAGAGGATCAGTTGATTTATCAAACAGATCCTACCCATTTGGAGTTTATTGAGAAGTATTCTCACATGTGGAAAAAAGTGCAAGTGTACGACATCGCAATCTAACACATCTAAAACCACCTCTCACTCGTAGCTAACTACAGCTAAGCCTGATATTATGAATAACTCAAAGTGGATTTTCGGAATACTAATACTACTCATCTGGTCATGTCAACCAAAAGATGAAATAATTCCAGACCCTCAATCGGAAAAAGTGAGAGGTGCTATTTTTGAATCCATGCAGGAATGGTACTACTGGAATGACGAGCTGCCGGCTTCTATTAACACGGCGGATTATTCTTCCAATGAAGAGCTCCTGGCTGCAATCCTTTTCAAACCTCTGGATCGATTCTCCTATCTGACTACCCAAAGTGCATTCAACGATGCATTTGTGGGTAAGAATGCAGGTCATGGGTTTGGGTTTGCCTTTGATGCTGCCGAAAAACTTTATCTAACTTTTGTTTTCGATGAGTCGCCTGCTGGAAAAGACGGCTGGCAACGCGGCTGGGAAATCACCGACATTAATGGGAAAGCTATCTCGCAATACAAAACCAGTTCTGGAGGATATGACTTTAAATTAGGAACCTCAGACCCCGGAATCACAAATTCCTTCACTTTCAACTTACCGGACGGCACCACTTCTACCCGTACAAATGTGAAAGCAGAATACCAGTCAAACTCAGTGCTGCATCAGGAAGTAATTGAGCTTGCTGGCAAAAAAGTTGGGTATTGGGTGTATCAGAGTTTCAAAGCCACAGCCGGTCAATCTCCTACCAAAAGTCTGGAAGTGGATGAATCAATCAAGTTTTTTGAAGCCGCTGGCATAAATGAATTGATTATAGATCTTAGATACAATGGCGGCGGATCTGTAGCCGTAGCTGAGCAAATCAATAACTACTTGATTCAAGCCGTAAATACCAATAAACTGATGTACACAAACAAGCTGAATTCGCTAAAAACAGAAAATCAAAAAAGCGTGAATTTCAAAAAAGGAGGCAGTTTAAACTTGGATAAATTGATTTTCATTACCTCCCGTGGCTCAGCTTCAGCATCTGAACTAGTGATCAATTCACTTGATCCCTATTTCGACATTACGCTAGTTGGAGATAATACGTTCGGCAAGCCGGTGGGTTCATTTCCGCTTTCGAGCTACAACAGTATCCTTAAGGATAATAACGTAGAACTAGTACCCATCACTTTTGCTACTGCAAATGCTGAAGGAAAAGCCGAATATTTCGATGGATTTCCAGCTGACTTTGCTGTGGGCGATACACCGCAGTTCAATTGGGGAGATCAGAATGACTTACGTCTGGCTGCTGCGCTGAATGTTGTGGAAAACGGCTATGTTGGCGGGAGAATCCTGAATACTTTCTACAGACCCAAATGGGAGATGATCGATCAGTTCAAAGGACTGAAACAGGAGTTTCCAGCTTATTAGAAATTACTTATAATGAGTATCTGCAATGCTGCCACGATTCTTATTTTCTTTGCTTAGCGGGCTGGAAGACCCGCCACATCGAGGCAGGCCGATGACGGAAGACAGAAGTGGCGCCTTTGCTAGTACCGATGGCTATCGGGATCACCAAATTCTCTGTTGATTTTGTATTCTACTGGCGGAAAAGCGGCTACACAGATTACTTCTTATTGAAAGTAGATTCCATCAGTACCCAAGAATCTGGATCTAGAATTACTTTCTCCGGCTCAAAGTCAAGTGCAAAAGAAAAGGAGTTTGTTTTCTCTTTTATCTCAAGAGTTTTAATGAGACGCACCTTTTCACCTTGCTTATAAATTGCCACTTGGATAGGCATTTCGAATAAACTCCCGTCCTTCTGAACCTGATTTAGTGAGATTTCAAGTTCCTGTCGAATCTTATTGTATTCCCAACCACCCTCAAACACCATGGCCCCGGGCTTATACAACCACTGGTCAAAGAAAACCTCAAGATCCCTTCCTGATACTTCCTCCATTTCCCTTCTAAAATCAGCGGTTGTAGCATTCAGGTTTTGGTATTTGGAATAATAAGCCCGAATTCCTTCCCAGAAAAGCTCCTCTCCCATTATTCCACGCAGCATATGCAGAATCCATGATCCCTTTTGATATGTCTGGCCCGTCGTAACCTTACTCATATCCTCCAAATTATTATGAACGATGGTATAGCCGGGATTTTGGGCATTAAAATTATCTACCCGCTTTTTACTAGATGCCATCTGCTCCATAAAAGCATCGTGACCATACTGGTGCTCTATGAAAAGCGATGTAAAATAGGTGGCAAATCCCTCGCTTAGCCACACATCATCCCAGTCATACTCGGTGACCGCATTTCCAAACCATTGATGAGCGATTTCATGAATCACCACATTTCGCCAGCGTTCATTCCTATCTCCCACTACCGAACTCTCACTATATAAAATTGCGGATGCCGCTTCCATGCCGCCACTTACGCTATTAGATTGGATATTTGCGAGTTTCTCATAGGAAAAAGGGCCGATGTAGTCAGAGTAGAATTCAAGTGCTTTTTTGGTAGGCTCCGCAAAATCATAAAAGCCAGCCTCTTTATCCTGACGATATACCCAAGTCTGTATAGCTTTTCCATCAAAATCATCTACATGCTGAACCGCAAATTCAGCCACTCCCATCACATACAACCAAGATGCTATTGGTACGGATTGCTTCCAATGCGTCACCCGATTCCCATCTCCTAGGTCAGTTTCTTCGACCATAAGTCCATTGGATACGACTTGATAATGATCAGGAGCCGTCACGACAAACTCGCTTGTGGCCTTGTCATAAGGATGATCCACAACCGCCAACCAATTTCGTGCTTTGTCAGGCCAGTTGTCACTGAAAAAAGTCCGATCGCCATACTTATTATTTGCGATCTTCAGTCCCGTCGCTGGAATACCAGAATAAAACACGGTATAGCTACTTCTTTGGTTTAAATAAGATGCCTCAGGCAAATTGATCTTCAATTCTTCCCCTACGTGTGAGTAACTAAACTCTTTTCCCCCAGCTGCCAATACTTTGCTGACAGTCATTCCTTTGTTCCCTAAAGCTTCGCTAGACTTTGTCAAATCCAGCCTAAGGACATCCACTCCTCCCTTATAACTCACATCTATTGTTACTTCACATTTGATCTCATCTGTATCATCAGATAGTTCTATTCTGAATACATAATTCAGAATATCTACTTTGGGATTTTTAGGGTACTTATCTTCTGCGAAAGAAAAAGTAATACAAAGAAGTAGAAAAGAAAGGCTCAATAATGCGTGTTTCATAAGGGAAATGATCAAGGTTAAAGGCTATTTTTCGAATGGTAATTTCACAGCAGGACGTTCTTCAATCATCCCTTTCTCAGCTATTGTCTTCTCCACATCTTCTATACTGGTTGGCACAAATGCACTCATATTTTCGACTCCATCTTCTGTAACCAAAGCTACATCCTCAATTCTTATATAGAGTCTTTCGTCCCGAATCCAGATCATCGGGTCAATCGTAAAGACCATTCCTGGCTTTAATTTCACTCCGTGAACTCGTCCCACGTCGTGAACAATCATTCCTACAGGATGCTGGAAATGTCCCCGAAACTTAATCCCATCTTCCACTGCTTTCAAATGAGAAGACTTGACAAAAGTCTTTCCCACCATATACTTTTTCATATCAGCTGCGGCTTGATCCAGCACTTCATTGGAAGTGACTCCTGGTTTGATATATCTAAAAAGTGCATCTCTGTATTCTATTATAAATTCATACAATGCTCGCTGTTCTTCATTGAACTTTCCGTTGACAGGCCAGATTCGGGTAACATCGCTAGAGTAATACTTATAGTCCGGAGCATAGTCCATCAGTACCAAATCACCATCTACAAGCTTGTCGGTTTTATGAAAATAATGACCCATGTAGGCGTTTGTCCCGCCTCCGATAATCGCCGGATAAGAATCGCCCATTGCACCATGCAGTGTAAAAACATACTTGGCAGCTGCACCCAGTTGGTATTCATAGACGCCAGGCTCAGTAGATTTCATAGCTTCAATGATTGCCAGACCAGCTATCTGAGTTGCTTCTCGGAGAATTTCAATCTCCTTTTTACTTTTGATCAACCGCAGCCCGTCAAGGGTAGGCGTCAAGTCTTTGATTTCAAATTGAGGATATTGTGATTGAAGTTTTTGAATGAATAACGCTTCGCGAGAAGCCGCTCCATCCCAGGGATCAGAAGCAACCATAATCTGCTTGGCAAGAAGTTCATCCCGACTGTCATTTCCACTTTCTACCGGACTAAACTCTACATGGAGAGCTGGAGCAGGAGGTCTGATCAAACCTGTTCCGCTTAAATCTCTGGCTAGAAATTCAATGCCCTTTACATCTTCGATTCCAGTGAGTTCTTTTACCAACTCAGCATCTTCCGCTGATAGCACCTTGCCCTGATTACGCTCCATTCCCTCATCTCTATGAGGTAGATAAAGCGTGGATCGCTTATTTTTCCCGTTAAGAAGAAGGTAAGCGTGCGGAGATTCTACTCCCGTCAAATAATAGAAGGAATTGGATTGGCGGAAAACGCTGACTCCCGGCGTCCCTCCCGAACCTTGGATGACTGCTATAGATTGATCACCAATTGCATCAAAAATCATTGCTCTTCTACTGGCAAATTCTTCTTTTGAGAAATCAGTTTGGTAGTAGTTTTTCTCCTGAGAAAATGACGGAATAATCACGAGCAAAACCAGGAGAACTGATAAGATTTTTTTAATTTTCATACTTAGATCGACTTTCAATTTCAATAAAAGATCTTCCAAAACAATCTGTGCCAGGCCTTTCAATTACTTCTATCCTAAGAAAGTGATAAAAAATGAAACAATTCAAACCTACTAAAATAAAAAAAGGCCCGAATTCCTTCAGACTAATTGTACTGTGAAAGTTATCAGCCGTAGTCTGTGTCCTCACTGACCAACCAAAAAATGGCAGAATGTTCAGTTGTGATATGTGTTCACAACTTTCTGAATATTTCCATTCGAAAGACACGAACGGAGGCAAAGTTAGTAACGCATAGATCAACCATCCCCACTACCTTGGGCTGACCAAACCTTACTCACCACCATGGTCTGTGTCCTCACAGACCAACCACAAATGCCTTACTTTTTCTTAGGCCGATCGATCAACACATCCATCACCTCGTCTAGCTCAAAACTTTTAGGTTCGAGCAATACCTAGTAATGATAAAGTAAGTCCGCCGCTTCACCTATAAACGATTCTTTGTTGTTGTCCTTAGCTTCGATCACTATCTCTACCGCTTCTTCACCTATCTAATAAATAGGTCGAAATTGGTCGACCTCAATTTCATTCTCTATAAAAAAAAGAATCATCTTACAATTTAGGAATTAGATTCCTAAATTGTAAGATGATTCATAGAGACGCGCTAAAGGAATTAGAAATTCTTGCTAGTCAATTTAAATGTGTAGGTATAATTGGCCCAAGACAATCAGGTAAAACGACTTTGTGTAAACTCACATTTCCCCATAGAGATTATGTCAGTTTAGAAAATCCTGATACGCGTATTTTTGCTGATGAAGACCCACGAGGCTTTTTATCGAATTACCCCAATGGAGCAATCCTGGATGAAATTCAAAGAGTTCCTAAGCTTTTCTCTTACCTGCAACAAATTTTGGACGAGAGCAATGAACCCGGATTTTTCATACTCACCGGCTCAAACAACTTCCTACTCCAAGAATCCATATCACAAAGCTTGGCAGGAAGAATAGGGTACATCAATCTCCTACCATTAGCAATACATGAAATCATTCCTAAAGGATATGAATCTCAGGAGAATTATAGTGACCTAATAGTTAAAGGCTTTTTCCCGCCTGTACATGATCAAAATTTAGACCCTGTAAGATGGCATCAGAATTACATCAGAACCTATGTGGAAAAAGACGTAAGGCAGATTAAAAACATTCTCCAACTTAATCTATTTGAGAAATTTTTAAGGCTTTGTGCAGGAAGGATAGGACAGTTATTGAACGCTAATAGCCTGGCAATAGAAATCGGAGTAGACAATAAAACCATAAGCTCGTGGATTGGTGTGCTTGAAAGTAGTTTTGTGATTTTCTTATTACGCCCTCATCACAGAAGTTTTAATAAACGAATAGTCAAAATGCCAAAGCTCTATTTCATTGATACTGGAGTTGCATCTTCACTTTTAGGAATTAGAAATAAAGCTCATTTGGACACGCATCCTCTCAAAGGAAATCTCTTTGAAAATCTAATCGTAAGTGACTTATTAAAAACTCAGTATAACTTAGGAGTCGAAAATCGCCTGTATTTCTGGAGAGATAATGTAGGACACGAATTAGATGGACTTATAGATAGTGGAAATAAACTCCATCCTATAGAAATTAAATCAGGTCAAACTATTACTTCGGACTATTTCAAAGGACTTAGCTACTGGGAAGAAATCTCGAAAGAATCTGGAGGAACAATCTTCTATGGTGGAAATACACCTCAAAAAAGAAGCTCTGGGGTTGAAATTCACCCATGGTTTGACTGTCAAAAAATCGTTCACCTTTTTGATTGAGAACGTTTCTTTCAGTGTATCAATCAACATCTCCATCATCTCCTCAAACCAATAAATTTTATCTTGGAGCAATACCAAATAGTACCCACACCCATAAATACCTCCTTGTCGTCATCCTTAGCTTCGATCACGTTCTCATCAGCGTAGTCTGTGCCTAACAGAACAACCATACCCACTGCATTGGGCTGACCAAACCTTACTCACCACCGTGGTCTGTGTCCTCACAGACCAACCACAAATGCCTTACTTATTCTTATGCCGATCGATCAACACATCCATCACCTCGTCTAGCTCATAGCCTTTGGCTTCGAGCAATACTAAATAATGATAAAGCAAGTCTGCCGCCTCACCCATAAACAATTCTTTGTTGTCGTCCTTTGCTTCGATCACGATCTCTACTGCTTCTTCACCTACTTTTTGCGCCACTTTATTGATGCCTTTGGCAAAAAGTGAAGCAGTATAAGAGGTGTCTGTAGGATTGTTTTTCCTATCCTTGATGATAGCTCTGAGTTGATCGATAAAACCAGTTTTAGATGAATTCACTTCATCAAAACACGTATCAGACCCAGTATGACAAACTGGCCCACGAGGATTGGCTTTTACCAAAATAGAGTCCCCATCACAATCTTCAGTAATACTTACCAACTCCATGAAATTACCTGAGGTTTCTCCTTTAGTCCATAGTCTGTTTTTGCTACGGCTGAAAAAAGTCACCATTCCTGATTCTTGGGTTACTGCCAAAGCTTCCTCGTTCATATAACCCTGCATCAGAACTACACCACTAATCGCATCTTGCACAATTGCTGGAACAAGCCCATCCATTTTCTCAAAATCAATATTCATATCTATTTCTTTAGACCTTTTCTTTAGACCTTCCAGGTTTTGAAAACCTGGAAGGTCTTGGTTATATCTACTTTTTGTTTCTCTAATAACCTCAGAAAACTATCAATCATTATAAAAACGTTCGAGGAGTCCCGATAGCTATCGGGAGAAACCTCAAAGGTTATTTCACTTCCGAATACTCACTCCCTCATTTCCCAAATAACCTTTCAATTCAGGAATTGGAATTTCCTTGAAGTGAAAAATACTTGCCGCCAAAGCTGCATCGGCTTTGCCAAAGGTAAACACATCTCTGAAATGTGCCATCGTCCCAGCTCCACCGGAGGCAATAACAGGAATGGGAAGTGCAGATGAAATCTCCGCCAAAAGCTCATTTGAGAAACCTGCTTTCGTACCATCGTGATCCATGGAAGTCAGCAAAATCTCACCAGCTCCACGATCACAAACTTCCTGAGCCCAAGCCTGGGTTTTCAGTAAAGTTGCTTTCCTTCCTCCGTGTGTATGCACGAAGTCAATTCCATCTATATTTCTGGTATCAATTGCCACCACAATACACTGAGAACCAAATTCTGCAGCCATTTCATTGATAATTTGGGGATTGTGCACGGCAGCCGAATTGATGGAAATCTTATCTGCTCCGGCATTAAGTAGGAATTTCACATCTTCCACAGTCGAAATCCCTCCGCCAACAGTAAATGGGATATTGATTGCTTTGGCCACCTTTGTTACTAAGTCAGCCAAAGTTTTCCGCTTGTCCACCGTAGCCGTGATATCCAAAAACACCAGTTCGTCAGCTCCTTCGTCAGAGTAAATCTTCGCCAGCTCCACCGGATCTCCAGCATCTCTGAGTTCGACGAAATTCACTCCTTTCACCGTACGGCCGTCCTTTATGTCTAGACAGGGGATTATTCTCTTCGTTAACATGGTATAGTATTCAAAACTTCAAAATTAATTATTCTGCGCTCTTCATTTTAAATTACGATTTACGATATTGGATTTACGGCGCCTAAACTATGCTTTACCTATTATCTCCAATTTAGCCTTACAAAAAGGTAGAATTGGAGATTATGGTTAGAGGATCAATTCAATCTCGTCAATCGTATTTCTTTACTCGTAAATAGTGCAAGTTCATTTTAAATTACGATTTACGATATTGGATTTACGGCGCATAAAACTAGTGTTAACCACTATCCCAATCTTTAGGCTTTAAGGATGGTAAGAATTGGATATTATGGTTAGAGAATCAATTAATCATATTTCGTCAATCGTAAATCAGACAAACGCCGCCAGTTCCTCTAACGTCACTCTTCCCTCATAGTATGCTTTTCCTACAATCGTCCCATAAACCCCGATTTTCTCCAACCCTTCCAAATCAGCAACTGAGGAAACTCCACCACTTGCGATGAGTTTCACGCCAGGAATTTCTTGCAGAATCTCCTTGTATAAATCAACAGAAGCACCTTGAAGCAAACCGTCTTTTGCCACATCGGTACAGATCACATAGCTAATTCCTTTGGCCACATAGTCTTTGATAAAAGGAATCAAATCCACCGAAGTTGTCTCTTCCCAACCACCAACAGCAATTTTTTTGTTCTTAGCATCAGCCCCAAGGATAATTTTCTCAGAACCGTAATTAGCAATCCAAGCTTCAAATAATGCTGGGTTTTTCACCGCAATACTTCCCCCAGTCACTTGCTTCGCTCCCAAACTGAATGCTTTCTCGATTTCCTCATCTGCTTGAATTCCTCCACCAAAATCAACTTGCAAAGAAGTACCCGCACAGATGCGTTCCAAAACTTCTGCATTCACGATCTTTTTTGCTTTGGCTCCATCAAGATCTACTAAATGTAAGCGCTGAATTCCAACTCCTTCAAAGCGCTTGGCCATTTCCAGAGGATCGTCATGGTATTCTTTTTTGCTGCTGTAATCTCCCTGACTAAGACGAACACATTTGCCGCCGATCAGGTCTATTGCTGGGATTATCTGCATGTTTTATTAAGTATTAAGTCTCAAGATTTAAGAATCAAGACTCGCTGGGTTATCAAGGGTGAAACTTTGGATGAGCCTACTCCCCCTTTCGAAAGGGGGCAAGGGCGATTTCTTATAATGAAAGAAAATTAGCGAGCAACTTCTCCCCAACCAATCCACTTTTTTCCGGGTGAGCCTGAATAGCATAATAATTATCCCGATGGAGCATGGCTGAAAAGTCATGAATGTAATGTGTCTGAGCAATCGTCAAATCACTCAGTTCAGCATAGAAGCTGTGTACATAATACACGAAAGGATTGGCAGGCAGATCTTTCAAAAGTAGATTATCAGCAAGATTCTCTAATTCATTCCAACCTACATGAGGCACCTTGAATTCCTGCGAGTTTTCAGGTACAAAGCGCTTTACTTTTACTGGAAAAATACCCAAACACTCTGTATCATTTTCCTCAGAATGCTCACAAAGCAGTTGCAAACCTAAGCAAACACCCAAAAAAGGCTGTTTGATGTCAGAGATCACTTGATCCAATTTTCGCTCTTTCAAGTATCGCATGGCAGTACTTGCTTCGCCCTGACCTGGAAAAATCACTTTGTCTGCGGCTCGGATCACTTCCGGATCATCCGTCAGTTCAGCATTTGCACCAAGCCTCTGTAGCGCGTAGAGCACCGACTGCACATTGCCGGAATTATATTTTATGACTGCTATTTTCATTTTTATTGTCGGGTGCTAGATGCCCGATGTCAGGTGTCAACATCCAGCATCAGTCATCCAACTTTTTACATTTTACTTTATACTTCTCACAACTTTTACTCTTTACCCTTCACCACTTACCACTCACAAATTTTACTGATCACACTTCACTACTCACCACTTACCACACACAAACTTTACTGGTCACCGCTCACTTCTCACAACTTACCACTAACAAACTTTACTGGTCACCGCTCACTTCTCACCTCTTACCACTCCCAAATTTTACTGATCACACTTAACTACTTACCACTTACCACTAACAAATTTTACTGTTCACCGCTCACTTCTCACCTCTTACCACTAACAAATTTTACTGATCACACTTCACTACTTACTTCTCACAAAGTTTACTTTTCGCCTCCTACTTCTTACTCCTCACACCCCTTCACCAACATCTCCTCCAGCACTTCCTCAATCTCAGCAAGCGACTCATAAAGCTGTTCATAACTCTCGATCACAAAGTATTTATCCTGAAAGCGATCTTTCCAGTACTCCTGATTCAAAATCTTTCGAACATCGTACGCCAGATGCGCAGGTTCGTTTGAAAGGCTGAATTTAGTCTCTCCAGCCGAACTTAGGATCCCCGCTCCGTATATTTTTAACTCACCTTCTTCGCGAATCAAGCCAAACTCTATCGTAAACCAGTAAATCCTACTTAGCAACTGGATCGCCCAAGGATTGTCAATATGCTTTAGAGCAATTCCAGAAAGGTTTTCCAGAAAGTCCACATACGGCTGATTCGTCAGCAAAGGCATGTGTGCAAATGCGTCATGAAACATGTCTGGTTCCTCCAGGTAATCGAGCTGCTCCATCGTTCGAAGCCAAGTAGAGGAAGGAAACTGTCTGTTATTCAACAACCCAAAAAACAAATCATCATCAATCAAACCAGGAACTACATGAACAGCCCAGCCTGTACTTTTCACTAAAACCTGATTCAATTCATCAAAGTTGGCAATTTTATCTGCGCTAAACTTGACCAGTTCCACACCTTCCAAATATGCTTTGGAAGCAGCTTTCGGTAGATTTGGCATTTGTCGCTCAAAGAGAATCTTCCAAACGCTGAAATCTTCCTTGGTGTATGTTTCATACTCCTGCCTAAGCTTTTGGAGTCGTTGGTCACTGAAGACCCAGTTTTTTTGTTTTGTGTTCATGGTATTTGGGTGTATTCTGTATTCTGCTTAACTATTCTATTTCGTCATTGCGATCCGCCACAGGCGGAGAAGCAATCTTGTCAGACTGCCACGCCTCGTTCCTCGTCTCGCAGTGACGGAGGAGGGAAGCCATCTACTTGTTACACTAAAGATTGCTTCTCCGCTTTGCGTATCGCAATGACGAAACAAAAAAGCCTACCCCTGAAAGGAATAGGCCTCTATATTCTTTTTACCAAAAAACCATAGCTATCCTACCCCTTCATCGAAGACAGTGGTAAGAGTGATGTACGTAGGTTCTTGGTGTTGGATTCATAGCCTAAAGGTAAGTCGTCATTTCTTACGGTCAAAAAATCAGGCTGTCTTATTTGCAAGAGGAGGCAAACCCAAAGCTTCATAAATAATTTTTTGATTTACCGGAGTGAGGAGGCCATTTTCGATTGAAAGGTTTCGGCTCTTGATCCAGCGCGAAAGTGTCTTGGCAGACACACCATATTCATCGGCGACTTGCTGTCGGGTTTTGGCTTTATGCTCCATAAAAAGTAGTTAAAATGAATTGTTGGTGTTATTGAGGTTCACCTAAAATAAAAGTAATTCCGTGGATTTCAAACTTGTTTTATAGATTTCACCTATTTTTCTTGCCTATAAAATAAATCTTGTCCGATCTTGTCCGATCTTGTCCGATCTTGTCCGATCTTGTCCGATTAAATTAAACTTTCTTTTTTTAATTTTAATGACAAGTTTTTTTTCTCATGGTCAATTCTATTTCCCATCGGTTGAGCTCTCTTTCCCACACCTGGTCACGCACTTGGGTCAATTCATATATACTTCTTTTAATCCTGTCAGGGGTCACAGTTTTTGCCTTCTTGCCCACATTATCCAATGATTTCCAATTGGCTTGGGACGATACTTGGCAGGTGTTGGAGAACCCATTGGTCAACTCGACCTCTTTACAAGTCGTTTTTTATCATTTGACCCACTTTTGGCAGCAGCAGTTCTCCCCGGTAAACTCTCTATTCTATTTAGTCATCTTCCAGCTGTTCGGTATGAATGCCAGTGCATTCCATACCGCATGTCTCCTTATTCATTGCTGCAATACTGCGCTGGTTTTTTTGATTGCAAAAAAACTGCTTCCGACTTTATTGCCCCGAGTAGTGGATGCAACCGTCAGGAGTTATGCTTTCTTCACCGCATTGATCTTTTGCCATACATCCGGTGCAGTTAGAGTCAGTAGCTTGGATCAGCGCATCGAAAATTCTGCTCTACGGATTTTTCACGTTGACAGCCCTCTACTGCTACATTCGCTACATACAATCTGCACACTACGGCTGGTTAGTCATCACTGCTGTAGCTTTCCTGTTGGGTTTTGGATCCAAAGAACAGGCTATCATTCTTCCATTGAACTTAATTCTGTTCGATTATGCATTTGGAAGGTACACCGGGCTGACTTGGAAGCGTATGCTTACCTCCAGAGTTCTGCTTGAAAAAATTCCACTATTCCTGATGGCATTGGGTTTCTGGTATTTTTCATGGACCAACAATATCGGAACAATCAATCCGGATGGATATCCATTGTACCAAAGAGCAGTATTTGGCTTCTACAGTTTTACCGAATACATCTTCCGCTTTCTGGCACCTGTCAAGCTCTATTTTTTCCATCCATTCCCCATAGGGCTGGGTGAGCAGCTTCCGCTGTACTTGTATGGAAACATCGCATTGGTGGGTATAGTGGGCTACTTTGTTTGGGATATGTATCGCAAAGGAAACAAGCTGGTTCTAGTTGGATTTCTCTTTTTCCTTATCAACCTACTTTTAGTACTGCATATTATTCCCTTGCCACGAACTGTCATCACAGCAGATCGCTATATGTACTTGAGTATAATAGGAATAGCTATGGTGTTGATTTGGCAGGTGGATCTATGGCTTACTAGCTTACCTACCACTGGCAAAACTATGCTACTTGTGTTGGGATTTGCATGGTTTACTTTTCTGGGTGTCCATACTTATATACGAACGGCGGACTGGAAAGACAGTGAGACTGCAAATGGTAACGTGAACGAAATCATTAAGTTAAGACAAAAATCACAGGAACCCGAACTCTTTAATCTGATAGAAAATGAATGATTTCCTAGTGTCCCTAGTCGTCCCTTGTTATAACGAAGCTGAAAATATAGCTCCTCTCCTATCGCGGGTAGCGCAGGCGCTGAAGCTCTTCAGCTATGAAGTCATCTTGGTCAATGACGGAAGTGATGACGGTACACAACTAGCCATAGAGACAGTCCTATTAAGTAATCATCCGGTGAGGTATATCTCCTTCTCGAAAAATTTTGGTCATCAGGCGGCGCTCAAAGCAGGAATAGACCATGCCGTAGGAGACTGTATCATCACGATAGATGCTGACTTGCAAAAACCACCAGAAGCGATCCCGGAAATGATCACCCTCTGGCAAAGAGGAAATGACATCGTCACCGCAGTCTGCAAAAATGAGGGGCAAGCCTCTGCCTTCAAAAGACTAAGCTCAACTGCCTATTACACTCTGTTGTCTTGGCTGGCAGACCATACCGTAGTTCCCAACGGGGCAGATTTCCGATTGATCGACAGAAAGGTAGCCGATATCATACGAAGCATTCAAAGTCAGAATCTGTACCTGAGAGGCATGTTTTCCTGGATAGGCTATCAGCAGGGGGTCATCTATTACAGGGAGGAAAACAGAAGATTTGGCAAAACAAAATACAGTATCTGGAAAATGCTAAACCTGGCAAGTAATGGCATCACTTCTTTCAGTATCAAACCATTGCGTTTTGCATTGGCGGGAGGATTGTTTTTCGCCTGCTTGGCCTTTGCCTATGGGATCTATGCCATAGCCATGGTATTTCTGGGAATGACAGTCCCCGGCTGGGCCTCGCTGATAGCGAGCATTGTATTCCTATCCGGAATACAGCTAATTGTATTGGGAGTAATCGGGGAATACATCGGCAAAATGTATATGGAGCTCAAGCAACGACCTGTTTACCTGATCGCAAAGACCAATATAGTTAGGTCAGAGGTCAATCCGATAACTGAGTCAATTAGTTCACCAACTCAAGAAAGGAGGACAGCGATGATTTGAAGCAGACCTAGCAAAGTTTCTTTTCTTAAACTAATCGAATAAGATAAGCACGTCAATGGTCACGAAAGACCACAAACAACAAAATAAACTTCAAATCAAAATTGAAAAAACATGAATACGAAATTGAAAAAAATAGCAAAAACAGTTGCTGTAGGTATATTCTTTATGGCACTGTTCTTTAATGTGAAATTCAGTCTCACAGATCCATTTATCAATATTGACAATGCTGCCATCGCACAGACTACGAGTAGTTCTGGGGGAGGCGGTGGAGTTACATGTCCAAGATGGCCAGCAACTGGAAATTGTCATACAATGAAGACAAAGTATGAAAATGGGATGATATGTTTCTATTGTGAGTTCACAGGTTATGAATTCGAATATTGCAGTATATAAAATTTCACAGAAGCACAGGGTAACGCAAATTTTGCTTACCCCTGTGCTTAAATAAGACAAATCATGAAACGGATTCATCTGCTAATTTTCGCAATATGTGTGAGTAATATTCTGTGGGCGTGCAAAAAAAAAGAAAGTATTGATACGTCATATTTGACATTAAAAGTGAACTTGGACAAATTAGATTCTAATAAGTGGGAAAATATTTTTAAGGAAGTTGAAGTCATACCATTGGAGTTTAACAGCGAATCTATGTTAAGCAGTATAGATAAGATAATATTTCAGGACCGTCAATACTTAGTTCTTGATAAAAAAACTAACATTATTTACAAATTTGATTCAAAAGGAAAGTATATTTCAAAACTAGACAAATTAGGTGAAGGACCAGATGAATACTTCCCAATTTCTGATTTCAATATAAATCCATATTCAGGTAATATAGAACTTACTTCTATATATGGCTTATTCTATATTTATGATATAAATTTTTCATGGTTGGAAACGATTGAAATACAAGAAGTTTCTAGCATTAACAAATTCGAATATTTAGACAAAGATATCATAACTTTATATTGTAGTAATGATAGAAACTACAATCTTTGGTTGTATTCAAGATCAAGCAAAGATTATGTAAACAAACTATCAATGCCACAATCAATATTTGAGTCATTTGGAGGAACTATGCTAAACAATCCATTAGCAAATAGTTCAACAGGACAATTTTATTGTGTTCCATTTATCAATTCTATTTATAGCATTAAGCAGGAGGGAGCCACTTTACAATATGTTTGGGACTTCGGGGGAAATACCTTCGAGTCAGGAACCTTAGTAATAGGTGATCCACATCAGAAATTTATTGATCAATACGAATATAATATAGTAAATGGTTTTGGATCATTATACAACTATTTTGATTATGAATCGACAATATTCGCACAGTTCTATTTTAAAAATAATTTTGGAACTATGCTATACAATAAAGTAAGTAATAAATATCAGATATATTATGACAACTATACACACAGTTTGACTATCCACTATTTGGTAGATGGATATATTTCGTATACATCAGAAGAAAATCTTGAAAAAGTATTAAAGAACGCAAATACTACATTTAATGCGAAGAATATGATTCAAAAAAATCATGAACCCAATCCCATACTTTTGAAGTACAAGTTTAAAGAGACTAGATAGCTATTTAATACATATATATACTACTCATAAAGTATTAATGAGAATAACATACAACTTTCTATTAAAAATGGTTCTACCACGAATTTAATGGAATAGCTATCTTTAAGCAAAAAGATGTTTACGGAGAATCTTTTCACAAGAATACTAGATTTAAAAGATGGATGGGTAGTCGAATCGGTTGACACAGATTTTTCTAAAGAGGAAATTTCTATCCAAATAGTCTGTTTGTCGGAGCAGTTAGAAGATACCCATACTGGTAAACTCTGCAAAATTTACGATCACGCGCCGGCACGTAAATGGAGGCACTTGGACACGATGCAGTACAAAACTTATATCAAGTGTGAACTGCCTCGGATTATTACTTCTCAGGGTAAAGTAAAGACTGTTCAGCCCAACTGGGCCTCTGGGTACGAGCGTCATACCTTCCTGTTTGAGCATGCGGTAATAGACTTACTCAAGGCGAGTAAAAATCAAACCAAAACAGCTCAAATTATGCGCTGTGGCTTCAATGTGGTAAATCGGATCATGCACCTGAGCACAAAAAGAGGCATGGAGAGAAGAAACTATACAGAGCTGGTATTTGATCAATTAAGTGTTGATGAAAAGTCCTTTAAGAAGGGTCATCAGTACATCACTGTCCTGAGTCATCCCGGGTCTGGCTGTGTACTTGATGTGGAAGAAGATCGAACAAAGGAGGCTTGTAAGTCACTATTTAATAGAACATTAACCGAAACACAACTTGGGCAGGTAACCACAATCAGTATGGATATGTGGCCCGCATATATCAATTCAGCGGAGGAGCTGCTTCCCAATGCTGCGATCACGCACGATCGGTTTCATCTGATCATGTACCTCAATAAGGCTATCGATCAAGTGCGCCGAAGAGAAGTAAAATAGCATGACGAGCTAAAAAACACACGCTATGCTTTACTTAAGAATTCAGAAAACCTCACAGAGAAACAACGGATTAAGTTTGAAGAAATTACCGGTGCGAACTATGAGGTTAGCAAGGCTTGGCAAGTAAGAGAAAACTTCAAAGATCTGTTCAGTTGCGGAAAACTTTTCGCTTGGACACTATACAACAAATGGACAGCTGACTCGAAGAGAAGAAAAATAAAGGAAATAGATAAAGTAGTAGAGACGTTTAACAACCATATTTCCGGAGTGGTAAATGCATTCATAATGAATCTAAGCAATGCAATGGCTGAACGACTAAATGGCAAAATTCAAGAACTCAAAACAGTAGGAAAAGGCTATCGAACCTTTGCCAACTTTAGAAGCGCAATGCTGTTTTTCCATGGTGGCTTAGATCTATATCCCCACTAACTTAAGGGTAGAACCTTAAAAATTACTCTACCCTTATCCGGAATACAGCTACTAGTGCTGGGAGTAATAGGCGAATACATCGGCAAAATGTATATGGAGCTCAAGCAACGACCTGTTTACCTGATCGCAAAGACCAATATAGTTAGGTCAGAGGTCAATCCGATAACTGAGTCAATTAGTTCACCAACTCAAGAAAGGAGGACAGCGATGATTTGAAGCAGACCTAGCAAAGTTTCTTTTCTTAAACTAATCGAATAAGATAAGCACGTCAATGGTCACGAAAGACCACAATCAACAAAATAAACTTCAAATCAAAATTGAAAAAACATGAATACGAAATTGAAAAAAATCGCTAGAACAGCTGCTGTGGGAATATTCTTTATAGCGCTATTCCTGAATGTGAAGTTGAGTCTTACAGATCCTTTTATCAATATTGATAATGCGGCGATAGCCCAGACAAGTTCCCTCAATATACAATGTTATAGTATTCTGGAGGGATTCGATGGACAATCTGTGGCATGTTCACCTTGTTACCTCGCCACAGGTATTCCACCATGGTATCATTTTGGAAGTCAATGCACTCCAAATTACTAAATAGATAAAACTACCACCCATTCCAACATCTTAGAGGTATGGGTGGTATTATGTTCAAATACATAGACAACCAGAATTCAATAACCATGTAAGCCAAGAAAAAAATTTACAATAAAATGAAATTTCACAATCAATTAATGAAATTTCGACTCTCTAATAAAAAGGGCAATGAATAAAAATAAAATTTAGATCTAAAAATCAAATATATAAACTTTTGATCTTAAAAATAAAACTGCAAGAATATCCCCATAATAATTAATAACCCTAACCAAATTTATAGTAATAAAATGAAATCGCTATCATACTTATATCTTATTATGCTGATTGTTTTTGGGTGTAATAATAAAAATAATAATATATTCAAAAAAATACAACCCAATAATATAATTTTTGAAAAGACATATGAACTAAAAGGAGAAGAGCTAGAGATAGATGCGTTTGTTTCAAATAATTTGATAATATTCGACACACTTATAATCCTAGTAACACCTCAAAGCGAAACATTATATCATGCAATATCAACAAATGACTATAATTGGGATAAAAAATTTATACGTAAAGGAGAAGGTCCAAACGAATTTCAAAATGTATTAAAACCTCTTTCTTATGAAAAAAAAGATAATGACCTCCTACTCACATTTTATGACAAGGCAAGAGAAGGACTCTTTCACTATAATCTAACACAGTCTTTTAATCAAGGAATAGATATTTTTCAAGACACTATTTCACTAGGTGAAACTACTGAAATATATCGAGCATATAAAATCACTGATAATAAAGTATTCATTGATAATTTAGACTTTATTAACCTTAACCAAATCTATTCGGTTTATGAAGATAAAAAAATTATAAGCACTGATACAGCACTAGTTTCAGGCCTTATTAATCAATCAGACTCATATATAATGACCACCATTACTAGCTTTAATAAAAATAAACTTAAATATGCTGGTGCCATGATGTTTATGGATCAAATAAATATATATGACATAAATAATCCAAATAACTCTTTAGCAATAACAGCAAATAACAACAACAGACCTTCAATCAATGAAGTGTCGCAAACACTTATGCCCTATAAAAATGAATTTTATGTAGACTTAAGGCAAACAGATTCTTACATATTTGGCCTTTATGCTAACCAAAGCAGAAAAGAATGGGCTACTGGAGATAATCCTGGTGTTATTCACATATTAGACTGGGAAGGTAATCCGATCTGCAAACTTAAAACAAAAGAAAAACTTATTCATTTTGATATTGACTCTAATAGTAATACACTTTACGGAATGACAGAAAAAGAAGAAATAATTAAGTATAATTTAGATGAAATATCTGAATTGGCTCAATCTGGCAAGTAATGGCATCACCTCTTTCAGTATTAAACCATTGCGTTTTGCACTGGCAGTAGGGCTGTTCTTTGCATTACTGGCTTTCGGCTATGGAGTCTATGCGATCAGCATCGTATTCCTCGGCATGACCGTGCCGGGGTGGGCCTGGCTGATAGCGAGTATTGTATTCCTATCCGGAATACAGCTACTAGTGCTGGGAGTGATCGGAGAATACATAGGCAAAATGTATATGGAGCTCAAGCAGCGACCTGCTTACCTGATCGCAAAGACCAATATTGATAAGTCAACAATACATCCGACCACAGAGCCAACTAGTACACTATCTCTAGAAAGGAGGGCAGCTATGACTTGAGATGGGCATAGCAAAGTTTCTTTTCTTAAACTAATCGAATAAGGTAAGCACGTCCGTGGACACGAAAGACCACAAACAACGAAATAAACTTTAAATCAAAATTCAAATAAAATGAATACGAAATTGAAAAAAATAGCTAAAACAGCCGCTGTGGGGATATTCTTTATGGCGTTATTTCTTAACGTGAAGCTGAGTCTTAATGATCCTTTTGTGGCCATTAGCAATGATGTGATGGCTCAATCGAATACCAGTGGAAGTAATCCATGTGATGCTGGAGATGAAAAAAACTTTGAGGGGTGTAGAGACAGGAACTGTACCGAGCTAATTAGTTTCGAGTGTACGTTTATTTATGCTGGTGATCTTGTTACACTATGGGGACGAAAGAAAACATCATAATGGGTTTACCCTATCGTATTAAAATGCAAGTATACTATGTATACTTGCTACCTTTTTTGCTGTTTAGATGTAGTTATCCCCCTATAAATGATTACAGCTTCAGTGAAACGAAAGAACTGCAGTCTCATTCATTCTCAAGTTATAGGATAGGCTATGATTACCTGATTGACAAGATTGATAACTATTTAATTGTAGTCAGTTTTAAAAATGGAGACCTTATTTCGGTTTATGATGCTGATAGCCAAAGATTATTGATGCATGGAGCATCCAATGGAGAAGGAGAAAACGAACTGTTGGCGCCAGTTGCTTTGTATGTTGATAAGCAAGAACGTTCATTCTATATTTATGATGGCATGAAGCAGAGGCAGTTTAAATATGATTTGGGCGAGATTATGAAAAACGGAGAAATCGGTACCTCCGTTAGCATTAGGCTCCCTAGCTCGGGTGATTTTATGAACCCTGTTATTCCTTTGGGAAAGGGAATAAATTTAACCATGACATATGATAAAGAAGGACATTTTATGTTTTTTGATAAAGAAGGGGAGGTAGTGGGCAAACTGGGGGAATTTGAGAAAATGGATGTTAGAGGAGATGATATTCCTGATATGATTTATGGCCTGATCTGGAAAGGTAAATATGCAGTTAATAAGTCCAGAAAACTAGTTATCAAAGCATACATGGATTATAGTAGAATTTCTTTCTTTGATATGGAGGCTAACCTGTTAAAAGATATATGGACAGGGAACAAGGATATGCTGACTGTAGAGTTTGATGGACAAAACGTGATAAAGAAGGGTGAGAGGAAGATACACTACGGCTCTGTGAAGGTTACTGACAGCTTTGTATATGCATTGTATTCAGGGGAGGGTTATGACAACGACTATAGCGTTTTTCCTGGAAAGGAAATACATGTGTTTGACTATGATGGGAATAGGGTTTCCAGGTATTTGTTGGACAAATTGGTATCCGACTTTTGTATCGATGAGGAAGGGAACAGGATATTCGGGGTAAACTTTACTTCAGATGAGGAGGTAATTGTTTTCAATTTATAAAAGAATTGTATTCCCTAGTTAACTCAAGAAACGGCTCACTTATCTCATCTCAAAAATCAACATCACGCTCCCTTTTGACACCCAAAAGCAAGGAAGCTATTCAATAAACCCAAGAGACATGACATCCAGTAGGCAAGAAAGGAGGTCCGCCATGACTTGACAACAGAATGATTTTTCTTGCTCTGCCAATCAGAGTCGAAGAAAACTTAAGTGAAAACGAAAAATTCAGACGAAATAAAAATTTACTCTTATACTAAATTCTTAAAATGATGAATACGAAATTAAAAAAGATCGCAAAAACAGCCGCTGTGGGGATATTCTTTATGGCGTTACTAATGAATGTAAAAGTAAGTCTCACAGATCCGTTTCTGACAATTAGTAATGAGGTGGTCGCCCAAACAAATTCTAGTAGTGGAATGGAAATATATTATGTCCAATTTGACTATTGCAGTAATTATATCCCTAATTGCAATAAAAGAGTGCTAAAATGTAGGTAAATTGGAGGAAGATTCTGTTCCGCATCAATTCAGCTTCCATGTGAAGAGGCTTGCGGAGGAACTTAAAAAGCTTGAATTAAACTATGATCAAATGTAGTAGAACTTTATATCAATATAATAAAACTTATGATCATAGTTTAATTTAATAGTTTCAAATATTATTATGAAAGATAATGTAAAAAGCACATAAAATAATTGACAAAATGAAATATATATACATAATAACATTATTTTCAATCACACTGAGCTGTACAGAACCTACTACTAAAACAGAAGCGGAGGATGTTGAACTGATTAATTTTAGAGTGAACCGAGACTTGAAACTATCTGAATTTATTGATAGTATCGAATACAATATTTTACCCAAAGAAATAAAATATGGATATTTTGATAAAATATTATTAACAGAAAATAATTTCATTATAGCAGATTTCGAGATGTCAATGAATATATACATACTAGATAAGCAATTTAACTTAATATCGATTATTAACAAATATGGAGAAGGGCCTGGTGAATATCAATGGATTGAAAATATAAATTACAACATTGAAAGAGAAACTATCGAAGTACTGACAAACAAAGATATTCTACGGTATTCTATATCTGGGGCATTTATTGAGTCGATAAAGCTCCCATTTTCGTTTGGAAATTTCTCTTCAATATCAAGAGATAAATATATAATTTATAATAATAATTTAACAACGGATTATCCAGAAAGCACTTACATGTTTGCAATTTGGGACTCTAAAACAAACAACTTAGAACCCTTAGTAAAACATATAAAAAACGATTTAGTCAGTTCCCATTTAGACAGAAGCAATATATTTAGATATGAGGACGAAGTATTTGCATCCCATATCTTCCTTGACACATTATATAAAATCAATACGAATAAAAAAATATCCAAATTTCATATCAATATCAACAACCAAAATCTTCCGTATGAATATGTGAAATTTGATACAGAAAGTGGCCATGAATCAATTCTTGATAAAAGTGAGGTGATGTCCAATTATGCTTTCCATTATCCAAAATTAATGGCCAATAAAGAGTTTTTAATCGATGGTTATATAAAAAACAACACAATTTATTTTTATCTATTAAATAGGATTAATAGAGATATATTTACAGGAATTAATATTATTAATGATATTGATGGAGGACTAAATTATCTAAATCCAAGAATTTTAGATAATTCCAATAACATATACACCTTTCATGAATACGAAGAACTAAAAGAAAAAGCTAATATAAACATTGATAAAAAATTAATATTTAATGAATATATAAAATCTCTTGGTCCAGAAACAGGATTTGTAGTAGCAAAATATCACATAAAAAACTTATAGGGAATCTACAAATACCCAATTCTAACAATATTTCTCCGGTTATTTATAAACAGAATTATATAAAATATATTAATATAGTTAGTTGGCTTTAAGAAACTGTTGTAACACAATCAAAAAATTCACAAACAGAAGAATGTAATGATCGACATAAAAGTAGCGGATATCATACGAAGCATTCAAAGTCAGAATCTATACTTAAGAGGAATGTTTTCCTGGATAGGGTATCAGCAGGGGGTGATTTATTACAGGGAGGAAAACAGAAGATTTGGCAAGACAAAATACAGTATCTGGAAAATGCTAAACCTGGCAAGTAATGGCATCACTTCTTTCAGCATCAAACCATTGCGTTTTGCATTGGCGGGAGGATTGTTTTTCGCCTGCTTGGCTTTTGCTTATGGGATCTACGCCATAGCCATCGTATTTCTGGGAATGACTGTGCCAGGCTGGGCCTCGCTGATAGCGAGTATTGTATTCCTATCCGGAATACAGCTACTAGTGCTGGGAGTGATCGGAGAATACATCGGCAAAATGTATATGGAGCTCAAGCAGCGACCTGCTTACCTTATTGCAAAAACCAATATTGATAAGTCAACAGTCCATCCAACCGCTGATGCAATAAGTACACATACTCAAGAAAGGAGGACAGCGATGACTTGAAGTGGATATTGCAAAGTTTCTTTTCTTAGACTAATCGAATAAGATAAGCACGCCCGTGGACACGAAAGCACCACAAACAATGAAATAAACTTTAAATCAAAATTCAAATAAAATGAATACGAAATTGAAAAAAATAGCTAAAACAGCCGCTATAGGAATCTTCTTTATGGCACTATTCCTAAATGTGAAGCTAAGTCTCACTGATCCGTTTGTGACAATTAGTAATGATGCACTTGCTCAGACAAGTTCAAGTAGTAGTAGTTGTAGTACATGCACTAAATGTGAGGTATCTCACATTGCTTCAGAAAATCAAGGTGGGTGTACAGCGAATCCATATGGAGGAGGTATGTGCGTCAGATCCGGGCCAGGCCCCTTATGCAGTGGTACAATAAATAGCTAGAACTAATCATACAGCTGCCTTCTGGAATCCGTTGGTTTGTTACTAGCCTATATTAATAGCATAACTACTGTAATAGAACTCCTTGAATCCTAAAGGCAGCTGTCTAACAATATTACTTAAAACATATATTGTTAACACTTTTGATTTCAATATGAAAAAATATTCAATCTTATATTCAATTGTAGTGCTAGGTTTTTCTTGTACTGAAAAGAGCGAATTTAACTCCTATTTTCAGTTAGCAAACTCTTCTGAATACAACAAAGCTATGGAGTTAGTATCATTGAACATTCTTGAATATCCTTTGGATTCAAGCCTTCGTTTTTCGACCAACTCAATAGGGGTTACAAATATTGAAGGAAAAGAATATTTAAGCTTTCTGGATACTGAACTAGAGACACTAGTGATATTCGAGTATCAGGACTCAAAAAAGTCACGTAAAATTCAATTTCAATACGAAGGCCCAAATGGTGTGGGAAACTCGACTTCCTCAGCTCACTATCTTCATAGCTTTGATTCCATCTATATATTCCATCATTGGACAGGGGTTCTATTACACATGACTGATTCAGGCAAAATAATAAATCGTTACAAACTTACAGACTACGATGACCCCGCCAATCTCCCTATGCCTTTTCCCACCACGACTACACCTATACTGTTTTCCCAAGGAAAATTATTTATTCCGTGTACCATCACAAAGTATCAAAATGATTACCACAGCTATCCAAGCTCATTAAGCTTAGATCTGAATACAAGGAAGATAAAGTACCTTAGTACATTTCCAGAAATATATAGTAATGCATATTGGGGGTCGAAATTTAAATACGAACCAAGCATAGCCTATAATTCAATAACTGACGAATTGGTTGTAAGCTATCCAGTAGATCATTTCCTGCAAAATATCAATCTTAAGACACGGAAAGTGAGCCAACATTATGTCGGTTCTGAGTATTTCGATGCCATTCCTCCGTTCAAATATGATGTGTCTCACTATCTCACGAGGACTAAAGGTACTGGAGATCAAGAAGAAGATGATCATGGGATGTCCAACTCTGATTATAGAGGCATATATTATGACAATTCTCGAAATCTATATTATCGTATTGCGTTAATACGCTCTCCCTTGGAAAAGCTCTCAATTACGAAAGTTCCAGATTTTTCGATAATAATTCTTAATGCGAATTTTGAAAAATGGGGAGAGCATTATTTTTCATCGCAGGTATATGATCCGTCGAAAGTTTTCCTTTCTTCAAAAGGAATCAATATCTTCCGATGAGATTTATTTGAAAAAAACGAAAATACGATAGCTATTGAGGTATTCTCACCTGTTGAAACTTTAAAAAAGTAGTATAAAAATAAACTACTGGCATACGAGTGATAATCTAGGTCAAATTTAGGTATCTTGGAATAGTAAAGTTGAGGAAAAGAGGAAACTACAAAACTGGTAGTTTCCTCTTTTTAGTGCAAATAGTAGTTCCAACTCATTAACCAGGCTGATTCAATCTACAAAATTATCAAGGCAGTTGAGTGTCTGCCAATTTTTTTTTATCTCCGTGAGATTGTGGATAAGGCTTGAAAAACATTGCAGTTGCCCCCTCATGACAAGACCATGGGCACTAAACAGCTCATAATTTACCGCTTTAGCCTAGGAATCTGGGAAGTCTCCACTGATTAAGGTAAACTATTGAATCATATCAAAGTGCAGTCACACCCAGCTCGATTTCCTAAAATAAGTCCCTATATTTTGCGAAGCATCCAAAAAAATAGAGCCCCCGAATGATCGGAGGCTCCTGCAAGCAAAGAGTGAAGATTATATTACACCCAAAATTACCAATTCTAGCGAATGATAAAAATCATCCACGTATTATTTACCATTTACTCCATTATACTTTTCTTCACGCTACTCCTGATCCTTGGGCTTTTTATTGTAATTCCCTTGAGTATTAGTCCAGCAGGGGGCAAAATCTCTTTTTTACTTTTTCGAATTTGGGCAAGGGTCTGGTCTTTTGGCTCGGGAATCCGCTATGAGTTCCATGGACGAGATATCATTGATCGCTCACAGCCCTACATCTACATCTTCAACCATCGCTCGTTCGTGGATGCTGCCATTATTCCGCTTGCCATACCCCAGCAAGTACGCGCACTGGGAAAAAAAGAATTATCCAACATCCCATTTTTTGGTTGGGTAGTAGGCAAAGTAGCCATCTGGGTGGACAGAACGGATACCGAATCAAGAAAAAAAAGTATAGGCCAATTAGTAAGCTTTCTGAATCAGGGAATCTCAGCCGTAGTCGCTCCTGAAGGAACTAGAAATGACAGTGAAGCTCCACTTTTGCCATTCAAATCCGGAGCATTTAGACTTGCTGTAGAGACGGGCATTCCTATCCTTCCGATCGCAGTAATTGGGGCAAATAAAATCATGAAAAAGGGATCGCTTTTGATCAGACCTGGCAAAGTGAAAATCTACTTTTCTAAACCAATCTATCCTCCTTCCCCTTCAGAAACTGCAGTGAGTGTACTCTCCAAGAAATGCCAATCAAGGCTTGAGGCTATGATTCTTACACCTGAATGATAGTTTCACTTGGTTCGTCCACCGCATCAATAGTCAACTCTTCAAAAAGAATATAAACGGATAGATAAGTCATCGGAACCGTGATGAAGAGCCCAACTACCAAACAAAGGAAACCCACTATATTAAGAGCTAGTAATGCTAGCCCGAACAAAAAGAATTTCAGCCAATTCGTATGAACCAGTCTACGGCTGAGCTCCATGGAAGTCCAAAAATCAAATCCTCCAAAAATCACAAACAGCAGGCAAAACATGTAGCCAATGAGTAAATAAATCCCCGGTGCCACAAAGCAAATAATCCCAAAAACAATCACAATTGAGCTAATGAGGTTAGTAGTCACTAGATTCCACCAGTATTTGAACCCATCAAAATAATTCTGGAAATCCAGGTACTCCTTTTGGCTTTGACGGTTAGCAATTAAGTAAAAGCCACAGATAAGTGGAGGGGCCAAAAAGATACTATAGAGGAAAGTGAAATCCTTCAAATAAAGAGCGAAGCCAGCCTGAATCGCCGCAATCAGCACCATGTATCCCACATGAAACACTGCCTGGGATTTGAACATCTCCCAGGCTTTTGTAAGTATCTCCTTAATATCAAAATCTACTCCCGAATCAATGATACTCTGAATTTTACCCAGATCCATATTTTTGTGTAGTCGGTTTTTTACCAGTAAAGGGTAATAAGCTATATAAAATCTGGTCTCGAAAGCTATCGAAACTAAAGTTTAGGTTACTTCTCCCGATAGCAATCGGGACGTCTTCAGTCTTCTCGCCTGTAAACCAAAGGAATTAAGGGTGCTGGCATCAGACCCATTTATAATGGTGATACTACTTCGTGAAAGCCTCTAAGATATCGTGCTTGGTGATGATATGAATTTGATTCTGTGCATCTCGCACAAGTACTGCTTTTTGTTTTTCCACCATAGAGGAAAGCACATCCAGCGTGCTATCAAGCGCCACAAAATGCATAGAATCTTCCATTACATCGGCAACATTCGCATCTTTCAAGGCTGGGTTATCGATGATTCTGGCAAGCAGTTTATTATCCGTCAAGCTTCCGACCACTTCACCGTTTTCCATTACTGGAATCTGCGAAACACTTGTCTTGTTCATCAATCCAATTGCCTCCTTCACTGAGTCAGTTTTCAGAGTTGAAACCAAAGTATAAGCTCCATTTCGCTGCGAGATGATATCTCTCGCTGTAGAGAAGGTCTTATCTTCCAAGAATCCGTGGTTTCTCATCCACTCATCGTTATAGACTTTTCCCAAATATCGAGTGCCGTGATCTGGAAGGATAATCACCATCTGATCACCTTCTTTCAGATTATCTTTGGCCCACTCCAATGCACCGTGCACAGCCGATCCGCAAGACCAACCTACAAACAAGCCTTCTTCTCTTGCCAATCTACGCGTCATCACCGCAGAATCTTTATCAGTCACTTTGACGAAGTGATCGATCATATCGAAGTTCACGTTCTTTGGCAGAATGTCCTCTCCGATCCCTTCCGTCAGGTATGGATAGACCTCTTTCTCATCAAAAATGCCAGTTTCCTTATACTTCTTAAATACAGAACCATAAGTATCTATTCCCACAGTCACCACATTTGGATTCTGCTGTTTCAGATACATCGCAGTTCCGCACATGGAGCCTCCAGTTCCTACGCCAGCTGCATAGTGAGTGATTTTCCCATCGGTATCATTCCAGATCTCTGGCCCTGTCGTCTCGTAGTGAGCCGCCGTATTGGACATATTATCATATTGATTTGGGTAAAAGGAATTCGGAATATCCTGATTCAATTTTCTCGCGATGGAGTAATATGATCTTGGATCCTCCGGTGAAACGTTTGTAGGACAAACGATCACTTCTGCCCCTACTGCCTTGAGAATGTCGATCTTCTCTTTGGACTGCTTATCCGCCATGGTGAAAATACACTTATAGCCTCTTGCAATTGCTACAAGCGCCAAGCCCATTCCTGTATTTCCGCTGGTACCTTCGATGATCGTTCCTCCGGGTTTCAGCAAACCTGCTTTTTCGGCATCCTCCACCATTTTGATCGCCATTCGATCTTTCATTGAGTTACCGGGATTGAAGTACTCCACTTTCACCAGCACCTCGCCCTTGATGTGTTTGGCAAGCTTATTTAGTCTGATCATCGGCGTATTACCGATGGTCTCGATTATTGAGTTGTAGATCATAGTTGGTTACATTTGGTAGGGCAAAAATACGGGAATTTTCTTGGTGAAGCGATTGTGGGAAAGTTAAAACAGAATAAAATTCGGCTTGTCGATAGAAAAGACGTTGACTGAACAATTTAAACTGCGACTCATCAAATCTCCCTAAACTCCAATCGCTTCAATACATCCAAGGTCACATGCATCAGAATAGCTGCTACGAAAAACATTCCAAATGTCCCTCCAAACAGCGCCCAAACGAATTGCTTGGAAACTACAAATGCGATAATACTGAACGCAAATGCAGGCACAAAACCGAAAAGCACAATCCCTCCAATCATAAATGGTTTGATCAATTTCCTGTCCCAACCCTCGTCTAATGCTATTTGAGGAATGATATTAATACCGAAACCTATCAAGTAAACTTCTATAGTTGCAAATAAGAACAGCGGAATTATAAACCAGTTTAGACCTGCAATCAGAACTGTAGGGATAATCAAGGCCACGCAAAACAAAGATATCTGCAAAATATCCAGCTTGATCATATTCCAAAACTTGGAAGCCCACGTAGCTGGAACAAGGATGAAAAATGGCTTTTTCAGGTCTCCCACATTTGCTCTGCCTATACCTGCAAAGAAATATAGAAACAGCATAATCAGCAGATATCCGTACAAAAAGTAATGTGAGAACCATTCGAATAACGAAAGTACAGCCAGTACAATCCCTATTGCTACCATGATCAGAGAGTACAATCCAAATAGCGGATGGAAATCCTGCCGGGAGCTATGCACATAATTCCTCCAATAAAATGCCTTGGCGCCCGTTCCGAAGTCGGGAAGCGCAAGTTTCTTTTTAGTATTCAGACTATATGAACTCTCGCCAACTTCCTTTTTACCTTTTACTTTCTCCAGCTTATCCTCGTTTGACTTGGTCGCTTCCAGCACGTCTTCGTAATAATAGCCAGCAAAGCGAATTACCAATTTTAAAATCGCAAAATAGGAAATCCCATAAAGCAAAATAAAGCCAATAGAAATCACCGCATTTCCATGACCTAGATAGCTCGCAATTCCCCGACTCCATCCCACAATCGGAAAGAAATCAAACCAAGGAGAACTGATCCAAGTAAACATTCCCTGCCAGAATTTCTCTGCCATCAGTCCCGGGATAATAATCATTCCGGAAAGTAAAACCGCCAAAATGATCACTCCGATGCGGATGTATTCCATCACATCAAACTTCGTATTCAGCGTGTAAACAAGAAATTTGATAGGGGAAATAATAAAAAAGAACAAGGCTACAGATAGAATCAGGAATACAAAATTCGCGACACTCACCTCAAAAGTATCTATCGCCTGACTGTATGCATAGGCCACGAAGATGATAGCACCGCCAAGAGAAGGCAAAATTGACCTTCCCATATAATAAATCAGGATATTCTCTGGCTTAACCGGCGCGGTGAAAAGCAGATTGACATCAGCCATTTTGAAAAAGCTGACATTGTTTTTCGTGGCTCTGTAAAGCTGGTAAATGAGAATAACCAAGGCCAAAATTGTCACTCCCCCGACTATGTTTTGCATCGCAAAATTCACCTCAGGAATGCCATTCATATCCAATTCTGGCATTTCTTGGCTAGCTGAGTCCTCGCCTCTGCTCTTGAGACGCATGAAGTACATAAAAAATATATAGCCCGCAAGACCTGCATACGGCAATAGCCGAAGAGGATTTCTCAGTATTAACTTGATATTATTGAGCAGGATGAACATATCCTTCCTGAACAGCAGTCGGATTTCATTCATCTTTTGTCATTTCTAAGAAAAGGTCTTCCAAAGTGGTTCCTTCTTCTTGTACAAATTGCTGCTTAAGGTTTGAAATCGTGTCATTCCCGACGATGTTTCCATTTTTCAGAATCATCACTCTGTCCGCAATAGTCTCAACACTGTCAATCAAGTGAGTGCTGACCAGAATTGTCTTTCCTGCTTCTTTCAACTGTCTAAAAATCTTCTTGGTGTTTTTGATCGCTCTTGGATCCAAACCAATCATCGGCTCATCAAAAAACAAAACCTGAGGATCAGGTAGCAAAGCACAGCAAATAGAAACCTTTTGACGCATTCCTTTGGAAAGATCCCGACCGAGTTTGTCTCTTTTGTCCGTTAACTCAAATATCTCCAAATACTCATCTGCCTTTCCTCTCCAATCTTTCACCCCATAAGCCTGCGCTACAAACTGCATGTGTTCATGAACAGTAAGCAAATCATAAACGTAAGGAGTCTCAGGAATGTAGCTAAAAAGACGCTTAGCCTCCACGCTCAAATGATCGTGTCCTCCCAACGTAATTTCCCCGGAAGTTTTGCGAAGCAAGCCCACAATGCATTTCATCGTAGTACTTTTTCCCGCACCATTTGGCCCCAACAGGCCGACTACCTCTCCTCCTTGGAGTTCAAATGTAATATCATTGACAGCATTCTGCTTGCCATAGGTTTTTACCAGATTGGTTACGCTCAGCATAAAAGTGAATTTGAGGCTAAAACTAACCTGCTTAAGGATAGGTTACGAATTTTTGGAATCTTTTTTGAAAAGGGAGAATAAAATCAGTTTTCACCTTCACAAAAACCCGGCTATGAAAAAGTTCTTTTTATTTCTTCTATTTATCTCTGTTTCAGGCGCCTCGATAGCTCAGCAGGCAGGAAGGTTCAGAATCAATCTAGAGACCGGCCCCGCCATTCCAAAAGGAGGAGGAATTGGCCTTTTATTTAATATAGAACCAAAAATTAATGTGGCGGATAACATGTCGGTAGGGATTAGATTCGGAACGACAGCGTTGGCAAAAGATGTCACCTATTTCAACTTGACGGAAGACTACGAAGGAGAGATATCTGGAAATATTTCTGTTTCAGGCACTTTTGACTACTTTTTTCACAAGGAAGGAAATAAACTTGCTCCCTTCATCGGCGCTGGTTTTGGATATTATGCGCTAAGCAGCATTGAAGTAAATAGCGATGATTTTAACTCCCCTGATAACTTCGGGGATTTGGAAGCTAATTTCAAATGGGCTCCTATGATACGAGCAGGAATAGAACTGGGCAAATTCAGAATGGGCGCTGAATACAACTTCATCCCTTCAAGTAATTTGCAAAACGCCTCGGGACAAGTAATCGGTGAGGCGATCAACCAATACTTTGGATTTACGCTTGGAGCTTTTATCGGCGGAGGAAGATGGAGGTAAAGAAGATAGAGATTTGAGATTTGAGACTTAAGATTTCAAATCTCTTTACCCTTTTGCTCCTGCCAATAAATAAAGTACAGCCATTCTTATTGCTACTCCGTTTTGCACCTGCTCAAGGATAATTGAATGCTCCGAATCTGCTACATCTGAGCTCAGTTCCACTCCCCGATTGATAGGCCCTGGGTGCATGATTACGATCTCCTTATCCAATTGGCTTAATAGTTTTTTATTGATTCCATAGTAAAGTGAATATTCGCGCAAACTTGGGAAGTATTTGATTTGCTGTCTTTCGAGTTGAATTCTAAGGACGTTAGCGACATCACACCATTGCAGGGCTTTCTTCACATCCAATTCTACTTTCACTCCCAGACTCGCAATGTATTTCGGAAGCAAGGTGATTGGACCACATACCATCACTTCTGCACCAAGTTTTTGCAGGCAAAAAATATTGGAAAGTGCTACTCGTGAATGCAAAATATCACCGATGATGGCAACTTTTTTCCCTGCCACATCTCCCAACTTTTCTTTGATAGAAAATGCATCAAGCAAAGCCTGAGTTGGATGCTCGTGAGTCCCATCTCCGGCATTGATGATATTCGCATTTACATTTCGGGAAAGGAAGTGTGGTGCGCCGGGACTTGAATGTCTCATCACCACCATATCCACTTTCATGGAAAGTATATTATTGACTGTATCTACCAGCGTCTCCCCTTTTTTCACCGAACTGTTTGAGGAGGAAAAGTTTATCACATCAGCAGAAAGCCTTTTTTCTGCTAGCTCAAAAGAGAGTCTGGTTCGGGTAGAATTCTCGAAAAACACATTGGCAATCGTGATATCACGAAGAGAAGGTACTTTTTTGATCGGGCGATTGATCACTTCTTTGAAATTTGCCGCCGTGTCAAGAATAAGCTGGATATCTTCCTCTGTTAGGTTTTTGATTCCAAGTAGGTGTTTTGTACTGAGTTGCGACATGGTTAAGGGTTAACTTTCTCTGTGATCCAAATTGCGTCTTTTTCATTTCCCTGCTCAGCCCATTCCACTAGCACATATTGACTTACCAACGTATGTACACGGATGCCATAATAATCAGGCATAATAGGATAATCCCGGGTGAGTTTGCGATCTACCAGCACCATGAGCTCCACTTTCTGCGGTCTTCCAAAAGCTATCATCGCATCCATCGCCGCTCTTACAGACCTGCCTTTGTACAGCACATCATCGACTAAGATTACTTTTTTGCCTTCGACCAGAAAGTTGATTTTGGTTTCGTTTGCTTTGAGAGGAAGATCTCTCCTGCGAAAATCATCTCTGTGAAAAGTAGCATCGAGATATCCTGAAGGAACTTTCACTCCGGAAATTTCTTCCAGAAGTTTTACGATTTTATCCAACAATATTGGCCCTCTAGGCTGCAAACCCAAAAGTACGGTGTTGTCAAAATCATCGTGATTTTCGATCAGTTGATGACAAAATCTCCTGAGTATGATCTCAATTTGTACTTCGTCTAAGACTAGCCTTTTTTGCATGGGGTAGATTTGCGGGTAAATATAAAAATAAAATCTAGTCCGGAAGTTCTTCTGGCCGATACAAATCCCCGTCCACCACTATTTTGGTAAGAAAGTAAACCTCTCTCATTTGATCAACTCCGTCCTTATTCAAGTATCGAACGCGCTGAGTACCCGAAAGCAAATAGTATCTGTCATACCAATGTATCAATCTTAAACTCTCCAGATTAGTATCCCGAATCCGTTCATTCTCATTGACCAAGCCCAATTCGAATTCCTGGTTTTCAAAGATCTTTTCTCCATTTCTGAAAAAACTTAGGTGGATAGTCTGGTCCACTACATACATATGGTAAAAATCCTCTCCCACCACAGCCACTTCGCCGAATGCTTCTGGATAGGTGGTGACCATTTCATTGTAAGAAGAAGCATTGTCCCAAAGTACCTGACCTGTTTTTGCGATTTTGGCAAAGTGCGCTGAAACATATCGGTACTCAGGTACGGTCTGGTAACTACTAGTCATAGGGAAGCGATTAACCAAATATGGATCATTCAGGATAGTAGTTCCCATTCTGCTCCATCGATCGTACCGATAGCCTCCGTCACGCGAATACATGCCATTTTGATATCGACTATTGGCCACCGTATATTGATCAAAGTAAACATAGTAAGCATTAGGAGTTTGGCGTACATCGCGGATAGAATACATACTACTTATACCCGGGATCTTTTTTCTCTCAAGTTCCTTTTGGACATCAGTATCTCTTTTTGCTTTAGCTTTTTCGTTGAGGTAATTGTAGAAATTCGGAAAATCTTCCAACGTGTACAGTTTGAAATCAAACTCCCCAAATTCATTAATATCCATGATGTACATGCCTTGGTAGGAATTTCTGCGTTCCAGCCCAAAAGCACCTATCATCGCTTCTTGATAGTTTCCTGCTGACAGTAAAATCCCGTCCATAATCTCTTGGCCAGGCGAAGCAAACTGATCTACTTTTATCTGCTGTATGACATTCCCAATCATGTCATAGGTGTTAATGAGTATATCCCGATTTTTATAAGCTCCCTTCCTGCTCAGGACTACCTCTAGCGATTGAGTTTCGGGCTTTTTTCGAATCTGCAGAATTTGAGTATCATTTCCATAAATCCCCTGAAGGGTTTGGACACTTTTAGTGACCAAATCATGAATCTGCAGGACAGGCCGACTATCAGACGTTCCCATGAAAATGGCTTTTTTATTTTGAACCAAAAACTCCATAATCTCCATATCCAGCACGTTATCCACTACAAATTCTAGCCCTTGCTTAGTTTCCAAATTCACTTGGAGCAAATACTTCGCGGCATTTATAGCGAACCCTCTGGTGAAAAGAATAAAGAGCAAGTTATCATCCGTATCGTATCCCAACATATCATATCCCTCCTTCACAGGAAACTCCACCAATCCTTCGGAGGAATTCAGGGAGGAGTCTGAGATAAAATATTGAAAAATACGCCTCAGATTCAGACCTTTCTCGGGAAGAGTCCGAAAGGAAACCAATCCCACTTCAGAATTAATCATCTCAAACAGCGGATCATTCAACTCTGAAGGTATTTCATAGCGTTCTATGAATCTGAGCTGAGCAAAGACATGCTGCCCAAGAATAAAAAGGAAAAGAAATAGAATCAGCTTTTTCATGAACCCATTTTAAGAAGTAAATCAAATTCTATCTTCCCGACAGGCAACACAGACAAGCGGGATTGCTTTAGCATTGGCAAATCGGATAAGTTATCCTCAGCTTTGATATCGGCTAGGGAAACTGCATTTTTCAGTGGACGTTTCACTTTCAATTTTACGGCAGTCCACGCATTATCCTTAGCGTCAGGAAACTGCTCCTGACTTACCTCAGCTATACCTACGATGGCTTTTTCTTTTCCACTGTGATAAAAAAACACCAAGTCTCCCAACTCCATTTCCCGAAGATAATTCCGTGCTTGATAATTCCTCACACCATCCCACACATCTTCATTTTTCTCGACGAAATCAGCCCAAGAATAGGATTGTGGCTCTGACTTGACCATCCAGTATGTCATACTTTTGTTGATTGAAAGTTAAAAAGAAGTTGAACTAAATAACGTAATAACATTCTCACTGTTTAAAAACACTTGAAATGTATATGAATCTTACTCCATTCCAGTGATTTGCAAAGCTCAACTAATGGAAAATCACATTTCAATTTTAAGTTAAGTCATAGCCTCTTAAATTGAAACATTATTTCAAGACATTTGTCTAAATACACTCACGCAACCCCAGAAATTTTGGATCACAAGACTCTTCTGAAAAAAATAAAACTCAGCATTCAGCTGATGGAACTTCACGACGAAAACCCATTCAAAATCCGCAGCTATCAAAGTGCGCTTATTTCCTTAGAACGCGGGGATCAGGACATCATGGGACTGAGCGAGGCAGAACTTGCCAAGATTCAAGGTGTGGGAAAGAGCATGGGGGAAGCGATTCAACAACTGAAAGAAACTGATACATTTCCCTTTCTTGAAGAATTACTGACTAAAACTCCCGAGGGAATTATGGAAGTTCTTCAGATCAAAGGCTTGGGGCCAAAGAAGGTGAAAATCCTCTGGGAGGAACTTGGCATCACCTCCACCCATGAATTGATGGAAGCCTGTCAATCTGGAAAAGTGGCCAAAATTAAAGGCTTTGGAGAGAAAACACAGGACACCATTATCCAGAATTTGGAGTTCAAAGCCTCCAACGCCGGCAAATGGCTCTATGCAGCTATAGAGGAATTAATAGGGCAACTGGAAGAAACATTGCGATTAATGGCACCTGAAGCTGATTTGGCAATAGTAGGTGATTTCGCACGACAGATAGAAGTCATTACTGAAGCTGAATTTCTAATCGCCTCGGATGAAATGGCTGCAGTAAAATCCAAAATCAAAGCAATGGAGTCCATCGAGTGGATCTTGCTTGAATCCGGACCACGAACTTTAAGAGGTAAACTGAAAGAAATTGACCTTCGGGTGAGTATTCACTTTTGCTCCAAAGAGGATTTCCTTTGGAAAAAACTATCGCTAATCGCTTCTCCATTTCACTTAGATTCGATGGTGGATGAAAAAGAAAGCGTTGCCCAAAAGCTTCAGAAAAAGGATTATTCAAGAGAGGCAGAGTTTTTCAGCAGAAATAACCTCCAATTTATCCCAGCAGAAATGCGTGAAGGTTTTGGAGAGGTAGAGCTGGCTAAAGAGCATAAAATACCTGAACTACTCACAGAAAAAGATCTCAAGGGAATTCTTCATAATCACTCTACCTATAGCGATGGCAAACACAGCCTAAAACAAATGGCAATGTATTGCAAAGAGCTGGGCTATGAATACTTGGGAATTTCCGATCACAGTAAAACGGCTTTTTATGCTGGAGGATTGACGGAGGATCAAATTTTGAAACAACATCAGGAAATCGATGCCTTGAATGTGGAAATGGCTCCATTCCGTATTTTCAAAGGAATAGAAAGCGATATTCTCTCTGATGGAAAGCTGGATTACGTGGACTCTGTGTTGGCAACTTTTGATTTTATAGTAGCCTCCGTTCACTCCATTCTGAATATGGATATCAAGCGAGCTACGACGCGATTAATCACTGCGATTGAGAATCCATATACTACTATTCTGGGTCACCCAACGGGCAGATTGTTACTTCGCAGACAAGGTTATCCTCTCGATCATAAAGCGATCATCGATGCCTGTGCTGCAAATAATGTGGTCATAGAAATCAATGCAAATCCATGGAGACTCGATCTGGATTGGAGATACGTTCGCTATGCCATGGATCAAGGCGTGATGCTTTCCATCAATCCGGATGCACACGCGATGGAGAGTTATGCTGACATGAAATATGGCGTGTTGGTGGGTAGAAAAGGCGGACTAAGTAAAGAGATGACGCTTAATGCCATGACTGGAGAGGAAATAGGGACCTATTTCAATTCAAGGCTGGAAAAGCTGAAAGTAAAAAAGTAAAAGCATAATTGAGGTAAGACAGGAACTGGGAAGTCTTGTATCTTGCGGCTAAATTCTAGATTCAGAAAAAATGAAATGGACTGACCATTCAGAAAAGACATTACTTCAGCGTTCCTTCTTATTTGGGATCACAGGTATCGTATTGGGTGTGCTTTCGCTTTTGAATACTTATTTTCAAGTGCTGGAAGCTCCAATGGGACCGCTTAACGGAGTCGCATTAGCATTGCAATTCGTAGGTTTAAGCTTGGCTGTGTTGGTGATTCGCAAGCGAAAATTATCCCCAGAAATGAAGGAAAAGGCTAAAAAGATGATTTTGATTCTTAGTGTGGGGCTCTTGTTTTTTATTCTTACGCTGTAATCTCCCACAATTGCTATCAGCAATTGAACAAGAAGCCAAATTATTTTTATTAGACCTCAACCGCTTACCGTCTTAGAGGCAGGCTCTCATAATCGAGATAAATTAGGCTGCTACTCTCCACTTTGATACAATCGAACTTTGGTAGCCGAGAGTAGTCTAAGCGTCTGTTTCCTCTTAGAAAAACAAACTGTGTCTGCTAGCGTAAAACCAAAAAAAACTAAACGCCTTACCTATGAAAAATCACTTATTTACATTGTCACTTTTAATTCTATCATACCAATCTCTACAGGCTCAAGACCTTTCAATAAATTCGGGTAATCCCAGTCAATTCAAAATCGTCACTGTTGTAGAATCCATTGTTCCTATGGGACTAGGAAGATCCAGAATCATTGACTCTCAAACTACTGTTGACGCCAATATTTTCACTACCGAAAGAACCGATGGAAAAAAAAGTAGTCAAAATGAAATTGATCGAAGAGATATCAAAGTCGATGAATTGGAAGAAACTAAATTATTGAACTTCTTCAGTGCTACAGGAATAAATTTCCAAAACATAGCCTCTAATGACGCTGTGATTTCGTCGAAAATCAACAGTATGATTCTTGAAGGATGGACTCTTACCTACGTCACATCAGGGGTTGAGAGTAATGCAGGAGCAGATGACGGACAGGGTATCTTCATTACTCGTTTATTTTTCTCTCGAAAATAGACAAAGAATTTTACCAATAAATTTGTAAATAAAACGCCGGACTTCTAGCCCGGCGTTTTGCTTATCTGACTTGATCAAATCCTTTTCGTATTAACTACCTGAATCCTATTACTCACTAATCATTTTTAGGTTTTTATAGAGTCTCTTCCTCGTAGTCTTTGATCTGAACGAGCATCTCTTGCGCTTTCATAATCGGGGTCCATTCATAGCTGCCAAAGAGAAATTTGAACCAGCGCTTGTCTCTGTTTTCATAGCGAATATTTATAAAAAGCCAGATGGAGGCTCCTGCAAAAGCTACTGTAATTGAGACTTGGATTATCCAGAAGAGTGGATTTGCTGATCCTATCCATGCGGAACTAAGAAAAAACGTAGTCCAAAAAGGTAGCTGTAGCATAAGTATCCGTGTGACCCATAGCGTAGAAGTTACTAATCCAGCAATTTTCTTCTGAGTACTCATCACAGGTGCATTGATATTGACTACGGAAATCAGGACTAATTGATAGAGATAGATCCCAACTGCTATTTTGTTTACCAAAGAGATAAATCCCGCGGAAATCAAAAAGTACGCATTACCAACAGGGAAGAGGTTTATCACCAAAATGTCCAGAAATAAAATCCAGAGAATTCCTGCTAGAACCGTGAAGAGCTTAATCGGACGCATAGCTGTCAATTCACTTTTCACCTTCATTTTGGTGATATCTGAAGCATTCTGTCGATTGAAAACCAGTTGTTCTTGCAGCTTCTGGTCATAGGATTTCCAGAGTTGTTGTAGTTCGATGTCTTGCATGATTTCTTTTATTAAGCTGTGAATTTCTTTTTTAATTGTTGTTTGATGCGAGAGAGTTTTGTTGCCACATTACTTTCCGACAGTCCCAAAACATTTCCAATCTCAGGATATAAATAGCCATCGAGGTAAAGAAGAATCAATGCACGATCCACTTCTTTAAGTTCTCGGATCAAGACTTGCAGCATATCCCGATTGTCATTTACCTCACTCGTATCATCATCCAAATAAATAGCCGTTTCACAAAGTGGTTGAAGAATCTTGCTGCGCTTACTTGCTTTTCGATAAGATGAAATTGCCACATTCAACGCGATTCTATACATCCAAGTACTCAGTTTGTAGTCTGGCTTGAAACTCGGGAAAGCCTTCCAAAGCTGGAGAATAATTTCCTGGAGAAGATCCTCTCTGTCCGCGTCATCCTTACAATAGGAATTTGCCACCTTGTAAATGATCCCCTTGTTGGATTCTATGCAGGAAAGGAAATATTCTTTTTCTCTAGACAAGGATTCGATGGTTGGTTATAAAACTCTTTCAAACTATTAATCGCAGCGTTTCCGGAAAAATCACAGAGATAAAAATAAAATTTAAAATTGAAACAAAAATAGTTATGTGTACCGAGTGCATTGCAGAAAAATTTGAGTCCAGCTTCTGGATTAGCAGGACAACTGAGTCCTCTGCGTTAACCTCTGTCCCCTCTGCGGTAAAAAAAATAAAAGCAAAAAAGCCCCGAACTCATCGCTCGGGGCTTTCACTTTATTCTTGACAGCTAACTGTTAATCAGCTTTTTCTTTCTTCTTCACAGCGATGGTCAACTCTGTACCTTCACCAAGGTAATCTGCAGTGATTACATCGCCCTCAGATAGATCCCCTTTCAGAATTTCTTCGGCTATCGCATCTTCCAGATATTTCTGAATCGCTCTGTTCAGCGGTCTAGCTCCGTATTGTTGATCATAGCCTTTCTCAGCCAAGAATTCCTTAGCCTTCTCGGTCAATTCGATCTTGTAACCAAGATCAGTGATTCTTGAGAACAACTTACCTAAGCTAATATCAATAATTTTGTAGATGTGCTCTCTGGTTAATGAGTTGAAGACAACCACATCATCCAATCTATTCAAGAATTCTGGGCTAAATGCCTTTTTCAAAGCAGATTGAATAGTTGATTTCATCACCTCATCCATGTTGTCAGATTTGGCCTGACTGGCAAAGCCAATCCCAGCACCGAAATCTTTCAAATCACGAACTCCAATATTCGAAGTCATGATGATGATAGTGTTTCTGAAATCCACTTTTCTACCCAAACCATCTGTCAAGATGCCATCATCCAGCACCTGAAGCAGAATGTTGAACACATCTGGATGAGCCTTCTCAATCTCATCTAGCAATACTACAGAATATGGCTTTCTTCTGACTTTCTCGGTCAACTGTCCACCTTCTTCATAGCCCACATAGCCTGGAGGTGCTCCTACCAGTCTGGATACAGAGAATTTCTCCATGTACTCAGACATATCAATTCTGATCAAAGAATCGTCTTTGTCGAAAAGGTAAGATGCCAACATCTTGGCCAATTCAGTCTTACCAACCCCCGTAGGACCTAAGAATATAAAAGAACCAATCGGCTTTTTAGGATCTTTCAACCCAACTCTAGTTCTCTGTATGGCCTTTGTAAGTTTCTTAATTGCTTCATCCTGACCGATTACTTTGCCAGATAAATCAGTACTCATATTCAAAAGCTTCGCGCCTTCTTTCTGAGCGATTCTCTTAGCAGGTATTCCGGTCATCATCCCGATCACCTCAGCCACATTATCTTCTTCTACAGTGAATCTCTTGGATTTACTTTCTTCTTCCCATCTATTTTTGGCTGTTTCCAGTTGCTCGAGTAATTTCTTCTCCTTATCTCTAAGCTGAGCAGCTTCCTCATATTTCTGAGACTTCACCACACGGTTTTTCTCAGTTTTGATATCTTCTACTTCAGCTTCCAGTTTCAGAATATCTTCTGGCACATGGATATTTTTGATATGGACTCTAGCTCCCGCCTCATCCAAAATATCTATCGCTTTATCAGGAAGAAATCTATCCGAGATGTATCTATCCGAAAGTTTCACACAGGCAATTATAGCCTCATCGGTATAATTCACGTTGTGATGATCTTCGTATTTATCCTTGATGTTATTCAGGATTTGAATCGTTTCCTCAGGTGTAGTAGCATCTACCATCACCATTTGGAATCGACGAGCCAAAGCTCCATCCTTCTCAATATACTGACGATACTCATCCAGCGTCGTAGCTCCGATACATTGGATCTCTCCACGTGCCAAAGCTGGTTTGAACATATTGGATGCATCCAAAGACCCAGAGGCTCCACCTGCTCCTACTATAGTATGCAACTCATCTATAAAAAGGATCACGCTTGGAGATTTCTCAAGCTCGTTCATCACGGCTTTCATTCGCTCTTCAAACTGTCCTCTATATTTGGTGCCTGCTACTAATGAAGCCAAATCCAAAGTCACTACGCGCTTATTGAAAAGCACGCGAGACACTTTCTTCTGAATGATTCTAAGAGCCAATCCTTCGGCAATGGCTGTCTTACCTACTCCAGGCTCACCGATCAAAATCGGATTGTTTTTCTTTCTTCTGGAAAGAATCTGAGCTACTCGTTCGATTTCCTTCTCACGACCGATGATAGGATCTAGTTTATCATCTTCAGCCATTTTGGTAAGATCTCTTCCAAAATTATCCAAAACCGGAGTTCTGGATTTTTCAGCTCCAGGCTTAGACGCTCCAGAACTACTTCCGGAAGACCCGAAAAGCTTGGATCCATCATCATCTCCATCCTCAGCCTCAGCTTTTGAACGAGGAGGTGAGTCGGATGACATTTCCAGCATCTCTTTTACCGAGTCGTAATTGATTTCAAATTTGTTAAGTATCTGAGTAGCGATGTTGTCTTCGTCTCTCAAAATTGACAGAAGCAAATGCTCCGTGCCAATCAATTGACTTTTGAAGATTTTCGCTTCTAAATACGTGATTTTCAACACCTTCTCTGACTGTCTGGTCAGAGGGATATTTGCCATATTCTTTACGTTGTGATTTGCGGTACCTTTTACAGCGCGTTCTATCGCATTCCGCAACTCGTCCATTGGCACTCCCAATTTCTTAAGAATGGAAACAGCAACACCTTCTCCCTCGCGAATCATCCCTAGCAAGAGGTGCTCTGTGCCAATGTAATCATGTCCCAGGCGAAGAGCTTCTTCGCGGCTAAGAGAGATCACCTCTTTAACTCTGTTCGAAAATTTTGCTTCCATTGAATTCCTATCTGATTGTTTAATAATCCTGTACGTATGTTACCGAATTTGTTTTGAAAACACAATCCTTTTGCAGATTGTTCACTGTTTTTTTACAGACTTTAAGACTATACCCTTAGATGCAGGCCCTTCGCAAAACAACAAATCCAGAATGCTGAGGTTAGGATCAAAGTCTAAGCCAAAAAGTTGGAAATAGGACTCTGGATCATAGTAATTCCGCTCAGAAAAAGGCGCTGAGGGTATCAGTTGCCCTCTTATGTCTGCAGTCAAAGTTTGATCCTGACTGTTATCATGCACCCGCATCTTGACAGACAATCCGAGTAACTTGAGACAGATTGTCAGCATTTCCCAGTTCAGCTCCCACAAACTCTCCAGATTCTGCTGAAAAACCTTTTCAAAATAAGGGAAATAATATTCATAAAACGGAGCTTTTCCATAAGCGCTCTGAATACTCCGTAAGTGAATATTCAGCCAGTTTTGGTCATTGTCAATCTTGATCCTGTTCTGCGAAATTCTTGGTCTCCTACCTTGAATCGGTACACTCAGCGTCGCTACTTTATTGGCTAGGCGTATTTGAGTACGGTTGAAAAAAGATTGTCTTTGATACGTTGCCTCTGGAAAAAGGACTATTTCATTTGCTTGCGCAATAACTGCAAAAAACTCAAGATTTGGAAAATAGTGCAGGTCAACTGCAATGCTCTTTTCCATACTATTCTAAATCTTCCAGTTTTCCCAAACCTTCTCTTATCACTTCCACTTCATCTCGTGTGCAGTCAAGTACAGTGGAAGCGATATTCTGCCCGTAACCACCATCAATTACTACATCCACTAGATGCTGATATTTTTCAAAAATCAATTCTGGATCAGTGCTGTATTCTATCACTTCGTCTTCATCATTGATCGATGTAGTGAGGATAGGATGTCCCAGCTCTTCTACGAGCATGCGCGGTACATTATGATTAGGCACTCTGATTCCGAGCGTCTTCTTGTTGCTGTGCAGTATTTTCGGCACCTGATTACTTGCTTCCAAAATAAATGTAAAAGGGCCTGGTAATCCTTTTTTCATCATCTTAAACACTGGCTTGGTAATCACCCGGGTGAATTGGGAAATATTACTCAGATCAGCGCAAATGATAGAAAAGTTATGTTTTCGGGGATTGATCCCCTTGATTTTGCAGATGCGCTCCACCGCCCGCAAATTCATAATATCGCAGCCCATACCATAAACGGTATCCGTAGGATAAATCACCACTCCACCATCTCGAAGCGTGTCAGCGATTTGTCTGATCTTATCTGGATCAGGGTTTTCCTCATATAATCGAATCAATTCAGCAGGCATATTTTATTTTATGATTAACCGCAATGGCCATAGTCTCTTGGCTTTTCAGGCTGAAAGACTCCTATCTATCTACAGGCAGGGAAGTGACCTTAAATGCTAGTCCTGATAGCTTTCGGAACTACCAAATTCTATAAGTCTTTTATCTCTCTATTGTTTGAAAAGCAGATTTACAAATTTTTATTTTCTCTTTTATAATCAACTAGTTGTTTCTGAATATTGTTCCAATTCACAAAAAGGTGATCAACTATGGGAATATCAGCGGGAGCCCAGTTCACCACTTTTAATTCTTCCCTTGCTAGCCATTGTAAGTCTAGGTGCTCTAGCAAAGTAATTTCCCCACTTTCCCAACTACATACAAATGGAATTAACCGAACCACTTTTCCCTCAGTATAAGAATGCTCATTAGGTTGCAAAGAGCCGACCAAACTAATCGAAATCGCCAATTCCTCCTTGATCTCACGAATCAGACAATCCGCCGGACTTTCTCCTTCTTCAATTTTCCCGCCAGGAAATTCCCATAAGCCAGGCAGCGACATAGTTTCAGATCGCTGAGCACACAGTACTTTTTTGTCCAAAAATATAAGGGCGCAGGTGACTGGAATGACTATCACAAACGAATTTTATTTATTTGCTCTTCATCATACCCAGCAAACACCATTTCGATTTTCCCTGATTCATCAATTAGAAAAAAAGAGGGATAACCACTAACGCCATAGTCTTCACCCACTTGCTTTGCATTTGTTAAGACGGGAAACGGGACTTTGACATTAGCTACATATTTCTCAATCTTATCCTGCTCGTCCACTGGGTTAATATATAGTGGCACTATTTCATCTTTGAATTGAAAATCGGGCCTATTGAATTCGTCAAGAGCAATTTTACACCAACCACATCGGATCATGGAGAAATCAAGAAATACTTTCCGACCTCTATAATCAGAAAGTCTAACTGTGTTGCCATCCAAGTCTTTTAACTTAAAATCAGGAGCCATTTCACCTTTTGAAAGCAGCTGTCTGCTATCTTTTTGATCTGCAACTTTCGATGTATAAGTCTGTGGTGGTAGGTAACTCAAGCGCTCTTCATTAATAGAGAAATCATATTCTAAAAATTCAATATCAATAAATTGGCTATGCTCGCCATTATGAAAAAGCCGTCGAGAATAATAGGTCAAGAAGGAGTTGGCCGGATTAATTATAAGGTGATTTACTAAGTAAATCTGCTTATCTCCAATCAAGGTATCCATTTCTACATTCAGAAAATCAAAGAAAGTTTTACCATTAATAACCGTATCTGCATTATACTTCCATGGCTCCATTTTCAATAAAATGATTGGAGAAAACTTCAGGAAGGTATTGGAAGAAGCCATGCTTTCAAATTGCTCCGCTTGTTCATCGTCATAGACTTTAACAGTACTTTCTTTATGATCCACCTGCATGAGCACATCATCCAAGTACACTATAGCACTAGTTTCTTTTTCGCCAATGTAATTGTAGCCGAAGTATTTATTGTCGTGCTTTTGGAAATCCAATTGGCTCACTGTGGTATCTACTTCTTTCAAATTAGGATCTTCCCAATACATCTTCATTGTAAGCCTGACCTGTTCGCTATCAAGAATTTTTGCCTTTGCCTGATGAAATACTTCCTCAGGTTTCTGTGACTGCTGGCAAGAAACAGTTACAAAAAAAAACCAATTAGGACGGTAAGAGATTTTGCTTTCATTTTATCTGTGTTGATTGTCAAGGTAAGCACTTCATCAAAGTAGTCATAATTGTTTAGGAGATTATTTAGTGTTGAAGTCAGTAACAGAAACATTTCAAAATGAAAAGGTAAGCGAGCTATTGGATTCAGTCATTGGATATTTCACTTAGCGATTCTCTTAGCTCTTTTCCCTATTTTTGGGACCTGTATGCAAAGCGATAAAAGAAAAAACATCTATCTCGTCCTAGTCATTGCCATCTCGGTGATGACTATCTCTATGAGTTTCTATTTCTATCAGGTTTTTTTCAGCCCCAATGCGCTGATAGATTCCGACCAGAATTATATGTTGAAAATCGGGAGCAATGATCCTTACAAGACCGTTGCCAACAAGTTGTATGATGACCGCGTGGTAAACGACTTGGTAAGTTTTGGCTTTCTAGCCAAAGTATTGGGCTACCAGGATGAGGTAAAACCTGGACTTTATACCATTACCCCGAAAATGACCAACCTCCAATTGATCAGACTACTTCGATCAGGAAAGCAAACTCCCATACGAGTCACATTCAACAATGTGCGGACTAAGGAAGACTTGGCAGAAAAAATCACAGCAAATATGGAGATTTCCGGAGATCAATTTTTAGACCTCGTGCAGGATTCAGTCTATATTCGCAAGTTTGATTTTGACGAAGAGACGATCATGAGCATGTTCATTCCAAATACATACGAACTTTGGTGGAACACGAGTGCCGAGGCACTTTTTGACAGAATGTATCGGGAATACAAAAGCTTCTGGACGGACGAAAGAAAGCAGAAAGCAAGTTTGCTTGGCTTAAGTCCAAAAGAAGTAAGCACTTTGGCAAGTATAGTACAAGCCGAAAGTCAAAAAGCGGATGAGAGATCCACAATCGCAGGTGTTTATTTGAACAGAATTAAATTAGGAATGCCATTGCAGGCTGATCCAACTTTGGTTTTTGCTTTGGGAGATTTTGAATTAAAACGTGTGCTGAACGTCCACAAAGAAACCGATAGTCCATACAATACCTATATGTATGCCGGACTTCCTCCTGGACCAATCAACCTTCCAGATATCAATTCTTTGGATGCTGTGCTCAATTCGGAAGATCACGAATATCTATACTTCTGCGCAAAAGAAGATTTCTCCGGCTACCATTCTTTTGCCACCAATTTGGCACAGCATAATGCAAATGCCCGAAGATATCAGGCTGCGCTAAATGCCGCGAAGATCTATTAATCATGTACACAGCCGAAACCCAAATCCGAGTTCGATACGCTGAAACCGACCAGATGAGTTACGTCTATTATGGCAACTACGCGATGTACTTCGAAGTGGCCAGAGTGGAAGCGATGCGAAGTATTGGGTTTTCGTACAAGGAGATGGAAGAGGAGGGTGTGATGATGCCTGTGCTGGAAAGCCATTTCCGCTATCTAAAACCAGGTAAGTACGATGAACTGCTCACGATCAAAACCACCATCCCAACTCTGCCTGGAGCGCGAATTCGATTTGAATATGAAGTCTATAATGAGCAGCATGAACTGATCACCGAAGGCTGGACTACACTCACTTTCCTCAAAAAAGACAGCCACCGCCCAACAAGACCTCCACAGAATTTGTTAGCTTTATTGAAAGGGTATTTTCAAGAAGTAGGATAAAGTGATCAAAACAAAAATCCTTAGGTTAGAAGTTAAGTTACTTTGGCAAGCTCGAAGGCTCAAGAAAATCCATTTCGGAGATCCTGACAAAAACCTCTACGATCTAGGAAGGATTTTTCTGATTCAGCTGCAAAAAGACGATATACTTGAGCGTTCAGGATCTATGGCGTTTAGCTATACGATAGCACTATTCCCAATGATCCTTTTTCTGCTTAACCTCATCCCCTACTTGCAGGATATTTTCCCTTACATCACCACTCAAAACATCCTGACTTTCACCCAAGAGATTCTACCCGAAGAAATCTACGCACAATCAGAAGGAACCATTATGGACATTGTGTCTAAGCCAAGGCAAAGTCTGCTCTCGCTGGGTTTCTTTTTTGCCCTGTTCGCGTCTACTCAAGGTGTGGTGTCTATGATGAACTCATTTAACTCAGTATATCAAACGAAGGAAAATAGAGGGTTTTTTCAGAGCCGAGGCATAGCTGTCAGCATTGTGTTTATACTCGCATTTACTGTGATTACGGCGAGTTTGGTGATGATCGTGGGAGAAATACTTATCCGAAGACTTGATGAGATGCAAGTTTTCAATTCCGGCTTTATGCTTTTCTTATTCACCAGTTTGAAATTCCTCATATTGCTTTTCATGTTTTACATCACTACTGCGTTCATTTTCAGATTTGCGCCAGCAGTCCATGACAGATGGAATTTTTTTTCTGCCGGGGCAAAATTAGCAGGACTTCTAATTACCCTTGGTTTTTATGGCTTCACTTTTTACCTAAATAATTTCGCTAGCTACAATAGACTTTATGGCTCCATCGGAACGTTGATTGCCTTGATGCTATGGCTCCTTATTACCTCCATTATCATCATTGTGTGCTTTGAGGTAAATGTGAGTTTGGATCTCGTAGAGGAGAATAAAAAACGAAAGAATATCAAAGAAATTGAGGATTTGATTCAAGATGAGAAAAAAATCATAGCCCGATAAAGTTGGCTTTGCTGCCTTTTCCAGAAAAACAAGGACTTATTACTTTACGAATTTCCTTAGATTTTATTTCCTTATATTTCTTGGAAATATACCCCCAACCAAATGAAAATAAGTCTAATAAAATGTTCTGCACTTCTGTTGTTGTGCTTGATTTTTTTCAACAGCTGCATGAAAACGGAAGAGGCAAAAGATTCCACGGCAGAAATAAACACCTGGTTTGATCAGGAATACGAAGAATTACTGCAGATGAGCCCTCTTCAGCTTACTACCCAAGGCAGAAAAGACCATTATTCAGAAATAGACGACTTGAGTGAAGCAGGCGAAAAGAAGAAGCTGGATTGGATGGAAGCGAGTTTTGCAGAGATGAAGGAAAAGTTCGCTCTTGATGAGATTGACCACCAAGCGCAATTGTCGTGGAGACTTTGGGAATACCAGTTGGAGCAAGCCAAATCAGAATATGAATTCAGGAATTCTGGCTATGAGTTCAATCAAATGACGGGCTCGCACACTTCTCTCCCAAATATGCTGATCAATTATCATAAAGTAGATTCCTTGGCAGATATGGAAGCGCTGATATCACGTTATACTGAGCTTGGCAGAGCAATAGGACAACTTTTGGACAGAGCAAAAGCACAGGCAACAGAAGGAAATAAGCCTCCAAAATTCGCTTATGACTATGTGATCAAGCAATCTGAGGCACTTATTCAAGGTCAGCCATTTGATGATTCAGATGAAAACTCACCGCTATGGAATGATGCACTGGCAAAAATCCAAAAATTGGAAGATGACGGGAAAATCACAACTGAGGAAGCAGGAACTTTAAAAACAAAAGCTAAAGAATCCCTAGCTAGCTCAGTCGAGCCAGCCTATGCAAGTTTGGTTGCTTGGCTAAAAGAAGAATTACCCACCTTGGAAGCTACCCCAACCGGGCTTAGTCGTCACAGCAATGGAGACAAGTATTATGCTTTTAGACTTAAAAGTGCCACCACCACAGATCTATCTGCTGACGAAATCCATGAAATTGGCCTTAAGGAAGTAGAAAGAATAAAAAATGAAATGCTTGCCATAAAAGAGCAAGTAGGTTTTGAAGGTGACTTAAAGGCCTTTTTCAAATTCGTCAATAGTGACCCTCAATTCTTTTTTCCAAATACGGATGAGGGAAGACAAGCTTATCTGGATGAATCCACAGCATATTTGGATACGATGAACGAGAAAACTCCTGATTTCTTTGGCATACTTCCAAAAGCAAAATTGGTTGTAAAGCGCGTGGAAGCATTCCGCGAGCAAGATGGTGCTCCTCAGCATTATTCTCAAGGTACTCCCGACGGAAGCAGACCTGGAACTTACTATGTGCATCTGTCGGACATGACTGCCATGCCAAAATCCACCCTGGAAGGTGTTGCCTATCATGAAGGCATACCTGGTCATCACATGCAGATTTCCATTCAGCAGGAACTTCAGGATATCCCCAAGTTCAGAACACAACTTTTCTTCAATGCCTATGTCGAGGGCTGGGCTTTATACTCTGAATCACTGGCAAAAGAAATGGGAGGGTATAAAAATCCATACTATGATTTTGGCAGATTGGTGAATGAGATCTGGAGAGCTATCCGTCTAGTCACGGATACTGGAATTCATTCCAAAGGATGGACAGAAGCTGAAGCTATTGCCTATTTCGAAGAAAACTCATCCATCTCAGCTGGGGCAATCCAGTCGGAAGTAAGAAGATACATGGTAATGCCAGGCCAGGCGACAGGTTATAAGATTGGTATGCTCAAGATTCAGGAATTGAGAACAAAGGCAGAAAATGCCCTTGGAGATAAGTTTGACTTGAAAGCATTCCATGACTTAGTACTTGGTCGAGGGGCACTTCCTTTGAACCTGTTGGAAGAGGAAGTGGATCTCTGGATAGCTGAAAGCTCGGGGAAAGAAAGTACGAAATCCGAATAATTTAAAAATTAATAGCAATACAATCAGAAGGTTAGCACAAAAAGCAAGAATGTGCTTTGCAAAAGTTTACTTTTATCCTACTTTTGCAATCCTAATCGGGCATAATACCTGATGACGACCCAGAGGAATGGCAGAGCGGTCGAATGCGGCGGTCTTGAAAACCGTTGTACCGTGAGGTACCGGGGGTTCGAATCCCTCTTCCTCTACATTTACAAACCCTAACTATCTGAAATATTGATAGTTAGGGTTTTGTTTTTAGATTCAGTAGCGAAATCAGTAGCGATTTGGTTTTATTTTTGGAAATATTCTGGAAAGCGTGGAGCTTTTAATTTTTCAGGAATTCATGTGCACTTTCAGAAATCATTCACAAACGATCATTTGCAAGCTGATCGAAATGACATCCTACTGAACCATGAACTCCTCATTTTAGAACTCGTAATAATCGTACGGTACGAGGTGTGCGAGCTGTACTACAAGTACGATTTGCCATCATTCTTTTTCCTTTTGTTGTTTCAAAAGTTTATATGATCACCTTACTCGAATTATTTTAGTAGACTGATCGTAAATACTGTTTCATGATGCAACATTTGCCAAAAACCTATCAATTTGCTCCAGATACCAACCCCCAAAACCTTTATTGTCATAATCCACTTGAAATCCAGTTAAGTGATCTCCGCTATATTGAATAACTTCACAATTGTCCTTAAGTTGCCTCTGAAGCTTTAAAGCTGAATCATGAGTCGTAACCTTATCATTCGAAGCTGTTAAAATCAAAACTGGGCACTCGATCGAATTAACAGCAATTTCAAAGGTATTACTGCTTTCTGGTAGGAGAATTTCTTTTCCTTGTCCTTTATAGTAACCCACTACTTCATCAGGATTAGTAACAAAGCCTTCACCAATAATGAAGTCAATTTGATTCTTTATCTGAGGATAGGCTCTTGAAGCAATCGTGGTTCCCATTGACATAGCCCAAATGCCTATTTTCTTATTTGGAATTTTGTCAGCTATGGTTTCAACTACAGCCTCAAGATCCCATGCAAACTCCTTGTAATACAGATATTCCTTTTGTATCTCAAAATCCTGGCTTTTTCCGAATCCGCGATAGTCAAAGGTAACAACCGTATAACCGGAATTTGCCAAGATTATCGAATGGTAAACAAAGTAGGACATATTCCCTGCATCAGGATAAGCCAAAATCAGAATTGTATCCTTATCATTTTCTGGTTTGGCTTCGTAAATCCAGGTATTTAAGCGAAAGCCATCGGCAGTGTGAATATCCAGTTGTTGGTAGCTCCATTTTAAAGAATCAGGTGTTCTTATATATTCACGATCTGGATCAATGGAATAGACTTGGTTGAACTTGAATAAAAGTATGAAGAAGAGTATGGGTATCGCTGAGTTTTTCATAATGATTAGATTTACTGATTCTTGATTCAAATTCCTAATATATCAAATAGAGATCTGTTTTACTTTTATATAAAAACATCTTTACTTATTTACACTTTTACGTCTGATTTTTTTGAAGTGAAACTATAAATTCGTTTAATGTAGTTTAACCAAAACCATCTGATTATGTGGTCAGTAATAAAATTTCTAGGAACCCTATTCATTAGCTTTATTGCCATGATTGGAGCATTGGGAGCAGAAAATCCTTTTCCTCTTTTTGCTGTAGCTTGGGGTATCTGGATCATTTATATCCTCAGCTTGCGGGCAAAAAGAGAAAAGAAATTAGACAAAGAGCGTCTAATCAGAGAAATTCTGGATAAACTTTAGAACCCAAAAAGAAACTTCAGCGAAGCGAAAGATCCAAGAAGAAAAAAACATAACGAACCGAAGCTAACAAGCCTAAAGCCCATTCTGGAAAGAAAGGGCTTTTTCATGTGCGCGGTTTGGACCAGAGAAAGTATAAATCTGGTTCCAAGAAATAAGGAGACAATCAGCAGTGGCTGTAACATAATATCAGGTTCAACGATTTGAATCAAGCAAAAGCTAAGTTACAATAAACCATCATTCAATAAAAAAGGGGATTTAATCCTCCCCTTCTGATTCGATTCCAAGAATATAATTAGCTGCTTGATGTGCCTTTTGAGCTGCATAGATCAGCATTTTAGGATCATCTTGCAATGGCTTCAACCATCCTTTCATGTAGGCCAAGGAATTCTTGAAATTGGCGTCTTTAATTCCTGCGAATGCATTCAAATAGCTAGCTCCCATTTCAGCGATCAATTCCTCTTTTGAATATTCAATCGAGCCAAAACCAACCAAATCGGATCTTTCAGCAAATCGCCCTAACCTGTTTTCATGTCCTGTGGAATGGATCATTTCATGGAAAAGAATGGAGTAAAATTGCTCGTCTCCTTTGAAAGCTTCCTTATCAGGCATATTGATAAAGTCATTTACAGGACTATAAAAAGCTTCATTTCCTTCATGCACAATGTTTGGGCAATCGGCATAACCTGAAATAATAGACTCACAAGTCTCGATTGGTGAGAAAACTCTTTCCTCAGACTCTTCGATTGAAAAATCAACTCCTTCAATTTGATCGATGTTGAAAACTGTCCAGATAAACGGAGTAAACTTTCGTCCAAAAACATCCTCGTTTTCTCCTTCATTATTGGTGCTTTTACCTTTGACAAATTTGGAGATCTTCCAGAACACAACCTTATTACCCTTTTCATTCTTCTTGACGTTTCCGCCTAACTGCTTTGCTTGTTTGTAGGTCAGAAAATAAGGAGTATTGAATTTTTTGGAGTTGGTTACCCAACCAAGCCAAAGCGCATTGAACCCCAAATAAGGACGATCTGAAGCATAATTTTTAGGTGCATTTTTTGGATTCCAAACTTGCTCCCAAGTGAGATTTTCATTTTGGATTCCCTCGATGATTTCGTTTGTTACGGTTTCCGCTAGTTTGTTGAAGTTTTCCCAAGCTTTCATAGTAGAGATGTTTTAAGGTTTGTCAAAAAATGCAGTTCACTAATCCCACTTACCTGAGAGCCGAGGCTCTGAAACCCCATGATATCCAAGGATATTAGGAAGTTCGACCCGACACTAGATCCAAGATTTTCCCCGAACACAAGGCGCAGATTTTTGGGAGTGAAGGGAGATATGTAGGAGTGATGTGACATTTTTTTTATCCACTGGTATTGAGGTTCTGACCGACATGCAACCCATAAAGGGGGGTTCTGCATAGGGCAAAAGCCTGGGATTAAAAACTGGGAGGCAGTTCGTAGGAAACCCTGTTTTTTAGCTTAGGGCGAAGCGTACTTTTGAACATTGCAGGTTCGCACTCAACCTTTGCATTGGCGTGTCATGTCCTCACATACCGAGGCATAAGGCAGAAAAAAATGGAACGGAGCGGATACCTCCCGAAACGGACTGAAAATCCCCCAAGGAGCGGAAGGAAAATCGAAAAAGGCTTGCCCCCCAAACGAGGCTAGGGGCAGTGTTCCCCGAAATGGCCTTTCCTAGTCCCAGGCTTGCCGGGACGTGGGAAAAGGTAAAGTGTAGGGGAACTTTGCCCGTGGGGAGTGAAAGCCCTATTCCAGAGTGAAGAGACGAAAGCTGTCATTTGCAAAAATGGTGATGAAGGATCAAACTCGGGAAGTGGGCGAAACAGGGAATTCGGCTTAGGGATAGAATCGAAAATCCTTTCGGAAGAGATAGGAATCTGCAAATGGAAAGATTGAAGGGATAGCCCGTCCTTCGGAAAGCCCCCATTACAGCAAAAAGAAAATGAGCTTTACTGGCAGAAAAAACTGACCAGATCTTAAGAATTTATAAGATAATTAGCAATGATTATTAACAAAAAAAATATTTATATTTTATATAATATATTTCTATATTTTGAAGCTTTTGAATCTTTAGCATCAAAATTTTAGGTATTTCAAAGCATTCGTAATCCGGAGCAATGAAAAAAATCAGAACATAAACCAGCCTAAAAAACCCTAGAAACCACAAGCAAAATCGAGCGTTATCCAATTCTAAACTAGCAGGAGAAATGACCACTGACTACTATTTTTTTTCTAAAAAGCCTTTCTCTGACAAAATCGGAGCTGTCGACAGGGGTTAAGAGGATTTCGGACACTGGCTTTTACTAAGGCGATGTAGCGGGAAATCTGTTTCCCGAAGAAGGAACTGATGAAGAAATGAAATTTGAGTAAATATGAAAAAAGAAATTTAACTGGTTAAGAGAATTAGTACGAAACTGGTGAAGTTGACCAAGAACTAACATTTTAGATATAATTATTTGAAAGCCAAAATTTTAATTGTTTCTTTAAAAAAACCAAATCTGCGAAATCATTTTCTATGACCTTATAAATCATTTTTGGTGTTCCATTTTGAAGACGTTGTTGATTCCTGTTTATTCTTAAATTCAGGAGCTAAAGTCATCACTTTTCCATTAGGAATATAATGAAAACATATAGTTACATTTAAACAGACAATTTCATTCTTATTTTTTAAAGCAAGTGCATTATTGGGCTTCTGTTTTATTCCGTAAGTTCTGAACTTTGAAGATTTGCGATTTTCTTATTCTGCTTGCTTGCATCTATTTGGTTTAAAAATTCATCTCTTTCGACTATCGCATCATGCAAACTTTGAAACCATTTATTTATATTTATACCACAAGCTTTAAAGTGATTAACATCCCAATTTCTTTTATGGATTTGCTCTAATATACTTTGAGCTTCTTCACTACTTACTGTTAAAGCGATTTTGAGTTTTGCCTTCTGAAGGTCAGCCTGCAAGTAAGAATTAGGGGAGGCACTCAATGGCGGTGTTTTAGAATACTCATCCAAAACTGCTACTAATTGTTTTAAGGAAATATTTCCCTCAAAGGGCAATGGACTTTGCTTTCTTATGGAGTCCAACACATCATCAAAAAACATCCCGTGATTTTCATAAGGTATATCGTATTGAAAGCCTTTTTTAGTTTTGAAGTCTCTTAAAAGAATAGGGTAATCAAAAATTGCTTTTAAGTCTTTTTTCCAGAGAGGGTAAATCACTAAATATGGACTGTAACTATCAGTAAAAGGGGATTTTATCAATTCTAGTCCAATGATTAACGGACTTACTACCTTGTATAGTTTACTCTGTGCATACAAAGACAATTCAGAAAAGGCATTTTGCCAATCTCCATTTACCTTCTTTTTTATTTCTTTACCTATTGACATTTTCAAATTAAGGTTTAATTATTTGTATTGTATATCCGGGAAAACTATTTGAATATTTCATATATTGAGCATTACTCATTACAGCTTTCCCAAACTTAAAATCAAAAATCGTCTTAGTATTATGGTTGACAACATCTAGAAATCCTTTACCTGTCGGACCATTAAAATAATTACTGCCTACACTAAGCCCTCTATTTCCATAAATACTTTGATAACGACTTAAAAGATTTTTAGCATAAACGTGCTTTGCAGTACCTGCAACACCTCCCGTACCTCCAATTGTCCTTTCTGCTAACGTGGCTGCCTTCTGAACTAACTGAGCATTTGAAAGCCCCGTTTTTGCAACATTCCCAAGCTGCCCTACCCGGATTGCAGGAAGCAAAAAACCTGCCGCGAAAACCCCCGCTTGGGTAACCGGGTGGTTGGCAAATGCCTGGTTTCCACTATAAATACCAGCCACTACCGGGTTCATCCCTCCAGAAAACAGCTTATGCCAATCTGCAACATTAAACATCCTGAGAGATTCGATGTGGTGGGTTGGGAGACTAATATAATCATGATTTACTCCAATTGACCCATAAATTTTCGCTGTTTTATCAAAACCTTGAGAGAGATTCAAAGGATTATTGTTGGCCATTGCTTGGCCGGCTAAAAAAGCGCCTCCCAACGCCCCCGCCCACTGACCCGCGGCTTGAGGCATTCCACCTCCAGCTAAATTCCCAGAAAAAGAGGCCAAAGCTCCGCCAATAAAATTGGAGGCCTGCACCCCTACTCCCGCAGCGTTGAGGCCAGCTGAAAACCCTGCTCCCAGACCCGCGGTTAAGCCTCCTAAAGCCGCTCCCCTAAACATTTGTGACCCTAACTGATTCCAGTTCCAGCTTTGCCCCGTTATAGCTGTGCTTGCAGCATATGTCGCTGCACCTACACCTGCTCCTATAACTGCTGCCTTAGCCGCGATCGCAAGTATTGGAAGAAATGCAGCAAACTCCCCATCCGGATCCACCATCATCACCGGGTTGTTGCCCATCGCCAGATACGGCGATGCAAACTGGTTTTGTGGATCCACCCCAAACCATCTCCCTAATGCAGCATCGTATTGTCTTGCGTGGAAGTCATACCATTTGGTCAGATCCTCGTATGTCTTGCCCTGAAAAAGATCCTTGGTAGCCTTCTCTCCTATCCTAGTCCAGTTCTTGGCGATCATCCCGTAGGTATAGTAGTCCGTCTGCTGGACGACATAGGACTCCGAGGTCATGATGCTGAAATCGTCAAAGAACGCCTCAGAGCCCGTCTGGCTCTCATTACTCAAATAAATATAGAAATATCCCGGTTCCTCTGCTACTACTTCCTGTGCCAATTTCTCATGCGGAACATTCGTTCCGTCTTCACGGGCGCTGTTGGTCATCTGGACAAACCCCCCGTATTTGTAATTCATCTCCCGGTCAAAAAAGAGGTAGTTGAGGAAGGCGGGAGGAGCGTCGCCTACATCCTTGCTGGACGTTAATAAACCAGCCATACCCACCGACTCCGTACCGATCATTTTTGCCGAGGCCGTCAGAGCTCCGTCGATGCCCATTGCCACGGGATCAGCAGCAGTGATGGCCATCAGCACAGCCATCACTGCTGGGTTGCGCTTCGCCTCACCGATATCCAGGTACTTCCCAAACACTTCCATCCGGACGGTGTCACCGGTCATCACGGAGACCGATTTGGCCAAGCCTATATTTTCCCCATTGCCGCCGCTGAGCCGCATAGCAAAGCTGGATTCAGATCCTTCGGTATGGTTGAGCATGTCGGCAGATATCCGTACGACCTCTTCATATCCGATAAACTGCTGGGATTCCTCCGACATATCACGGGGTTCCAGACCAGCCAATGAGGTAAACGCAGCGGGATCTTCCTGAAGTACCACACGGCTATTTCCAAGATGGTCTGTCAGGTAGTATTGATACTTGTTGCCATTATTAGCCAGTACTCTACCCAGCTCGTGGTTAATGTCCTGTAAGACGGTGCCCTCGAAAACCAACTCCCCAACGTAATGAACCGTTTTATTCGGGAAGCCACCAGTTCCCTGATAAGTCACATTCATTAGGGCACCACCCGCGTCGTAGGTGTATTTGATTGTGTTGCTGCCAAAGTTAACCTGTGACGGAAGGTCTTGATAGGTATAGGTAATGGCTGTGATACCTTTATTGGTATCTGATATCAGAAAACCATTAACATTGTATTGATAATCCGTACCGGACGGGTTCCCGTCTGTGAATCCCTCAGCTTTGTAAGTAGTGGGAGCATTGTCCGTCACGGCAGTCAGTCTGTTACCGCTGTAGGTATACGCCAGGTTGTCTGTCTGCACCGCTGTGCCTGCATTGCTCCTGTTCCGCGCTAATGCCGTTATATTTCCATTGGAACTGTAAGTTATGTTATTCTCATTATAAAGGCCATTACTGATCCAGGCGGTCGCTGGCTTGCTCTGATAAACGCTAGCTGTCAATTGCTGTGGAGTATTATAACTATAGTTGTATAGTTCCTCGGGAACGGCTCCATAATGGTGCCACTTTTGGGAGGTAATAAGTCCGTTGTGTTTAACGGTGTTACTGGCTCCGTTGCTCTTTTGATAATCCAGCTTTTCTTTGAACACGACCTGATTATCGGAAAATCTGTACAGGATCTCATCAGTCCATCCCTGAACGGTGGATTTCAACGTGGATTTATAAAGGAAAGTGCTGCCCTCATTTCGGCTGTGGTGGATAACATCGATAGCCTCCCCCAACTCATTGTATTGGTATTGGCTCAACAATACCTCTTCCTCTGAGTCAATTTGATGATATGTCTTCAGAGGTCGTCCGGCATGATCGTAGGTAAACCTTCGGTTGATAGTTTTATTTCCTCCTGTATACGAGTAGGCTGTTCTTACTTTTTCGGTCTCGCCGGAAAAAGCATATTGACTGGTAGCCCGAACGGTACCCCCCAACTGGTGGGAGGCTATGGTTTGGATGGGCTGGTAGTACTGATCGTAATAGGTTACAGCATATTGCCAGGCGATAGAAGTGCCCTGAGATCGGGATTTAGAACCTGTCGCCAATCCTTTAACCGCAGTTTCATTTGCAGCGGGAGTAAATCCTGAAACGGCCTGAAAAGCGTATAATGCATTGTTGTTAGACCAACCTGTATTGCTCCGAAAGCTGTAATCGTCGTAGTAGGCAATAGTTAGAATATTGGCTTCGGTGGCCGAGGCAGGAAAAGTCGCATTCAGGGAATATCCTACAGCAGTAGTGTTCTGGGTTTCGAATCTTCCTGTTGAAGCTCCAACATTTGTAGTCAGTGTTGCCCTCGTACTACTGGAAGCGAATGTACCGACAATTACCGGCCTGTTATGCGCATCGTATTTTACAAAATTCCATTCTGGATTTGCCATGGCGCGCTGGATGCCGTCTTGGGTGAGTACTGGGCGATCCCAACGGTCATAGATGGTATATACCCATTCCGCAGCAGGCGCTTTGCTGCCGATTTCTCTCCCTAGTTCATCGTATTCATAGCGAAAATGCCACATATTGGAATGTGCTGCATCCGGAGTAAAAGTGGCGGCAGAAGAAGGGGGAATAATAAAAAGTAATTCATTATAATCATTATACACGTAATAAGTACTCAGCCATGTAGTGGAAGTTGCTTGCACCTGAGAGAGGACTTTTCTACCCAACCAGTCGCTGTATTCTCTGGTTAGAAGGCCTACTTCGTCAAATGACTCTACTAGGGCAAGCGATCCCGCTACGTAAGTAGCCGTAGAACGGGGAAGCCCGCTGACTATATCCCACTTTCGTACGACGCTGGCATCATTGACCAGCGATTTGGCTCCATGGTACTTATTGGAGAAGTCTGTTCCAACTTTTGTAGACTGAAGAACGCGGTCAAGAGGAGAATCTTCATAAGTTGAGCTGCTCAATGGACGGGAATCTCCCGTTACTCCAGTCGGAGGGCTGGTGTAGAAACTAGCCTGCTCGGAGACAGCGCTGCTGCGAAATGCGCCTGTGGTAGATGTAATCCGATACGGCAGGTACTGAGTGCTTACGCGACCCTTAATGTCATATATCACTGGAGCTACCAGGTCATTTTGAAGGGGACTGGCCTGACGGCTGACAGACTGTATGGGCCTTCCCAGACCATCCGCGTATTGAAATGTGGTTGATTTGCTACCGATAGGCAAGCTCAATACCTGAGCATCCGTAGTTTGTCCTGAGACATAAACTGTTTCTTTCCTAGTAAAATTGCTTCCTGGACTTGGTGCAAGGGTCTGGGCACTTGCCCAACCACCAACTAACAGATAAATGACGGACAGCTGAATCTTTCGTATCATGGTGATCAAATTTCAATAGGAGTACACAAGGGATTGCTTTCGTAGATATTCATAAAGCTATTCGCAACTGCGGTATTGCTACAGCTATCAGTAATGGTGCACCTAATGTTATAGTAGCCTGGGGCGATGGTATTGACAAAGTCCGCATAGTTGTTAACACCATTACTAAATGTTAGCCATAAACCACCCTGCTGGTACTCAAAGTGGTAGTTGTATATGCCTACGCAACCCGTGCTGGTGAGTGGACTAAAATTTGTCTGAAACCTTGTATAACCCGTATCTACCTGAGAAGCTGTACATGATCCCCATACTCGTGTGGCAGGATTACAAAGGTCCTTTTCTTGCGCTCCGTTGGCGCAAATCGTGATTTGCAAAGCTCCGGTCACCAACAGATTATAAGATTTGGTTACAGAGTTGAATTCGTTTGTCAATAGGGTCGAGGTTATGGTATATAAGCCTGGAGTGGGGTAGGTATAATTCATTGTTGTTCGATTGTCAGTATAGCTGACTCCAGTTCCGGTCGTCCAATGCCTAGTCGTGGTCCCTCCTGAAGGAACAATAATGTCCTCCAAACTGAAAGTCACTGACTGTCCCGCCGCGATCTGAGAATTGGTTGCTGCTATCCGAAAGTTTGGAGTCTCGTTTTTGGAATGGTAACGGTATCTTTCGCGGATATTGTTACTATTGTCCTTTACCAGCCGCAGCCTGTTTAAGCCATCATATTCCATATTTACAGCTTTGTTGTTTTGATCAGTCTCCTTTGTCACTCCCACCATGGGCTTATATAAATAATTGGAAGTGAAGGGATTTGAGGCTGGACTTACCGTGCTGCTGGCCAAAGTCATGTTATTATTCGAATAGGTGTAATCGACTTTGATTCCATTTCGGTGTGTTTGTGAAGTCAGCTTTCCTGTGGCGTTATTGTATGTTTGATTTGACACTTCTACAAAAAGCGGGGACATGTCAAACCCTCCGCTTGCATTAATCTTTGATCCCGTGTAGTTTGTGGCAGTATTCTTTTTGCTAATCCACTGAGATTGAGGATAGATCCATCCGCTGAAATAGGAATACTTGTTTATACTCGCTGCAGTCAGATAATTAACCCCACCCCGCTGGATGAAGCTTTGAGACTCTACCACGGCATTGTTCATGTGCAGTTCACGCATTTTGACAATTGCCTTTCCCTCCGGCCCCATGGCATTCAAAGCCTGTGTATTGCAGTTGTTATAGATGATGTAGCAATTGTTTTCGCAGGTGGACCCTCCATTCGTGCAGCTGTTCAGGCACACAGTCAGCTGAGTTTCACAATTGGAAGTACTGTAGTTGTAATCCGTGTTCGTGATATATTTGGTGACACTTATCGACTTTTCATTTGGATTGGTACTGTTCCAAGCGCTCACGCTGGCAATTTGATAAGTCGGAGTTTGGTAACTGTATTGCTCTACCGTTGCATAAGTTTTTGTACTTAAAACCTGATCACGGTAGGTAGTCGTTTTTTTGGTGAGAGTAATCGGTTTTGAGATAAAAGTATAATTGCTCTCTTTGGTCTGTATACCATTGTTACCTAGGACTTTCATCTCTTCTTTCCCACTGATAGATCTGAGGTTGGCAATGTTCAGGTCGTATTCAAAAACCTCGGAATAAAGAGGCGTTAAATTGTCTCCCTGCAAGAATGCTTTTTTGGACAACAGCAATCCTCTTTCCCAAAATCTTGTGCTCCAAAATGAAACGGGAGTGTCTGTATTCAGGGTTTGCGAAAAGGTTGATCCCGAAAAAATGTATTCAGTTGCTCCTTTCCCATTTTCAATTTCAACAACTCGGGTGTATCCGACAAAAATCCCATTTGCATCAAAAATATCGGCCTGGTTATGTGAAAACCAGCGGGTCAGATAGGGGAAATTGAGCTTGAAAAAAGAATGCCTGTTAATCTCCCCACTGGAAATCAAGACCTGCTGCCCACTTTGGGTAATGGTTTTTTCATATTTATAGTCAAGTACACTAATAGTACCCGTACCGTCATACTTCCTAATTTTAGAGATCCTGTTACCACTTAGAACTGGCATCAATTGGTCTACTACCACTGGATATGCATAGGCATTGATGTAGGTCACCCCAAATTTAACAACACCTGAATGTGGCTCGAAATCATAGAGAGTGTAACCGCCCCCCCTAAAGTCGATTCTGGTCAAGAGATTTGCTTTCATTCTAGCCGCGTCGGGTTTTCTTGTTCCTGTCTCCATGTTTTCGATAGAGGCAGGAATCCAATCGGTGCCTGTATAGCTATTGTACAAGCCGAGATAATCAATGCTTTTGGAGTCTCTGCAAGGGAGATTGATAGTTTGGTTATAGGAAAAGCTATAGATTGGATTTGAGCCCAAATCATGGATAGATTCCAGGCGCAGCCGCTTGCACATTGCCCCTCCTGATCCGAAATATCCATACTTAAAAGAAAGTTTGTTGCTCTGGGCTCCCAAGTGATCCAATACCCTTATACTTTCAAGGTATTTTCCGCCAACAACATCTTCCCTGCCAATACTATAAGTAAAAACCGCAGAACCTCCTGAGGTTGTTATGGATAAAAGGTTCTTCACATTTTGCGTGAGGGAATAGGAGTTGTTTACTACTACGTTCGGGTTCGGTACTGCGCCTGTATCCTTTATATAAGAGTAACTTTCATAATTATTCGTACTCGTGGAATAAAAGTACGTAGCGACATCAGTGCCATTTGGTGATACAATTCTTTCCAACAACCATGAGGACGTGTAGGTTTTAGAAGTGGTAGAGCTGGCAGTTGTTTTTCGATAGGTAGTAGTTTCCTGGAAATTCGAATTCGTACCAAAGAAGTATTTAACTCCGTTTGCGTCAGTGATTTCCCATGTTCCACTTCCACCGCTTCGACAGATTCCCGGCTTGATCACAACATCTTGATAGGGCATCAGCAAAGGAATTCCATTCCTATCCAAGACAAATTTCCCTGAAATTCCCCCAGCTGAAAAAGTGTATATATCGGGCTCAGTATCGGTAGGATTAGGTTTACAATATCCTCCCGCTAAATCATCAGGTTCTCCCCGAACAACTCTGGTCACCACTCCCCCGGCCATTAATGACCATCCCAAACCTTCTGAGCTCGCCAAATCCTGAACCCGGTGACCAAAGCTGTTGTAAGAGAGAGAAATCGAGGCAGACAGTTCTTTTCCAGGCAGGTTCACAAGAGGGATGTTGATATTTGGAGAACCCGTTAGTAGATTAACTTGGTTAGTCATTCGGACAATCCCCATAGAATTCGGAGAAGGACCCACGTAATTTTGGGCAGAAATGGTTTGAAAAAGAAAATAAACAACAATTGCTAATTTTAACTTATTGGACATTTTAAATTCATTTTATGTTTTTGTAGATCAACCCCAATTGTATTCCTGTGTGTTTCTTTAAGTATGAGCCTTCACTGAATAATTCCTTTCCCAATGGGAGCAGCAAGACGGAACGTAAATGCATCTTACCCACTATCCTTAAATCAGTCCCCAAACCTGTTTTTAACGGGACTTGCGTCGGAGAAGGAATGACTGGCTCAATTCCGTTGTTGGAAATTTTTAGGCTGTATTCAGTAATCCAAAGAAAATTCCTCGCAAAATCACGGACAAAAAACAGCTTGAGTCCTTCCAATTGCGTTTCTTGGTCCAAGCCAACTGAGACCCCTATGCCTGAGACAGACTTCTTTGACAACGCATACCCCGCTTGGGAATGAAGTTCAGATTTACCGATTCCGGAAGGTGAAAATTGGATCAGCGCACCAAATTCAAGTCTTTCGTAAAATTTTTTACCTTGCAACGAGTTTCTTCTGATAGCTTCCTGCGCTATCCGTGAGTCTAAGAGCTCCGCATACTTCTCTTTCTCGGAGGAAAGTTTCTGATGTGCATCAGTCAACTTTTCCTTCGGTATTGAAAAATTCATTTGAGTTAGTTTTTGACGAATTCTTTCAGCTTCCGCATCGGTCTCCAAACTGCTTAAAAATGATTCTTCCAAGCTTCTACTTTCCAACAATTCTCCCGCTCCTTGAGATTGAGCTTGACGTTCAAATTCGGACTCAAGTTTTAGAACAACTTTGGCTGTGTCTAATTGCATTGAGTCCTTCATAAAATCGGGTTTTTGCAGTAAGCCCAGTTTTTCTTTCATCGACGAAAGATCGGATTTAGGTAACTTGATTTTTAAATCTGGAGTCAAGTGGGAATTGTTTGGCAAAACAGGTTTTTTTTGTTGACCAAGAGAAGGAATAGAATAAACGAGTAATGCTAGCACTGTTAAAAAAAGAAAACGCCTAATGGAGGTTGAAGAACTCCCAAGCGAAAATGGACATTTAGCACTTTTTTTCTTATTCATTGAGTTGCAAAAAGGCTTCCTAGGATTAAAATGAATCACAAAAATATGACCGGGTGCGTACTGTCCAGCATGAGGCTAAGCTCAGAAAAAATAGCATCCAAAAAAATACCCTATATAGGGTATTTTTTTATTGTAATTTAATGTTTAAGCCAAATTATATTTGCATATAAACAGATATAATAGAATTATATAATTCATTTTCATGTATTCATTTCAAAAAAATCAGTTGAAATAATGAAGAATTCCTGATTTTTTAGAAATTCTCGATTTTGTTTTATTTCTAGGATTTAGCTAAAAAAATAAAGCATTGTTCAAAGAAAAATTCAAAAGTGAATTAGTTTAGTTTAAATAAATATTTTTAGTAAAAATTACTAAAAATTGTTTTTTAGTAATTTTTACTAGTTTTAAAGGCTTCCATAAATAATCAGACCTTAAGACTGATGTAAACCTCCCATGTAACCGAGTATAACTTGATCGATTAATTCATATCAAAAACGTAAAATGAACTCCTTGAAATGAATAATATGCATCTATAAACGAAAGTATAAAGACATATTCATAGATTTCTTTCTATGGGCTTATAACAAACAATCTGATTACAGTTTTCAGCAATTTGTCAATCAATGCGTGACCCTAATCAATTCCGGATGAAAAAAAGAAAAGAAATTCGATGAGTAGCTTCGAGAATCTGCTTTTTAAAAAATATAAGGGGAATTCATTGAAGTAGTGGAAATCGAACTTTTCGTGTGTTTTTTTACCCTATTGGATTAAACCGTTAGGGATTGTAATGGAAAATGCGTTTGATTTCTAGTAATCTAATGTCTTTTTGAGATATACGGTAGAATAAAGTACCATCACCGAGCCAAAACAGAATTACAAAAATATTGACCTTTTATATATTTTTATATAATTACATATTTACTCATTTAAATTTTTACTTGATAATATTTGGAATTTAAATCATAAATCCGTAAAATGTAGTTCAACCAAATCAAACTGCTCATGTGGTCAACAATCAAATTTTTAGGAACAGTATTTATTAGCTTTATAGCTATGATTGGAGCATTGGGAGCAGAAAATCCTTTTCCTCTTTTTGCTGTAGCTTGGGGAATTTGGATTCTCTACATCTTGAGCATACGGGCAAAAAGAGAAAAGAAACTAGAGAAAGAGCGTCTGATTAGAGAAATACTCGATAAGCTTTAGAAGCCAAAAAGAAACTTCAGCGAAGCGAAAGATCCTAGAAGAAAAAAGCATATAGAACCAAAGCTAACAAGCCTAAAGCCCATTCTGGAAAGAAAGGGCTTTTTCAGGTGTGCGGTTTGGACCAGAGAAAGTAAAAATCCAGTTCCAAGAAATAAGGTGACAATCAGCAGTGGCTGTAACATAATATCAGGTTCAATTATTTGAATCAAGCAAAAGCTAAGTTACAATAAACCATCATTCAATAATCGAGTAGGAAGATAGGGGTTAATCCCCTATCTGTCCTCTCACACCACCGTACGTACCGTTCGGTATACGGCGGTTTGTTAAAATAATGATGGCTGTGTTTCATTAGTCAGCCGTTGATAAGTGTTGGAAAACCCTGTATATCCCTGCTTTGTAAAATACGCATTGTTCAGGGTCGTACTCAGTATCGGACTATGTGCCACTCGGCAGTACCATTTACTACTGTTTCCCCATTCAAACGACTTTTGCCTGTTTGCTTTCAATTTCAACAAATTCAAAGTTCTTGTCTTGCACTTCTTCCATTCCTTCCACAAGCCCATGCGTAATCTTACCCTTACGCACGCATCAAGAGTTCGCATAGCTGACTTGGCGTTCGCTATCCGGAAGTAACTCACCCAGCCTTGGATCAGTGAGCCAAGTTTTACTATTTTCTCTCTGGTGTTACTCCCATTATTCCGCCTGGTGATTGCCTTGCTTTTCTCCTTGATCCGCTCCATGGACTTCTTGGCAATACGTACTGACCAGTTCCCTGCATCTTTATAGAAGCTGAAACCCAGTAACGTACTCTCTGATGGATGACTGACCTTACTCTTCGCTTTGTTTACTTTTAACTTCAAGCTATTCTCTAGGTACTTCGTGATATTCCTCAGCACGCGATGTGCTGATTTTTCACTCTTTACATAGATGCTGCAGTCATCTGCATATCTCACAAAACTCAACCCTCTTCTAGCTAACTCTTTATCCAGTTCGTCTAGTAGAATATTCGATAGCAATGGGCTCAGGGGGCTACCTTGCGGTGTGCCTTCCAGTCGCTGACTCACTACTCCTGCTTCCATTACGCCGCTGCGAAAGTAGGCACGAATAAGACCTAATGTGGCTTTGTCCGTGACCTTGAGCATCAGAAGACTCATCAGTTTGTCGTGGTTCACCTGATCGAAGAACTTTTCCAGATCAAGTTCTATCACATAAACATTCCCTTCATTAAGAAAGGTCTGTGCCTGTAATACGGCCTGATGGGCATTCTTACTCGGGCGAAAACCATAACTGAAGGCCGAAAAGAAGGGCTCGTAGTATTGAGCTAACCAAATGCTGATCGACTGTTGGAGCAACCGATCTACTACCGTGGGTATTCCCAACATTCTTACCCCTCCCTGTGGTTTGGGTATCTCTACCTTTTGTACAGGGCTTGGCTTGTACTTGCCTGACAGTACTTCCTTGCGTAAGTCTTGGTAGTGGGTGCTTAGGTAGTCACGAAGTTCATCGGTCTGCATACCGTCCACACCCCCCACCCCCTTGTTGCGTTCTACCTGCAAAAGGGATCTTTCAATCATACGCCTGTCCATAATTCTATCCAGCATCCTCCTTGACTTTTTGACTCACAGGGGCACTCCCTTACTGGTTCACTGATCGGCTAAGCTCCTTTTGCATGCTACTTTCGGGTTCCGCCCTATCCTCCTGCAAACAGTTCTCTTACGTGGTTCGGCTTTTTGCTTTCTCTGTAAAACATCGTAATTCGTTCCCTTACTTTAACATTCAGCCCTTCGGTCTTTTCGTGAGACTTCCCTGTATTTGTTTGGTGACAGGACTCGTTTCTTACCTACTATGGCGTCTGCTGACTTCTGAAAATACCGAAGTACATCACTATACTCATTTATCAGTTGGGTATGCTAAAAAAAAATACCCACGATATACTCTCAGATCTCTCAGGGTAAGATCATTCGCTTTCTGTTCATGTAGCCTCTCCATTTACGTAGCTGTGTTCTGTGCAGTATAGGGCTTCTGTTTCTTTTGCAACATCACCCACACAGCCCCGCCTTATATGAAGTTTCTGTTCGTAGGCTCAAACATTTGCCGCCAGCTTCCTTCAGATTCGCAGTCGCCCGCGACACCCTTGCTATTGGCTAACGATAAGTACTGCAACTCTCGTTTGGGACTTTCACCCTAGAGCGTTATGACCATGCCTGACACACAAAAAAGGGGATTTAATCCTCCCCTTCTGATTCAATTCCGAGAATATAATTGGCTGCTTGATGCGCTTTTTGGGCGGCATAGATCAGCATTTTAGGATCATCCTGCAAAGGCTTCAACCATCCTTTCATGTAAGCCAAGGAATTCTTGAAATTGGCATCTTTGATTCCTGCGAATGCATTCAAATAGCTAGCTCCCATTTCTGCAATTAATTCCTCTTTTGAATATTCAATCGAGCCAAAACCAACTAAATCGGATCTTTCAGAAAATCGGCCTAACCTCTTTTCATGTCCTGTTGAGTGGATCATTTCATGAAAAAGAATGGAGTAAAATTGCTCGTCTCCTTTGAAAGCTTCCTTATCAGGCATATTGATAAAGTCATTTACAGGGCTATAAAAAGCTTCATTGCCTTCATGCACAATATTTGGGCAATCGGCATAACCTGAAATAATAGACTCACAAGTCTCGATTGGTGAGAAAACTCTTTCATCAGACTCTTCGATTGAAAAATCAACTCCTTCTATTTGATCGATGTTGAAAACTGTCCAGATAAACGGAGTAAACTTTCTTCCAAAAACTTTCTCATTCTCACCTTCATTGTTTTTGCTTTCACCTTTGACAAATTTGGAGATTTTCCAGAATACAACCTTGGTGCCTTTTTCGTTCTTTTTCACATTTCCACCCAACTGCTTTGCCTGCTTATAGGTCAGAAAATAAGGAGTACTGAATTTTTTAGAAGAAGTCACCCAAGCAAGCCAAAGCGAATTAAAGCCTAAATAAGGACGATCTGAAGCATAATTTTTAGGTGAATTTTTAGGGTTCCACACGTTCTCCCAAGTAAGATTTTCATTTTGGATTCCCTCTATGATTTCGTTTGTTACGGTTTCCGCTAGTTTGTTGAAGTTTTCCTAAGCATTCATAGTACGATTAATTTCAATTGTTTTACCGAAATAGTTAATTGAAATTCAGTCATATAAAAACCCATCATATCCAAGGATATTAGGAAGTTCGACCCGACACTAGACCCAAGATTTTCCCCTAACACAAGGGGCAGATTTTTGGGAGTGATGGGCGATATGTAGGAGTGTTGTGACATTTTTTTTATCCACTGGTATTGAGGTTCTGACCGACATGCAACCCACAGAGGGTGGTTCTGCATATGGCAAAAGGCTGGGAGGAAAACTGGGAGGTAGTCCGTAGGAGACCCCGTTTTTAGCTCAGGGCGGAGCGCACTTTTGAACACTGCAGGTTCGCACTCAACCTTTGCTTTGTCGTGTAATACACTCACATATCAAGGCATTAGGAGAAAAAAATGGAACGGAACGATTACCGCCGGGAACGGAGCAAAATTCCTTTGGGAGCGTTATATAAATCAAAAAAGGCTTGTCCCCCTAAAGTTGGTTAGGAGCAGTGTTCAACCGTAAGGCCTTCTCGAGTCCCAAGCTTGCCGGGACTCGAATAAAGGCTAAGTGAGGAGGAACTCTGCCCGCGGGAAGTGAAAGGACTCTCCGATTTAATGGTCAAAAATAGTTGGTAAAACTCGTGTAAGACATTGATTTACTGTCTTTTGAAACAACCTTATTGAAAGTCATTTCAATAAGGTTGTATTGTTTTATGGAAAAGTCAAAAAAAAAGGTGTTGGGCATGTGGCTTTCTAGACTCAATCAAGTGGGGAAAGCAAGGTGGCAAGCAGCGATATAAATGTAAAAACTGCGGGATTCTCTTTACCGGTTCGAATCCCTAGGTGACCAAGTCCAACCAATTTATATGGTTTGAAAAGTGGGTTATCGGCAAGCAAACATTAGAGCAGTTGGTTTTTCTCACAGGGTACAGTAAAAGTACCATTCAGCGGCTGTTCAAAGGCTATTTGAAGGAGCCTCCGAAGTTGAGTGTTTACCCCTCTGAGCGTGTAAACCTGATCATTGACGGCACTTATTTCACCAACGACTTGTGTCTGATTCTGTATCGAGACAACACCGTTAAGTTTACCCAGCTCTATCGTTTCAGTAGCGGAGAACGGTATGAGGAGCTGAAGGAAGACCTGGAAAATCTGTTGGCCCTTGGTGTTCAGATTGAGTCCATCACCTGTGATGGTCACCGGGCTCTACTAAGAGCGGTCAAGAAAGTTTGCCCCGATGTGACCCTTCAGCGATGTGTGATCCATGTCCAGCGTATGTGCAGAATATGGCTTTCCAGTAAACCAAAGAGCATTGCTGGTCAGGAACTTCGAAGAATCATCTCTACACTGCATCTGATCCGTACCCAACAGCAGCTCAGCTTTTGGCTGTTGGATCTGGCCAATTGGGATGCCGGCCATCATGAGTTTGTACATGAGAAAACCGTCAACCCCACAACGGGAAAATACTGGTATAAACATAAGCTGTTGAAGTGTTCCTTCTCTGTAATCATGAGCGCTCTGCCCAATTTGTTTCACTATCTGGACAACCCAAAAATCCCCAAATCAACAAACGGACTGGAGTCCTTCTTCGGACATTTAAAAAACAATCTGAATGTCCATAGGGGACTATCGTACGCAAACAGGAAAAGCTTTTTGAGATGGTATCTGTACTTTAATCAACTAAATAACAGGTTTTCCAAGCCATGAAACAAGAAGAATGAAGCATGAAAAAAAGGGCCCCGAAAAAACGAAGCCCTTCCATTCCACTTGACAGATTTTATTGCTGGTAAGTTGCTCCTCAGCAGAGCTTAAGTCCTCTTCAAATCTGTCGCAAATTATAATGAATATTTAAACCAAAGTCACCAACTATTTTTGACCACATTACCGACTCTCCCAAAGTGAAGAGAGGGAAGTTGTCATTTGAAAAATGGTGCTGACAGATCGAAACTCAGGGAGTGGGCGAAACGGTGAAACGGCTTAGGGATAGAATCGGAAGATCTACCCCTTCCGGATCCATCATCAATACCACTGTGTAATTGCCCAGTTCCAGATAAGAGGCTTGCAAACCTGTTTTGAATACGATACCAAGCGAACTTCGATGATTCTGCAAATATCGAACTCCATTTTATATGCGATCAAACAATCACAATAGCTAATTACTTTAGCTTGATTAATTCACTTTTTTTGAATTGAAAATCAATTAGTTTTAATTTTGATATTCTTTGCTCAATGTAAACCTTATAAAAAAAATCATATCCAATTCTCGCCATTCTTCTTTTATTGAAATAGAGAGTGTAACAAAATACTCCCACTTGCCAAACGTTGTCGTTTTTATCCAATAGTAAAGGATTTAGATATTCTCCTGCCAAACTTTGACTTTTCATTAAGTACCATTCCGCTTTATAGTTTTCTCTAATATGTTCACCAACGGCGAACAACCAAAGCATAAAGCCAATATCCGATTTTTTCATTTTCTTCATGAAAAATGGTTCTACCACGAATTTAATGGAATAGCTATCTTTAAGCAAAAAGATGTTTACGGAGAATCTTTTCACAAGAATACTAGATTTAGAAGATGGATGGGTAGTCGAATCGGTTGACACAGATTTTTCTAAAGAGGAAATTTCTATCCAAATAGTCTGTTTGTCGGAGCAGTTAGAAGATACCCAGACTGGTGAACTCTGCAAAATTTACGATCACGCGCCGGCACGTAAATGGAGGCACTTGGACACGATGCAATACAAAACGTATATCAAGTGTGCACTGCCTCGGATTATTACTTCTCAGGGTAAAGTAAAGACTGTTCAGCCCAGCTGGGCCTCTGGGTACGAGCGTCATACCTTCCTGTTTGAGCATGCGGTAATAGACTTGCTCCAGGCGAGTAAAAATCAAACCAAAACAGCTCAAATTATGCGCTGTGGGTTCAATGTGGTAAATCGGATCATGCACCTGAGCACAAAAAGAGGCATGGAGAGAAGAAACTATACAGAGCTGGTATTTGATCAATTAAGTGTTGATGAAAAGTCCTTTAAGAAGGGTCATCAGTACATCACTGTGCTGAGTCATCCCGGGTCTGGTTGTGTGCTTGATGTGGAAGAAGATCGAACAAAGGAGGCTTGTAAGTCACTATTTAATAGAACATTAACCGAAACACAACTTGGGCAGGTAACCACAATCAGTATGGATATGTGGCCCGCATATATCAATTCAGCGGAGGAGCTGCTTCCCAATGCTGCGATCACGCACGATCGGTTTCATCTGATCATGTACCTCAATAAGGCTATCGATCAAGTGCGCCGAAGAGAAGTAAAACAGCATGACGAGCTAAAAAACACACGCTATGCCTTACTTAAGAATTCAGAAAACCTCACAGAGAAACAACGGATTAAGTTTGAAGCAATTGCCGGTGCGAACTATGAGGTTAGCAAGGCTTGGCAAGTAAGAGAAAACTTCAAAGATCTGTTCAGTTGCGGAAAACTTTTCGCTTGGACACTATACAACAAATGGACAGCTGACTCGAAGAAGAGAAAAATAAAGGAAATAGACAAAGTAGTAGAGACATTCAACAACCATATTTCCGGAGTGGTAAATGCATTGATCATGAATCTAAGCAATGCAATGGCTGAACGCCTAAATGGCAAAATTCAAGAACTCAAAACAGTAGGAAAAGGCTATCGAACCTTTGCCAACTTTAGAAGCGCAATACTATTTTTCCATGGTGGCTTAGATCTATATCCCCACTAACTTAAGGGTAGAACCTGAAAAAAATAAAGTAATATCCTCCAGTGTCCCATATTCCTTCAAACCCACATAATCTTGTCCGATGAGCGATGAGATCATGCTTAGGTTATCACTCCGTTTCTCGACAATGGATGTAATGAAATCGGATTCTTGCAAAAAACAAAGTTACCCATTCAATAATGTATTTTAAATCCAATATTTATTAAGGATAGGCTTCTAGAATACGTTGAAGAAATGATGCGAACAATATTCAATGCTTTTGCATAAACCCTTATATTACCCTTAACAATTCCACTAAAAGTTGTAATTGTTAAGGGTAATTTGGGCACAGCATCAAACCAAATATAATAAAATATAGGCCTACAATGTGTTCCACGATTAAACCAATATCAATAAAACCAAATAGTATTCTATTCTTTTTTACTTTCAATGACTTTACAGCCAAATACACAAATACAAACATACTTGTAAGAATTGCTGAAAGAAATAATTTGGAATTCAGTTCCGTCAACATTCCACACATCGCGAGACAAAAATTAATTTAATAGTTACTAATTCCAAGATTGCTATATAATACCAATGCACTTTTCCCACTATTTAAAAAAAAAAATTCTAAAGTAAAATAAAAATTCCTAGTTCTACGCTTAAAACGACTCTAAACTAACAGGCCGAATTAGTGAGATAGAACATCTACAATAGAATCTCCCTTAAAATAGTAATATAAAAGTATCTCATTTCTTAAATACACAGGTCTACCGGGAACAAAAAGAGGCTCTGACTTACCTCTTTTTTTCATTTCGTAATCTTCATATATTTTATCGTTCTCAATCTCGATTCTCAAATAATAGTCTCGATTGACTTTGTGTTCGATATTGAATATGGCAATACACGCATTCAGCGGATCTGTAGTAAAACTGGTCTCATCAGAAATATCGCAGGACACCGAATAATTAATTTTATAAACATATAAACTATCTATGCTCCACCCTTCATTAAGCAAATAACCCTTAATTTCATTGATAGCCTTTGTTTCAGGCCGTCCTGGTTTTGCATTGAGGTACAATTCGGAAAAAGGTATTGAAGTAATTGGCTCAGCATGCTCATTATTTATTCTTATACCTTCTTTACCAGGTTCGTTGCAAGCGTTCAGACACATGAACACAATTAAAATTAATAATTTCATTTCCATCTCCCCATGTTTTGGTAAGAAAATGCCCCATCACTTCCAAGGCCAACTCGGAATAAATTAGCGTTGTGTAATATTTTGATAGGGTTATTTACAAATTTGATCATAAGTGCATCTGGACCACCTTTATAACCCGGAGGGATTAAACCATATGACTGAGGATGAGTATGAGCATGTGTATTTATCTGATACTTTTGCCCCTTGAATTGAACCCATCTCGTCCTGAATTCACCCGGCACAACATCTAAAGCATCATTGAAGCTAACATAAGTCCCATCCTTGGCTATATAGTTCTTGTCATAAGGTAAAGCTATTGCATTTCCATTTTCCAATTCCCAACCGGAAAGTTCTCTGATTGAATTGCCATTTGCATCAAACGAGTTCTTCCAAAGGTAATCATAAAATGCCTTTTTGTTTGCAAAATACCTGGCACCCGACGCATCTATTTTCGACTTGGCATGATTTAAACCCGCATTTATCAAACCTGCTGCAAACCCCTGCGAGAAATTCCCGCCCGTTGCATTTGCAGTTAATCCCCCGGCCATCCCAGAAAATCCATATAAGCCAACGGTACTGTTTGCAAACTTCCCACCATACATCATAAAAGAGGACCCTCCGAATGAAGATGCAAAACTAGTTAAATAAGAACCCATAGAAGGATTTTGTCCGAAAGCCGCCCCAACCATAATATTTGCTTGGCCATGCATCATCGCACGGCCGATCTCGCCGCCAAGTCCTAGACTACCGACAGGCCCCATCATGGTTCCTATTCCCGTAGTGACGACTCCGGATAGTGCACCCATCCCGACGGATTTCCCAAACTGAGCCCAGTTCCAATTATTGAAACCTCCATTACTGAAGGTGACATTTGCCGTATATCCAGCTGCTCCTATCGCTGCTCCAATAATTGCCGCAAAGCAAATCGGACATTCCCCATCCGGATCGGTAAACATTACCGGATTGTTCATCATCGCTGAGTAGGGCGAGTTGTAGGGCATTACTCCAGCCTTTGGATCTGATCCAAACCACCTGCCCAATGCCGCGTCGTATTGCCTAGAATGGAAATCATACCATTTCGTCAAATCCTCGTATGTCTTGCCTTGGAACAGATCCTTGGTAGCCTTTTCTCCTACTCTGGTCCAGTTCTTGGCGATCATGCCGTAAGGATAATAGTCCGTTTGCTGTACAACGTAGGACTCGGAAGTCATGATGCTGAAATCGTTGAAGAAAGCCTCAGAGCCCGTCTGACTCTCGTTACTCAGATAAATATAGAAATATCCCGGTTCCTCAGCTATTACCTCCTGTGCCAATCTCTCATGCGGGACATTCGTTGCATAGCTTGATTCCTGAGTCGCCAAGGAAAGCACCATTTGTGCATAGACATACAAACCTCTGATTCCATCTTCCTGCTGATTACGCAGATGCTGCGATATGGCCTGCTTCAGCGGATCTTTCATATCCGGTCGCTTGCATTCGATCACTACAATGGGAATTCCATTGATAAAAAGTACTAAATCCGGAATATAATGATCTTTAGAACCGCTCCGTACGACTTTGTATTCTTCCGTGACGTGAAAGTGATTGTTTTCCAGATTTTCCCAATCAATGTATTGCAGGGTAAAACTCTTCTTGTCGCCATCCACAGATTGCTCGACTGCCTTTCCCAAAGCAAGAAAATTATAGACCTTTTCGCAGGCGTGAATGTAGCCCTCGTTGAGGGTGATTTCCTGAAGACTTCGGATCCCGCTGTCAATATTGGCATCACTGAGATATGTATGTCTAGAGCTGCTAACCCGCTTTTCAGAATTGATCAACTTCAGCTGCTTTCGGAGAATCTCTTCCAAAATCACCTGACTGGTCTTTCCTCCACGGAGCTTCATCGCCTCCGCTTGGCTCAGGTAATCATAGCCCAGCTTGATTAGCAGCTGAATCGCAGGAATCTGGGAAATATGGTCTTCTTGAAAGCTGGGAGTTTGCATTGTCTCTAATTTTCTTCTAATAAATCTATTACAAATTGTTCATTTTTATTAGAGAATAATTCATTTTAAATAATTGATAATCAATATTTTAACTAGTAAAGCTACTGAAGTCTTCTCTTAAACCTTCTCTTAAATTTTCTCTTAGCTTTTCAATTCATACCTCATACTAAATGCCACCGAGGGTTTTTCGAGGTCCCTCTATTTTCAAGTTTTCCTTTCATTCTTAACTCAGAAAGAAGATTTCCAACCTTATTCTTTTTTTGATTATCATTCATCCAGTCTGGTAATTTATTCCACAATAATTCATCGATCTCACTTCTTTCCAAACTCTTATGCTCTCTGATCGCTTTTTCAATCAAATCGAGATAGTACTTTTTGTCAAATGCTTTATTCTTTGAATAAGTAGCTTTTTGCCCAGTCTTCTCCGCAACTTTAAGTCCTATGAAATAATTTGGCTTCCTACCTTCTATCAGCCTTTTACTTCTTAGGTGCTTTTCTTCAAGATCCGTCAAAACCTTCTTCTTCTGTACTTTATCCAGCATTATGATTTCTTCTAGGGTCAGATCATTATTTCGTGCTAACATTCGGGCATATTCCATTTCGAGGATTTTACCTGCAATAGTCACTTTAACTTTACCACCTGAGAGATCGTAGTCGGGCATCGGAAAAAATCGCTCTCGTTGAAAATTAAAAATCTTCTTAATACCGCCACCAGCTGTATCTACCATTTTTAGGTTAAACATTGCAGCAGCCAAAAAGCGATTTCGGTAATGTTCCTCAGGTGCATCTTCTTTTACCACCTTTTCTACACTTCCAGGAATGAAGGAACCTAGATTAGTGAAAATTAACTGATCATCCATTTCCACCACATTGATTCGACCATGCTTGGTATAATCCTGATGAGCAATACAATTATTCAAAGCTTCACGTATAGAATAGGGCTCATATTGGTTGACTTCTTCTGGAAAAAGTGTTCCGTCTTTGATATACCGATATTTCAGGTTGCGGATTTTGGCATATACTTTATCCACTGCCAAGATCATAGGGCAACCGAAAATGGCATAATCCTTATCATTGCCGTTGGCATCTTTCAACAGCCAGCGAACTTTAGCTTCGGCAGGATTGATGAAATGCTCTGATTCCTCCCTACCCAAAAGAATAATGGCAGTTCGAGTAATCTTTCCCTTAATAGTGATTTTGGCCTTATTCAAAAAGGTAATATCATCCCAAAGGTCCAGCTCTGAGGCCTTCTCTAGAAATTTGTTTTTGTAATTCTTTCGGGCAAGAGCAATCGCTTCTTCATCTAAGTCGGCAATGGTAGCATCCCGTACAGTAGCTGCACTCCAGTCTTCAGTGGTAGCTTGGGCTCGGATTCGTTCTATTTCTTCCAGATTCAAAGGAGAAAGCTCTTCATCGTCTCGTCCGTAATAGTCCCCTCAAAAGAAATAGGAAAGCCTTTTGGGGCAGACGGGATCTGAAACATGACTACCCGCCCTTCAGGTTCGTTCAACTCATAAATTTCAATAAACGTAATTCGATTGGTGGTTTTGTTTGCAATTTCGCTTTTCATGCTGTCTAAGTCTTTCCGCTTTGGTCGAAACTGACTACCCACGATTGCATGTTTCTTATTTTCGATGCCAAACACCAACCATGCATAGGGTACACCTTTGAGATTGGCTTCATTACTTAATGCCGAAAAATATTTACCCAGTTTCGAAAAATCATAGCCCGATTTCGCCTCTTTAAACTCCGCAATTTCATTCTCATCAGTGAGATTTCTGAGACCTAAGAGAATGTATTTCAGTTCTTCTGTGGTCATCCTTTCAGTCTTCAATTTTTTGCATTTCTTCCCAAACCTGGTCCGGATAGATTTGACATCGGTCCACTTCAATATATTCAATATTGATTACCGGAATATAATTCTGTTCTCCATCTTCATCAGGCATTGAAATAAATCCTCCTCTTAGAAAATGTGGATTTTCAAAACTTTCTTCAGTTAGATTCAAGAAGTCATCCTCTGGATCCAAGCTGTCAAAAACCACGGGTTCTTTACAACCTCTTAGTAAAAAAATAGCAGAGGGGATCAGGAGTTCTCCATCTAAATCGGAAGCCAGATCAAAATTATCTCGATAAACTAGAGGAACTTCAAGAGCAGCTGGCACATCCCACAAAAAAATAATTCTTTTAATAGCTTCTATTCGGATGAAAACCATTCGCTCAGGAATCGCATAGAATGAAATGAAGTTTCTGGCGTGATCATTCAGATCATCTGTATAATGGGATAGAAAATTTTCAAATTCCTCGACAGTTTCAAAATCCACATTAAATAGCAATTCCTCACCTCGAATCAATTCGATTCTAAGGGTGTGTTTAAAGTTGTAATCTTTTGATTGATCTATTCTTGCCATGACTATACTAGTTAATCTTTATCCACCAATTTACTTTTTATCCGACTCACAATCGCACTTGGCTGCTTGCCAAAAATATTACTCAGCTTCATTGCCTATTTCTTAGCTTAAAAATGTTTGAAAGCTTTCCTCCACGAAGCTTCATCGCATCAGCTTGGCTCAGGTAATCATACCCCAACTTGATCAACAGCTGAATCGCAGGAATCTGGGAAATAGGATCTTCTTGAAAGCTGGGAGTTTGCATCTTATTTATGCATTATGGAGAAATTTGATGGCCTTATAGAGAATACTTCAAATCTAAAACCGAGCTTAAAGCATTCTTTAGAAGGGTTTTTCATAGTTATAGAGAAATTATAGCTCAATACGGAGAATTTTACTCCCATTCATTTTTAACATGTTTCTTTATTTCCGCACCCAAAAGGCCGCTTTTTTAGCATTTGAAAACATCACAAGTGGAGTTATAGAGAAATTCCAACTCAATACGGAGAATCAAATTCATAGCTGCATCAAGAATATGGAGAATTTTATCTTCAATATGGAGAATCACTTGATCGGTGATAGACTATGATAACAAAACCTGAATTTCTCAAAATGATCAAAGACGACTTCCTTATGAATAATATCCCTGAAGCCCCGCATCTAAAGACCAAATCCTAACTGACCAGCCTGGAAATAGCTTGCATTGCTCCTGCCAATCTTGGATAATCGAGTAGTCTCCAAAACCTATACCCTGACTTGATTTGGTTGGAAAGTTATCTATCCACTGAAGCAATTCCTCTTTATCAGGAAATTTCAGAGCGGTAAAGGGACTCACACCATTTAAAGCACTTTTTACTTGGTCTACAAAATCCTTAGCTTTTTCATATTTCAGATTACCACTTAGCTTCGCAATAGGATTTCCAGTTTCAACGAGAACTATGAATGGGAGAAAAAATAAATCCTTGGCATTTATTCTCTCTTCAAATTCAGATAGAACCGTAGCTCTATCAGAATTACTTCCAGGGATATCGAGAATATTTAAGAAAATAGTTGTGTCAATGATCCAAATATTTGGTTTTGCCATGGTCAAACTCATTTTATAGATTCCAACCATTTCAAAGCCTTCTCTTTTTTCGCCTCTGACCCTTCATAGTCTTTGACAAAGCGAGAAAGTAATCCTTCAGTGACCAAGTCTCCCAAACTTCCCTGTGCGATTAATTCGGGATAATCCGGCACGTCCTTGAGTGAAACCAGTCGAGAACTTCCATCTTCCTTGTCCCGATAGCAAAACACCACATTAGGAATCACGTCGCTCGGAAGTGCATCCATCAGGGCGGGATTGTGTGTGCTAAGGATAATTCTTAATCTCCGTTCTAATGCAATTTTATTGATCTGATTTAGCAATAGCTTCGCACGACTGGGGTGAACGCCATTATCTATTTCTTCAATAATCACAATGCTGTTCTCCTCAGCAGAGAGCAAAGCCGCCGCAATAGCCAATACCCGAAGGGTTCCATCAGACAGAACTCCCGCATCCATTCGCCGATTTACGCTTCCAAAAGTCTCAGTTAATGTAACCATCACCTCTCCTCTAGGTCCTTCCAAAAATCCAATATCTGAAATATCCTGTTCGGGAAGGCTTTTGATGAAGTCCAGAATTGCTTCCTTTTGATTTCCCTCTTGGCTCAAAAGAGGATCTTCTTTTTGATTGACTAGATTATATAAAACTGCCGAAATGTTGGAACCATTTCCAAGTATCGCAGTATCAGAAGTAAAACTATACCCCCGCATGGCTTGCGGTGAAGGATCCAAAAATAAAATCCTAGATAATAATGACTCTGTATATTTTGAACGTTGACTAATTAAAATTTTCGACTTTTGATAAGTCGGGTTTATCTTACCATCAGCACTCATTTGTGTAAAAATGGCAAGTTGATCTGAACATTTAACATGGGGCTTCTTTCCTCCTTTAGCAAAATTATTCCAAGCCACGATGATATCAGTAGCTTGGTCTTCAGTTGGACGAGTAGTTTCATAAAGCATTTCTGCAGAATCCAGATACATCGACTCCTTTGCAATGTGTAGTTCTTTTCCTTTCCTAAGATCAAATGAAATTTTCAACTCCCAAGCATGAGCTAATGCCCGATCATGCATCTTACACCCAATTAAAAATTCCTTTTTGTCTCTATAAAAAATATTCCAAAGCTGCCCCCGAATGGCAGCATTGTTCTGATTGATTTCAAACTGCAATGCAGAAAGCTTCTGCCCCTGTGCCATCCAACTCAGAAATCGGATCGCCTCCAAGGCATTGCTTTTTCCGGAAGCATTCGCTCCAACTATCACGGTCAGTGGAGCAAGCTTCAGCTCTGCTTTTTTGTAGCTTTTGAAATTTTCGATGGTGAAGGATTGAATCATAATAGTTCAATTTAATAAAAACACGTTATTGCTGCATTAGTCTATCTATTTCCAATTTTGAGGCAATCGGAATTTCTTGTGCCCATTCATCAATTTCTAATGACAAAGATTCATAATTGGGCTCAACACTGTGATTCAATTTCCTTTTTAATTCTGAGAGCTTAATATTTATTTTCACAACCATTTGGTCGGAAAGCGTATTTGCCAATTTAATGGCATTAATTGCAGATACTTTTTTGTTCAATTCATTTTTCATATTTTATTTCATTTCCAATAAATACTAGCAAAAATTCAATTCTCGATTTTTTTCAAATATTTATTTTCAATCGTTTCTTCCCCGTCAGTAGCACTTGCATCAGTCCTTTTTTCTGCTCCCTCAACTTCTCCGCTTTGGCTTTGAGCAGGCTGATTTCTTTATCTGCTGCTTGCAATAGTTGGGCAATGGCGGTTTGTTCTTCTAAAGAATCAGGAATGATGAAAGATAAATTATGAATAATGGTTTTAGTAACACTATAAACCGATGAACCAGTAGCATATTTCCTGAGTGTGTTCCTAACCTTTTCTGATGCGAAAAAGTAAGCTGCTAAATCGAGTGAAATTATTTTTTTATCTCCTCTTAATACAAGTGTATGAAGTCCACCAATTGCCTTTTTGCCATTTAAATTTTTTATTTCAACAGCGGCTCCTACACCATTATAGTCCTCAGATGCATCAGCCATTACAATATCACCATCCTGCAAATAGTTAATTTTTTCAATTTTAAGGCTTTTATTAATTAATTGAGGAATAGCTGTTTGGGTGTTAAAATCTAAAAAGGAACTGTCATACTTAGCATGAATATCTCCATAATGGATACAATAAATTGACCCTTCACAATCACTTTGAAGACCATTTCTTGAGATGGAATATGATTTAACAAACTTGAAAACATCAGCTATATGAATGGTCTTCCATCTATGGTGCAACATTCCTAATTCAATATTTTTCAATCTCATCTTTCCGGTCAGTAGCTGCTGCATCAGCCATTTTTTCTGAAGTTCTTTCTGGTGGATCAGCTGCTTGGCCGCTTGGATCGCCCCATCCCAAGTCGATAGACAATCTGCTATCGCTCGCTGCTCGGGGAGAGGTATTACTAGGAAGGGGAAATCACCAACATCCTTACTCGTAATATTAGGATCTTTTCTACTACTACCAGCCAACCTTTACCAGTCACCCACTTTTCCATTGAGCCAATTAATTAAGAAAACAGGATCAACTTTTTCTATATCAACGGTCAAGGCAGATAAAGCTTGATTTATTGTCGCTTCTATTTGGAGAATTCCAGTTCTACCGATTTGATTAAAACCACCATACATCGCGACTAAAACCGTCCCAATAGGGTACTTCCTCAATGAAGTTTCTTTAAATGCCTTTTCTGTGATTTTTTCCTCAGTCTCAAAAATCTTAGAATTATTAAGATCAGTAGTTTTTACCCAATAAATACTTCCATTCTTATGATATTCACTGTTACTTCTCAGTGGAGTCGTACCAGAGGTGACTTTTGCAATATCTTTAAGCTTCAGAAGTTTCCACCCTTCTGGAACCTCACCTCTCATCTCTGATTTTTTCTTTTCTATTTCTTGCATTAGTTTCCGTAGTCTAATTGGTAGCAGCGATCGATTTCAGCTAAGATTAAGTTGACAATTGATTCTTGTTGTTCCTCAGAAAATTTGGTTTCTAGGGGAATCTCCTCTTCCGCTATGGATAGCACCCAGACTTTGAATTCATCCGTTTCATCCTCCGTCTGCCAGTACCGATCGTCTAGATCAACCGAAATCTGAGTTCCCCATTCCTGAAGTTCTTTCTTCTGATAGCGACGAATGTCAAGATTGATATGCCCGACGAAATCGTCAGAACCATGGGCTTCCACCTGATCGATAAAGAATTCGACTCCTTCCCGAGGCAGGATGTTTTCCAGCGTTTTCCGCTGTGTGAAAAAGGTATAATGAATCTGATTATCGAGAAGATTATAGGTTTCTCGAAGTTTGGAATGCAGCTCCCTCAAGATCAATGTTATTTCCTCACGAATTGCGAGAATGGCTGCGGCATCTCGCTCTTCGGGATCTTCCAGATTTCCTTTGGCTTTCAGTTCTCCGTTGGGAAGTAGCCAGCATTCCGCCCAATCCAACCCTTCCGATGTATGGACGCGTTTACCTACAGTTTCAGGTTCGTCTTGGGCTACTTTATCCCAATAAGCAAACTCCTCGATAGGAAGCTGAATCAGTGAAATCTCACCATTTGGCAGATCCAGATAGTCCGAAAATGCTTCGTTGATCCGAGGGATGGCTTCTGCGTCTAGCCCTAGTTCCAGATCGGAAGAAGAAATCAGGTTTTCTATTTCTCTCATTTCTTCAAGAATACCTTGAGTTAGGTCATTTTCAGAGTAATGATTGAATTGTGGACGAAATGCCTTACCTGCGATGCGATCCAATTTTGTGACTAGAACTTCATCTTCAGCAATCTCTTCCAGTGCTTCATTCGCAAGATGCTCTAGATTCTCATCCTCACTCAAAAAGTAAAATTTCAAAATCGATTTATCTGAAATAGTAAGTTCTTCCACAAAAGGACTCAGCACTTCATTCAACTCAAAATGCACATCTGATGAAATTCCTTGCGGATATGAATAGACTCGAAACAGTTCTTCTGCTAATTCAGTCAGTTGTGGTTTTTTAATTCCTCGCTCCGTAGTCCATTGAATTACAACCTTTCGCCAAAGTGGTAAAAGCACAAGTCTGGCTTGCTTTCGAAGCCCAAATGCCCAATCCGGTTGGACGGCTATCCGATGAGATTCTTGAATCCCTGATCTAAGTCGACTGTGATGGAATTCGTTCATAGTTAGTTCTATTGTACTTTTGGAAGTTTCCTAGTCAGCTTATCGAAGTCACTCTCATACAGCGTATCCTGCTTTTTGCTAAAGTTGTCGAACTCTTGTTCTGCTAAGGCAATAGCGACCTGATGGCTCACCTTGCCAGCATCTTTCAGAACAACCTGCTCATTGAATTGTAGAAAAGCATCGAGCTTGTCAACCCAATCTTTCATGTGCATCATAATCCCACGATTGGCTTGCATCTCTGCATAGTCCAGGTACATGGCCACGATTCGGTTCAGTCCATCGAGTTCCTTTTGGTTCAAATAGTTTTTAGCGATTCCCACATCCGTTTTACGGATTTGACCGGATGGAGCATTTTTCCAGGTAGTTAGACCCATGTTTTCTTTCTTGCTATCTGCTCTTGTATGTACTATTTCTGCTGCAGTTTGCCCGGTAATTGCCCAATGGAGTTTGTTTTGAACAGTAGCGAAAAAGATTTTTGTAACATCAGTATCTAACTGATAGTCAGCACTGCATTGGGCGTAGATATCGGTTATTTTCTGATAAAATCGCCGCTCACTGCTCCTAATATCCCGAATACGAGCAAGTTGCTCTTCGAAATAATCCTTCCCAAAGATGTTGTTTGGGTTTTTGAGTCGCTCATCATCCATGGTAAACCCCTTAATAATGAATTCCTTTAAGCGTTCGGTAGCCCAAATCCGAAAGGCAGTTGCCTGTGTGCTATTCACCCGATACCCAACCGAGATGATTGCATCGAGATTATAGTATTTAACCTTGGACTTCTGTGTTTTTCCATCGATGGCACCATGTAGAGTGGTATGTTCCATAATGGAACTGACCACAAGATCATCCAATTCTCCTGATTCAAAAATATTCTTGAGGTGCTTGGTAATCGCTGGCCTTTGCACTCCAAACAATTCTGCAATTCGTTGTTGAGTCAACCAGATCGTTTCGTTTAGCAAGTAAATTTCAACTATTACCTTACCATTTGGAGTAGTATAAAGTAGCACTTCATTAAATCCATCCGAAGCTCTTTTTGTTGATTTTTTCATAGTTCAGCCCAATAACTCCTTCAAGTATTCATCCATTCGACCCTGCACTTTTTCCAGTTCACCTTCCAATCGGACAATTTCCTGCTGCACTCCTGCGATATCCACTTCAGCTTCCTCCTCGAAGGTATCCACATAGCGAGGAATATTAAGGTTGAAGTCGTTGGCTTGGATTTCTTCGAACGTAGCTACATAGCTGAATTTTTCCTCCAAGACTCCAGCAGAAAGTTTCGCTTCACGGAAATCCATGTAGGTATCCACGATCTTTTTTATATCGCTATCCCGGAGTTTGTTTTGGTTTTTGGCGGCTTCATACTGTAGACTCGCATCGATAAAGAGCACCTCTGTCCCGGACTTTTTGGCTTTGTTGAAAATCAGAATTGCAGCCGGTATGCCTGTGCCGTAGAATAAGTTAGCCGGAAGTCCGATCACAGCCTCGAGTAGATTTTCCTCGATGGTTTTCTGGCGGATTTTGCCCTCAGAACTTCCCCGGAAAAGGACACCGTGAGGAACTACGACTCCCACTTTACCAGTAGTCTGATAAGTAGTTTCTATCATGTGGGTGATAAACGCCCAGTCTCCTTTACTTTTGGGAGGTACGCCCCGCCAAAATCGATTGTAGCGATCCGTCTCAGGATCCCAGGTAATCGTAGTAGTTTCTCCGTCTTTATCTTCTACTTTCCCCCATTTATCCAATGAAAAAGGAGGATTGGCTACCACAGTATCAAACTTCATCAACGAATCGCCTTCTTTGAGTTTGGGATTCCGAATGGTATCGCCCCATCTGATGGTTGCATTGTCAAAGCCATGCAAAAACATATTCATCACCGCGAGAGCCCAAGTACTTCCATTGGCTTCCTGACCATAAAGAGAGAAGTTCCTTGATCCTACTTCCTGACCTGCTTTGATCAGAAGCGAACCCGAACCACAAGTTGGGTCACAAATCCGAGAGCCTTCCTCCGATCGGGTAAGCTTCGCGAGCAAAGTGGACACTTCACTTGGCGTGAAAAATTCCCCAGCTTTTTTACCTGCATCTGAAGCAAAATTGGATATCAGGTATTCATAAGCCCCGCCAATAATATCCGAGCCATCCAAATGAGACGGGCGGAGGTCAAGCTCAGGTCTATTAAAATCTAGTAGCAGATTTCTAAGTCGGGTATTTTTGTCTTTGGGTTCGCCCAGTTTGCTATTGTTGAAATCAATATTCTGAAATATCCCCGCTCCATCTTCAGAGTATAATTTCTCCCGATTAGCTTCTTCCAAGTCCACCAAAGCGATATTGATGAGTTCCCCGACATTGGGTGCATTCCTGCTATCGTACAGAAATTTGAAATGGCTCTGAACAGGCACAATAAATCGCTCGTATTGCATGGATCGATTTGCGCGATCCAGGTCTCCACTGTACTTTTTCAGATATTCCTCCATCTTATCATCATGCACATCGCTGAGGTATTTGACGAAAAGCATGGTCAGCACATAGTCCTTATAGACGCTTGGATCGATGCTACCACGGAAAGTATCACAGGCTCGCCAAACTGCATTATTGATATCGTTTTGGGTGATTTTCTTAGTCATAATTCTGTACAATTTTGAGGATACTCAAATCCAATTTTAATTTCCTTAATCGATCCAATTCATCTAGAATCCATGTTTCTTCATTTTTCAGTTTACTGAGCTTCACCAACTTTTCTTGAACTTCTAATGGCAAAACTGGAATTTCAAATTCTTCCAAAAGCTTCTTGGTGATCGAAGGAATTGAAGTTCCTTTTGACATCTTTTTAAAAGACTCTTGACTCTGGGGAGAATTGAGAATCATAGCAATATAGTCTGGAAGTACCAGTTCAGTTTCAAGACTAATCACCAAAAACGAGGTCGATGCTACTGCGGCAGGATATTCGGCTTTGTAGACAGATGTAAAATTTTTCCAACCCTTTGCCGAAAATAAGATCTCTCCAGCTTTAAGGAGATGTTTATCAGAAACATTCCGACGCTTAATGTCGGGAAAAATAGTTGAACTCAAACTCCCTTCCGAATCAAAATACTTTGCTTGCATATAAACTAAATCCCCATTTTCCTGAGGTTTCAGAAAAATTCCAGATCGAATGGAAGCAAGTTCTTTAAGTGATTTTCTCAATTTTTATTCTAGTATAATCTCTACGAATAGACCATAATACAGAAATTGAATGGAAAAAGTTTTGAAAAATGAAATTTTTTTATTCTAGTATAAGAATTACGAAAATTGAGTTTAAGTACGACTCTTCACTTAAACAATTCTTAAATAACTCTAACCGATCGCCAAAGGAAATATCTCCACCACGCATTTATTTTGGGCCGGCCCTAAATAATCATTCTTAAAATTCTGATTTGACAGAAGCCAAATTCAAAACTTAGTGGGAAGCCCATAAAGAAGAAAGGGGAGCGACTTCTTCCAATTCGAAACCTTTGGATCAAGAAAAAATGTGAAGGTGTGATGTAAAATGTTATGATTGAGAAACACTACTTCATCACAGCAAATCACTGTCACTACTGCGAAATCACCCAAGCTGAACTGGGCCAAATCTAGGAAATAGCAGCAAAAAAAGGAGAACTATTTACTAAACGAGGTCGAGGGAGAAAACCAGAACTCCAAAGAATCGAACCAAATGCCACTTATGATTACTAGACAACCTCGTCTTTGCCTGCTACTGATGCAACAATGCCAAGACCGATACCTTCATTGGGGAAGAGTTCAAAAAAGTAGGAAAGGTTTTTCGTGAAAGCTGGGATGAAAGGTTAAAGTGATTTTTGATTGGAAAACCTCTCAAATTTTTCTTTTTAATCTATTGACAAGCCTAGAAAACTTCCAGCCTTTTTTTGCATTTTAGTTCATCGGGGCTTCCCCGAATGTTGACCCTTAGCTAAACTGTCCACCGGACTGATTTATAACGCTTATCTTGATCTGAAAATCTTTAATCTTCCTTCCCGTAGAACTTCCTTTTTTCTAGAATAGCACTCACTTTCTCATCAAAAGACTCCTTCAAATCAGCAGAAATATCCAGTAACCTAGGATCATCAGGTCGGTTGAAATGTAGAACAATCAAATAATAGACCGGGTGATTTTCTTGTAAAAAGCTAGAATAATTTCCGTTTTCGAATTCTCTTAGAAGAAAATCAGTATGATCATGGTAAAGAAAAAGGAAACATAAATGCACGAGCTCAGGTTGCTTTTCGAATACTTCGTAAAAGAGTTTCACTCTATTTTCTGGATAAAATGGCAACCCTATCCAAGCCGAAATAACTAAGCGCGAAATTTTTGATTTCAGCGTTTTCCCCTGATCAGTGTCTGCATGAAGGGAAATTAACTCCCAAGATTTTTCTTTTTGTTTATTGAACTGCCAAAATAGTATAGTAAGATTCAAAAGTGCT